>CANJUD010000003.1 GCA_947477885.1 Bacteroidota bacterium
ATAACAATCGAAACAACTTGGGTTACTTTTTTGCAAAATAACTATCATATATCCATTCCATTAATCTTTTAATCTTTATTGTCACCTCTTCGGCCCAGCAGCAATGACATCGCTATTCTTGCCCGGCATCGGCATCAATTGCACATAACTTGTATATAGGGGAAGGTTTTTATCTAAAAACTTCTCCAATCTAACAGGATGCGAATATAGTAGGAAGTTTTTAATTGCAAGTTGTTTCCCATTATTTTATTTCTAATTGGTCCAATGGGCTCGCAATTTTTTGAAGTGATTTTAAACTCACGTGGGTATAAATTTCAGTAGTACGGCTACTTTTATGTCCTAGTAATTCTTGGATATATCTGAGGTCTGTGCCCGTTTCAAGCAAGTGCGTGGCGTAGCTATGACGAAGCATGTGTAAATTTACCGGCTTTTTTATTTACAGAAAAATAGAACTAACGAATACTTACTCTTTACTGACTACTGACTACTGTTTACTGCCTACTGATTATCTATAATCTGCAACAGCTCATCAAGCTTAGGCGTCAATATAATTTCAGTCCTTCTATTTTTCTTTCTTGCTTCTGCCGTTTTGCTTGGGTCAATTGGTAAATATTGACTGCGGCCAGCAGCCATAATGCGCTTAGGATCTATACTGCCATCTTTGGTTAGAATACGTACAATACTATTTGCACGCATTGCGCTCAGTTCCCAATTGTCTTGAATCTTTTCGGTTTTAATGGGCACATCGTCGGTATGCCCTTCTACCAATATATTAATATCTTTTTGCTTGTCCAACACGGTTGCTAGTTGCAATAATGCTTCACGCCCTTTTTTATCTACATCAGTTTTGCCCGATGCAAATAATAACTGCTCACTGAGCGATACATATACTTTCCCGTTCTTAATATTTATTTCCAAGCCTGCATCTTTAAATCCTAAAAGTGCATTGCTTACCGATGCTTTTAAAGCTTTTACCGAAGAATCTTTGCTATGAAGAATTTGTTGCAACTCGGCAAGTTTTTGTTCTTTTTCTTGCAATGCTTTATCACGCTCTTGCAATGTGCTGCTAAGACTACCTTTTTCTGTTTGTAGCTTTTGTTCCTCATCTTTCATTTGACTAAGTTTAGCTTCTTTTTCTGCCAACTCTTTCGATCGTTCATTATACTTAGCCTCCAACTCTTTCAACTGGTCCATTTTACGCTGGGCTTCCATGCTGCCAAATTTGATTTCCTTTTCATAGGTTTCGTTTAGCTCTTTATAAAGCTCCCTTTGTTTGGCAAGTATGGTATTGGTCTCTAAGCTATCCTCCTTCAATTTCTGGATGAGTCTCTTTGATGCTGCTACCTGTGCCTCGTGAGCCGAGTCCTGCTCATGAAGTTTTGAATACATTTCCAAACAACTCTTATTTGCAGAGTCGGAGGCAAGTTTGGCGGCTTGCAAATCTTCAAATTTTCTCATCGGTACGCATGAGCTAAATGAAATGATAAGACCACTGAAAATAGCTAGGGTTGTTTTTTGAATCAAAGTATGGGTTTTAATAATCATGGCTTTCAAATGTTTGTGATTTGATTTAAGGGAAGTGACAATCTTTTGACTGAACTACAAATATACGAATGCAACCAAACACGATTAGTTGCGTTATTACCCACAAAATAGACGGAGATGTCCAAATTTTTATAATAAAAAAAAGATTTAACAAAAACAACACTTGTTTAAATCAAAACAAAATCTATTTTTGCACTCCTAAAAAAAATTAATAAACTAGTAAGAAACAGAATCATGAAAAAAGAAGAATCAACCTCAGGCTTTGCAGCCATGTTTGCATTTATTGTTGTGCCGGTAGCATTTGTAGTAGGTATACTTACCTTTATGTATGTATTGGGCAATGAAGATAATTTTATGGATGGCGATCCACTTAAAGAGCCTGTAAAAGATGGCATTGAACATTGGTTTGGTGTTATTCACAAAGGTGGTGTTATTGTTCCTATTCTATTGGGATTATTGCTTACCGTTATCATTTTTGTGGTGGAACGTTTCGTTACCATCATCAAAGCAAGTGGTACACAAAATATCAATATTTTTTCTCGCACAATCAAAAACAAATTAGATAGTGGCGATGTACAAGCTGCCTTACTTGCTTGCGACAAACAAAAAGGCAGTGTGGCCAATGTAGCCCGCGCTGGTTTGTTAAAATATAAGGAGATGAGCGAAAATCATGATTTGCCCAAAGACCAAAAAATATTGGCTATTCAAAAAGAATTTGAAGAAGCCACCTCTTTGGAATTACCTATGCTCGAAAAGAACCTGGTGGTACTCTCAACCATATCATCTGTAGCCACACTTTTAGGATTGTTAGGAACGGTATTGGGTATGATTAAAGCGTTCTCAGCTATGGCTAATGCCGGTGCACCAGATGCTTCTGCTTTGTCTACTGGTATTTCTGAGGCTTTGATTAATACTGCTTTCGGTATCGGTACTTCTATTTTGGCTATCATATTCTATAATATGTTCACCACACGTATTGATAAACTAACTTATGGTATAGACGAGAGTGGTTATAGTATCACACAAACTTTTGCAGCCAAACATAGTTAATCTTTTAGCAGCTAAAAAATATAAGCAATGCCAAAAGTAAAAATCCCCCGCAAAAGTACGTTTATCGATATGACAGCCATGGTCGACATGGGTTTCCTATTGGTTACGTTCTTTATGCTGGCCACCAAATTTAGACCCGATGAACCGGTGCAAGTAATACTGCCATCATCATCACTTACCACACCTATCCCTGATAAAGATTTAATTACCATCACGGTAAGTAAAGACGGACGTATCTTTTTGGGTATGGACAATCCCAAAAATATGGAAGATATGTTGGACGGTTTTATTAAAGACTTTGCACCCGACATAAAACTTACCGATGAAGAAAGAAAAAAATTCTCTCTTCAAAGCAGTTTTGGAGTTCCCGCCAAAGAACTTGCAGAGTGGATTAAACTTGAACCCGACGAAATGCGTAAAAAACAAGCAGGAATTAAATGGGACAGCATACCTGAAAAGAATGAACTATTTTTTTGGATGTGGAACGCCCGTAAAGCAAGTCCCCGCTCCCAAATTGCACTTAAAGCCGATGGCGAAACCAATTACCCAATTATTAAAGAAGTAATACAAGTACTAACTAACAAAACTATTCAAGGTCACCGCTTCCAAATGATTACCAGTCAAGAAGAAAACCGAATGGCCAGCAGTGGAAAACAAAAAAAATAAACCTGTTAACTGTTATCTGCCGCATGGCCAAACGACTAACGACTAACGACTAACGATTAATCACTAACGACTGACTACTAACTACTAACTACTAATGGCAGATATAGAAAGCTCCGGAGGCGGAGGCAAGCATAAAGGAAAGAAAAAAGGGAAGAAACTCTCAACCCGAATCGACATGACACCCATGGTTGATTTGGCGTTCCTGTTAGTTACCTTTTTTATGTTGGCTACTACTATGGCCAAGCCCAGTGCATTGGAAGTAACCATGCCCACTGATGAAAAACCTGTTGAAGATCTTACCATCCCCGAATCTAAATCAATGACCCTGATTTTAGGTAAAGACGATCAGATATTTTGGTATATGGGTATGCTAAAAAAAGACCCTGATATTTCAAAGACCACTTTTGGCCCTGAGAAGATTAGAAAAGTATTAAAAGCAAAGCAAATTGAAGTAAGAAATATCATTTTACCCAAACTAAAAAGTCAGGAAATAGTGATATTGATTAAGCCCATGAAAGATAGCAAATACCGCAATCTGGTAGATATATTGGACGAGTTCGAGATTTGTGGAGTCAAACAATTTGCGGTTGTCGATTTTCAAACCGACGACCAAGTTAACCTCAAGAAAAAAGGTTTTGTAGAATAATCGTTTACTAATACAGCATAAACAAAATCAAACCCAACAAAAACACAACGCGATTATGAACATGTTCAGAAACGACATACTCGAAATTATTTTTGAGCGTAAAAATAAAAAATATGGTGCATATGACCTACGCATATTCTACCCCCAGGTAGTTACGCGTTCAGGTGTTATTTCTATCTTAGCTTTTATATTATTGATGAGTGCACCAATGATTGCGAAGTATTTTAAAGAGGACATGGAAAAAAGCAAAGTAGAAAAAAAGAAAAAAACAAGAGTGGAACTGATGGCACCTCCGCCACAAGATATGGAGAAACCACCCCCACCAGTTATTCCGCCGCCACCAAAATTAAAGATGCAACAATTCACGCCTCCCAAAATAGTAGAGGATGAAAAGATTGACGAAAAGCATCAGATAGAAAAAAATGAAGATTTAACACATGCCGATACGAAAACCCAAGATGGAGATGAGAATAGAAAGATTGATGACAATGTAGAATTTAAAAAGCAAGATCCTGTAGAGCCAGATTTTTATAACCCCAATGAGGTAGATGAAATGGCTGAATTTTCTAAATTGCATCAATACTTAGAAGGAGAATTGGAATACCCCGAATACGAAAAAAGTGCTGGTATTGAAGGTATAGTATATGTGAGCTTTTTTGTCGAGCTCGATGGAAGCCTTTCAAGTATATATATATCTAAAGGAGTTAGCAAAGGCATGGATGAAGAAGCCCTGAGGGTAATGAAAAAAATAAGCGGCCGTGGTAAATGGGTACCTGCCAAAAGGAAAGGAAAAGCTGTAAGACAGAAGTACTCGTTGCCAGTAAATTACAAGATAGAAGAATAACTTTTTATATCAACAATTCCCTAAGTCCGTTTCTAATTATAGAAATGGGTTTTTTTGTGACCTTTATTGCACCTCCATTTTATTTTAGACATTGCAAGTAGAATCACAAATACAGGGTTAAGGGACATTTGTGCTGGTAAAATTCGATATATCCCTTTGTGGACTCAGGTTTGCGTATTCGACCCCCTGTGGTCGAATACGCAAACCTGATAATCAGGCGTCAGCAATCTCGAGCGCTATTTGGACGTGCATCGTAAATCATCACATCCCCTTCAGTACCTTCACCAAGTCGCCCAACATCTCATCAGTAAAATCCAAATGTGTTACAAAACGAATGGTTTGGTTAGATGTAGATAGGGCTTTAATATGATGCTGGGCTAATTTACCCAAGAAGTCCTTATTGGAGAGTGATCTGTTCAATTCAAAAATGATAATATTCGTATCAACGGGTAGCACATTCTCTATATAAGTTAGTTCTTTCAAAGTAGCTTCAATTTGCTTGGCTCTTTTGTGATCTTCCTTAAGCCTTTCAATATTATTATCTAATGCATAAAGTGCCGCCGCAGCCATAAACCCTGCCTGACGCATGCCACCACCAAATACTTTCCGAATCCTTCTCGCTTTATTAATATTCTCTTTCGATGATAGTAATACAGAACCCACAGGTGCACCCAAACCTTTAGAAAAACATACAGATATGGTATCAAATAATTTCCCTACATCCTCAGGGCTATCCCCAGTTTCAGCCAGTGCATTAAATATGCGAGCTCCATCCAAATGCAATTTTAAATCGTTATTTCTAACTAGCTCATTAATCTCCTTCATCTGGTATAAGGTATAATAACTACCGCCACCTCTGTTGCTCGTATTCTCTAAAGCCACCAACGATGTGGGGGCGAAATGAACATTTTCTGCATTGATATGATTCAAAATATCTTGCGGCGAAAGCCGTCCTCTATCACCATCTATCAGGCGGGCGGTAACACCTGAATTAAATGCCATGCCTCCTGTTTCATATTTATATATATGAGCTTGCACATCACAAATAACTTCTTGCAAGGGCTGGGTTAAAATTTTAATGGCTGTCTGATTAGTCATGGTTCCTGATGGGCAGTATAATCCCGCTTCCATCCCAAAGGTATCAGCAGTTTTCTGTTCTAGCTTATTAACTGTAGGGTCTTCCCCAAAAACATCATCACCCACTTCAGCAGCCCACATGGCTTCTAGCATTCCTTTACTGGGTTTGGTAAATGTGTCACTTCTTAAATCGGTAGTCATATTCATTATTTGTATTTGAAGGTATGCAAAAGTACCACAAATTACAATTATGAAAACTCTTTTACTTGCCATTACAGCATTATTTATATCTACCATAAATTCAGAGGCTGCTTCAACATTATTGTAGTGTCTAAATTGAACATAAAGCTAATAGGCTTAGATGGTCAAACAATATATACCGAACAAAATGTTTCGGTGCAATATGGTCAAACATTAACTATTGAAAACTTGGGTCACTTGCCTACAGGCATGGACATCTTATATATAGACACAAATGATGGAAACACCTCAAGCTATAAGCTTTTGAAAAATAGTTTATAAATAAAAAAAGTCTTAACCACACGAAAGTCGTTCTATTTGAGTGGTTTTTTTTGTGCAGTGAACGCAACAATGTTCGATCCTTATAATGTCAAAAAATATGCATTAATAATTAGGCGTCAGCTATCGCATCAAGAATCAGGCGTCAGATGTAATTCGTAATGCGTAATCAGGCGTCAGCCAAATAGTAAATCTACATCACTTCATCCTCTTCACCAATCCAAAGAACCGCACATTCAAAGCAACCGCCGCGAAACAGAGTCCCGCACAGAGGGCCCACCAAATGCCCTGTCCACCATAGCCAAGTTTTTGACCTAGCAGCCAACCTAGCGGCAAGCCAATTACCCAATAAGCCACAAGCGTAATCCATGTAGGCACGCGTGTATCGCCTATGCCACGCAATATGCCTAGGCCTACGCATTGCAAGCCGTCAGCAAGTTGGAAAAAGCCTGCTATAATTAGTAGCCCAGGAGCATACTCCTGTAGTTTGGGGTCATGGTCGTGGTTGAAGAGTGCTGTAAGTTCTTGATTGAAAACAATAAAACAGAAACAGGTAAAGCCCATCCAAATAGTAACCATCACCAAACTGCGTTTACCTGCCAAAATAATTCCTTTTGTATCATTAACACCACGTGCATTGCCCGTAAGTATACTGCCCGCCACTGAGAAACCTGTAGCGGCCATATAGGTGAGAGCAGCTAATTGTATAGCCACCACATGCGATGCACCTGCCACCACACCTATATTGCCCATCATGGCTGCAGCACCGCCAAAGGCAGCAATCTCGAAAAAGAACTGCAAGCCGCTAGGCAGCCCAATACGTAAAAAGTCATTCAACTCTTTGCGGAAGGGGGTGGCAAATAGCCAGTCTTTAAAGGGGATGGCATGTCGCCAGACACTATATTTTTTGTCGCTGCGTAAATAAAACCAAATTGCCAAGGCCATGCAAATGCGTGTAACCAAGGTGGCCCAAGCCGAGCCTGTAAAACCCAAACCGAAGGTCCATATAAAAAGCGGGTTAAGGAGTGCATTAAATACAACCGCACACATTGATATAATAAGGCCGGGCGTGGTATCCGCATGCCCATCGCTCATATTTTTTAATCCAATAAATATAGTAAGCGGCACTGCCGATAGGCCAATAATATTTAGGAACTGTGGAGCTATCTCATTCACTTCCGCCACTTGCATAAACCAACTAAAGTTGAATGAAAGTGCCACCAACACCAAGTTCATCAACAAGCCAGACATCACTGCCGACCATACTACGCCGTGGTATATCCTTCCTATTCGTTGAGGGTCCTTATTGCCCAAAGCCTCAGCCACCACTGCTGAACCTGATACCATCATACCAATACCTATTACAATAGTGGTAAAGAATACGGAGTTTGCAATGCCCGATGCAGCAATTTCTGTAACCCCCAACTTCGATACAAAGAAAGTATCCGTTAGCCCCATCAGCACATTGCCCACTTGGCCTATAATGATGGGGAGGGCAAGTTTCAATATTTGCCCATAGCTATATTTATGACTATGCAGTAACGCGTCGCTCAAAATCTTCGGGTCACAATAGGCAATATATGTTCTTTCCAGCGGGCAAAGTCACCGTCCAGTATATGCATTCGGGCTTCACTCACCAACCACAAATAAAAAGAAAGATTTTGAACCGATGCTATAATAAAACCCAAATATTCTGAACTCATCAGTAGATGCTTGGTATAGGCCATACTATATTCAGGCGTGAGCAATGGATCAAGCGGGGTAAAATCGTTCTTCCACTTTTCGTTCTTAATATTTACAACCCCTTGTGTGGTGAATATATAGCCATGCCTTGCATTGCGAGTGGGCATCACGCAGTCAAACATGTCAATACCACGTGCGATGCATTCAATAATGTTTTCGGGTTTACCTACGCCCATTAGGTATCGTGGCTTTGCCTTGGGCAGTATATCGCATACCAGCGAGGTCATGCTATACATATCTTCTGTAGGTTCGCCCACGCTAAGGCCACCAATGGCAATGCCGTCAGTATCTTTGGCTGCCATATACTCAGCCGATTGCACACGCAAATCAGGGAAAGTACCACCTTGCACTATGGGGAACAATGCTTGCTGGTGCCCGTACAATGGTTGGGTATTTGCCATTTGCACCAAGCACCTATCAAGCCACCTATGTGTTAAGTGCATACTGTTTTCTACATACTTTTTTTCGGCAGGGTAGGGTGGGCATTCGTCAAAGGCCATTATAATATCAGCACCAATAATGCGTTGCGTATCTACCACATTTTCCGGGGTGAACATAATCTTGCTCCCATCGATATGCGATTGAAAAGCAGCACCTTCTTCAGTTATCTTTCTACTGTTAGCCAGCGAGAATACTTGGTAACCGCCACTGTCAGTAAGCATAGCTCCAGGCCAGTTTATAAATCTGTGCAGGCCACCTGCTTGATGCAGGGTATCATTACCCGGTCTCAAAAACAAATGATAGGTATTGCCCAGAATAATTGGGGCTTTAATGCGGTTCCATAAATCGTGTTGTGTAACACTTTTCACACTGCCCACTGTGCCTACAGGCATAAATATGGGAGTTTCAATAACGCCATGTGGCGTATGCAAAAGTCCAGCTCTTGCTTGGGTGGCGTTATCGGTGGCCAACAAATCAAACTTCACGGTACACTTAATTAGGGGTTAGTTGCACTATTCAATATAGATATTGAACTGCAATATTTTTGAAAACAAAGCACTGATATTATTGCTGTAAATTGAACCATCTCTCACCAACACGTTATTGATGCCATTAGTAAGCTTAATTTCAGGCGAGAACTTGAAATAAGGGAAGTAGAAATCGAATCCCAATCCAATCTGATAGCCTAAATTGTTAGTACCTACAGCAACAAATGCCTCACTCGGTTTGCGAGCCACAGTTTTGTTACTTGTGAAATCGAATGCATACACAAATCCACCCAACACATAAAAACGTGTATTCTTAATCCTATCCGATTTGTATTTAAACACCAACGGAATCTCACCATAGGTCGATTCTATTTTAGCAACAGCAATGGAACTGTCTCTAAAAGTAAATTCAATATTGCGTTGGGCAAAGTGCAGAGAAGGTATCAAGCGAATATCGAAATGATCGCCTAAATGCAAGTCGCCTAGAACTCCTAAGGTAAAACCGGCTTGGGGTTTACAAATAACAGAGGCTACTTGCTGGTTTGCAAAAAAAGCGGGGTCGTGGTTAAGCTTAAAGTTGGTGGAACTGAACCCAACTGTGAACCCATAATGCAGCAACTTATAATCGTACGAAGGCAAATTCTGTTGGGCTTTGCTGTTAAGTGCCGCACAAAGCATCAGTGCAATCAACAGTTTCAGTCGTTTCGTCTTGTTAAAAAGCATGCTTGGGTTATAGTGGTAAAATGCTGCGTATATTCAATCTGCAAATCAACTACCTGTAAGCCATAACGCAAAATGTTAATTTTTATTGTTGGGATAATGTCTATTTCGATTTGCTATTTATGTTCACTATATCATTTCTTTGATACTTATTGTTAATCGTCAATTATTTACCTTTACGGTAGAAACTAGCATTCAATGAATAGAATAAATATAGATATTGGCTAATTATTTTCAAGCAGAGCATACTATAGAACAGGCTTGACTTTTTCAAGCTATATAAATCCGGTGAACGGAACATTTGATGCATGTTTCTCTTGGAAAAAGAAATATCAATTTGTTGAAGTGCCGATTAAGTTAAAATGCTATATAGTCTAAAAAACGAAAATTAATTTTTATTTGATGGTAGTAGTTTCTCCCAATCTATACCTTAGAACATGGGAAGAAATAGGTGTTTATTCATCAACGGGCGGCCGAATAAAAGGGATAGAATATACCCGTAAATCAAATGATTTTAGTAAGATTGCTATTAGTGGTTTGTTAGGATTTGGAATGGAATATAAATTAAATAAAACATATAATATAGTTATACAGCCAGAGTACAGGCATTATCATACTTTCGTGCCCGTTACACATGCAATTAAAAATTACATAGAAGCAGGTGGTTTGAATTGTGTAATAAGCTATAATTTTTGACGTAAGAAATTATAATTTCCTACTTAAATAACAACGCGAATTTACCAAACTTGGAAATGGTATACAGAAAGTATTCGAATCTATAATATCCATGCAACTATGTTCTTCCACTTTTTTCGATTCCATCAAGCACACTTGATCGTTCTTTATTTTATAGCCAACAGTGCCTTGAATAATAGACGTGTCTTTGGCACTATATTGATATAGCAATACCGCCAATTTACTATTGGGTAAAAAACTTAAGGTTAATCCAAAATCCTTTGGGGCATTGAGGTTCCACGTCGCATTCACTTTCTTAATGAAGTATTTCAATGGTAAAGAATCGACTTTATATATAAGAGAAATGGCTGAATAAGTTCCACTATATTGTGCTCGGCCTTGCAAAAATGCAACTACACAAATTACAAGAATAAATAGTTTTTTTTAACAAGATATTATATATCATAAGTCTATCGTTCCAGTATAAGTTTTGTATTGTAAGTGCTGTTATTGTTTTGCGTATTTACTATATAAACTCCATTAGGCAAATGTGATAAGTTTAAACTAGTAACATTATTGTTTGTATAATACTGATTTAATTGTTTGCCCACAGCATTATATATAATAATCTGGCTATTGGCTATGGTGTTTAAAGTAATAAAACCATTACTGGGGTTGGGCCACAGCTGTATATCGCTGTTTGTTTCAATATGATTAATACCTACTGGCTGCTGCAGTTTAACAGTATAATCTTTGGTAGTGCCATCTTGTGCTTGTATAGTATAAGTAATGCTATTATTAAAATTATTTGCACTTGCTCCACTCGTTTGTTCAGCAGTGGATATATAAGCAGTGGCAAGTGGCGATATTTTAAAAGTAGGAGTGATCCAACTTAAATCTAATCCCGATGGAACAGTTGCAGTAACATTGGTTCCTACAATACTTGTTGTAATTTGTGGTGAAGAGCCCAAGAATTTAAATTCAAGTAAATCTTTGTTACCACTTAATAATTTGCGACTGCCCTGAGCAATCCATACACCCCATTTTGCTGCTGATATAAACCCTGCTGCAGTGCCTGCTTTGGGCGTAATCTTGTCAGTGTTCATATCAATAGTTGCAAGCAATGTATCGCCATTTGAATTTGCAGAAGTGAAAAGTATTTTATTGTCGTTTTTAGAATAATTGGGATAAGAGAGCATGGTATTGCTATACACTGCACCTACTTTTTGTGTAATAAGATTGGAAGCAATTAATCCATATTGTGTAGTACTTGACGAATTATCTATATAATCAAAAGCTATAATATATGGTGAGTTTTTGCTGATAGCTGGATTGCCAATACTCACATCTGAGGGCAGGCTACTGAATACTTTTTGCACTGTACCATCACCAACAGTGTTTTTTTTATTATCCCACACATGTATCATCCCAACGTCCCAGTAACTAATATCATTGCCACCGTTATTGGGTATTTTATTAAACGCATCATATATGATATTTTCTCCTGTATAATCCCATTCCAAAGCACCTGCATATAATACACCGGTTGATGTTTGCCCTTTGCCCGTAGTTGGATTGTATAAATAAAAACGTGTCCAGTTAGTGCCATCATACACCCAGATACTGCTATCAATAGAAGTAGTAATGCCTGCTATTTTTTTACCGTCTTTCGATATGGCTACATTGTCCCATATCGCTTGGTTCTGTGCGTAGGTTTCAGTAAAACCATTGATGGTAATTTTGTGCATCATAGCATCCCATCCAATAAAATATCCGTTGCTTCCATCGTCGGTAACTGATATGGGTTGTTTTGTTGCCGAGGTTGTCATTGCTGTGAAATTATTGGGCGTAATGGTCGACTTGAACCAACGGTTGTTTGTGCCACCATAATTAACATCATAACTTATAATAAAATCATTCCCAGGATTTGTGGGAAGATCAACACCCGTTGTATTTCCGCTGCCGCCACTGCCAGCATTCGGGTCATATATCTGTACTTTATCGAAAGCAGCCATTGCAGCATTTACTTCGGTGGTATTATATAAATCTTTGCAACATTGTACCACAGCATATCTCAAATCCAAAAACTGAGAAGTGGAAGTAAGATACCTACTCAACGCTCTATAATATACTTGTTCAGCTTTTGCTTTTGTAATACTTGTAGCAAAAAGATAATAAGCTCGATTAGGAATTCCCGAGTTGATATGCACGCCCCCATTATCGCTACTGCCCGAAACATATTCTTGCATCACAGCAGGCTGCCAGCCATTGTCGTTACTATTGTTTCCGCCATTATGCGGGTTGCTCATGTCACGCAATGCACCTGTAGGAAAATAAGCTGTTCTCACTACATCTTCGCCTATTTTCCAATTGAGCCCTTCTATCATACTTCCAAATATATCAGCCATCGATTCGTTCATTGCTCCACTCTGTGATTTATATTCAAGGTTCGCAGTTTTTTCTACCACGCCATGGGTCATTTCATGGCCTGCCACATCAATGGCTCCAGCCAGAGGTTTAAAAGCTACATCGCCATTGCCATAATACATTGCTTGCCCATTCCAATATGCATTATCCATTGCACTGCCATTGCTTTCACTCACGTTTATTACGCTGATAATATTACCGCCAGCACCATTTATACTGTTGCGACTATGTATATTCTTATAATAATCGTAACATACCTTGGCATTGTATTGTGCTGAAACTGTTTTAGTACTCCAAGAAGTATTGTTCGAAAACTTGATCTGAGCAATTCCTGAACCACTGGTATTCTTTGCATCCAAGGTCCAAATTACACCCTCTGGGCCATCGGGGAACTGCGATTGGCTGGCACTGAACATGGTTTCATTTGCATCTATCGGATAAAAAGAACCATTATATTCATAGGTATTAATAGTGCGTGATTTACTATTAAGATCATTCATTGTGGATGTTCTTGGGCCATTTGCACTACAGGTATGATTATAATAGTCTATAGTTTTACCTGTATTTGCATCAACAATTAATACATATCTTTCCATCAAATTGGGTCTGATTGTTATATGATAAGTAAGTGTTGGTTGTAATAATACATTATAATATATTTCCAGTTTTACTTCAGGAATATTTTCTCCGAAAATATTTATTTGTTCAGGAGTGTAAGCTTGTATTGTTGTTATATCAGAAAGTTTTTTGTTGGCCATCAAAATTGCTTGCTCTTTTGAAAGTAATGGCACTGTAGCAACTCCCACAGGCGTAGGGTACATGCGACCCATTGATACTTCTATATAATTATTTCTTGTTACCACTATCCAGTCGCTGCCATGCACGAGCACACCATTATATATTTGCGAAACTCTGTAAAATGTTTGATTGGTAGTATGGTCTTTTTCTGGATCTGATATTTTAAATTCAGTAGCATTTTGTATTTGTATAGCAGATTTAATTCTGTCCAAATATTCAGCTATGGGTGTAATAGTATTTGAAGAAATGATATACTTTCCATCAATCTTTATAGCCAAATGATTATTAGGATCATAACTTATATCAAAACCACGCATAGGATTTGTAACAGAACCTATATCATTGATTATAGCTTGCGGATGCTGCTCACTAGCCAATCTCCCATCAACAGTTTGGTATTGGAAAGCAGGAAGTTGGTTACCTGTTTTAGCCTTATGCAACTGTGCAAATGCAGGACTGATAAACAGAAGCAGTGCAATAATATATATAACTTTTTTCATGACTTTGAATTTTTGCCCTGCAAATATAAGTATAGCAGCCATAAAGACCCCCTCTTTTTGAGCACTGCTATCTATCTATTGCCCTGCCTTTTAAGGCAGGGATTCTAGATCTTAATCAAATACTGCAAAGTGAAACTCCGCGGGGCACCAATATTGCCCAAATAAAACATATATTCAGTATTTGTTAGGTTTTTAATTACAAATGAGAATTTATGTTTTTTGTAAGCATAACCTACCCTGAAGTCCCACAAACTATATCCATTATTGTGTGCAAGTCTGTATTGCTTTGATCCGAAAACCAAACCCTCAAGGTAGTCATTTACACGCAACATATAGCTATTGAATTTATAGGTAACCCCAACTGAAAAACCCTTGTATTCCAAATCAGCATTTACTTTCCAAGTATGACGGAATCTACTTTGAAGATATTTGTAATTCGGTTCAATTTTTTTTACCGAATCAGAGAACACAGAGTCAAGGTACACGGGTTCAATAAATGTATAGCCCGCCAAAATACTTAGCAATGTCTTTTTTATTTTACCCTCTCCACCAATGGAAGCATCGAGCCCTGTAATTCTGGCTTTTTTAGCTGTGTTTTGAGTTTGAAATGCAAAATAAAGAGCTGTTGGGTCAGGAACATACATAAAATCAACCATATTATTATATTGATTCCAAAATCCAGCCAAGTCTGCATAGCCCATCCATTTGCCTATTTTAACTCCTTGTTTAATTCCTATTTCACCACTCTGCCCAGTTTCACTTTTTATATTGGGATTGGGCAAAACTCGAATGGCGGAAGCAGATGTGTTTATATATCTTTCAGCCACCGATGGGAAACGATAGCCTGTTCCATAACTCGCTCTAATAAATGTATATTTTGCCAATGGATGACTCACACCAAAACGATATACAGGCAATCCCTCAGTTTTTCTATCATCTATTTTATTTTGTTCATAACGAATACCAGCTGAGAGATTTAGTTTATGCCATTTCCCATCCGCTTGTAAATACGCTGCCGCATTATATCCTTTGTGGTCGTGGTATAAACTATCACTCTTAATGTTATTAATAGTATATACCGCACCAGTTGTAAGAGTTAATTTAAAACGTTTTTCAATATTTGTATAATACTTTTGATATTGAAATTCATTATAAGCCAAAGTTGCTTTGGTATGCACCCCTATAGTATCATAAGTGTCGGCACTGTAGTTATTGTTATCGGTTACATAAATCCTGCTCCTTAATATAATTTTATAATTATTAGGTTTTGCATATTCAACATAGGGGTCAATATTATATCTTTTATTTATCATACTGCTTGCAGTGTGAGGAAAAGCAAGGAAAGGAGAATCAGCCTGTTTCCAAAATAAAAAACTACCAACTTGTGCTGAAAAGAAAGAAGCATAAACGCCCACTTGCAATCCTTTAACTTTATCAAATTTTTGTTTCAAGCCAATGCTCAACCTCTTATTATTAGCAGCTTCATATTGTCGGTAGCCATCATCTCGCAAGCTATAGACTGCAAAGGTAATCCCCGTATTTTTTTCGGTTTGCGAATGGAATACATTAATACCATTGGTGCTTTGCCTTTGTTTAAAAATTTTAAAATTTGGATTGGCGGGATTATCATATACCCCTGTAAAAACATTTATCTTAGTAAAGGGAACTATACTAGGTTCAGCAGTGCGAATATTAATAACCCCGCCCATTGCCCCCGATCCAAACAAAGCAGACGATGCACCTTTTACAATCTCTACTTGTTTAATATTTTCCACAGGCATTGCATCCCATTTGATATCAGCAGCATCGGCACTTAGCATGGGCATATCGTCCAGCATCAGCAGCACACGACTGCCTGTGCCATAGCTAAATCCGCTACCTCCACGAATATTCGCTTGGCCGAATATGATATTAACCCCAGGTATATTTTCTACAGCGGCATCCATTTTTATGGAGTTTGTATTCTCAATAAGTTTTGGTTTTAAAATAGCAATTGATACGGTAACATCAGTGATTTTCTGTGAAGTTTTTCCTGACGTTACCACCACATCATTTAGTGTATAGGTATTTTCTTCAAGTACAATATATATATATTCTTTATCTACCATTCGCTCAAGAGGCTTGTATCCATAATGGTTAACATTAAGTGTGGCGGGCGTATCAATATTCTCAAATTTGTAATAGCCTGTATCGTTTGAGAACGTGGATAGTTCTTTCCCGTTCGATTTGCAAATAATCTTTACGTTTTTAATCCCTTCAGCTGTCGTTGCTAGAATTACCCTGCCTTCTATGGTTAGTGTATTTTGAGAAAATGAACTTTGTACAAAAAATATAAATGCTGCAAAAAGAAATAGATATTTATTCATGGGGTTGTTATTTCAACGTCAAATATATGATTGTTTACTTATATCATGTGTTGTGCAAACTTTAAAAGGTGCTGAAACGCTAACTTTAGCATCAGCTGTTAGGTAATTTGCACTCATAGTTATTGCTTGAGAAGTAGAATTATTTCCAACAGATATTCCAAAAGGTACCAGATTGCCTGGATATCTGATTTTTGAAGTGCCCTCGTTATAGGCTGTTCCTGAAGCTGCTGCATTGATGCTGAGAGCTCCACCGCCAGATAATAATAAAGTTAGTAAATGTTTTTTTCATGATCTAGCTTGTTTAATTATTTAATAAGTTGAAATTACTAACAAACGGATTTATATATTTATCGAAAAAAAACTGCTCAAAATATAAAATATTGCAAATTAATACTTTATAGTAGGATTTTTTTTTACATATGAATTTGAATTATTATCAAGTGGCGTTTATATTATAATTGCCCTGTATACCTGTGCCCCTTAACTTTGCAGCCCAATTTAAAATTTTGAGCTTAATTAAATCTATTTCTGGAATTCGTGGCACTATAGGTGGCCCTGCAGGCGAAGGCCTTACCCCCATTGATATTGTAAAATT
Organism: Bacteroidota bacterium; assembly: GCA_947477885.1. Lineage (GTDB taxonomy): Bacteria > Bacteroidota > Bacteroidia > UKL13-3 > UKL13-3 > CANJUD01. The sequence continues at coordinate 17,101 of CANJUD010000003.1, forward strand.
CACTTCGGCTTTTGCTACTTTAATTGCAAGGGGGTCAGAAAACCGTACCTTAGTTATTGGTCGAGATGCCCGCTTGAGCGGGGAAATGCTCAATAATTTGGTAATAGGAACTCTCACTGGGATGGGTTTCGATGTGGTAGATTTGGGCTTGTCAACTACTCCTACAGTCGAGATGGCTGTAACACATGAGCAAGCTGCAGGTGGAATTATCCTCACGGCCAGTCACAATCCCAAGCAGTGGAATGCTTTAAAGCTTCTCAATGCAGCAGGTGAGTTTATTTCAGCCGAAGAAGGCGAGGAATTACTGAAAATTGCTGAAGCAGGTAATTTCGAGTATGCCCAAGTTGATAAGTTAGGAAAAGTCTCGCACAAAAACTCTTATATACAATATCATATAGACCAAATTCTCGCATTGGAGTTGGTAGATGTGAAGGCTATCAAAAGCAGAAATTATAAAATAGTTGTTGATGCCGTGAACAGTACGGGTGGTTTTGCAGTTCCTATGCTACTTAATGCATTGGGCGTGGATGAAATAATTGAAATAAATTGTGAGCCTACAGGTAAGTTTGCCCATAACCCCGAACCGCTTCCCGAAAACCTTGTTACAACTGCAAGCGAAGTAAAATTTCATAAAGCACACTTGGGTATTGCAGTTGATCCAGATGTAGATAGATTGGCACTGATTTGTGAAGATGGCAGTTTCTTTGGTGAGGAGTATACATTGGTGGCTGTTTCTGATTACATTCTCAATAATAAAAAAGGGTGCACTGTATCCAATTTGTCGAGCACTCGTGCCCTTAAAGATATTACAGAAAAACACGGAGGGGTTCATTATGCCACTGCTGTGGGCGAGGTAAATGTGGTGAAGATGATGAAAGATGTAAATGCAGTAATTGGGGGCGAGGGTAATGGAGGGATCATTTATCCAGAGTTGCATTATGGCCGTGATGCATTGGTTGGTATTGCTCTATTTCTTTCACATATGGCCAAAACAAAATCTATAGCCTCTATATTACGTAAAGCTTACCCAAATTATTTTATTTCGAAAAACAAGATAGAGCTTACTCCCGATATTGATATTGACCACTTGCTGCTTCAGTTAAAAAATAAATATGTAAAACAGCCAATAAACACTATTGATGGTTTGAAAATAGAATTTGATAAAGAATGGGTGCATTTGCGTAAATCAAATACAGAGCCTATTATCCGTATTTATGCAGAAAGTGAAAATGAAAGCACGGCTCAGCACCTTGCTCAAAAAATAATTTCTGATATTAAAACAGTAATAAAAGGCAGGTAATCTAAATAGACTATATCATAGTCTCGCACAATTCAATCAAAACACCATTGGTACTTTTGGGATGAAGGAAACAAATACGTTTACCATCTGCACCTTGTTTAGGGATTTTATTCACAAATTGAAATCCTTCCGATTTTAACCTTTCAATTTCTTGTTCAATGTTAGTTACTTCAAATGCCAAATGATGTATTCCTTCACTGCGTTTTTCTATATGCTTATATATGGCACTTTCATTTTTATTGGCTTGCAATAATTCTATTTTTGAATCACCAGTTTTATAAAAAACTGTTGTCACTTCTTCGCTTTCAACAATTTCGGTTTTATAGCTTTGATAGCCAAACAAACTGTCAAATATTTTTTTGGAATGGTTGAGGTCTTTTACGGCAATACCCACATGTTCTAATTTCATCTTTCAAACTTCGGGTGCAGTGATACTAATACCCAAATTTATTTTTTAATTAGTGGAATGTTTTTGATGAAACCATCCTTGCCAGTAATCATGCACCAATACATACCTTGTGGCAGATTGCCAATATCCATTGTGTGAAACTCTTTGTTAATAGTTTCTTGCCTTTTTACTTGGCGACCTAACGCATCAATCATCACAATTTGCAAATCGCTTTGTTCTATTAAACTCAAGTTTGCATGAATAGTCAATTGGTCAATAGCCGGAACAGGAAATAAACTTATGTCAGAAACAGGAGAAAGGGTTTGAATAATTGAGGTGCTAATATTATCGTAATGATAAACATTGAAGCCGTCAATTTTGAAATATACTGTAGCTTTTATGGGAGCATGTTTTATAAAACTCACGATCTGACCAGACGGCACTTTACCAACAACATCAAATTTTAAATAATAAATACCTGTGGAGGGTAGATTGTCAAATTTTATTTTCCCTTGCCAATCTGTTAAACCAGTTTGAAGCGGTTTCTCCGCTACATCATGCAGCGTAGCACATTGATTTTGTAAACAATGTTTTTCTGTAATAGATTTATCAATTGTTAAAATAGCTTCAATAGAATTTGAACCGATTGTGGCGGTTGTTTTTTGAGTAAGTTCTATCGATTGCAATATATCTTGGGTTAATAAAAAGTATTGGGCATTTCCCCAATTCCTATGGTTGCCAATATATATGGGAAAATATTTTTTATAATAAGCAGATGAATTACTAATTACTACTTTTAAAGTGTACCTGCCAGGTTTTTTATCCTTGAAAAAATACTGTCCTGAATCAGCTGCATTTATATATACCGTATCAACCACATGGGGGATATTACTGGTACTACTATCGTTTTCTATTAATAATACAAATGCCTCGTCAATAGGACTACCATTGTCCAATTGCACTTTACCCGCCAAGTTATGTGGCAAGGTATCCTTAGCTACAACTATAGTAAATTTCTTGATAACAGGCAAGGTGGATATTGGTGTATCTATAACACTAAGTTCAATATCATAACTGCCATATGCACCATAAGTATGGTCTACCAAATTGCCCCTGCCTGTGGTACCATCACCAAATTTCCAATTATAAACAAATTCTTTTTGCTGATTGAATTTAGCAGCAGCCTCAAATGAAACAGTTTGTTGGCTTATATTATATGAATAGCTAAGTTTAAATGCCGGAAGTGTAGTAACAGCTAAGTAACTGCTCCACGCTTGCTTACAACTAGATATGGTGTCTTCCATTGTAAGGGTTACTTTGTAGTTTCCATTATATTCATATATATGTATAGGCCGCAGTCCAATAGTAGTGGCATTGTCTCCAAAATTCCAAAAATATATAGCATTGGGGTTATAGTTTTTGGTAACAAATGTTGTAGTATCTGCACTAGTTGAAGTTTCAAAAGTAGCATCGCAGGAATATTTGGGCTTTATATATATATCGTTTTCAAGAGAATCAATACAGTTTAAACTTTCAATTAATAGTTTGACAGATCTAGTTCCAGTTTTTGTATATTCCCAAATAGGGTTTTCATCACTTGAGAATATGTGATTCTCGAAATGCCAGGTATAGGTAGTCGAACTGTCAGTACCTGTGGAGAGGTTGGTGCATTTAATAGAATCCCCTTTTACTTCAACTATATAATTAGTTTTACATCCAGGACTTTGTGCTACAATTACAACAGTGTCCAAAAAAATGTCTTTACAATTATTAGCAGCATCTTCTACTTTTAGAAACACTAAATATTTTCCAGGGTTTGTATAGGCATGCTCAGGGTTGTCAGCTAGCGAATAATTCCCATCACCTAGGTTCCAATAGCTTTTATAAATACCAGAAGTTGATGTAGAAGTATTTTTAAAAGTAACTATATACCCAGCAGTATCATATTCATAACTTGCAGCACAGTTTTGAGCTTGGGTGCTGCTTACACAAAATGAGAATGCAACAAATAAAACTAAGAATATTTTATTTTTCAATATCAAAATTTATAAGAGAGGCTTAAGTTAACACCTTTGGCTGTGAGTTTTTGTCCGCCCAATGGTGATGTTGCTTCTTGTTTGTTTATTTGGCTGCTCATATATGGTTCAACACCCAATTTAATATGAGTGCAAAGTTTGAAATTAACTTTTAAAGCAATCGCACTGCTAATCATCATGCGTTGGTTAAGTGAAAGTGAATTGGCTTCAACCATTTTTGTATACTCGGTAGGTTTCCCCGCATTTAATTTAGGACCTAGGTCGCTCAATAAGTACCCTGCACTAACTCCAATCGTTGGTATTATAGAAATCCTTTTTGAAGCATTGATCACATAACCCATAGACGTATTTAAAGAAATAAATTTATAGGTGGTTAGGACATTTTTATTTTTATTATGATTCACCGTATCAAAATAGTCTTCTTGTATAAAGGCCTTTGGATTATTGGTGCTGAAATAAGGATGGATATTAACGATATCTTTTGTTTGGAATACATAGGTACCAGTATAATGATATTGTGAAACAGTCAATCCATTTGTAAAAGACAGCTTGTTTTTAATGATATTAAATTTGATTCCCCATTGACTTCCATTAGATGCTTTTTCAGATTCTTTACGAATTGAAGCAACATTGGCATCCAGTTTACGGTCTACATTACGGAATGTATTAGCCACGCCTCCAAATATTTCTATATTGATTTCAATATTACTAGGTTTCTTATAGCGAGGGGCTTTGTAATTAAAATTGTTCTGAGGGAAATTAGGAATTCCTGGAGCAAGTATTGGAACAGTAGCACTGGCAAAAATAGATTCTAAACTTGATATCTCAGGCGCTTGTATATCCATAACTTCTGGAGCAATAACCGGTACTTCATTATTGAGTAAAATACTGTTATTGTTCAATGAAACATTTTCCAATACAGGTAGCATTACATTTGAAGTAATTATATTTTTAATAGTGGGTTGGGTTTGATTATATGATATATAATTCTTTGGATAGGGATGAGAAACTAAATTGCTGTGGTTTATAATTTGCTGTTGTGCAATAACAGGTTTGATGGGTCTTGTTTTTACAATAACATTATCGTCTTTTTCAAAAGAGAACAAAGAATCTATGGTATTGCTTGCTGCAAATTGGCTAGCTATTAACCCACCAAGTGTAATGAAAAATAAAGAAGCTGCTGCTATGCGTTTATATAATTTTATACGTTGACGGCCTTTTAATATATTGCTAAGGCTTGCCCAAACCCATGCTGGTGGCTGTGGTTGGTGTTTGTCGAATTTGTTGTATAATGTTTCTTCGCCATTGCTATTTCCCAATCCACTCTTCACACGGCTCCACACATTGCCCGGAGGCGTAGGTTCGTAGTCCTCGAAATGATTCTTAAAAATATCGTCAATATGTTCTTTATCGCTGCTCATATTCGTTGTCGTATTGTTTGTTTAGCATGGCTTGCAGCAACACTCTTGCTCTTGCCATTTGTGATTTTGAAGTACCTTCAGATATACCAAGTACTTCTCCTATTTCCCTATGGTTGTAGCCTTCTATAGCGTATAAGTTAAATATATTCCGATAACCTGGGGCTAGTTTTTGAACCAATTTGATTAGGTCGTCAGTTTGCATTTTTTGTAATGGAGAAAAATCATTCTCATTGGCTGATTCGCTCATTACATCTGCATTGAAGTCCATCATTTGATATAAACGTTCACGTTTGTATTTTTTCAGTGCGGTGTTTATCATGATGCGTCTTACCCATCCTTCAAAAGCTCCTCTTGCTTCAAATCGTTCCAAAGTTTCAAATACTGCCATAAATCCCTCGTGCAAAGTATCTTCTGCTTCCATCCTGCTGCTGCTGTATCGCAAGCAAATACCAAACATCTTGGCTGCATACTTGCTGTACAAAGCCTCTTGTGCCCTATGATTACCTATGAGGCAACCATCAATAAGTTCTTGTTCTTCATTGAAGTTAGACATTTTTAATTTACAGATTAGTGTAAATGTGTTACATGGGTTTTTGCTTATTTATAACTAGTAGAGTACAAAAATAGCAAAAGGGTTGCATCCTTTTGTGAAAAATGTGATTTATTTTTTCTGAGCAGCAGAAAAAGTGAGAAGTCTACTAGACATAAATGCAACAAAACTATATCATAGAAGGGAATTCACCTGGTGCATATTCATGCATCATATTATATAATACTTCAAATACATCATTCACTTGCGGTTTTGAGAAGAAATCACCATCGGTACCATAGGCTGGGCGGTGTGCTTGTGCAGTAATAGTGCGCGGAGGTGCATCGAGGTGTTGGTAACCACCTTGCTTTTCGAGGACTTGTTGCATCATGAAAGCTGTTGCTCCGCCTGGTACATCTTCGTCAAAAAAAATTATTTGCCCAGTCTTTTTCAGTGATTCTACAATACTATTTTTAGTATCGAAAGGGAGCAAACTTTGCACGTCAATTATTTCAATGCCGATACCGAAATTTTCAAGTTTCTGAGCTGCCTCCATCGCAACTCGGCAGCATGAGCCATAGGTTACCAATGTGATATCGGTTCCTTGTTTTAATACTTCGGGTATTCCGGGCTTCAGCGTTATCTCGCCAATATTTTCGGGCATTTTTTCTTTTAAACGATATCCGTTCAAGCATTCTACAACCAAAGCTGGCTCATCGGCCAAAAGTAAAGTATTATAATAAGCTGCTGCTTGCGTCATATTGCGCGGTACCAATATATGCATGCCTCTAAGTGAGTTAACAATCATGCCCATAGGTGAGCCCGAGTGCCATATACCTTCTAGTCTGTGCCCACGGGTACGCACAATGAGTGGGCATTTTTGGCCACCTTTGGTACGATACTGCAAAGTTGCAACGTCATCACTCAATATTTGTAAAGCGTATAAAAAATAATCTAGGTATTGTATTTCAATAATTGGTCTTAAGCCACGCATTGCTGCTCCAATTCCTTGCCCCGCAATAGTCCATTCGCGAATTCCAGTATCGGTTACACGCAGTTCGCCATATTTTTCTTGCATGCCCGCAAGGCCTTGGTTCACATCCCCAATTTTTCCTACATCTTCCCCTATTGCAAAAAGTTCTGGAATTCTTTCAAAGGCTTTATCGAAACAGGCATTTAAGACTTCACGCCCATCTATATTTTTACTATCTTCAGTATATATAGGTTCTACTTGCTCAATGTTTGAAAGCGCCTTTGCTGAATGGCTATAAAGGAACGAGTTGTAGCGATCGGTATTAATCTCTTTGTAATTATTCAACAGATTAACCAGTTGATTTCGCTCAGCAGTAAGGTCTCCAATAGTTAATTGCAGCGTATTATATATTGCTTCATAAACATCACGTCGAGTGGGTTCAGTAATAGACAACAATATATTTGCTATATCATTTACTGATTGATTTTTTTCTGAAATATTTGCAAATGATTGCAGGCAAGCAATGGTTTCAGTTACATCAGTTTTTATTTTTGATAAATAAGATTGCCAAGCAGCTTTTTGTTCATCTTTTACTTGTTGTATTGCTAAAGTTTCAAGTTCATCAAGTTCTTGAGGCGATGAAATATTATTAGTCAATACCCATTCACGCATTTTTTTAATACAATCAAAATCTTGCTCCCATTGTAGGCGTTCTTTCGATTTGTAACGTTCGTGAGAACCTGATGTAGAGTGGCCCTGTGGCTGTGTCATCTCTTCCACGTGGATAATTGAAGGAATATGTTTTTCACGTGCAAGCTTAGCCGCATCTTCATAAACTCTGCAAAGTTCAGCATAGTCCCAACCTTTTACGCGATATATATTATAACCTTCATTTTGGTCATCTCTTTGAAATCCTTTTAATATTTCGCTGATGCTTTCTTTGGTAGTTTGATATTTTGCAGGAACAGAAATTCCATAACCATCGTCCCAAACTGAGACTACAACAGGAACTTGTAATACGCCCATGGCATTGATGGCTTCAAAAAACCCGCCCTCGCTGGTGCTTGCATTGCCAATGGTTGCAAACGCTACTTCATTTCCTTTGTCAGAAAACTGAGTTAGATGATGCAAGTTTGAATTATTGCGAAACAATTTGGAAGCATATCCCAATCCCACCACACGGCTCATTTGCGACGCTGTGGGTGAAATATCAGAAGTAGAATTTTTTAGCTGAGTTAAGTTTTTCCAGTTTCCTTTATCATCTAAAAAACGTGTACCGAAATGACCATTCATACTTCTTCCAGCACTTGACGGTTCTGCATCAACTGATGGTTCTGCATATAATTGGGCGAAGAATTCTTGTATTGTCAGTTCGTTTATGGCGAACATAAAAGTTTGGTCTCTATAATATCCTGAACGAAAATCACCATTTTTAAAAACACGTGACATAGCTAGTTGAGCTACTTCTTTTCCATCACCAAAAATACCAAACTTGGCTTTACCAGTTAATACTTCTTTGCGACCAATTAAACTGGCTTGCCTACTTTTAAAAGCTGTTGCATAGTCGGTTAGAACTTCTTGTTTGAAGGTGTCGAAAGTGATGGCAGTTTCTTTTTCTTGCATAATATAGGGAACACTTATAGCCTACGAAGGTACGAAGAGATGGTGTTATTTAGCAAAAGTTGAAGGCATTTTTTGCGGGTGCAAAACTCGCATCATAAATTCTACGTTTCGGCTTATCTTTTTATATCGGGAAATACCTACAAAGCAATTTTGCAAATATTACAATGATTCGAGCAATAACACTTTCAAATAAATTTAAGCGAGCACATATTCGTATTCTTGCTATCGGAATAGTTTTAATCCTTATTTCATCCGCATTAAGTCTATATACATCTGAAGAAATATTTGCGATGTTTGTAAAAGATAGGTATCAATTAATTGTAGTTCATGTGCTAATTAATTTACTAATTTCAATTTTGCTTATTATAATAACTTGGCAAATAAATAGACGCGTACTTGGCGATGCTTTTGACAGGCTGAATATCCTAAATCAACTGTGGTTTGCCATGCGATATTTCTGGGTTTTCGGATTGGTGTCCATTTTTGCCCCGCTAGTGTTTTGGCTGCATACGGTTGTAGGAGAAGTATAGCAGATTACAAAATTTTTATTCGCCGATCCAATCTAAATAGTTTTCTTGGTTAATAGTTTGGAACAATGCTTTTGGGTATGATTTAGAGAATGCAGTAGGTACTTTTATTTTCGTATCTTTCCATTTACATTCGAAGGCAGAAAGTTTTTTATTTTTCAATTCTATTAAATCAATTTCTTGCCCATCGTAGGTTCTCCAAAAATAACTTTCAACTATGAATTGTTTATACTCGTTGAGTTTTATTCTTTCGCCCAATATATATTGTTCCCACAAAATACCAATATCGCTTCGCAATGCTACGGGCCTGAAATCATTGATGATGGCATTGCGTACACCATTATCCACAAAATACCATTTTTTGCTTTTCACGATTTCTTTTCTTAGATTATTGTTATATCCACTTCGGCTATATATTACAAAAGCTTTCGACAATAAATCTAAATATCGGGATACGGTATTTTTGCTCAAGCCCAATTGTTTTCCCAATTCATCCAATGATACTTCTGAGCCTACTTGATAGGCAATTAATTTGAGCAAATCTCTTAACTTTTGTGAGCTTTTGAGATGTTCAAATATTAATATATCTTTTAATAAATAGGTATTTACCAATTCTTTTAAATATATAGCCTTATCGTCATCATTATTCATACTGCTTAATTCAGGGTAGCTGCCATATATCAATCGGTCTTCTAAGTTTTGTTTTGTTTGGAGCAGGTTTTCATTTTGTTTCCATTCCATTTGAGCTAAAGGATATAGATGATATGATATACTTCTGCCCACCAATGGTTCTCCCATCTGCACCAAATCGAATGCAGAAGAACCAGTAAGAATAACATGTAAAGGTTTAATGGTATCTATCATTAGCTTTACTTTCCTTGAAATATCTTTTATATATTGGGCTTCATCTACAATTAAAAGTTTATATCCTTTCAGTAGTTTCCGATAATTTGCTTCACTGCGCCTCTCTAATAATACTTCAGTATCTCTGTCTTCTCCATTTAGCCAAAGTGTAGTTTCCTTCCTAGCTTCATATATCGTTTGTAAAATCTCAGTTTTGCCCACTCTTCTAGCCCCTAAAACTAAGGATACTTTTTGTTTAGACAGGTTTTTTTCTATTACTTTTTGAAGACTTCTGTTATACATCACCTCATCATTAACCCCGCAAATATAACACAGAAAACATTAATTCAGTCAGTCAATTGACCAAATTAATGTTAATTCAGTCAGTCAATTGACCAAATTAATGTTAATTCAGTCAGTCAATTGACTGAATTAACATTTTAAAATCATAAAATACTTATAATTAGTTTAATACATATTATTAAACTAACATGCCTAATTGTTCCTTCAAAGTAGCCAATTTATTCTCAGCATCGGCTTTCTTTTGAAGCTCTTTTTCTATGACATCGGGTTTGGCATTGGCCATAAATCGTTCATTGCTTAATTTAGTTTCTACGCTTTTAAGGAAACCTTCCAGATAATTTATTTCTTCAGCTATACGTTTCGATTCCGCATCTTTATCAAGTTCTACTGGAATAAATGCTTCATCGGTATTTATTAAAAAGCTATAAGCACCTTGTACTTTTTCTGCGGTGAAATGTAATGCAGATACATTTGCTAATTTTATAATTAATCCTTCAAAGTTTTTATAATCATTTTCATGCTGAGATATTATATATAATTCCACAGATTCTTTGGGAGATAATCCTTTACTGTTGCGAAATGCACGAACTTCTGTAATAAGCAGTAAAGCTTTATCTGCATCTACTTTGGGAGAATTAAAAGTTGTCGGCCATTCGGCTATACATATACTATCTCCATCTTTTCTTGGTTGTAATTCTTGCCAAAGTTCTTCAGTAATAAATGGCATAATAGGATGTAACAATCTTAAGATACTATCAAATATGATAATAGTAGCTTCATATAATTCTTTGGCGACGGGTTGACCATATACAGGTTTCACCATCTCTAGATACCATGAGCAGAAATCGTCCCATACCAATTTGTATATTTTCATCAATCCTTCGCTTAAACGGAATTTGTCGAAGTCGTCATTTACTTCTGTTATTACTTCGTCAAATCGATTATGAAACCAATCAATATATAGTTTTTGATTTTGAGATTCAGGATTGGGGTTCTCGTCAACTTCCCAACTCTTGATTAATCGGAAGGCATTCCAAAGTTTGTTACTAAAATTTCTACCTTGTTCAACTTGACTCTCATCAAATAATATATCATTGCCAGCAGGTGAGCATAATAACATTCCCAGTCTCACACCATCAGCACCATATTGTGCGATTAGGTCCAGCGGGTCAGGGCTATTGCCAAGGCTTTTCGACATTTTACGGCGTTGTTTGTCGCGAACAATTCCTGTTAAGTATACATTGTTAAAAGGCTTTTGTCCTCGGTATTCGTAGCCAGCCATTATCATACGGGCAACCCAAAAGAATAAAATTTCAGGAGCAGTTACAAGATCGTTTGTGGGGTAATAATAATTTATTTCTGGGTTGTCAGGATTTTCAATTCCATCGAATAAACTGATGGGCCAAAGCCATGATGATGCCCAAGTGTCTAAACAATCTTCATCTTGCTTTAAAGTATTATATGATATATTCTGAATTTTACATTGCTCCTCAGCTTCTGTCAAAGTAGAAGCAACTACAAATTGTCCATCTTCATTATACCATGCCGGTATGCGATGCCCCCACCAAAGTTGACGACTCAAACACCAGTCCTTCACATTTTCCATCCAATGTTTATAGGTATTGATAAATTTGTTTGGTATTAAATTTACCTCACCGTTTATAACAGCATCATAAGCTGGCTTACTAAATTCTTTCATCTTCAAAAACCACTGCATACTAAGCTTTGGTTCTATTGCTGCATCAGTTCTTTCACTATAACCAACATTGTTTGTATAGTCTTCTATTTTTTCTAATAACCCCTGAGCTTCTAATTCTTTGATGGCTTGTTTGCGTGCAACAAATCTATCAAGCCCCACAAATGCTCCAGCAATTTCAGCAATGGTTCCATCATCGTTTATACAATCAATAACTGGCAGTCCATGGCGTTGGCCGATTTCGTAATCCACAATATCATGGGCAGGAGTTACCTTTAAGCAACCAGTTCCAAATTCTATATCAATGGCATCATCAAATATGATAGGAACTGCACGGTTTACAAATGGAACAATAACTTTTTTGCCTTGCAAATGTTTGTATCTTTCATCTGCAGGATTCACGGCAATTGCCACATCTCCCATAATAGTTTCTGGGCGAACAGTTGCTACAGTTAAATATCCTGAGCCATCTTGATACATATATTTCACATAACACATTTTGCTATGCGTAGCTCTGGGTATTACTTCTTCATCACTTACGGTGGTTTTTGCGGTGGGGTCCCAATTCACCATTCTAATGCCACGATATATATATCCTTTATTATATAAATCTATAAATACATTTACTACATCGCGTGAGTATCCTTCATCCATGGTGAAAGCAGTACGGTCCCAATCGCAAGATGCTCCTAGTTTTTTGAGCTGGGCAAGTATAATCCCACCATATTTATCTTTCCATTCGAAGGCATGTTTCAAAAACTCTTCTCTGCTGATATCTGCTTTTTTGATTCCTTTTTCTTCCAGCATTTTTACCACTTTGGCTTCTGTGGCTATGCTTGCATGGTCGGTTCCTGGAACCCAGAGAGCATTTTTACCAAGCATCCTAGCACGGCGTATCAACATGTCTTGTATGGTATTGTTCAGCATATGCCCCATGTGCAGCACACCTGTCACATTAGGCGGGGGAATCACGATAGTGTATGGCTCACGCTCATCGGGAACCGAACGGAATAATTTTTTATCGAGCCAATACTTATACCATTTATCTTCAACGGCAGCGGGGTTATACTTAGTGTCTAAACTCATATACTATTATAATAATGGCTGCAAAAATAGATATATAGTTTTTATAATCCCCCTTAAAATATGGGGATGAGAAAAAAAATGTGGAATTATCAATAGTTGTGGATATGAAAAAATAATGAAGTGATTCATAACATTATGCAAAGTAATAATGAATAAATGGCTAAAAAATTTGGAATTATCAATGCTATGTTCTTATTTCGAAGATGCATTGCAGCCCGGTCCGCTAAAAGCCTTTAGAACCAAGAGACCAAACCAAATACTGCTACTTGGGTTTATTAACCCTCACACTTTAGTTTTCACACTTTTTTTTAATTTAACTACCAAAAACATGAAAATTGACATCCAATCTATCCATTTCGACGCTGACAAAAAGTTAATTGATTTTATCAATGCAAAAGTTGAAAAACTTCGTACTTTTTACGATGGACACTTAGATTTAAAGGTATTCCTCCGCCTACAAAAAGTTGAGGTAAAGCACAACAAACTAGTAGAAATGAAATTAATGGTGAACGGACAGGTTCTATTTGTAGAACACGAACACCAATCATTTGAAGCAGCAGTCGATTTGGCACTCGATTCATTAGTGACCCAATTGAAACGTTTCAAAGAAAAAATGAAAGGACTTTAATCCAATCCATTCTCTAAACATAAAAAAAACCGAACAAGTAATTGTCCGGTTTTTTTTATGTTTATATTATTATTTACTACTAAGCACCGCAATCGGAATCAACATTTCTTCTAATGAAATGCCCCCGTGCTGGAAAGTATCCCTATACATATTTACGAAATAATTATAATTGTTTGGGTAAGCAAAGAAATTATCTTCATAACAAAAAGCGAAGGTGCTGCTTACATGTGGGCAAGGCAAACTAGCTTCTTTGGGGTTGCGTATTTCAAATACTTCACGCTTATCATAGTTTAGGTTTTTGCCTTGTTTATAGCGAAGGTTTGATGTTGTATTACGGTCGCCAATAATTTTTACGGGGTTCTTTACCCTGATGGAACCATGGTCGGTAGTGATAATGATTTTAACTTTTTTCTGGGCAATTTTTTTGATGGCTTCAAATAAGGGAGAATGCTCGAACCAGCTGCGGGTTAGCGAGCGGTATGCTGCTTCATCTTCCGATAGCTCTTTTATCATCCCCATCTCAGTGCGGGCATGGCTAAGCATATCTACAAAATTATATACAATTACGTTCAATTTGTTTTGGAACATATTGCTCACATTGTCAACCATCGCTTTACCTTGATCTAGATTTACAACTTTGGTATAGCTCATTTTGATATCATGGCCATTGCGTTTCAAATTTTCGGCAAGGAATTCTTCTTCATGTAAATTTTTTCCGCCTTCTTCTTCATCGTTGCTCCATAAGGTTGTAAACTTGCGTTCTATCTCGCCAGGAGGTAATCCGGCAAATAAAGCATTCCTGCAATAATGGGTGGTGGTAGGAAGAATGCTCATATATAAATCGTCCTGTTCTACTCGGCAATGGTTGGCTAGGTAAGGTTGTATCATTTTCCATTGGTCGTAACGCAGATTGTCTATTAATATAAAAAACACGGGATCGGGTTGCTCCAATAAGGGAAATACTTTATTCTTCATTAATTGGTGCGACATGATTAAGCCCCCTTCGCCAGGGTTCTTCATCATTTTCATGTAATTGCTATTTATATACTTTGCCCAACTGCGATTTGCCTCTTGTTTCTGCATCGCTATAATTTCGCCCATCTGATTGTCTTCAACAGAATCCAATTCCAATTCCCAATATATAATTTTGCGGTACACTGCTAGCCACTCTTCAAAATTCAGATTATCATTCAGCATCATACCAATATTTCGAAAATCTTGCTGGTATGATTGGTTAGTTTTTTCGCTGGTTAATCGTGCGTTCTCAGTAAGTTTTTTTATGGAGTGAAGAATTTGGTTTGGATTAACTGGCTTGATAAGATAATCGGCGATTTTAGATCCGATGGCATCTTCCATTATATATTCTTCTTCACTTTTGGTAATCATTACACAGGGCACATCCCTAAGTGCTTTTATTTGTGTAAGTGCTTCCATGCCGCTAATCCCGGGCATATTTTCATCGAGGAAAACCAAATCGAAAGCACGTTTTTTTATTTCTTCAACAGCATCAACACCGCTGGCTACAGGTGTTACATCATATCCTTTATTTGTAAGAAATAAAATATGAGGTTTAAGTAGGTCAATTTCGTCGTCGGCCCAAAGAATGGAAATTTTAGTTGGCATTTTTGTTAATTAAATTGGTTGAGTAAATCTGCTTCAAATGTAACGACTTTGTGTGAAGTTACCTAAACGTACGAAAGGGATGCATTTGTTACAAGGGAATTTACGATTTACGATTTACGATTGGCTGACGCCAGAATATTTACGATGTAAGATATACGACATACGATGTGGCTGACGCCTGATTATATACAATGCTGCAAGGCTGAGCGGAGTCCTAGCATGATTTAAGAACAAGGATTAACGAATGTTGATTTATGAAGTTTGCTTACGCCTGATTTTTGCGTCGTTAAATGCAATCGTAAATCGTAAATCGTAAATCCCAAATCGTACATTTTACTTCTTTCTATATAATACATTTTTATAATCGTATCCATTCAAAACCTTGAAGGGAACATCAGGATATACTTCCAATACTTTTTCAAAATCTGGGCGGTGCTTGTCGTAGAAATCGGTATCAGTGCTGCACTCGTTGGGGCCAAAATGCGTTTCGTATTGTATAATACTTCCGGGTTTCATACTGTCTAAAACATTCTTTTTTACGGTAAAGCAATCTCCACTTTTTTCATAATCGTAAGGGTCTAAATCGGCAAGAAAAGCAAAATAGGTACTGTTGAATTTTATTTGAGGAGCCTTGTCTAAGTATGGTTTGCTAAGTTCGTATAATTTGGATACGACCGTATGTTCTTGATCTAAAAGAATAGGAAAATGATTGATAGTAAAACAAAAATATATGGAGCCTGCAGCAATAAATATATATAAATATGCTTGTAAATTTCTCATATATTTTTCAAACTGATTGAAAAACCAAACAGCAATAATTCCTGCCAAGGGTATTACAGATGCCATTACGCGGGTAAGCCCCAGTGAAGCTCCTTGGCCTTTCCACCACAGATAGGAGTGCAGTAATAAAAAGCCAAAATAACATCCCATTATTACAATAATAAATATACGTTGACGATTAAATAAATATTTCAATTTTAATAATGCAACAACCAATGCCAATGGAAGTATGATAGTAAGAATAGGGCCATTATAACCTTTACTTCCTTTCACAAAATCTACCAATTCCCCATGTCCATAAAGGCTACTTGCATCGCCATAATTTTTATGTAAAACCCACATGATATCATCGTGATAAGAATATCCACTGATTGAGAATACGATAGTCCCTAATAGCAGTAAGGGCAATACTTTCCACTGTTTTTCAGTTATAAAATATACAATAAAAACCAAAATCAATACAAATCCTTCAGATCTGATAAATGGTAAAAAAGATAATATAATAGCGGTCCAAATATATTTTTTATTATAAAGTAATAGGATGCAAAGAATTAGAAAAAAGCTGAACATAATTTCAGATAACACAGTGAGTGAAATGAGAAAATATATAGGGCTAAATAAAGTAATTAAAACTGCTAGCCAAGCATTTTTAAGTTCCATTTTATATATAATTTTCACCACCATCCAAGTTGATAGACAAGCCAATACTGCATTGGTAATTTGCATCGCTTTAAATCCAAGTTGCGATGGAATAGCCATTACCATGGCGAACAAAATTTTAATGGGTTCTCTAAAATATGCAATTGGATGGAATAAGCCGAATCGGCTGCGGGTATAGAGGCTCATGTTGTCTTCACCGCCTGCACAATCTTGGTTTATTATAATACATACAAGCATGCACATAAATGACAATCCTAATAAAATGGGGATGGTGAGTTTGTGGTTGACTATACTGTTTATTTTGGTGTTCATTGCTGTCAGTCTGAGTTTAACGAAGGCGGTAATGGAGTATAATATATAATTGGTGTAGTTTTGTTTGTCTTCGATAAACTCAGGATGACAAAAAAGTATCTTAGTGTGCTTCCAGCCAATTGTTTCCAGTACCTGCTTCCGCATCTATAGGAATACTCATTGGTATTGCTTTACTCATTTCTTCTATAATAATTTTCTTTGCAGTTTCTATTTCATCGAGTGGCACATCAAATAAAAGTTCGTCATGCACTTGTAGTATCATTTTGGTTTTTAGGTTCTCTGCTTTTATACGGTGGTGTAGTTTTATCATGGCAATCTTTATCATATCAGCAGCACTTCCTTGTATGGGTGCATTAATAGCGTTACGCTCCGCAAAGCCACGTTGCACCGCATTTGCCGAGTTTATATCACGCAAATATCGGCGGCGACCTAATATAGTTTCTACAAATCCATTTTCTTTTGCAAATTGTATTGTTGTATTCATATAGTCTTTTATTCCAGGATAAGTTTTGAAATAATTTTCAATAATTTCTGCCGCTTCTTTTCTGGGTATTCCTAAATTATTTGCCAAGCCAAAAGCTGAGATTCCATATACAATTCCAAAGTTTACTGATTTTGCATTTCTTCGTTGGTCTTTGGTAACTTCTTCCAAAGGTATATTATATATTTTTGCAGCAGTTGCAGTATGAATATCAAGTCCACTCATAAAAGCTTCTTTCATATTTTCATCATTGCTTATATGAGCGATAATTCTTAGTTCTATTTGCGAATAATCCGCACTTAATAAAACATGGTTTTCATCACGTTTGATAAATGCTTTACGAACTTCTTTTCCCAAATCGGTTCTTATAGGTATATTTTGCAAATTAGGATTGGTTGAACTAAGCCTACCCGTAGCTGCTACCGCTTGATTGAATGAAGTATGCACACGCCCAGTTTTTGGATTTACCATCAGTGGAAGTGCATCCACATAAGTAGATTTTAATTTACTCAACTGACGAAAATCCAATATATGTTTTACAATCTCGTGCTGACTCAAACTTTGTAATACATCCTCATCAGTTTTATATTGACCTGTTGCAGTTTTTTTAGGTTTGTCACTTAGCTTCATGTGCTCAAACAACACTTTTCCTAGCTGTTGCGGCGATGCAGTGTTAAAAGTCATACCCGCACATCTATATATTTCTTGCTCGGCATATTTTATTTGTTCGAGCAATTCGCCACTATAATTATTTAAAAAAGGGACATCAATTTTTATTCCTTCAAATTCCATTTCGGCTAAAACAGGAATTAGTGGTTGCTCCAAATCATATAATAGTGAACGAATATTTCTTTCGTCTAATTTGGGTTCTAAAAAATTACGAAGTTGTAAAGTAATATCAGCGTCTTCTGCGGCGTAATCTTTTGCTATATTAATTTCTACATTTCTGAAGCTGGATTGCAGTCCGCTTTTTTTGCCAATAAGTTCGCTAATAGAAACAGGTTTGTAATTTAAATACGCCATGGCAAGTGCATCCATATTGTGTCGCATATCAGGCTCCATGAGGTAATGGGCGAGCATAGTATCGAATAATTTCCCTTTCAGTTCTATATTATAATGTTTCAGTATGATATAATCGTATTTGATATTTTGACCTGTTTTTTCTATATGTTCATTTTCAAATATTTCTTTAAATTTAGCCAATATATTTTTTGCTTCTTCATAGTTTTCTGGCATTGGTATATAATATGCTTCGGCATCAGCAAAACTAAAACTCATACCTACAATTTCTGCTTTTACAGGTTCAACCGAAGTAGTTTCTGTATCGAAACATATATTCTCTTGATCACCCATTTTATATATTAACTCTTTCCTGAGTTCAGGCGTATCAACTAGTATATAATTGTGCTTTCTGGTAGCAATAGTTTCCATTTGTTCACCTGTGCTTTCAGGCTCCAGTGGCTTCACTTCAATGGTTTCAACTGCCGCACCAAACATATCCATTTGGTTAGTTTCTGCTTTTGGTTTTGCTATTTTTTTAGGAGCAACTGGTGTAGTTTCTGAGGGTTCAAAATCACTACCCAAAACTCTTTTTATCAGTGTGCGAAATTCCAATTCATTGAACAAAGATTCTGTTTTTTCTTTGTCGATGGGCTCCATAATCAAATTAAAATCTTCTAATTTTAGTGGAACATTTATATTAATAGTTGCAAGGCGTTTTGATAATAAAGCTTGGTCTTTAAAATTTTCGAAATTTTCTTTTTGTTTGCCTTTTAGTTTATCGGTATTCGCCAATATGTTTTCCATGCTACCGTACTGAGCTATAAGGAGTTTGGAAGTTTTTTCACCTACACCGGGAACACCAGGAATATTATCAGATGCATCGCCCCATAAACCTAATATATCTATTACCTGTTTTACTTCAGCGATTTCCCATTTTTTCAGCACTTCGTCTACCCCCATTATTTCTATTCCATTGCCTAATCGAGCAGGTTTATATATAAATATATTGGGTGCAACTAGTTGTGCAAAATCTTTATCTGGTGTCATCATATATGTGGTGAAGCCTTCCTTTGATGCTTGTGTGGCAAGTGTTCCAATAATATCATCAGCTTCATAGCCATCCATTTTTATTACAGGAATATTAAAAGCTTCCACCAATCGAAATATATAAGGAATGGCTTTCGATAAATCCTCAGGCATTGCTTCACGTTGTGCTTTATATAGGGGATATTCTATATGCCTTTCAGTAGGTGCAGCAGTATCGAAAACTGCAGCTAAATAATGTGGTTTTTCTTTTTTGATTAAATCGAGTAGGGTATTGCAAAAACCAAATACTGCAGAGGTATTCAAGCCATAACTTGTAATACGTGGGCTATTGATAAATGCGAAGTGGGCACGGTAAATAAGGGCCATACCGTCAAGTAAAAATAATTTTTTGGAGTCCATAAATATGATAGAGTAGTTGGCAAAGATAACGGAATTTATTTACGATTTAGGATTTACGATTTTGCTGACGCCAGATAGCAAAAAATATTTGTCAGGGATTAGAATCGTAAACTGAAAATCAGTATGTTTGCGTTTTTAATTATATGGATTTATGAAAGAGGAAATAAAATTGAGAACTAAAAAGATTGGATTGCATATTATAATGTTAATAGATGGGTTGCCCAGTAAGGCGTCATCGTGGGTAATTGCAAAAGAAATTGTGAGGAGTGCTACTTCTATAGGAGCTAATTATAGAGCAGCTTGCAGGGCAAAATCGGATGCAGATTTTATTAACAAACTAAAAATAGTTGAAGAAGAAACTGATGAAACCATTTACTGGCTTGAACTTATAGCAGAAATTAAAATGTTACCAAAAGAAAGTATTCAAGTTGTTAAACAAGAAACCAATGAGATATTATCTATAGTTGTCGCATCTATAAAAACAGTAAGAAATAAAATAAACAAAACATAGGAAAAGGGGAATTTACGATTTACGATTGCGTATAAAGAAGCAATCATATCGGCAAAAAAAATCCAGCGTCAGCAAGTAATCAGGCGTCAGCCAAATCGTAAATCGTAAATCGTAAATCGTAAATATATTTATGGAACTAGAATACTACAATACATCAGAACAGCCCTTAAAGCTAAGGAAGCGTATTCGTTTGCAAAAGCAGGTGGCAATTGCTTGTTTAACTGCTTATGTATTTTTGGTATTAAATTTTCTGCTAGGCGTTTTTTCGGAACCGGTAATTGCCCAATTTCAATATTGCCCAAATAATTATGCAGGGAGCTATAGAAACAGGCAGGTAACGGATTTAGAAATATATACGGACAAAGGAAATTTTAGGTGTACCCAAAAAGTGCCCGATGAATTTGAAGAGGGAATGCAATTGAAATTATGGCAAACGCCATTTTATAGCACTACCTTAAAGTATCAATTGCAAAAGCCCGATGAAGATATATATTTTAGCATGGTAAATATATATATTGTATTCAGTTTTTTTCCTCTACTGGGCCTGCTGGGAGCTATATTATGTTTGGTTGCAAAAAACGAGATGGCCGAGCGGTATGGTTTTCAACTGTCCATATTTTCGGCAATATTTTTGGTGTTTACCTGTTTGATTATGGGGTTGATGTGAGGTTATTCATCTATTAGCTATAAAATAGATTAAGGATTTATGTGTTAATTTTTTTCTCATTATAATAATAATTATTTGCAGAAACAATCGATTTTATTTAAAAAATGTAATTTGCATGCGGCTAGCAATTATATTTGTCAATTAATTTTAACACCATGAAAACAATAAAGTTATCGTTAGCAGCTGCATTATTTATCATTTTTTCAATCAGTGCTTTTTCTCAAAATATCAAGTGGACCAAGATTCAGGGAAGTTCTGCGGACGAGGTAACTTGGGATTTGTCTCTAGATTCCAACGGGAATTGCTATGCTGTTGGTCTGTTTAATGGCTCCATGAAGATTGGCACCAAGACTTATAATACCAAAGGCGGGAGAGATCACTTTTTAGCAAAATATGATTGCGGAGGCACAGCTCAGTGGGTTCAAACTATTGGTAGCAATGGTGATGAATATCCGTATCAGTTGAGAATGAGTCAAGATATGCAGGGTAATATATATATTACTAATGCCTTTTCGGGAACCTGCACATTTGGCGGGGCAAATAATACAAGTAAATCAGCAAGCTCAAACGGTGGATATGATATATATGTAGCCAAGTATGATAATGCAGGAAACTTAAAATGGCTAAAAACATTTGGCGGTTCGTCCGACGATGTTGGATACGGTATAGATTGCGATGATAGTAATAATGTTTACGTGACAGGTAAATTCAAAAATACTGTGTCCTTTGGGTCAACATCATTAAGCAGTTCAGGCGATTTTGACGCATTTGTATTTAAGTTAGATAACACTGGGGCGGTGCAATGGGCGGTGCAAGGTTCTAGCTCTGCAGAAGATATGGGGATTGGAATTAAAGTTGATTCTAAACATAATGTTATTGTGTCCGGCGACACATGGGCGGCTATAACCTATGGCGGCTATACAAGTAATTCAAGTACTTATAATACAGGTTATGTTGCTAAATTGGATATAAATGGAGATTGTCTGTGGTTAGAGTCCATGTACAGCACATGGGGGGATAGTTGGCATGATGTGGCAATTGATAAAAATGATAATATATATTTGGGAGGTACTCATGGCACTTCGGTTACAGTTACTTCCGAAGATGGTAATACCTATTCAGGCAGTTCTTTTTCGGCACAAAATCATATGTGTGTCACAAAATTCGATAGTTCGGGCAATTTAATTTGGTTTGTTTCCGAAGGGCCAAGTTCTTCAGGACAAAAGGCTGATGTGTTTGGTCTTTGTTTTAATAAGAATACCGATGTATTATATGTTTCAGCCAATACCTCGGGGTCTATGAATTTAGGGAACTATTCATATAGTTATAAAGGAAATATGGATATATTTGTTGCTGCCATAGATACAGCTGGTAATTTTACTTGGGCAGAGTTTGGGGGAAGCAGCGGAGCCGATGCAGGTGCCGGTGTGGGACTTGACAAATATGATAATGTTTATACTTGCGGACAGTTTGCAAACTCATGTTCTATAAATGGTCAGACCTTAAATAGTGCTGGCGGTCAAGATGGATATATATTCAAATATTGTAATAGTACCAGTGCTATTGACTCTACAATTACTACTACCGGTTCCACGACCTTATGTGGCAACGATTCAGTGTTGTTCTCAGTAAAATATGATCCCAATTATATATATGCATGGAAGCTAAATGGTTCATCTATCACGGGTGCAAATTCTAACAGCTATTATGCAGTAAAGCAGGGAAGTTATAGTGTTTTAATTTCGCTAGGGGGGTGTTGCAGCCAATCTCAATCTCAATCCATTCAAGTTCAGAACTTATCATTTAGTAAGATATTAGGAAACGATACAACCATTTGCGGAACAAGTTATCAGCTAAGTGCCACCGCACCTCAAGGAACAAGTTTTCTGTGGAATACTGGAGACACAAGCCGAGCAATAACACTGAATAATTCGGGAACCTATTCTATCATCATATCTTATAATGGTTGTGTTGCTTATGATACCGTTCAAATTGGATTAAAGAATATAACAGTATCTTTAGGCAATGATACCGTAGTTTGCGGTAATAGTTTGATTTTAGATGCTCAAAATTCGGGGATGACTTATAAATGGAGCGATGGGTCTACAAACCAAACCCTCAAAGTAAATAAAACAGGTAGCTATACTGTTGCTGTAAGCGATGCACAATGCTCGGTAAGTGATAATATATTTGTTACTATTGATGTAGTATCTCTCAATTTAGGTAAAGATATTAGTACCTGTAGTAATAAAACATTTGATTTAGATGCTGGAACAGCCTCCAAATATCTATGGAATACTGGAGATACTATTAGAAAAATAACTGCAGCTTCAAAGGGAGATTATATATGCACCGTAACTGATGTATTGGGATGCAAAGCTACAGATACTATTAATATTAACTATTTTCAAAATGCAGTTGCGAAATTTCAGGAATCATACGTAGGAAATCAAACATATAAATTTACTCCTGATTCAAATCAGTATGCTTCATACACCTGGGAATTTCAAGATTCGACCACTAGTACTTTAGTTAGCCCAGTCCATTATTTCTTTTATGCAGGTAATATGAAAATAAAGCTGAAGGTTGTTACTAAAGATGGATGCATTGATTCATTTGAGAAAACTATTGCAGTTATGAAGCTGAGCGGAATAGATTACAAAGATTATGCTGTAAATGTATTCCCTAATCCTAACTATGGATTATTTAATATTGATTTTAATACCTATAAAAAATCAGATGTACTTATTCAATCATTTGATATGAGTGGGCGTAAAGTGTATGAAAATAAATTAAACGTTTCTGGAGCAGGTGAGCAGCATGTGCAAATTAATATGCAGAATGTGGTACCTTCAATCTATCATATCAAGATTATGATTGATGGTGTGGACACAGTTCATAAGTTAGTACATATATATTAATTAACCTTTTCGGAATTTGTATACTTCTGCGATAGTTCAAGATGGTCAGTATAATATTTTGTTTTGAAAAATTTCTTCAATAGAGTAGGTAATCCTATTTTTGATAACTTAAGTATAAAGCTAAAATGCGAAAGTTTATTTTTGGATAATGTGTGAAATCCTTTTCCATCGGTATATAATTTCGCATCAAAATAGTGAGCTATATATTCTAAAGATTTTCTAGAATAAAGTGCTATATGCTGCCCGTGCTCAAGTCCGTAATACCACCAATTGCTGGCTGCTGGGGGCGTATCAGAAATAATTTCAGTTGAAAATATAATAGTATCAGCTAATTTAAACATTTTTTCAATCTCCTCAATTGGATCTGTTAAATGCTCAAATACTTCAAAGGTAGAGATTGCATTATACTTGGTATTTGGGTCATACTCAAACCCTCTAGCACATAAATTGGCAGCATAGATGTCCTGCCAATAATAGTCAAGTCCTGCGTCACGCATAGTTCTTACGAAAATGCCATAACCGCCTCCATAATCCACATATTTGCCGTGCTTCCCAAAATTAGAAACTAATATAGAAAATGTTTTTTCAAATAGTTTTTTATTTCTATATAGTATACCGGTGTCGCTTACATTCAGAGCACTAGTATATGCTTCTTCAAGCCAGTATTCTTGCTCTGTTTGCACAAAAAAACAATGTGGGCAGCGATAGTACTGCACTTCGTATTTATGCATCACTTTTGCTTTGAATAGGGGAGAAGAAGGGTTCTTACAAATTTTGCAATCCATTATAGTAGTGTTAGAATAGTTTAATATATAATTTATATAGGCTGGGAAAATATTTTGCAAATAGTCTTTTATACAGAGCAGGTTCTATAGCAAAATTTTCGTAGTAACGGTCAGCTTTTATATTTATATTTTTATTGGGTGAATGTATAATAGGGAATGACATTTGGGAAATTTCCATTTTACTCGCATGAAAGTCTGCACCCGTAGTATGTGTAGCATTACTTCCAAATCCTATGTTGAAGCACATATTATTTTCCGGGGTAATACAACGCCCTTGGTTTTTCCAAATTGTATAATTCCATTGAAAGTCCCAAGTATCTAATTTTCCTGATATGATATCGCAGAATATCTGATCTAATTTATTTACTACAGTTGTGTTTGAGATAAACCGTGATAAGGTTTTCTTGTTATAGTCCTTCAAGGAAACTTCATATTTTTGCCATGCCTTTCGCCAGGTGCCCCACCCCCACACCAATGCATAATTGGAGATATAGTATGATTCTGCTGAGCGACGTTTGGGTTGGAAATTAACAGCGTTGATGCACATAATTTCCGCATCATCCTTATAATATTCCAACATCTCTGCGGCAAATGAAAAAAATGTAGGATCTAATATGATATCATCTTCTATAATAATACCTCGCTCTACGTGTTCAAAAAACCAAGTTATAGCTGAGCTTACACCTATTTTGCAACCAAGATTTTTATCGCGGAAAAGTGTATGTACTTCGCATTCCCAATCTATGTTAATGAATATATCTTTTACCCGTTTACATTTCTCAACTTCGTCAGGTTTGTTTGCACGAGGGCCATCAACAGCAATATATAAATACTTTGGTTTTAGTTTTCTGATTTGCTCAAATACTTGCATCGTTGTATCATAGCGGTTGAAAGCTATTATAAGAATCGGGGTATTATATAGTTCTGGCATAATAAATTTACGATATACGATGTACGATGTACGATGTGGCTGACGCAAATATATTTATGATATAGCTGACGCCAGATTTATTTTGTAGATCATATATATAATCAATTTGTTTTAACGAAGAGATTTTTCGCTCTCCACTTTTCTCCCCTTCTATAATCGTAAATCCTAAATCGTACATCGTAAATATTTTAAGGGAATTTAGGAAATTTATCAAAGTCCGGTTTGCGTTTTTCCAAGAAAGCATTTTTTCCTTCTTTGGCTTCTTCGCTCAAATAGTATAATAGTGTAGCATTACCTGCAAGCTCTTGTATTCCCGCCTGTCCGTCTAGTTCAGCATTAAATGCGGATTTGAGCATTCGCAATGCAATAGGACTTTTCTCTAATATTTTATTACACCATTCAATAGTTGTTTCTTCAAGTTTATCAAGAGGTACTACTTTATTTACGAGTCCCATTTGTAAAGCTTCTTCGGCATTATATTGGTCGCAAAGGAACCAAATTTCGCGGGCCTTTTTTTGGCCTACAATGCGGGCAAGGTACGATGCACCAAAACCTCCATCGAAACTTCCAACTTTAGGTCCTGTCTGCCCAAAACGTGCATTCTCAGCCGCTATGCTTAGGTCGCATACTACGTGTAGTACATGTCCGCCACCAATTGCCCAGCCGGCCACCATGGCTATCACGGGTTTGTGTATACGGCGTATTTGCATTTGCAAGTCAAGCACATTGAGACGAGGTACTCCATCGCTACCCACATAGCCTCCATGCCCACGAACACTTTGGTCGCCACCGCTACAAAAAGCTTTGCCACCTTCGCCTGTGAGTATAATAACACCCACATCTGTCATCTGCCTTGCGAGCTCCATAGCTTCAATCATCTCGTCAACTGTAAGTGGTGTAAAGGCATTGTGAACCTGTGGCCTGTTGATACTGATTTTGGCAATTTGCCCCAATTGTTGGAATAAGATTTCTTTAAATTCTTTTATATTTTGCCATTTGTATTTGCTTTGCATGGGTGCAAAATTAAGTGATATTTACGATTTACGATGTACGATTTAAGATTTGGCTGACGCCTGATTTATTTACAATGTACGAATTAGGAATAAGGGTTCGGATTTTGGGTGCTGACGCCTGATTTTTTTAATCGTACATCGCACATCGTAAATCGTACATTCTTCCTATATTTGCAAAATATAAATTAAAACTAACCCAGTGAAAAAAATTATTACTTTATTATTTATTTTATCAATAGTCATCGTTAGCAATGATGTTCAGGCACAAAAAAAGAAAAGCAAAAAAAATGGTGACAAGGCACAAGTTATTGATGAAGATCAAAGTCGTGTGCAGTTTGATATTGGTGCCAATCCCCAGCAAGTATCAATGATAAATCTGGATACCAATGGTATATTGTTAGTATACACTTTATATAGTGATCAAACGGTTTATATAAATAAGTATGATAAAAATCTTAATAAAATATATTCGACCACACTTGCAATTGCCGACAAATCAAAGATTGCTTCCATAAAAGATTATAAACAAAATTTATATTTATTAGTGATAGATGACAACTATTATGCATCTTCATCTTCATTCACGATGAATTATAAAGTAATTGAATTTAATCATATATCTAAGAAAAGTTCAGAAGTAGTGGGTGTATTTGAAAAAAAGAGAATGGTGCAAGATATGATACCTTGCGATGGCGGAGCATTTTTACTTACACTTGATTGTTATACGAATAGTAAAATGGGGAACCGCAGCATGTTCAATTGTTGCTTACTTGGTATTCCATCATTATTTGGATTTACAAAATTTCCATTTAATCCTTATTTGGTAAGTATAAATTTTAAGAACAAAAAAACAGAGGAACAATTACTTGAGTATGTTAACCAATCTGCTATTTTAGCGGGAGATTTGGATGAGGAAAAACAAGAGTTGAATCTTTCGATTAAAAACAAAGTAAAGAAAAAAGAAAATAGAATATATGTTGCCAATTATAAATTAGCAGGAACAGGTAAAGCTACCAAAGTAAAAGAAACAGAAGTAGATCTTCCTGAGAAAAAAGATTTTTATAGTGCTAAAATTAATACTTTAAACAGTGATGAAAAACTAGTTTTTGGAACTTACGGTCCCGAAACTAATTATTTAACACAATCAGGAGGTGTAGCTAATGGCCTTTATTTGAGTAAAGTAGTAAAAGGAAAATGTGCTTTTACTACCGTAGTTCGTTTCGATGAATTGGAAAGTTATATGACCAAGAATCAAAAAAAGAAAAAAGATGCAGGTGCTGCTTCTTCTAAAAAAGAGAAGTCATATAGTGGAGGCGTATTATTCCATGATATTATAGAAGACGAAAACCAATTTATACTTACAGCAGAAAATTATTACCCTACATATCATACAGAATCCTATTATAATTATCAAACAAAAAGTTATACAACTAGGCAAGTATTTGATGGTTATGTATATGATAAATTAATCATTCTAGGTTTTACTAAAGACGGTAAAAAGAAATGGGAGCAAAATATAAAACTTCCTTATTATAGAACATTTTCGCCAGGTGCATTATTAGTTCGCAATGAAATCGTTGAAGCCGATTTATATTTTACAATGGCTTTAAGCGATGGTGCCATTAAATTTGTAAAACTTACCAAAGATAATACGGTAAGCCAACTCACTAGCCTAGAAGAAATTGAAAATATTGAGGGTGAAGAAGTAATTGAACGCAATTTTATTAATGGCGGTGTATTATATGAAAATAATTATATAGTATATGGTTGGGAAAAAATCGTGAAAGAAAAGGATGGCAAGAAAAACAAAAGCACCAAGGATGCTAAAACAGTAATGTTTATTAATAAGATTGCTGTATATCCGGAATAAGGAGTAAGGAGCAAGGAGTAAGGGGGCGATGCCCGCTGGTATTTTTTAAAATACTATATGTGCCCGTATGGCTCCTTATCCCTTATTCCTCTCTACCTTTTATATATCTTATTCAATGCCTCGGTGCGTTGATGGAGCCGGCGGGTATGCTAAAGCTAAGGCCATGCAGGGCATGGTGGGTGGTGTAATCGTAAGTGAGATTTCCTACTTGTAACATAATGAAGTATTTGAGTGGCAATTATACAATACTTTTGGTATTGATGTCGTTTTTGGAATTAATTATTTGTTGCCTCAGTTCAATTATTTTAATTTTTACCACCACAAAGTATTTAATTTGTGTTCAAATAACTGTAATCTTGTGAGAAGATTTTTGTCTTAAATTATGCCGCCCTGCGATATCCCGAAACTTATTCGGGAAAGGATGATAAGTTTGGAAGAGAAAAATGTAAAATTTAAAAATGTACAATATAAAATAATCATATTATCCTTTGTCAAATAATTATACAAAATACGTAAAGTGGCTCGGCGGCGGACTCGGCTTCGCTCTAGGCGGCCCGATGGGAGCATTGCTAGGCTTCGTTCTTGGTTCTGCGTTCGATAATTCGGAAGCAATGAACCAGTTCGATGGGAATAACCCCAATTCCAAGCAGCAATATGGGCGGCAAACATTAAACGCAGATTTTACTGCAAGCCTTATGGTGCTTTGTGCCGCGGTGATGAAAGCTGATGGAAAAGTAACGGTGGGCGAACTTGATTACGTGAAGGAATTTTTCAAACGCCAATTTGGCAAAGAGCACACGCAAGAGCAAATGCATTTGCTCAAAGATTTGATGGCGAAAGAAATTCCAGTACGTGATGTTTGTCAGCAAATAAGACAGTATACGGATCATCCGAGCCGAGTACAAATGGTTCATCTATTATTTGGAGTAGCCAATTCTGATGGTCATGTGCATAGTACCGAATTGGAAATGATAAAAAATATTTCTTCATGGCTTGGTGTAATGGAACCTGATTTCGAAAGCCTGAAAGCAATGTTTGTAAAAGATACAGCATCAGCATATAAAATATTAGAAACAACCGCAGAAGCAAGTGGTGATGAACTTAAAAAAGCATATAGAAAAATGGCATTGAAATATCATCCAGATAAGGTTGCACATTTGGGAGAAGAGTATCAGAAAGATGCAAATGAAAAATTCAAATCGGTGCAAGGGGCGTGGGAGCAGGTGAAGAAGGAGAGAGGGATTGTATAATGATGAATTGTTAAGTGTTAATGGGCTGACGCCAAATTTATATAGTGCCTGTGGTTGTGTCTTTTGACCAACCAAAATAGTGACAAATTTATTATTATATATATATGCTATTAATTTTTAGAACATACGGAAACCAGGGGCCGCCATTAGTTATTATACATGGTTTTTTGGGTATGGGCGATAATTGGCATTTATTGGCACAGCAGTTTGGGAAAGATTTCAGTGTTTATGTAATGGATATGCGTAATCATGGAAAATCAGGGCATAGTGATGAATTTAGTTTGCCTTTGATGGTGGATGATATTATAGAAACTTTGGATAAAGAAGGTATTAGTAAAGTTAATATAATAGGTCACTCGATGGGTGGAAAAGTGGGGATGTTGATGGCACTGGAAAACCCTTCACTAGTTGAAAAATTGGTAGTAGCTGATATCGCCCCAAAGGCTTACCCTCCCGGGCATGAGGATGTACTCCGTGCATTTCATAGAATAGATTTGAAAACATTACAAACACGCAACGAAGCCGATAGTTTAATGGCACAAGATTTACCCGATTTCTCTACCCGACAATTCTTATTAAAGAATTTAACCCGCGATGACAACGGTAATTTTATATGGAAAATGAATTTTCCAGTTTTGGAAAAGTATTATAATAATATGAGTATACAAATAGAGGGAAGTCCATATTATAATCCCACGCTTTTTATTAGGGGAGGCAAATCAAAATATATAAAAGATACAGATTTGGATATGATAGAAAAACTATTCCCAAACTATATATTAGAAACCATCGCTGATGCAGGCCACTGGCTCCACGCCGATAAACCACAGGAGTTTTACGACCTGGTGCGTGGGTTTATTTTTGCAAGTTAGTTGCATTCCCGCTTCGTGTATTATTATACAGCTCTTCGGCCCTATCCGGTTTGTTAAACAAAATAGTTCGTCTGTATTTGCGTGATTTTATGCTACGAAGATTTTTGATGAGTTTGCCATAGGGCGTTGTGATATTTCCTAAAATCGTATTATGTTCCGTGCGATTGGTTAATCCATATTTTACGGTTTCCTGTTCCCTTTCAAATGTATTAAATATCATATCCCATATAATGAAACATTTCCCGTAATTCTTATCGATATACTGTGCGTTACTTCCATGGTGCACGCGGTGTGCTGAGGGCGTGATGAATATATATTCTAATATGCCTAGCTTGCCTATTAGTTCAGTATGTACGAGTAATTGATAGATGCCTTGTATAAAAATGATCATTACTATCATATTAGGACTAAAACCCAATATTGGGAATAATAAATAAAAGAATATATTAAATAAGGGGACAAAAAATGAAGTTCTTAAACCCACACTTAAATTAAAAAATTCGCTCTGGTGGTGCACTACATGTGCAGCCCATAATAAATTGACTTGGTGGCTTAGTCTGTGAAAACAATACTCTATGAAGTCTATTAATATAAATAAGATGCAAAATGTAAGGATAGAGTCTGGATTTATTTCTATCAGTTTAATATGATTAAATAGATACCAAAGCACAGGCAGTGTTATAATAGTAAATAAGAAGTCGATGATAAATGATAAAAACCCAATGACAAAATTGGCAATGGTTTCTTTTAAATGGTGAATTTTTGTTTTTGTAACTTTAGCAATGAGATATTCACTCACCAGTGAAATGATATAAATGGAAATAAGAATTTCTTCTATAGGGCGTGCCTGCATATACAGCATTGCCGATTTAATAATTGACATAAAAAGGTTGATTAAAAAGTGTAAAAATTAAAAATGGAAAAACACGTCCGACTCAATTTCAGCAGGACTTTGGATTGCCTCATGAAGCAATCACTTATATAATCAACCTAACGATGGGTAACTGGTAATGGAAAAGATGGTATTGCGAATGCAATGAGCAGGGCAGAGATCGTTTCTGCCGTTTTTACAATGATATGTATATATTGATTCCAATGGGACAAAGATAGATACTAATTTTAATGATTGACAAAGAAATATGATTTAGGTTTAGTTGCTTTCCTTACTCAATAGCCAAATTTTTCCTTCACCCTTATCATCCCATTCCACCTTCACTTTATCATCGGCACGCGAGTCCACATCATAGCCCACATAATCGGGTTGTATAGGAAGTTGGCGGCTGTAGCGGCGATCGATCAATATCATCAGTTCCACTTTGGCAGGTCGACCAAAGTCATTCAAGGCATCCAAGGCAGCTCTCACCGATCGGCCAGTGTATAATACATCATCCACCAACACCACATGCTGCGCTTCCATGCTAAAGCTGATATTCATGCTGCTGGCTTTGTGTATCTCGTTGCCGCGTCGAAAATCATCTCGGTAAAAGGTAGTATCCAAATCGCCATAATATAGTTTTTGACCTGTTATTTTTTCTAAATTTTGATGCACTTTTCTGGCGAATAATACACCTCGTGGTTGTAAACCCACAATGGCCAAGGTGCCAAGATTTGATGGACTCTCCAACAACTGATAGCACAATCTGTTGGTGATAATTTCTATTTGTTTATGTTCGAGTAAAAGTCTCATATTAGTAGTTAGTAATTAGTAATCAGTAGTTAGTGCCATTCGGATGTTTAGCCCCTCTATTCGCCGCGGCGAATCCCCTGAGGGGAGACTTAAGTTGTGGATTTATTTTTAATTCAATATACAATCAGGCGTCAGCCCATTAACCATTAACCATTAACAATTCATCATTATTTTGTCCCACTTAACTCCAAAACTTTATCAAATTGTTCAGGGGTTACTGGCATCACGCTTAATCGACCTTGCCGTATTAATCCCATTGAAGAAAGTATATCATTATTACGACACATTTCCAAGGTTATCGGTTTTTTTAATGCTTTAAAGGGGCCTAATTCTACTGCAACCCATCGCGGATCGTCTATCGTTGGATCGGGAAATTGTTCTTTAAGTACTTTTGCAATTCCAACAATCGCCAATCCTTCGTTACTGTGGTAATATAACACTAGATCGCCTTTTTTCATGGCTTGCAAGGTATTGCGAGCTTGATAGTTTCTAACACCATCCCACACCGTTTTTTTATCTTGGACTAACTTTTCCCAAGGGTATTTAATAGGTTCTGATTTTACGAGCCAGTAGTTCATTTTTATATTTTTTATTTTTAGTAGACAGTAAACAGTAGTCAGTAATCAGTTGCTGACGCCGTTCGCTGAGGCGAAGCAACTGATTGATGGTTGTTTACTATCTACTGATTTTGGTACAATAATAATGAAAATTTATTTAGGTTTCTCGATATTTACTTTTTCGAAATATTCGCCAGTGAATTTATAATGGATAAATTTGTTAGTTACTTTGCCGTCTGCCAACACTATAGGGATATTGATAGTTTGAGTTAAGTTATCATAAGTAATTAATTTCAAGGGTCTTTCGGGTTTGTCAACCACACTAAAAAAATCATAGTTGAAGCTCAAACTATTTCTCATTCCTGTTTTGGCTTTGATAATTTTGACATCTATTAAATTGCCATCTTCAATATAAGAAATTTCTATTCTTTGCTTACAGTCCTTATTAGAATAGGTATTATTTGATATAGCTAAATAATAAGTCGTATCATTATTTTTCAAACTAAATATATCTGAATATAAAGAACCTTGGGGGTACTTATTCAAACTATCTGCTAATTCCAGTATCATATATAATGCATGAACTTTTCCTTTATTTATATATTGGTATATATTTTCATACATATGCCATGTGCCGCCACGCCAGGTATTCCAACTATATATTCTAAACAAACTATCAGTTGAAGAAGCAATAGAAATTCTAGCACTATCTTGTAGTTTTCTAAAAGGATAAGTTAATGTTTCAGGAAAATATTTTGTATAAAACTTAAGCCTTTCAAAGAATTCATCATTTTGAATAAGGAGAGAATCTTGTTCATTTTTATCAGCGTAATATAAAATTTTAGAATATGATTTAATTAATAAATTCTCCATCTCCTCACAAGACAAAGTCTGTGCACTCGAAAACTTTGCAATAAAAAATATGAATATATATAATATAATGTGTTTCATTTTTTTTTAGTGGTCAGTAGTCAGTGGTCAGTAAACAGTGGTCAGTAAACAGTGCCATTCGGCGGCAATTAGTAGTCAGTAGTCAGTAAACAGTGGTCAGTGGTCAGCAACTGATTACTGACCACTGTTTACTGTTTTACTTTTTATACAATTCCAAATTTTTCTTACTCAATCTATCTATCACTTGTTCATGAATTTGTTGCATCAGTTTGGGATGCATGCTATAATAGTCGAATGATTTGCGAAAAACTGTCGAATCCACTTTATGTTTTTTGTATACCACACTATAATAGTCGATCGCCATTTGGCGTTCGGCGGCTCGGTCTTGACTGCCGCTGTTGGCCACGATTCCTTCACTTAGATAAATGTCTTCTAGTACTTCGGTCATTTTTTCGGGTTGCAGCAAATCTGAGGGCACACTTTTTTCACTGTCGCACGATGCAAAAATGAGAATGATGAATAAAATTATTTCAAGTTTCATTGGTGTGCAAATTTCGTTTAGTTTTGAACTATTATTTCAAATTTGATGGAAGAAATTATTATTGATGCAAACATAAGCAAAGAAAAACGCTACGAAAGCCTTTTGCCACAATTATCTTCATTGATTGAGGGAGAGAACAATATTGTGGCGAACATGGCCAATATCTCTGCGGCTCTGCACCAAACATTTGGTTGGTGGTGGGTTGGTTTTTATTTGGTGGATAAGGAAAAAAACGAATTGGTTCTTGGTCCATTTCAAGGTCCTATCGCCTGCACCCGCATCAGCAAAGGCAAGGGTGTATGCGGCACAGCATTTCAGCAAGCACATACCATCATAGTGCCCGATGTGGACGCATTCCCCGGACATATAGCCTGTTCGGCCGCAAGTAAAAGCGAGATTGTGTTGCCCATTGTTTTTGAAACTGAAGTGCTTGCAGTTCTTGATGTTGACAGCGAGCACCTAAATTATTTTGACGACACCGATAGCAAATGGCTGCAAAAGGTTGTTGATTTGCTGACAAAAAACCAGCCCTGGAAATTATGAGCAAAAAAGTTTGGTGGATTATTATTATAGCTTCTCTAGGATATTTCGTAGATATATACGACCTTATCCTTTTTCAAATAGTAAAGAAAGACAGTCTTAAAGCACTGGGTGTTACAGGCGAAACAGCATTGTTTCAATGGGAAACTTATCTCTTCAATTTCCAAATGACAGGTATGTTGATTGGTGGTTTGCTCTGGGGAATTTTGGGCGATAAAAAAGGACGCATCAAAGTTTTGTTTGGTTCCATTGTGGTGTACTCGCTGGCAAATATTTGCAATGCATTTGTAACCAATGTTGAGACTTATGCATTTTTTAGATTGCTTGCAGGTATAGGATTGGCGGGCGAGTTGGGTGCAGGTATTACACTTGTGGTTGAGACGATGCACAAAGACAAACGCGGTTATGGTACGATGATTATCGTAACTTTCGGAGCTTTGGGTGCAGTGGTCGCTTCATTAGTAGGGAAAGAAGGTGAGCATATTGCCCAAGCTTTTAATTTGAGTTTGCAAGGATGGCAAGTAACATATATAGTAGGTGGCGTAATGGGATTATTATTATTGGCCTTGCGTGCAGGAGCCTATGAATCGGGGATGTACAAGGATATGGAGGGTGGGAAAAACAAACGCGGAAGTTTTGCGATATTATTCACCAAACAAAATTTCCCAAAATATTTACGATGTATTCTTATAGGCTTGCCTATATGGTTTGTGGTGGGAATACTGATAGCTTTTAGTGAAAAATTTGCAGCTTATGTGGGTGTTACAGATGGAACAGTTACTGTAGGAAAATCTGTCATGTTTAGTTATATCGGTTTGTCGGTGGGCGATTTGTTTAGTGGATTGTTTAGTCAGTTTTTTAAGAGCAGAGTGAAAGTTGTTACAGGATATATTATATGTTTGGCATTGGCATTTATATATTATATACACATGAGACAGGTAACCGTAGATATGTTTTATTTTATGTGTTTTTTGCTAGGGGCTTCTACTGGTTTCTGGGCATTGTTTGTTACCATTGCCAGCGAACAATTTGGTACCAATATTCGTAGCACAGTTAGCAACACAGTTCCCAATTTTGTGCGTGGTGCCACAGTCCCCATGACGATGGGTTTTCGCAAACTCACAGAAGAATTTGGAATTTATCCCGCAGCAATTACTATTGGTGTGATAGCAATATCATTATCTTTATATGGAATTTTAAAAACGGATGAAACTTTTAGTAAGGATTTGGATTATCTGGAAGAATAAAAAATAGTAGACAGTAGTCAGTAGTCAGTGCCATTCGGAAACTGGCGTAAGCTACTGACCACTGTTTACTGACCACTAAAAAATGAAAAAAATTATAATAATATACACCCTCCTCTTAAGCAGTTGTTGCTATCATATAAAGCCGCCTGCCAATGTGGGGAAATTGAAAACTGCTACGGTGGATTATATAGAAAATAAAGCCCCACAGGTTGCACCAACTTTGAGTAATGTAATAACAGAAAAACTGAAAAATAAAATTGCGAATGAAACTTCTCTCAAGATTGTAAACGAAAAAGGTGATTTACATTTTATAGGAAAAATAACAGAATATAAAACAAGTAATGCAGCTATGAGTGGCGGCGCCACACAGCAAGTAGCGCAGCAGCGTTTGACTATTAGTATACAAATGAAATGTGATAATAGTTTAGATCCCAAACAAAATTTCGATCAAACCTTTACCCAGTTTGCTGATTTTCCATCTACTCAAAGTCTCTCATCCGCAGAAGCAAAACTTATTGCTGATATCACAGATTTATTGGCTCAGGAGATATTTAATAAGGCTTTGGTGAGTTGGTAATTTTTAATGATGAATTATAAATGATGAATGATGAATGATGATTGGTTGTTTTCAAATTCGTAATTTGTAATTCCCCTAAGCTTCATTCTCATAATAAATCTTATAATACTTCCGCCCATCTTTTTCCACGCCTTGTTCTATCATTTCTTTGTTGCCATGGATATAGATATGAAAATTTTTGTCGAGCTTTAATACGCTTTTAAAAATACGGGTTTGCTTTTTTACTGCGGGGGCCGATATGTCAAAAATATCGGGCACATTGAGTTCGTGATTTTCTCTGTAGGCTTCATCATAAGTTCTGAAAGATTCTATAATACTTTTATGTTGGAATACTTCTTTTTCAAATTCTTTTTTGTCGAACTTCTCGTGGTTTTGGAAATATTCTACTGAGCGGTTTAGTAAATCAATTTGGTCGGCTTTGGTTACTTCAAATTCTTCGGGCACTTGCTTGGTAACATAGCTTTTAGCGATGCTTAAAAATTGATTTGTTTGGTGGAAATCATTGCTCACTTGGGTCAATCCCAAAAATGTTTCTCGCCAATAGAGTGCTTCTTCGCCGCGGTTTTGGTTATCGATAATTTGCACTACAAATCCTCCTTTTTCATTGGTATCATATATAATACATCCCTTCTCAAATTTATTGATATCAATCCCTTCTTTATATGCAATATAGAATTCGTTTTTTTGTTGGTTCACTTCAAAAAAACCGCTCTTCATTTCTGTTTTAAAAATACCGATGGCGTTTACTACTTTATTATCAATCTCACAATTCTCGAAATGGCAAACATATAATTCTCCCGGTTTTACTTTCGGGTGAATAGAACTCTCAAATAAATGTTTGGCAATATGTTCTGAAGTGAGATGGAAATCAGGGCCATTGGCAAAATATTCTGAAACATAATTATATACTTCATTATACTTTAAATCGCTGGCATGGGTAAAACAATATTTATCATATACTGCATTAAATCTACCCAAGAAATATTCCTTCAATCGGGCAGATAAATCAATACCTAGTTCCATTTCCTTTTTAGAGAGAACCATTTCATCGCCCTGGTTTTTGTTGCCTATAAAATGAACAGATAGATTTTTTAAAGTGTTGGTAATTAAATTCATTGGGAGTATGATGCTGTAAAATGTAGGGCAAAAATAAGGAGATGGAGTTTTATTGAGAGATAAATTTTCTGCAAATCTAACCGATGTGCTGCCCTGACTGGCATTGCGTCCGCCACGGCGGATTGAATTTGAATTTTGCGAAATTGGGCTATATTTGCTCTAAAATTGAGGAACTGCAAATTTGCCATCATTAAAAATCTGAAATCGTATATCGCAAATAATTTTATGCATTTATATAAAAAATCCCTAAGTATTATACTACTATTTTTTGCACTGAATACTGCCCATTCACAAATTGCAAATACGATCAATTGTTTCCCAACCCGTTTACAATTTTTCGCACGAGAAACAAATGATTCGGCAAGGCTGTGTGTGTCTGGAAGTATTGATAGTGCTGGGTTTGATAGTATTGAATGTAAAATCATTAGAAGTGGTAAAACCTTTCAATTGGTGAGAAGTGTATTGACTTATAATAATGGCTCAGCCTTGTTTAATTTGTCACCTTCCATCTATGCAGGATTGTATGAATATCATATTCGCTTATACATTTACAAAACTGGAGTTGCAACTTTAATAAAAAGTGCCGATAGTGTGGTATGTGGTGATGTATATATGATTAACGGACAATCTAATTCTCACCCGTCTAATTATTATGCAAATTATTCTAATGAATATTGTCGCTCGTTTGGAATACAGACTGATAATACAAACTATAATAGTTATAATTCGAAAGATACATTTTGGGGATTTGCTGATGGAACAGGTTCTAGTAATTTTTATAGCGGCCCCTACATGGTAGGTGTTTGGGGCTTAAAATTAATGCAATTACTCAAAGAAAAATATAAAATGCCCATTTGTATTATGAATGGAGGCAGCGGTGGTTCTAGCATCGAATATAATTTGGAACCTGCAAATAAGTTAGATTTAAATTATACGTATGGCAGATTGTTATATCGTTTCACCAAAGCAGGTTTGGCAGATAAAGTAAAAGCAATTTTTTGGCATCAAGGTGAGTCAAATTCATACGGAACAGGGGCATCGTATGTTGCAAATTTTGATTCATTATATCATTCTTGGAAACGCGATTATGCCAGTGCTAAAAAAATATATGTGTTTCAGATCCATCATGGATGTGGAGGAGCCACACAACAGGATATTCGAGAAGTTCAGCGTACTTTTAAATATACTTATAATGATGTGGAGGTAATGAGCACTGTGGGCATTCACGAACATGATGGTTGTCATTATTATTTGGATGGTTATTATGAAATGGCCTATAATATTAGCAGACTTGTAGCACGCGATTTTTATAAATATGCAGATACTTTAGATATCAAACCACCTAATATAGTAAAGGCATATTATAACGCAAATCATATCGCAATTAATTTGATATTTGATAATACTGCTAACTTGGTTTGGCCTGCTGATACCTTGGGTGAAACCATGAAAGATTATTTTTATACCAATGATAGTATTGCTGATATAAAATCATATTCACTAA
Organism: Bacteroidota bacterium; assembly: GCA_947477885.1. GTDB lineage: Bacteria > Bacteroidota > Bacteroidia > UKL13-3 > UKL13-3 > CANJUD01. The sequence continues at coordinate 56,238 of CANJUD010000003.1, forward strand.
GTGGAAATACCTTGGTATTGAAATTAAATAAAGCAAGTTATGATACTGTTATTACATATTTACCCAATTTATACTATAATAAAGTTGCGTATGTATATGAAGGGCCCTATATCCGGAATAAACGCGGGGTTGGAGCACTTTCATTTTATCATTTCCCAATCGATTCTGCACCCCCTCCACTTGCCAATTTCGGGTTGAATAAGCAATCTATATGTTCAGGTGATTCTATTTTATTAAAAGATCAATCATTATATAAACCCACAAGTTGGGAATGGAGAATTATTGGAGCTAATCCTACATCTTCAAATCAGTCGAATGTTGTTGTTAAGTTTGATACATCTGGTATATATGCAATTACATTGATTGCAACTAATTCAACAGGTGCAGATAGTATTACTAAAAATATAACCATTACGGTTAATCCTATTCCTACTATATATGCAGGAGCTGATACCTCATTATGTGCAGGCGATAAAGTGCAGTTAAATGTAACTGGCGGCACTAAATATCTTTGGATTCCATCTGCTGGATTGAGTTCCGATACTGCTGCAAATCCAATTGCAAACCCAGCAAGTAGCACTAATTATATAATATATGCAACTGATAAAAATGGTTGTGCGAGTTCAGATACTATAATAGTGAATGTACTTCAATCGCCCCAAGTGAATGCTGGTGCTGATATTAAATTATGTACCCAAGGTGGAATTATCTATTTGAGCGGAAGTCCGCAGGGAGGAAGTTGGGTGGGACAGGGAGTTACAGGTACACAATTTAATCCTGCAAATTCTGCAGTAGGGATTCATACCTTATCATATACTTACACCAACGCAAATCAGTGCACACAAACTGATACGATGATTACCACAGTAATTAATAGTCCAGCTGTGAAGATAGATTCTATTATACCAATTTGCGAAGGTAAGCCATTCCAACTCAGTTCAAAATCATTAAATACAAATAGTATTTTATGGTCAACAAACACAGGTGGAAATTTTACATCGGCAACAGATAGTAACACAATGTATAATCCTTCACAAACTGATATTGATAATGGATTTGTGCAGTTTGATATTGTTGCGAAGGGTGATAGTATCTGTGGCTATGCTTATCATAATAAAATAGCCAAAATTGAGCCTTTGCCTGCGGTACCAATTATATATACTCGGAATGATAGTTTGTTTACCAATGCTGCATACGCATGGCAGTGGATGCTAGATACTGCTAATGTTTCAGGTGCTGTGCAACAATTTTTAACACCTGCAAGTAATGGAACTTATCGAGTGCAAGTAACAAATAAATTTGGGTGTGTTCAAATATCAGTTCCATATATATATGTAAATACTGGGGTGTTAAATTTAGATTATAATACATTCTCTGTTTATCCCAATCCAGCAAATTCTGAGGTAGTAATCGAGAACAATTTATTTGATGCAAATACAATATTGCAATTATATGATGGCACGGGAAGAATGGTTCACCAACAAAAATTGGTTGGAAATAGAAGTGTGATTAATATACAAAATTTCGCAAAGGGAATATATACAATCAGAATAATTTCAAACAATCAATTGTATCAGAAGAAATTGCTGGTGGATAGGTAATCCCTTTACGCGTCATTGCGAGGGGCGTTGCGTAAGCCTGCGTCCCGAATCTTATTCGGGAGGGCGACGTGGCAAACTCCTTGTGTGTATGCTCGGGAATTTAATCTCGCCGAGTATATAGTTATTGGGATTACATATATTTTATAATGTCAGCCCTCGCAAGTTTAGCGAAGCGTAACTTGTGAGTCCCATACGGTCAGTCTCCCGACTGACGAATAGAGCATTATTATAATAGTACGATAGCAGTTTATTATATGTTCTGCCCACAAGTCAGAAGACTTGAAGTATATACTCACAATACAGAGCCTTGCGAGGGCTTTAGTTTAAGAGAAAATTAATTCCCCATAATCTCTTTCCCCAATTCACTATACCAATCCATAAACAATTCCTTTTCCATGGCACAAGTATCGGCACACATCTGCTCCCAATCGGGCGAGAACACGCGGAGTTGGGCACGCATTTCAAGCAAATGATTCTCTTCCTCCGCTATAATACTTTTTACATTCACCGAGTTTTTACAAGCGGTCAATACATTTTGATAAATAGGATATAATTCATCAGCTCTCACTTCAATAGCATAAGTCACCAATAGATAAGCAGCATACTTTAGTTTATCATTTGTATATCCATATTTTGTTTTCAAATATTTGCAAACTTTCACATCCAATACATCCAAATAATAATAACTAAATGCAGGAGCCAATAAATATTGTGACTCATAAGTTGGGCAAGCACCCACTTCTATTTTTTGTATCTGTTTCTTCAAGTAGTAAGCGTGACGGGCTTCTTCGGCAGCATGCTTTAATATAATTTCATTCACAAAAATAGGATGCTCACAATTTTTTATTTTGCGTGCACCTGAGTTTTCCATCATGGATAAAGTATTTAACCACTTGGCATGTGTGGCAGGATTATTTACTATTTGTGCTAATATATGTTCCATTAATCGGTAGCGTATTGTAGGTTATCGTTAATTAATTTTTCTTGGTGATGGGCTATCACTTCTTCAATAGTATTATATATAATTTCTAATTCAGTTTGTGTAATACAATAAGGCGGCATAATATATATCACATTCCCTAGTGGACGTAAAAGTACACCTTTACTTAAACAAAAATCATATATACTATTTCGTATCGTGTTGAAATAAGATGAGCCTTCCGGGGTATTTAATTCTACAGCTATAATAGTTCCAGTTACCCGAACATCTTTCACTGATTTATTTCTTCTAATTCTATTACTAAATGCTAAATGAGAATTATATATATATTGTATTTGTTGTTGACAATTTTCAGAAACTAGTAATTCCATACTAGCCAGTGCAGCCGCACAACTCAAGGGGTTGGCGGTATAAGAGTGTCCGTGAAAAAATGCTTTGGATTGTTCATCATCATAGAATGCTTGATATATTTCTTCGGTACACACAGTTACTGCTAAGGGCATAAATCCACCTGTAATTCCTTTTGATAAACATATAATATCAGGTTGGGCTTGTATATGTTCGATGGCGAAATTTTTTCCTGTGCGACCAAAACCTGTCATTACTTCATCTGCTATGCAAAGTATATCATGTTTTTGTGCAATATTGATGAGTAAATCCAGTTCGTCAGGGTCATACATTTGCATACCTGCAGCTCCTTGTACCAAAGGTTCTATAATGAATGCAGCCACATTGTTTTGTGAAGCCAGTTTGTGTAGTTTCTGTATACAGGTATCTATATTTTTTTCAGTAGGAACAGGTATATGATATACTTCAAATAATAACGGGTCAAAAGGTGCATTAAATGTATTCCGTTCACCTACCGACATGGAACCAAATGTATCACCATGATAAGCATTTTCTAAGGCAATAATTTTTGTTTTTTGTTTCTCCCCTTTATTATACCAATACTGCAAAGCCATCTTCAGTGCTACTTCTACAGAGGTGGAGCCATTGTCAGAATAAAAAACTTTGGCGAAATGTGCGGGAAGAATTTGCAATAATTTTTCAGCTAATAGAATCGCAGGCGTATGGGTAAATCCAGCAAAAATTACATGCTCCAATTGTTTGCTCTGCTCATATATTTTTTCAGCAATATATGCATTTGCATGACCATGAATATTCACCCACCACGATGAAACCGCATCAATATATTTCTTTCCATCCGCCGTATATAAGTAACAACCCTCACCTCGCTCGATATGGATAGGCGTAGCAGCTCCCTTCATCTGTGTGAACGGATGCCATATATATGCCTTGTCTTTTTCTTCCAGGTTCATGATGCTAATTGCTGCAATTGTGGTATTATAGTTTTTGCAAAATTTGTCAAATTGCTTTTATCTATAGTGTCAAAATTGGGAATGGAAAACAGATGTTTTAATTTGGTATAATGTATTATATAATCTTGACTCGGTTTTACTTCTTCACCACAAAACACGATTCCCAATATTTGTATATTCTTATGCTGCAAAGCAGACACAGTAAGTAGTGTGTGGTTTATATTTCCCAAATAATTATTGGATACTAGTATCACAGGTAAATTAAAATTCAATATCAGGTCTAGATTCAAAAAATCATCGCCAAGCGGACTCATTACACCGCCAGCAGTTTCTATAATAAGTCCGTTTTTTGTTTCTGGAATTATAATATTTTCTTTTTGTATTGCAATACCATCATGCTGTGCAGCCCAGTGTGGTGAGGCTGCCAAGGATAAACGATAAGCTTCTGGATGTATAGTACAGTTTGTATTATATATATTTTTTTTTACAAATACAGAGTCTGAGTTTTCCAAATCACCGGCTTGTATAGGTTTCCAATAATCATATCCGAGTGCTTCTGCAAGTATAGCAGAACATATAGTTTTGCCAATTCCTGTATGTATACCAGCTATAATAAATTTCATTTCAAAAAAACTTGTATTTCGTCCACCAGTTTGTATATTTCTTTCTCGGTATTAAAGCTATGCAAACATATACGCAAACGCTCTGTGCCCTTTGCAACAGTGGGTGAAAGGATAGCTTTGGTGAAGAATCCTTCCTGCTTTAAATGTTTTGCCAATTTCACCGCTTTGTTATTATCGCCCAACACAATTCCTTGAATAGGAGAAGGGCTATCAATAAACGAAGCCTGTTGTATATTTTTAATCGCATCTTTAAAAACTGCAATTAATGAAAATAATTTTTTTCTGTTTGCCTGTGGTAATAATTTATACGCTTCTTGTATTTGTATATAATAGTGTGGTGGCAAAGCGGTAGTATATATAAATGAACGTGCAAAGTTTATCATATACTCTCTCAAGTTTGCACTGCCAAGTACTGCAGCACCATGCAATCCCAAAGCTTTTCCAAAAGTAACAATGCGGGCAAAAACTACTTTTTCCATGCCCAGTTCATTCACCAATCCTTTGCCATCTTTGCCAAATATTCCAATAGCATGTGCTTCATCAACTATTAAAGCCGCTTTATATTGTTTGCATAGTTTGGCAATATTAAGTAGTGGAGCAGCATCACCGTCCATCGAATAAATAGATTCAACCACAACATATATACTACCACTTGCAGCACGTAATTTTTGTTCTAAGTCGAGCAGACTATTGTGTTTGAACTTATATCTTTTTGCTAGACTTAATCGCATGCCATCTATTATACTTGCATGCACCAATTCATCATATATATAAGTATCATCTTTCTCAGGCAAGCAAGCAAGCAAACCAACATTGGCCATATAGCCTGTATTGAAAATTAATGCAGCAGGTGTATCATGATATTTTGCAATAAGATCCTCGGTTTCTTCTGCTATAATAGAATTTCCAGAAATTAATCGAGAGCCTGTAGCACCTGATGCCATGGGCTTTTCAGAAGGTATATATAAATCGGGATGTTGAGAAAAACCTATATAATCATTCGAGCAAAAATCGACCAAATGATTATTCACCATCAAACTGCGAAGTAATCCCGCCTCTTTTCTTTTATTGATTCGTGCTGTTAAATCCTGCTCAAAATAACTATTTTCACTCATTACTCATGGCATTGGTCGCTGCTGTAACAGTTTGTAGGTTTCTATCTTTAAAAGGTTTTCTTGGAGTCAATCCCAATAATCCGAACATGTGCATATCGGTATCGAAAGTTGGATTGGGTGTGGTCAATAATTTCTCGCCTGCGAAAATCGAATTTGCTCCCGCCATAAAACAGAGTGCTTGTTCGGCTACACTCATTTCATTTCTTCCGGCTGATAAACGTACCACACTTTTGGGCATAATGATTCTTGCAGTGGCTATCATACGAAGCATCGCATCTATTTCAACACGTTTATTATGTTCTAATGGTGTACCTTCTACAGGAACTAAAGCATTTACAGGAACTGATTCTGGGTGTATTTCCATGGTTGCTAAGGTATGCAACATTTTAACTCTGTCTTCATCAGTTTCTCCAAGTCCTATAATACCACCACTGCAAACTGTCATTTTTGCTTTGCGAACATTCTTTATGGTATTCAATCTGTCATCATAAGTGCGGGTTGTGATAATCTTATCATAATGATCTGACGAAGTATCTATATTGTGATTATAGGCAAAACATCCTGCGTCCTTTAGGCGTTCGGCTTGCTCGTAGGTAAGCATGCCCAATGTGCAGCAAACTTCCAATCCCAAATCATTAACTTCTGTTACCATTTCCAAGATACGATCGAAGTCACTATTGTCTCGCACTTCACGCCAGGCAGCACCCATGCAAAGGCGTGATGCACCATTGTCTTTGGCTTGTTGTGCCATTCCCATTACTTTCTCAAGTGACATTAAGGGATGCACATTAATGTCCGTATCGTAACGTGCGGCTTGCGGACAATAGGCACAATCTTCCTTGCATCCGCCAGTTTTTATGGATATCAAACTACTTACTTGCACTTCACTATAGGCTTTGTTCTCGCGGTGCACGGTAGCTGCATCATATACCAAATCGAGCAGTGGTCGATTATATATGTCTTGTATTTCAGATAATTTCCAGTCGTTTCTTACTATCATTGTTCGGGTAAAATTTAAAGGTTCAAATTTACAACGGATATGGGGAAATTTTAATTTTTTCAATCCACAAGTGGAGTATAAAGTATAAAGTATAAATTATCAAGACTTTGGGGCTCCCGCAATTAAGTGGGATGTATGCTTCCTGTAGTTGGTTTATTTATACTAAAATTACTATTATTGCATTTCATAAAAAGAAGCAGATTCACATACAATACTGTCTGAAACTCCAACAGAATATTATTATAACAACTCAAATAAAATTTCTGCAAAGATTATACCTTGGGAAAATAAGAAAAGGAAATTATATTATATGATTTGCATGGAAATATTACTTTTGAAACGGAAGACAATGTGAGCTTTAAGAACTCTCAACTCTCAGCAAGACCAATTACTAATTTCCAATCAAATGGAAGCATTGCAGAAATTACTACAAAACATTATGGTACATTCGCTGTGAATCCTAGGTATGAAGATTGGTTCACTTCTGAAAACATTACCTATTTCGATACTAACAATATACCCCAATGGAGAAAATATACTCAAAATCGAAATAAAATGTATGAAGATAGTATAAAATATTATTGGGATAAAAATAACAAGAAATGGTTGGGACGAGAAATAATTAAAGAGCAGAAAGTTCCGCGGAATTGAAAAGTTTGTCATCCTGAGTTTATCAAAGGGTGGGCAAACTGGAATGTGCTTCCAAACACCGTCTTCGATAAACTCAGACTGACAGTCTACTACTTCAAATTATCCTTTATATAATTCGTAATCTTCACAATTAAGTGTGCACGGTCTTTACCCGTTACATTATGCAGGTGTTCGGGATATACAAAATAATCGAGTTGCTTGCCTTTTTCTACACTTGCTTTTATGTATTTCAAACTATGTTCCCATAGCACTACATCATCGCTAGTGCCGTGTATCATCAATAGTTTCCCTCGTAGTTTATCGGCATAGTTTAATAGGTTTGCATTCTTATATCCCTCAGGATTTTCGCTGGGCATATCCATATATCTTTCGGTATACATTATTTCATACATACTCCAATCAATTACAGGTCCACCACATACACCTACTTTAAAAGTATTGGGAGATTTGGTCATAATAGTGGTTGTCATAAATCCACCAAAACTCCAACCGTGCACCGCCATTCTTGTGGAATCCACAAATTCTTGTTTTTTGAGCCATTCCACACCAGTAAGTTGGTCGGCCATTTCTATAGTGCCGAGTTGCCTGTGCGTTACATTTTCAAAATCACGACCACGATTCATGCTACCACGATTATCGACTGTGAAAACTATGTAACCTTGTTCTGCCATGGCATGCATCCAATAATCGGCACCGCCCATCCACTGGTTCACCACCATCTGTGCGTGCGGACCACCATATAGATATACAAGCACAGGATATTTTTTATATGCTATCATATTGGATGGAGTTAATAATCGGCAATATAAATCTGTTTCATTATCGGCAGCTTTGATGGTGAAGAATTTAATATTGGGCATACTATAATCTTTCATCGGGTTTGCAGCATTCAGTAAATTCTTAACAATTTTATTTTTCGTATTATTATATAAATTAACTACGCGAGGCGTTTTTATGTTACTATATATATCAATAAAAAATGAAAAATCTTCGCTGAATATCGAACTGTGCGTGCCTTCTCCGGTATCCAATCTTAATAGCTCACCTTTTATATTTAATTTATATATATGTTTTTCAGTGGGCGTTTCTCTGGTCGATTGGAAATATATATTGCCTTTGTCATCATCGCCATAATAATCGGTAACTTCATAATCTCCAGTAGTAAGTTGTTTGTCGAAAGTACCATCTGCATTATATAAATACAAATGATTATATCCATCTCTATTACTTTGCCAAATAAATTTATTCTTTATGTGTTTTGGGAAAATCATGGGGTGTAAAGGTTCCACATATTTATCGTGCTTTTCTTCAAATAATGTTTTAATAAACGCACCCGATTCTGCATTGTAGCTATTGAGCCACATGTGATTCTGTTCCCGATTTACAATGGCGATAAACACTTGTGTTTCATCGGGAGACCAGCTGATATTGGTGAGGTATTGCTCGGCAGGCCCTGCAGTTTTAACTTCTATAGGTGAAGCTTTGGTAATCATATTATAAATTTTTAATTTTACTTCATGGCTTTTATCACCAGCCATCGGGTAGCGAATCATTTTTGCTTTGCTGGGTTGGTCTTCAAGCGACACGATAGGGTAGGTAGTAACCATGCTTTCATCCATATCATAATAGGCTAAGTGGGTGCCTTTCTGCGACCAAAAGGTACCTTTCATAATTCCAAATTCATTGCGATGCACTGCATGGCCCAGCACATTCCCATCTTTAGTAGGAGCGAATATAATATTTGCATTATTCGGATTCCCGTTTAATATAGTTTCATTATATACAGTAACAAACATGGAGTCGTTTCGGGTGCTCGCGAGATTGCTTGTTTCACTCGCAAAGTCAAAATTTTCGAAACCATTAAAATCTGCAGAATAAGGATTGCTCAGATTATCGTAAGCTAGATTATATATAAGAATTTTATCTTTATATATAAATCTAAATCGATCTTTGGACAGCCAAGTAATGGCTGGAAATTTCGGGAAGCCTGTAAAATCTTTATCATATCTTTTCACAATTGATAAAAACTTATCTGTAGCCTCTGTGCTGTCTGTCGGTTTGTTGTCGGTGTGAGCTATGATGAGAAACTCTTTGCCATTTACTTTACCGATATAGCTATAATCATTTGTTCCTGGTATCCACTGCAATTGCTGAAGTCTGTCAGATGCAAGCGTCGTATTTTTTTTTAGCACTGCGTCTTCGATGCTCAATTGTTTTTTTTGGGCAGACAAATTGTTGCAAAAAATGCTAATAAGGATGCTAATGTATATTTTCTTCATGAGTTAAAAAATTATAAATCTGTGGTTTTATGAGTATTGGTGTAATTTGCAAATCTAATTGAAAAATTGTGGGCAAACCGAAAGGCGTTTCAATTAATTTCGCACCTTTGTAGATAAATGGACAATTTTGTAGTCAGTTCGCGTAAGTATAGGCCAGCCACGTTTGATGCGGTGGTGGGGCAGAGTCACATCACTGAGACGCTGAAGAACTCGCTACGCAATAATCATCTGGCTCATGCATTTTTATTCTGCGGCCCACGGGGTGTGGGTAAAACTACCAATGCCAGAATATTGGCGAAGGTTATCAACTGTCAAAATCTGGGTCCAAACATTGAACCCTGCAATGAGTGCGAAAGCTGCAAATCGTTCGACAGTGGCAGCTCATTTAATATATTTGAGTTGGATGCAGCTTCCAATAATTCAGTGGAAGATATCCGTGGATTGGTGGAGCAGGTGCGTTATCCGCCCCAAGGTGTTAAGTATAAAGTATATATTATAGATGAGGTTCACATGCTCTCAACTGCGGCGTTCAATGCATTCTTGAAAACGCTAGAAGAACCGCCAGCGTATGCTATTTTTATTTTAGCAACTACTGAGCGTCATAAGATTTTACCCACTATTCTGAGTCGTTGTCAGATATTCAATTTTAATAGAATAAAAGTTGAAGATTGTGTGGCTTACCTCAAAGAAATTTGTTTGAAAGAAGGTGTGCAGGCCGATGATGAAGCCCTGCATGTGATAGCCCAAAAATCGGATGGTGCGATGCGTGATGCCCTCACTATTTTCGATCAGTTGGTGAGTTATGCGGGGAATAATATCACATATAAAAGTGTTGCTGAAAATCTGAATATTTTAGATTATGATTATTATTTTAAAATAACAGATGCTTGCATGGGGCAAAATGTTCCCCAGTGTTTGGTAATGTTCGATGAGATTTTGGACAAAGGTTTCGATGGCCATTTATTTATCAATGGACTATCAGAACATCTCAGAAATTTGTTGGTTTGTCGTGATACAGAAACTATTAAATTGCTAGAAGTGGCAGACTCCGTCGGAGCATTATATGCACAGCAAAGTAAAGCGGCATCTACTACATTTTTGCTCAATGCACTCAACCTTTGCAACCAAAGTGATATACAATATAAAGCCAGCAGAAACCAACGACTATTGGTCGAGTTATTACTTATAAAACTTTGTCACATCAACAGTTTGGTTGATATAAAAAAAAACTTTGAACTAAACCCAGTTCCTCTTGAAAGGGCTGCTATAGCTGAAAGTAAGGAGCCTGTAGCTGCCATCAATTCCAAAACACATATTGTTTCTCCTACAGTGAGTTTGGGTGGCATGTCGGCTATCTATAAAATAAAACAGAAAATTATCGACACCAAAAATAGTGTTCAAGCAGCCGAAGATTTACCACAAGCAGAAGTAAAAATTGATATCATCACCCAGCAAATGTTGGACAATGTTCTGGCTGATTTTAAATTGCAACTAGATAGCAAAAACAAAAAAATGTTGCACAATGTATTAGACACTTTTCAGTTTAGTTTAGGCGAAAATAATTTTATCAATATCAATATTCCAGGCAATCATAATATATCGATGATAGAGGAGTGCAAACCCGATTTGTCGCAGATATTTTTCGATAAATATATGATACGACCGCAATTTAATATCATAGCGATTGCCTCAACCGATAAGCAAGCGTATTATTTCACAAACCAAGAAAGGTTTAAAAAATTGGCCGAAGACAGGCCGTACTTAAAGGATTTAGCCAAAAGGTTGGATTTGAGATTTGATTAATTAAATACGGTTTCATTTTCGGTTTGTATATATATTGTCACGTTTGGGCATAAATATTTTTTAGAATTATCATATAACATACATTTTTGTGTAATGAAATTATTTAAATTAACTTTATTTGTTTTTGGCTTATTGTTTTACATAAATTCTCAAGCTCAAAATTATACACAAACAATTAGAGGAACTGTAAAAGAAAAAGAGAGTCAGTTGCCATTGGGAAATGTGGCAGTGGCTATCATTACAATCCCAACAAGTAGTATAATAGAAACAGATGCAAATGGAAATTTCAGATTCGAGCATATCCCTGTGGGCAGGCATTCGCTAAGGCTCTCCAAAGAAGGATATAAGGAAGTAGTAATACCCGATATTATAGTAAACTCAGCCAAAGAAGCTATAATAAATGTAGAGTTGGAAGAATACGTGAACAAACTTCAAGAAGTTAAAATAAAAGCTTCACCCAATGCATCCAAAACCAATAACGAAATGGTAACCGTAAGCGGCCGACTTTTCACTACAGACCAAACAAATAGATTTGCAGGAAGCCTCGCCGACCCAAGTAGAATGGCTGCAAATTTTGCGGGTGTGTCAGGAGTTGGTGGTCAAAGAAATGATATAGTTATTCGGGGAAATAGCCCAATGGGGTTGTTGTGGAGATTGGAAGGCGTGGATATCCCCAATCCTAATCATTTCAGTAGTCAGGGTAGCACAGGTGGTCCCATTTCTATATTAAATAATAATACTTTAGCAAGCAGCGATTTTGTGACAGGAGCATTTCCGGCAGGATACGGAAATTGCTTAAGCGGTGTTTTCGATTTGAAATTGCGAAATGGGAATAATGAAAAAAGAGAATATACCGGACAAATAGGTTTTAATGGTTTTGAATTTGGTGCCGAGGGGCCAATTAAAAAAAGCAAACGCAGCAGTTATTTAATTAATTATCGTTATTCTACTTTGGGAGTTTTTAGTGCGCTAGGAATTAATCTCACTTTTGCGGGAATCCCTAAGTACCAAGACCTGACAGTGAAATTAAATTTCCCAGAAACAAAAACCGGTCACTGGCAATTCTCCGCTATAGGTGGTATAAGTTCTATTGCTTTATTAGATTCAAAACGTGATACGACAGATTTAAGTTTTGGCAATGGACGAAACAATATATATAATGGTACCGATATGGGCGTAGCAATTTTAAGTAATCAATACCGCATCAATAAAAACTCCTACATAAAAACGATGCTATCGGCTACATATCAAAAACGTTCAACATTGGTTGATTCGCTAAGTCCAGACAATAATACTTTTTTATCGTATGCAGAAGGCACACGAAATATCAAGGGGGTTCTTCACAGTTTATATCATCAAAAAATCAATAAACGAAGCAGTGTCAGAGTAGGTGTCATTGTCAATAAAATGTATACGCATTTGCAAGATAGTTTTTTAAATAATTATGGCAAGATGCAAACGCTTCGTCAATTTGATGGTAATAATTATTTAAGTCAATTATATATAGAACATAAATATACCATAAATTCCAAACTTACTTTAAATTCGGGATTGCATTATATATATTGGTTCATGAATAAATCAAAATCGTTCGAACCTAGGGCTGGTCTGCGTTGGGCAGTGCAGCCCCGCAAAAATTTCACTATTGGTTATGGGTTGCACAGCATGTTACAACCTTTGGAAATATACTATTCGCAGGTTTTAAATAACCAAGGTCAGTATGTAAAAAACAATACGACATTAGATTTTAGTAAGGCCCATCATTTTGTGTTGGGGTATGAGCAAATGTTTGGAAAAACAGTTCGCTTGAAAATAGAAACCTATTATCAATATTTATATAATATTCCTGCAGATACTGTTACGAATAGTAGTTTTACCTTACTTAATTTTGGTGCAGAGTTTAGCAGTTTGCCGGTGCGTAACAAGCTTACAAATAAAGGAACTGGAACCAATAAGGGTATTGAAATTACGTTTGAAAAAAACTTTAGCAAAGGATATTATTGGTTGCTCACCACTTCGTTTTTCGATAGTAGATATAAAACACTTTCAGGCAAAGAATATAATACTGCTTTCAATGGTAAATATGTAATAAACGCACTCATTGGGAAGGAGTGGAAAATGGGACGCAAAAAGAATAATATATTTAGTATAAACCTCAAAACCACTGTTGCTGGCGGCCGTCGTAAAACACCTACGGATTTGGACTCATCAATATATTATGGAGAACAAAGATTTGACTATGCCCGCTCGTACGCCGACCAATACAAACAATATAGCAGAACCGATATTCGAATAGGTTTTAAATTAAATGGAAAACATGTTACTCAGGAGTGGGCGGTTGATATACAAAACGCGTTTAACCAACTAAATCCATTGACAGAGATATACGATCCAATCAAACAGCGTGTGGTAACACAATATCAGCAAAAATTTTTGCCCATCGTACTATATAGGGTACAATTTTAAAAAAATTGCCCCCTATATAGTAAATCACTTACCTTTGAAAATTATTAATTTCATTAACAATTAAGTAACAATTTATAATTATGAAAAAATTAACCTGCATCATCGCTTTTTTTGTATTGGCATTGCTTACAGAAAAAGCATATTCGCAAATCGTAGTCGATACATCAGCTACGTATATTGTAGTTAAAGCAGATGGAAGCGAATTAATTGGTAAAATTATTTCGAATGATGCCTACCAAGTAATTATTGAAACTAAAACTATAGGGCAAGTAGCCATTTCAAAATCTACCATAAAAGAAATTAGAGTTCTTAACAAAGACGTAGTAAAGTCAAAAGGTGATTTTGAATCCGGCCAAGTATTTGCCACAAGATACTTTCTCACAACAAATGGCTTACCCGTTAAGAAAGGGGACATATATGCCCTAATACATATATTCGGGCCCGAAATTCACTATGGTGTTACCGATGATTTTAGCATAGGCATAATGAGCTCCTGGCTGGCTACCCCTATTGTATTTGATGCCAAATACAGTATGAAGCTAGCTGATAATTTCCACTTGGGTATTGGTGCACTATTAGGCACAGGATCATGGACCTTGCCTGATTTTTATATGGCTTTGCCATTTGGTGCTGCAACAATTGGCGATAGAAAAAATAATATTACCGTGTCAGGGGGCTATGGTATAGTAGGATACGGTGGAACTAGTTCTGGGCAAACTCTATATTCTATAGCAGGGATGGCAACTATAACCAAAACAGTAACATTGGTGTTCGATTCTTTTATATTGCCTAGTGATGGCGGCTCAATTGTTGGTGGTAGTTCGATCCTTATACCAGGCTTAAGATTACAATCAAATAAAAACGCTGCATTTCAAGTGGGATTTGCACGAGTTGCTGCCTCAGGTTTTGCATTTCCACTCCCCATTCTAGGTTTTTTTATGAAATTATAAGTTGGTTATATATTATACCAAGTCCCACCACTTTTCATTCTCAAATGAATTACCAATAATATATAATTCCCCAATTTTGGGATTCACAACTGTAATTTTATCTGATGCTTGCATGATACGTTTTATCGGGTCATTCCAATCGTGATAGGCCAATGCAAACTTGCCCCAGTGAACGGGCAGCAATACTTTTGCACCGAGGTCGATAGCGGCTTGCACCGTTTCTTCTGGAAGCATGTGTATATAAGGCCAAGCATCGCCGTACTGACCACTTTCAAGTATAGCCAAATCGAATGGGCCATGTTTTTCTCCGATAATTTTGAACTGTTTATCATAACCAGAATCGCCACCCAAAAATATTTTATTGCCATGAATATATAATACATACGAAGTCCAGAGCGTTTCATTGCGTTTGATGCTTCTGCCTGTAAAATGCCTTGCAGGTGTGGCGATGAACTTAATTTCTTCATTAATATTTTTCTCATCCCACCAGTCAAGTTCGGTAATTTTGTTTGGATCAATTCCCCAATATTCCAGATGTGCTCCCACACCAAGCGGAGCAATTATTTGTTTGATTTTATCTTTCAACTTTATAATAGTTGGATAATTCAAATGATCATAATGGTCGTGTGTAATTACCAATAAATCTATTATAGGTAAATCGTCAACATTATATATATCTGCACCATCAAATGATTCTACCATAAATGAAAATGGAGCCGCACTGCCACTAAAAACTGGATCGACTAATATATTATAATCTTTCGATTTGATAAAATAGGAGGAATGTCCAAACCAAACAATGGTAGGCTTGTCAGCAATTATATCTTTTAAGTTTGTTTTTACAGAAGGAAGTTTTTTTGGTGGATTTACCGATTTAGATTTGTTTAAAAAATCCTTCAGCATTTTCATTCTCGAAGCAGTTTTTAAAAGCACTTCAGTAGGTTCGATATTCTGGAAAGTGCCGTGCTTATAATTGGGTGATTGCTGTATTTTTTTTAATCTTTCCCCACTAGGCTTTCTTCCAAATGTTTTCCCAATCATTATAATATATATATACGGATAAAATTTTATTACAGCCAAATGTATTATAAAAATATAAATCACAAATGTAGTATTGTATGTTTACTCAAAAGAGCATAACAACCCATCGATGTTAAAACCTAACATCGATACAAGGCATAGAAAAAGAAAAAAACTATTTGTTTTTCTTCTCTCTTTTTTCAGCTTTCTTTTCTTTTGGAGTTTTGGTAGGAGCTTTCTTAACTTCCTTTTTGGTATCTTTTCCTTTTGACATAACTGTATGAATTTATTGATTGCAATAATCGCAAATAAAAACCTAATTGTAAAGAAAAGAATTTGAACATATGTGAATAGTGTAATAAGGAATTGCATCGCACCCGTATCTTTGTAATCGTGATAAAAACCAAATTATATGATACCGCTGCCAAGCAAGAAACTGCTGTGCTAGTGGCCGTGCAGACTCCCGAACAGAGTGATACCCAAACTGTGGAGTACTTAGATGAGCTTGCTTTTTTGATTGAAACCTGTGGAGCCAAACCTTTAAAGCAATTCACACAAAAACTACAAAAAGTGCATCCACGTACGTATGTGGGCGAAGGGAAATTGGCTGATATAGTTTCCTATATAAAAGAATACGAAGCCGATATCGTGGTATTTGATGACGAACTCACACCTTCACAAATAAGAAATATTGAGACAGAGATTGGAGAAGTAAAAATATTAGACCGAAGCAATTTAATATTGGATATTTTTGCCCGCAATGCCCGTACCTCACAAGCAAAAACGCAGGTAGAGTTGGCACAAAACCAATATATGCTGCCACGATTAACAAGAATGTGGACTCACTTGCAAAAGCAAAAAGGCGGTGTAGGTATGCGTGGTCCAGGAGAAAGAGAAATAGAAACCGACCGTCGTGTAATTCGTGATAGGATAAGTTTGCTGAAAGATAAACTGGAAGATATAGATCGTATTAATATAGGTCAGCGGAAAAATAGGACGGGTGTGAAACGCTTGGCACTGGTGGGTTATACCAATGTGGGCAAATCATCCATCATGAATATGGTGAGCAAAAGTGACGTGCTTGCCGAGAATAAATTATTTGCTACACTCGATGCTACCGTGCGAAAAGTATATATTGACGGGCATAATTTTTTGTTGAGTGATACGGTTGGTTTTATACGCAAATTGCCTCACCAATTAGTCGAGTGTTTCAAATCTACTTTGGATGAAGTGCGTGAAGCTGATGCTTTGTTGCATGTGGTGGACGTATCACATAAAAATTTTGAAGAGCAAATTGATGTAGTGAACCAGACTTTGGTTGATATAGGTGCGGCAGATAAACCCACTTTAATGGTATTTAATAAAACAGATTTAATACAAGAGCAAGAAATATTTGAAAACCTGCAAGCCACGTGGATGGCGAAGAAAAATAATCCTGCGATATTTGTATCGGTATTACAAAAAGCCGATGCGGCAAGGATTAAGGAAGCAATTGTGAAGGTACTGGAGGGGTTGAGGTAATTATATATATTTTCCGTTTTTAATATTTCGCCCCTACGGGGCTTTCCTGTATAGGGTTATTTATTTTTACCAATATATAATCCCGTAGGGACTTTTTAGCAAATAGTATTATAGTTCCATCGGGACCATATATCGGTAGTAATTTGTTTATGTAGAATTACCAAGTCCCGCAGGGCAATGCTGTTAAGTTAAGAGAAAATGCTAATCTATTGCCCTGCTCTTCAGAGCAGGGGACTGAGAATATATAATGTATTGTTCCGATACTTCGGAATTAGCCGCAGAAAACAATGTGGCTAAAGCCGAGCACCTATTCCTATTAATCCGTTGGCTGATTCCGAAGTATCGGAACAACGGCAATAGATATTCCTTAACTTAACAGCATTGCCCATAGGGACGAAATATTATAATGAAATCAGAAAGCTAGAATAATATATTATAAAAACAATTTCGGAACCTTCGCATCAATATATACTTCTTCATTTTTTACCGGATGTATAAACCTCAATTCCTTCGCATGCAATCCAATTGCAGCATCGGCTAATGGGGCAGGGGAGCCATACTTTACATCACCCACTATGGTACAACCAATTGCTGCGAGCTGCGAACGAATCTGGTGTGGACGACCCGTATGTGGTTTTACTTCTAATATATATTGAGTGCCGAGTTGTTTAATCAGTTCATATTCCAAAACAGCTTGTAAAGCATTCGGTGTTGGCTTATTATATGCTTTTACTTTATTCTGCTGTTCGTTCTTTATTATATAATGTGTGAGTGTATCTTTTATATTCATCGGTTTTTTATCGACCAATGCCCAATAGGTTTTTTGTACTTCACGTTGACTAAAAATTTTGTTCATTCGTTCCAATGCTTTTGATGTTTTTGCCATTAGTACCAAACCGCTTACAGGTCTGTCAATCCGATGTATACAACCACAAAATATATTGCCGGGTTTATTATAGGTTTCTTTTATATATTCTTTGGTGTAATCAATCAAACACAAGTCTCCCGTCTTATCGCCCTGCACCAACATGCCCGAAGGTTTGTTCACAGCAATCAGATGATTATCTTCGAATATGGTATTGAGTTTTTGCAATTGAGTATTATATAATGTGTCTAAAAAAAAAGAGCCGACCTTGGTTATTAGTCGGCTCAATATATTAATAGGTTTTTGGTGGTTACTATTTATGCGGTAACTTGATTTAAATTATCCAAAACATTCATTACTTCTTTCACAGCAGCTGAACTTTCGTTTAATAATTTTTTCTCGTCATCATTTAATTTTAATTCAATAATTTTTTCGATTCCATTTTTGCCAAGTACAACTGGAACTCCAAGATATACATCTTTCAAACCATACTCGCCTTGCAACCACGCACACACTGGGAATATACGTTTCTGATCACGCAAAATTGCTTCCACCATTTGAGCGGCAGATGCTCCAGGAGCATACCATGCAGAAGTTCCCAATAAGTTTACAATTTCGCCGCCACCTTTTTTGGTGCGTTCTACAATCGCATTTAATTTATCTTCGGCAACCAATTCGGTAACAGGAATTCCTGCAACAGTGGTATAACGAGGGAGTGGAACCATAGTGTCACCATGACCACCCATTAATACCGCTTGTATATCTTTTGGTGAGCAATTTAATTCAGTAGCAAGGAATGCACGGTAACGAGCCGTATCCAAAATACCAGCCATACCGAATACACGACTACTATCTATTTTAGCAGTGAGGAATGCACAATAGGTCATCACATCCAAAGGATTTGATACCACTATAATAATAGCATTGGGAGAATATTTAATAATATTTTCAGTAACTGATTTTACAATTCCTGCATTGGTTTGAATAAGGTCATCGCGACTCATACCTGGTTTGCGGGGAAGTCCGCTGGTGATTACCACTACATCACTGTTGGCGGTTTTGCTATAATCGGCAGTGCTACCTGTGATGCGGGTATCATACATATCCACTGGGGCGGTTTGCCAAATATCAAGAGCTTTGCCTTCAGCAAAATTTTCTTTGATATCGACCAATACCAATTCATTGCATAATTCTTTGTGGGCTATTACATCGGCACAAGTGGCTCCCACATTGCCGGCACCTACTACAGTTACTTTACTCATAATAATATTATAGATTTTTTTTAGTGGTGCAAAGTTAATGCAGCAGAGGTAAAATCAAAGCAATGTTTCTCTAACCTTTTTCGGCAAAGACTTCACTTGCACCCTGGGTGTGCTTGGCCATGGTGAGCGTAGTCGAACCATCACCAACCACAAAGTGTATTATTCAAAGCAAAGTTTCCCTTACTTTTTTAGGCAAAGATTTCACCACCAAATTATACGAATTATCTATCTGCTCACATAAAAATTTAAGCGGTAAACTTCCATCTATTATAATAGTATTCCAATGCTGTTTATTCATGTGATAACCGGGTTGCACAGCATCGTAGCGTTCTCGTAAATCAACTGCTTCTTCGGGATCGCATTTTAGATTGATACTTCTAAAATTATTGACATTGCTTAATGCAAACATTTTTCCGCAGACTTTAAATACTAAGGTTTCATTATCAAACGGGAATTCTTCGATAACTCCTTTTTTGGCGATACAATAATTCCGGTATGTTTCGATGTCGAGCATGAAGCAAAGTTAATATTGCACTAACAGATGAAAAAATTGTATGTTTGAGTTTTGAAAACGGAATCTCAGAATATTTAAAATTCAAGTTTGTAATTGCTATGATAGGATGGATGTATATTTTAGAATGTGCGAATAGAAGCTATTATATAGGGAGTACGAATAATTTGGAACTAAGATTACAACAACACCAAAATGGTGAAGGAGCAAATTTTACTAGAAAGCATTTACCTGTAAAACTAGTTTATACAGAATAATTTAATAGAATTGACAAAGCACTTAAAGGGGAAAAACAAGTGCAAGGTCGGAGTAGGAAAAAGAAAGAAGCATTAATAAATCGAAACCCAGAATTACTGCCTGGTTTAGCCTAATGCAAAAATAAAACGCATCATAGTAATGTTGGCTTCTCCCGAATAAGATTCGGGACAGCTCAGCCAGCGGGCGGCTCCTCTGAGCCTGCGGAGTATGATTAGATAATTACAAACGTTCGTTGAGCGGAGTCGAAACGAACGAATTACGCCAAATCCAAAACGACCTGCGGCATCAATCCCAAAGCAATCAATCCGAGTATACAAACAAGTATTACAAATACGGTTGATAGTGGAACTTGAATAGCATCTTCACTACCTTTTTTGAACCAGGCTGCTATAATAGTTTTTAGGTAATAATATATACTAATTGCAGAAGTACAAATAGCTACAATAACCAACCAAGGATATTGTTCATATACGGTGGTGAACAAATAATACTTGCCCATAAAGCCGGCCAATGGCGGAACTCCAGCTAATGATAATAATGATATAGTAAGCCCAATTGCTAACCATTTGTTGCGTTTCCCTAAACCATTATAGTCTTCAAAATTTTCTTTGCCTGTAGTAATCAATACTGCAAATGTGGCAATACTTGCAAGTGAATAAGCAGCCAAATATAATACCACTGCTTTGGGCACATTGTTGCCATTTGCTGCTACGGTCATTAATAAATATCCTGCGTGTGCAACACTGCTCCAGGCCAACATTCGTTTTAAAGAAATTTGATATACTGCAGTCACATTTCCGAGTATCATGGTAGCTGCAGAAATAATTGCAAAGGTTTTGCCCCACTCTGCTCCCATCGGATGCAGCACACCGTTGAAGAAAAATATCAAAGCACCAAAGCCCGCAATTTTTACCACAGTGGACATGAAAGAAGTTATAATACTCGGAGCTCCACTATACACATCGGGAGTCCAGAAATGGAAAGGTGCAGCACCTATTTTAAATACCAGACCTACCATTGTAAACACGATACCCATTTTAAAAATTCCGCCTGATACATTCAGTTGGTTATGGGTATAATTATATATTTGATTTACATTAAAACTTCCAGTCGCACCATATATCAATGCCAGTCCGAATAACAAAAATCCTGTGGCAAATGCACCTAATAAAAAGTACTTAAGACCACTCTCATTACTGCTTGAATCATGCTTATTACTGCCCGCCATTATATATAACGGAATGGACATTATTTCGATACCCAAAAACAGCATCAATAGGTTTGTATAACTCACAGCGATAACGGCACCACACATACTAAATAGCATCAGGGCATGCATATCGGCACGGTGGTTTTCAGTATAGTTAAATCCTTTATGGGCCAATATAGTAATAAGTAAACCTGATATCATGATCAGGCCAACAAGTCCAGAATTTTTATTGATATCGAACATCTTCAAAAACTGATGTTCGTTAATATACATACCAAACATTTTATCTTCGCAATAGCATCCATATCCCGAAGCTATATATAATAAACCCAATAGACCTAATACCACAACTGGCAAAACAATTTTGCGAGATTTAAACAATCCCATCATCATTGTGATTACTGCAAGTACTGAAAGTCCTATTAATAGTTTCATTGGGTCTTTTCTATGCGGTTATTTTAGCGTTAGTGTGGTTTGGAATGTTTCGATGGCTTGTTTTGATATATCAAAAATGGGTTGTGGATATACACCAAGTATGATAACAAGTAATGCTATGATACCCATTAAAATAGTTTCACGGGTATTCAAATCTTTAATATCAACAGTATAACTTGTAACATCGCCAAAAATGGCAAGGTTATATAAACGCAACATATATACGGCACAAAATATAACAGTTAATCCAGCAATTGCCGCCATATAAATATTGATACTATATATAGATTTTAACAATAAAAATTCTCCCACAAAACCATTTGTTAAAGGTACAGCTAATGAACCTAAAACTATAATCATAAATAATACAGAAAGCCTTGGTGCCTTGGTGGCAATGCCTCCCAGCTTGGTAAGGTCACGTGTTCCTGTTCTGCGTTCTATTAATTCTATAGCTAAAAATAATCCAACTATATTAATACCGTGATTCACCATTTGTATTACCGCACCTTGCAAACCATCTATAGTTAATGTAAATATTCCTGCAGCAATTAATCCCACATGCGATAGGGAAGAATATGCTGCTATTTTTTTCATATCAGTTTGTTTAATGGCAATCCAACCACCATAAACTACACCTATAATACATAATACAATGGGTAAATTAAATCCTGCGGAAACCAAGTCAGGTGCGAAAGGAAGCAACCAACGTATGATTCCATATATACCCATTTTTAACATAATACCTGATAACAGCATCGTGCCAGGAGCTGGTGAAACTGTATATGTTTCGGGTTGCCAAGTATGGAATGGGACTATAGGAATTTTAACGGCGAATGCTAAAAATATAAACCAAAATACTATTTGTTGGCCGGCTGCATCGAGGCTTCGGGCTCCCATTTGCAGGGCTTCCCAACTAAAGTTATGATCGCCTGGTGTGTTCAAATATAAATATATTAAACCGACCAACATAAATAAGCTGCCAGCAAAAGTATATATAAAGAACTTGATGGTAACAGGCACTCTGTTTTCACCGCCCCAATATGCACATATAAACCATATAGGAATAAGAGTTATTTCCCAGAAAACATAAAATAATAATCCGTCTGTTGCTATGAAAACACCATTCAGCCCAGCTTGCATTAGTATAATTAATCCATAAAATGCGGCAGGGTATTCAGGGGTTTTGCCATAAGAAGAAAGTATAATAATAGGCACCAATAAGTTGGTGAGCAAAATCATTAATAAGGATATCCCATCAAGTCCTCCACAAAATGAAATCCCTATACTCTCTACCCAAGGTTGGTCGAATGTAAATTGAAATCCTTCATCACTTTGTGCATCGAAACTACTTAATAGATATATACTAAATATTAAGTTTAATACTGAAAAAGATAAAGCAATTGTTTTTCCCATACTGCCTTTGATAAACAAAAACAGCAGTGATGCAAACAGCGGTATGAATATAAGTAATACTGCCATGTTACATGAAAAAATTAAAGACTAAGATTAATAAAACTCCTGCCACCATTCCTACCATATACCACTCAAGTTTACCGTCCTGCAATAGTCTCAATAGATTTGCACTTTGCTTCACACACCATGCTATGCTATTAACTATACCATCCACAATTTGATTGTCCACCACTTTGTGAAGGAATACAGAAAGTGCTTCAATAGGTTTTACAAATAAAGTATTATATATTTCATCGATATAATATTTGTGTGATAGTACTTTTGAAAATCCAGTTTCTGCTTCGTCAGATTCAGGCACTATAGATTTTGTTATATAATAATTGCGAACACTAAATATGATAACTGCCAATACCACAATTGAAATCCCCAGTACAGTATATTCAAAAAATTCTGATGGATGGAAATGACTTGAACCTTCCACAATCGGATGTAAAAAATGATTGAGTATATGATTGTCGCTCATCCAACCCGGCATGCCTAAGAATCCAGCCACAGACGCTAATACAGCCAATACCATCAAGGGTATAGTCATACTCATCGGACTTTCATGCAAGTGTTCTTTTTGATGATGCGTGCCACGGAAATTGCCACGGAATACTAAGAAATATAGTCGGAACATATATATAGCAGTGAGTACCGAAGCCATTGCTAAAAGTGTGAATACGATATCAGAATGACCATGAGCCATTGCCAATATTTCGTCTTTTGAGAAAAATCCGGAGAAGAAGGGAACACCCGTAATTGCTAAGGTTCCAATTAAAAAAGTGATATGAGTTATCGGCAATGCTTTTTTCAATCCACCCATTTTGCGAATGTCTTGTTCGCCACCCATACCATGTATTACAGAGCCAGAACCCAAGAATAACAATGCTTTGAAAAATGCATGGGTCAATAAATGGAACATGGCCGTGGTATATGCACCCACACCCAGTGCCACAAACATATATCCCAACTGACTTACGGTGCTATATGCCAGTACTTTTTTAATATCGTTTTGTTTTATGCCGATTGTTCCTGCAATCATGGCAGTGGCTAGACCAACATACATAATCAATTCAGATGCATTGGGCGACATGATATATAATACATTGCTTCGAACCACCAAGTATATACCCGCGGTTACCATGGTAGCTGCATGTATCAGTGCTGAAACGGGCGTTGGTCCTGCCATCGCATCGGGCAACCAAGTATATAATGGTATCTGTGCCGATTTGCCCATTGCTCCTACAAATAATAATATACATATAATATTTGTTGAGTCGCCATGTGCATAGGCATTTTTGAAAACATCAGCATATTCTATACTTCCAAAAGTATTAAATATCATAAAAATGCCAAGCAATAATCCCAAATCACCAATACGGTTCATGATAAAAGCTTTGCGGGCAGCAACACCAAATTCTTTGTTCTTATACCAAAATCCGATGAGCAAGTATGAACATAGCCCAACACCTTCCCAACCAAAAAACATCAACATATAATTACTACCCATCACGAGTAATAACATAGAGAAGATAAATAAATTGAGGTAGGCAAAAAATCTGTGAAATCCATCATCATGATGCATATATCCATCGGAATACATGTGGATGAGGAATCCGATTCCTGTTATAATGAGCATCATCATGGTGCTCAACTGGTCTATCTGAAATGCAATTTGTATATGGGTATCGCCCACACTAATCCAATCATATAGCACAGCAGTGAAAGCACCTTCATCAATTACTTGTTTGAAACATAATATAGATAATATAAACGAACCCAATATTGTGCCACATGCTATAGTAGCAACCACTGGCTTGGGTAAGCGTTTGCCCGCCAATCCATTGATTACAAAACCTAGAAAAGGCAGTAGCGGTATGAGGTAAACTAAATCAGCCATTTACCATTTAAGTTTGTTAAAGAGGTTAATATCGGTGGTTTTGAAATTGCGATATATCATCACGATTAACGCCAATCCTACTGCAACTTCAGCTGCAGCTACCACCATAATAAAGAATACAAATATCTGCCCGGCAGCATCGCCATGATAAGTGCTGAAAGAAGCCATCAATAAATTCACAGCATTGAGCATGATTTCAACACACATTAATAATATAATAGCATTCCTGCGTAGCAGCACACCCATCACCCCAATGCAAAATAGCACGGTGCTCAATAATATATAATGTTCTATTGGTACTTTCAATTTGTGATTTCGTTAACGGGTTCTATTTTTGGGTCACGTTTGCCAAGCATTACTGCTCCAATCATTGCTGAAAGAAATAATAATGACGACACTTCAAAAGGTACTACATATTCTTTAAAAAGCACTTTGCCTAGGTTTCCCACAAGGCCAATATCTTCATTCGGATTTCCCAAGGCTGGCGACATGGTTGATTTGTGCAAGGCTGCTACCATTACCAAAGCTAATAAGCATCCAGCCAATACGCCAATGCCTTTCATCAAATAGCTTTTTACTGGTTCGCTTTCTTTATTGAGGTTTAATAACATCAGTACAAATAAAAACAATACCATTATGGCACCGGCATATACTATTATATGTACGATAGCCAAAAACTGTGCATTAAGAATTATATACTGACCTGCGATGGCGAAAAAGGTAACGATAAGAAACAGTACGCTATGTATAGGATTTTTTGCAGTCACCACCAGCAGTGCCGCGAATATGGACACAAATGCAAGAAAATAAAATAGGTACTCGCTCATTTATTAATCTCTGGTGTATTGTTGTCTTTTGGTTACATCTATGCGTTGCTCAAGAGCAAGCGGCTCCACTAATTTATCTTTACCATATATAAAGTTTTCGCGGTTGTATTCTGTTGGGGTAATTCTGTCTGTCAAAAATATTGCTTCTTTGGGGCAGGCTTCTTCGCATAATCCACAAAAAATGCAACGCAGCATATTGATTTCATAAACGGCAGCATATTTCTCTTCGCGAAATTTCATTTCCTCGCCGGGCTTTCTTTCAGCGGCTACCATAGTGATTGCTTCTGCGGGGCAGGCCACAGCACAAAGACCACAAGCGGTGCAGTTTTCGCGTCCCATCTCGTCACGCTTAAGAACGTGCATACCTCTATATACAGGGGCGAACGGACGCTTTTGCTCAGGGTACTTAACCGTAGCAGCTTTCTTAAATAAATGACTAAAGGTAATGAACATGCCTTTAATGATGGCAGGCAAATAAAGACGTTCCATCAGGGACATCTTTTTATTGACAACTACTTTGGATCTATTGGTTAGTGGCTGCATGTTCTTTTCGGGCTGCGAAGTTAAGGGTACGATTGTAAATTGCAATTGTGAAATATATTAACAATTGAAAATGGACTTTGTGGATTGGATACTGCAAAAAATAACCCTCACATTGCTGCAAGGGTTGCACAAATTTTCATACTTACATCAATCCTCGTAGGATTGCCGAACAGAGTTATATTCCTCCTAATATAGTTACATTTAGGAGCTATTTTACAAAATTTAGCTTCTTCCTAAGTAGATAGAAATCTTCCCCTGTTTGTCTGGTAAAATAAATATATCCGTCTTTTTCAAAATGCATCATATCATTCTTATTCATATCAGACACTTCTTGCCTCAAAATGCTTTTTGAGCTTCTTCTTATGTCTAATATTACCCTAAAGTCATGCCTCCAATTCAAAGCTACAATATATAAATTATCATTATCTGTAGATGGTAGCATGTAAAAATAATGCGATCTAATAAAATCCTCAAGTGAATCTGAAGGTAATTTTTCGAATTGTTTATCTAGTACATATTTTACCTTACCATCAGAGCCATAAATAAGAGGCAATGAAGTAAAGAGTGTCATTTCCTTGCCATCATATATCTGAGTACCTCCTGATAGAAGGCTATAATAAAGATTTGTTTTTACAAAAGCCTCTGGGATATTTAATTTTGAAAAATTTACTAATTCAAGTTCTTTGGAAAATGGCGAAACCTTATAATAGGCATAAACCTGGTTTTTAAAATTATCTAAATTAACAGGGTCACAATATACTTGCATTTTGTACATTGTATCGCTAACGCATGTAAAATCGAAATTAAGACTGCCATCAGTAAAGCAATCGGGCCTTTTTGCTGTATTTCTGAGCATGTAGTAACTAGCTTCCACATTGTATAAAGAGTCTAACCTTCTTATACAAATTCCAAATCTTTTATACGCTGATATGGAATCTACATACTCAGGGTATTCAACTTGATAAAAGACATGTATTTTCCCATCGAGCACATCAAAATTTATAGGGTAAATCTTGAGTTTACCCTGTTTGATAAATTTTATATACTTGTTATATTGCAACTGGTTATTCTTTTCTTGCTTTTTAATAATATTCTCAAAAAACGCAAAATTTATTATATCATTTTCTTCCTGAGATAGTGAAATAACCTTTTTTATATATCCATCACGTAAATTAAGTACCGCCAATTTATTCAAGACTTGGTTAAAAGCAACTATATTTTTAGTGTTTAAAACTCTAATTTTACAAAAGGAATTTAAAACAAAGTTTTCATTTTCTTCCAGTAAAAGCGAATCAGTAGCATTTTGCACACTGGCTTTATTCCTATCTAAAAAATCATTCACCTCTTGATCATCTGCCAAATTAATATTAAGGATAACTTTACAATTATGTATCTCTGACAATGTGTGGTAGCCATTTGGTGACAGCAATTGGAAAATAGTATCATCATTAATAATTTCTATTTTTGAAAAATCCACTTTTTCCAAACCAAGTTTCTCCTGCAAATATGGGATCATTTCTTTTTTTCTCACTCCTGATAAAACCATTACAACATTCTGCTCTTTTTCTAAAATTATTTTTATATTAGAAAGACAATTTAGGCAAGAGCCCGCCTTGATGGCAATAACAGTATATTTCTTATCGCATGACAACCCCTTTTTAATAAAAGTATTGTTTATACCTTGTGTATTTGAGCTGTGATAGAAAAAAACGGTTGCTATAACTATAACAACCGTTTTAATAAATTTAGCGGACATTAGTTTGCACAGTCGGTATTAATGGTAATTACATTTCCTACTTTTCTTGCACATTCCCAACTATTTGAATTTTTACATGCGTAATAGGTTGACCCCATAGGTTCAATCACTTCTATAAACGGACCACAAGTAATAGTTGTGCCTCCACCGGAAGGGGCACAGGCAACTTTCGTGTAATAAATAGGAGG
This sequence comes from Bacteroidota bacterium, assembly GCA_947477885.1. Lineage (GTDB taxonomy): Bacteria > Bacteroidota > Bacteroidia > UKL13-3 > UKL13-3 > CANJUD01. The sequence goes on from CANJUD010000003.1 coordinate 84,736, forward strand.
TACTGGATTGTAAGGATTTAATATAGGCAGACCACTAAAATTGTAATGAACCTCTCCGCTGGGTAAAGTAGCTTCAGTAAAAGGGTTTTGTAGTTCATAGTTAGCGTCCGCTTTTATTAAATAAAGTTGTGCTGTCTGGCAAAAAGCTGTTTTGCTGAGAGATATAAATATAAAAGCCAATAGTATTACTTTGAAATTTTTCATAAGATATATAAATTAAAGTGAATCTTTTAGGATAATTATTACAGTGGAGTCAGATTGAACTTTTCTACTAGAACAAACTAGGTTGTTTGAGTTTTTGCACGTCCACAATTTACCACCAGTAGAACTACTCTTGTCATCTCTGGGACCACATGTATTACCATTTCCACATCCAGCAGGTTGTATTGGGTCACTTGGATCTACAGGAGGAGTTGAAACTAACACCAAAGTATAAGGACCATTACAAATATATGATTCTGAACCATCTGGGTTCAAGACAACTTGCATGGGAACTGTACAATTTATTTTTTTTAATTGAGTTGCATTTACTTCCTGAATATATATTCCGGAAATAACCTCTTGTGCCACTCCCTGCTTCACAAAACTTAATAATACAAGCACAAGGCTTAATTTTAATATTTTTAATATTTTTTTAAATTTTAAATGTGATTGTCTTTGTTAACTTACACCCATTTTCTTCAAAGCGAAATAAGGCTAAAACTTTTAATTTTTCATAGGCCCGTCTCCTTTCTTTTTAAAATATTGGCACAAAGAAATTTTGCAAAAGGGCTTTTCAGCAGTAATGAGGATAACAAGAAATGAAAGTAAAACGAGTAAAAAAATCCGTAACCCAGGGCTATAATTGGGGGGGGCAAACACCCCCTAAAAAAGGTTTTAAAAGCAATAGATGCGTTTGTAGGCATATGGCTTAAGTTTTAAATCAAATTTGAAACATAAATACTAAGAGGTAAAACGATGCAATGCAAATTTATTTTTTAAAATGTGCAAATTGTTTGAATGTGAATTTTATGGATAACGTTATTTGCTAGTAGAATGCTGATTGAGGCAAATATTATAATATATAAAAAATGTTATTTGTGTTTTTTTAGGACGAATTAAGAATTTCGCAAAAGTCAAATTGGTTTTTTTTAAAGTATTGATCTAGTCAAAATACTCTCCATACATCATGCTATAATTATATACCCCTGATTTACAGCTTAAAAAAACTATTTTGAAAAAGATTTGCTTTTGTTGCTTGTAATTTCAAAAAAAAAATTAATTTCGCGGGAAATTTAAAAGGAGACAAAAGACTATGTATTGGACACTCGAATTAGCATCATATCTGGACGACGCCCCATGGCCAGCCACTAAAGACGAATTAATTGACTACGCCATCCGCAGCGGAGCACCACTTGAAGCAATAGAAAACTTGCAAGAGCTAGAAGACGATGGTGAGCCATTTGAAAGCATGGAAGAAGTTTGGCCCGATTACCCATCGGACGACGATTACTTCTATAACGCAGACGAACTGTAAGAAAATTTCTTATCTAAAATAATTACTGAAGCCACTTAACCGTGGCTTTTTTTATTGAATGAGTTGAAGAAGTGTGATTGAATGATTGAGCCAATTATAATATATCCAAGATTAACTCAGGTGGACGAGCAATCACTGCCTTGTCTCCAACAACAACGATAGGTCTTTCAATCAGAACAGGATTCTCAACCATCAAATTAATCAAATCAGCTTCTGATAATTTTTTGCCTTTGTAGGGTTTAAATGCATCCTCGCCTGTTCTAATAATTTCAAGTGGTTTTTTGCCTAACATTTTAAGCAAATTTTTGATGGTGCTAATTGAGGGCGGCGTTTTCAAATATTCTACCATTTCAAATTCTAGCTTCTGCTCATTTAAAAGGGTACACGCTCCGCGGCTTTTGCTGCAGCGAGGGTTATGATATATAGTTATCTTTTTCATTTAGTGATACAACAACTCAACGCCACATTTTTATTTAACAAGTATTTTGTCATCCTGAGTTTATCGAAGGGTAGACAAACTATGGTGCTTCTTTCAAACGCCGTCTTCGATAAACTCAGACTGACAACGTATAATAATCAGGCGTCAGCATGCTTCGACTCCGCTCAGCATCTCAAAAATCAGGCGTCAGCAAAAATCGTATTTCGTACATCGTATTTCGTAAATAAAGTTTACTTAAGCAACCCAAGGAGATAGCTACCGTACCCACTCTTCACCAAAGGCTCCGCAACTTTTACTAATTGCTCGTTATTAATAAATCCCATTCGCCACGCAACTTCCTCTATACATCCAATTTTTAGCCCCTGTCTTTCTTCTATCACTTGCACATATTGCCCGGCTTGCATCAGGCTGGTGAACGTGCCTGTATCTAACCACGCAGTGCCACGACTTAATATACCCACTTTTAATTTTCCTTGTTGCAAATATTCTTTGTTAACATCAGTAATTTCATATTCGCCTCGAGCGGATGGTTTCAATTCTTTGGCAATTTTTACTACGCTGTTATCATAAAAATATAAACCGGGAACTGCATAATTTGATTTGGGATGTGCGGGTTTTTCCTCGATTGAAATCACTTTATTGTTGCCGTCAAACTCCACCACACCATAGCGTTCGGGGTCGCTAACATGGTAGGCAAATACAATTCCTCCATCAGGATTACTGCTGCTTTTAAGTAACGGAGTAATATCAGTTCCATAAAATATATTGTCGCCTAATACCAATGCAACGGAATCGTTTCCAATGAATTTTTCACCGATTACAAATGCTTGTGCTAGTCCATTGGGAACAACTTGCTCTTCATATTCAAAATTGCAACCCAAGTTTTTTCCATCACCTAAGAGTTTTTTGAAATGTGGCAAATCGTGCGGCGTAGAAATAATTAATATATCTTTTATACCTGCCATCATTAATATACTTAATGGATAATATATCATCGGTTTATCATACACGGGCATCAACTGTTTGCTCATGGCCAATGTGAGTGGGTGTAGCCTTGTGCCGCTACCGCCTGCGAGTATAATACCTTTCATAATTTTTTATTTAAGTGGTCAGTAAACAGTAGTCAGTGGTCAGTGGCTGATGCCGTATTGCACTGATTACTGACTACTGATTACTAGCTACTGATTACTGATTACTAGCTACTGATTACTGATTACTAGCTACTGATTACTGATTACTGATTACTGTTTACTGATTACTGTTTACTTTCTCTTTATATATATGTCTCAAATTTCTTCCATAACCATCATAATCCAAACCATAACCTACTACAAATTCTTGTGAAATATTGAAGCAGGCGATATCAGGATTTATTGGGTATTGTAAACTTTCTTTTTTATATAATAATGTTACCACAAATATACTTGCTGGATTTTGTTTGTTGAGTTCTTCTAACAAATGCTTCATGGTAAGTCCGGTGTCTATTATATCTTCTAATATAATAATATGCTTTCCTGTTAAACTATCACTCAAGCCCAATAAACTTTTTACTTGGCCTGTGCTGCTATCGCCTTGGTAGGAGGCAACCTTAATAAACTGTACCGAACTTTTTATATTTACATTTTTCAGCAAGTCGGCAGTGAACATGAAGGAGCCGTTTAGCACGGGAAGAAAAACAGGATCAAGGTGTTCGAACTTATAGCTAATTTCTTTCGCAATTTCCATTACGCGGTCTTTGATACTTTCATATCTAATGAACAGTTCAAATGTGCGGTCTTCGATGTGGACTTGCTCCATGATATATTATTTAATCCCGATACAATAATAGGTAAATCCTGCTTCTTTCATTTCGGCACTATCATATATATTTCTTCCATCAAAAATTACTTTGCTTTTCATTTTTGAAACTATCATATTCATATCTGGATTTCTAAACTCGGGCCATTCTGTAATTATAAGCAATGCATCTGCACCTTCGAGTGCTTCATAGGGGTCTTCAACGTATCCAATTCTATCACCCAAATGATGTTTCTTGCATTCTTCTGCAGCCACAGGGTCGTAGGCCACCACATTGGCTCCCTGTTCTAATAGTTTCTCTATTATAACAACAGACGGCGCTTCACGCATATCATCGGTTTTGGGTTTAAATGATAAACCCCAAACAGCAAGTTTTAATCCGTTTATTTGATTATTATAATGCTTCATTACTTTATCAAATAATATAGATTTTTGTTTTTCGTTTACTGCTTCTACAGCTTTTAATACTTGCAAATCATAATTATTATCTTGTGCTGTTTTTATCAATGCTTTCACATCTTTTGGGAAACATGACCCACCATATCCAATTCCAGGATATATAAATTTATTCCCAATACGTGTATCACTTCCTATGCCTTTGCGCACCATATTTACATCGGCTCCCACAATTTCACATAGGTTTGCGATATCATTCATAAAGCTAATTTTAGTAGCAAGCATACTATTAGCCGCATACTTTGTCATTTCGGCACTTGGTATATCCATTACAAAAATAGGGTGGCCGTTTACTGTAAATGGCTTGTATAGTTTCTTCATCGTCTCTTCGGCCTTAGCACTTTCCACACCCACCACAATCCTATCTGGTTTTAAGAAATCTTCAATGGCTGCACCTTCTTTCAAAAATTCAGGATTGGATGCTACATCAAATGTTAAATCAGAATTACGTTTTTGTAATTCAGCAGCAACAGCCGCCTTTACTTTTTCACCTGTGGTTACAGGCACTGTGCTTTTTGTAACTACTACTATATAGTCATTCATATTTTGACCAATTTCTGCAGCCACACCCAATACATATTTTAAATCAGCACTTCCATCTTCGCCCGGAGGTGTGCCCACTGCTATAAACGCACAATCAGCTCCTTGTATACTTTCGGCTAGGTTGGTACTAAAATGCAAACGGTGTTTTGCAACATTGCGTTCTACAATTTCTTCCAATCCAGGTTCGTATATAGGCAATATACCTTTCTTTAAATTTTCAATTTTATTGATATCAATATCTATACATACTACATCAATTCCAACTTCGGCAAAACAGGCTCCTGTTACAAGGCCTACGTATCCGGTTCCGACTACTGCTATTTTCATTTTATATTTTATTTTTTTAGTGGTCAGTAAACAGTGGTCAGTAGTTAGTGGCTGACGCAGCGTTGTACTGCCTTTTTGTTATATATTCTTTTTATTTTTAGTAATCAGTGGTCAGTAATCAGTAGTCAGTGCAATACGGCGTCAGCCACTAACTACTGATTACTAATTACTGTTTACTATTGTCTTTATACTATTTAATACTGTATTTGTTATATATGATAATTGCTCTTCGGTTAATTCACTATGCATGGGCAAAGATATCACACAATTGCACAATTGTTCTGTAATAGGAAAACTACCGTCTTGTAAATATGCTTTTTGGTGGTTCAAGGGAACGGGATAATATATCATAGCTGGAATTTGATTTTCTGCCAAGTATTTTTTCAATTCGTTGCGATCTATTCCACAAGTTTGCAAGGTATATTGATGAAACACATGGGTTGAATTTTTAGCTCGGTGTGGTGCTTTCAAATTTGGGTGATTTGCAAAAGCTGTATCATAATAGTTTGCTGCATTTCTGCGGGCAGTATTATATTCATCCAAATGTTTCAATTTGATATCCAATATCGCAGCTTGCATGGTATCGAGCCTAGAGTTTACGCCAATCTCATCATGATAATACAATCTGCTTTGTCCATGATTGCATATCATACGGGCTTTATTTGCAAGTTCATCATCATTGGTAAAAATGGCACCACCGTCGCCAAAGCAACCCAGATTTTTGGAAGGAAAAAATGAGGTAGCTCCCATTTGTCCCATCGTTCCTGCTTTGCTCGTATGCCCATCAGTAAATGTATAATCGGAGCCGATTGCTTGGGCAGTATCTTCTATTATATATAAGTTATGTCTTTTTGCGATATTGATAATGGCTTCCATATCCGCACATTGGCCAAATAAATGTATGGGTACAATGGCTTTAGTTTTGGGAGTGATTGCTGCTTCAATTTTTGCAGGATCAATATTGAAAGTCATTGGATCCACATCCACCAAAATTGGTTTCAATCCTAGCAACGCAATTACTTCGGCAGTAGCTACATAAGTAAAACATGCAGTAATTACTTCATCGCCAGGTTGTAAGCCAAGTGCCATCATGCAAATTTGTAAAGCATCGGTTCCATTTGCACAAGGAATCACGTGCTTCACATCTAAATATTTTTCAAGATTTGCTTGGAATTGTTTCACTTCTGGGCCATTGATAAATGCTGCCCTGTCCATAATGTCGAGCAAGGCCTGATCTATTTGGGGCTTTATCTTTTGGTATTGGCCGATTAAATCGACCATGCGAATAGGTGCTATAGCTGTCTGCATTTTTGCCGCAAATATAGGTAAGGAAAACAGCCCCTACAAGTTAAGCGATTATCATTATATTGCGATATAATCTCACTGACGCGTCAATTCAACTTTGTTCAATTCATCTACCAGTTTCTGAGTATTTGAATTGTATTCTAGTTTCCTCATGCCACTCAAACTTACTGTGTTTCCGTATAAAGTCCATTTACCAGTTTGTTGGGGTGAGTTTTGCGGCTTCTGAAATTTGGATGAGGTTTTTGCGGAGGCAATAAAATCGCCATTCAGCATTAGTTTCACAGTAATAACTCCGGTAACCACATCATTGCCTAAGTGCTCGGTTTTAAATTGTTCCCAAGTGCCTACCAAATCAACAACGCTAATTTTATCGTTTGATTGTTTTTGCTCTGCATTTTTTGTTGAGCTGCTATCAGATGAAGTTTGAGATTTGGATTCTGAAATTGCAGTGTTCTGTAGTTTATCTTCAACTTTTTGCTCGGCTTTATTATCACCGCAAGCAGTTATTATGGCAAGAGTTGCCGATAGAATTAGTATACTTTTCATCGAATGTATAATTTTATAGGTATTGACAAATTGAAAATTATTTGGATTTACGTGAACGTATAAAACCTATTATTACGGGCAATATACTTACGCCTATTATAGCCAAAACTATATGATCGAAATGGGCTTTTACAAATTCATTACTGCTCAGGTAATAGCCTGCAAGCGACATTGAACTTACCCAAAGCACCGCACCTATAACACAAAAAGTGATATAGCGTGAATATTGCATATTGCCTACACCAGCAACAAATGGCGCAAATGTGCGGACAATCGGGATAAAGCGTGCCATGATGATGGTTTTGCCTCCGTGTTTTTCATAATACTTTTGAGTGCGATCTAAATAGTCTTTTCTAATTTTAAAGATGCCAAACAGTTTTGCTCCTTCGCCTTTTTTGGCCAAAAATTTACCAATAAAGTAATTGACATTGTCACCCAATATCGCTGCTATAATCAGTAATAATATAAGCAGCCAAATATTTAATGCAGTAGTACTTGCTATCACCATTCCCGATGCAAACAGTAGCGAATCGCCAGGCAAAAATGGGGTAACCACCAATCCTGTTTCACAAAAAATAATAAGCATCAATAAACAATAAGTGAGCTGTTGATGGGCCGTAATAAAATGTTCAATGGCACACCGCAAGTCGCAGCCATCGCTTTGTGAGAATACTTCTTTAACAAAAGTAACTAGGTCGTTAAATAATTCCATGGGTAGATTTTAATTTGCAACAATACGGAATTTTCAGGATAAAATTCAACACCTTCCACACTGAAGATACCGCATTCATAAGCACATTCCTATAGAGTTACAATTATACGAAGGTTTATGCTTGAATAATGTGGATAACATTATCATGAAACTTTCTCTTGAATATAGTTATTTTTGAATCAAAATAAAATAAAATAAAAACAAAATTATGAAATTTAAAAAATTACCCATTTATGCAATTGCTATTGTACTATTTGCCACTTCATGTGGGTCATTGAAATTCGGATCTAAAAAATTTGAATGTAGAAATGACTTAACCAAAGCTACTGCAGCTCTAACTACTTCAGTTAAAGATGCAATAGTACAGACTGCTGTTGTGCCAAGTTCGCAAATTGGAAATGCTATTCAAGCAGCAAATTCAAATACTATGGTTCAGAACATTGCAAGGCGGACTTCTGCTAAGCAAGTAGTTGCAGCAAATTCAAATACCTTTAAAACCAATATCATCCACAAAGTTGCTGAAACAAGAGCTGAAAAATTGGTAAGCAAAATGGCTCAAAAATATATGCCTACTGCTAACAAAAGCCCTTTGAACCAAACCAAAAAAGATGACTCAACACTTATATTATTATATATATTAGCGATTCTTATCCCTTTTGTTGCAGTTGGTTTAGCTACAAATTGGGATTTAATGCCTATTATCTATAATCTTTTATGGACTATGTTATGCGGTATTCCTGGTATTATCCACGCCTTTATCGTAATCAAAAGAACAAGAGGCTAAGATTAAAAATCTTATAAAAAAAGGGTTAAAGAAAGTTTGCTTTCTTTAACCCTTTTTTTTTGTGCAGAAGAATTTTTATTATATAAACTTTGTTCGCATTTATTACGCTTTTATACTTTTAATCTTCCTATATACTCTCAACATTTCCTTACCCCATATAAAAACCAAAATAGGCAATACAATAAATGATAATTTATTAAATGCCGCAGCACCTGCAAAATCGAAATGGATGAGGTGTTGTATTGCTCTAGTTATTCCGCAGCCAAGGCATTGCACATCTAACAATAATACCGATGGGCAGAAGGATTTCCCTTTATCAAAAACATCAGCAGGCAGAATTAGGAGAATGAAAGGGCCTAGTATTAAAAGAACAATGTAAATTAGCAGAATATTTTTTTTCACTTCAATGGATATTAAATAGATTTATTATTTAATAAGTATTCGGTACATATTTGAATTCTCAGCAGCATTAATATACATATAATAAAAACCCTTGGGCACATTTTCCAGTTCTACCTTGTGTTGATTGGTTCCTGTTTGCAAGAAAGTATGATATACTTTTTGCCCCAATGAATTATATATACTCAATTCACTTTTTGTAGAAACTGAATTGTTGAAATTGATATTGAAACTTCCCTCGGATGGATTGGGGTAGATTCTAATATCAGATTGTTGACTAATGGAATTAATAGAATTGGTGATATATATATTCAAATTGCTGGTATCATAGCAGTTTGCATATACCGAAATACTGCCAGTAACTGCGGTATCCCACAACACTTTGATAGCATTTGTTCCTTGCCCGCTTATAATAGTTCCACCTGTTACGGTCCATACGAATCCTGAAGCTGAAGTATTGTTTACAGAATAAATATGTTTATCATGCATATATACATTTTGCTGCCCTGAGATATTTCCTAATGATTTTATCGTATTATTTACAATTAAGGTAAGGGTAACTATTATATTGGTATTGCAAGCACTTTGCACAAATGAATCAACATAAGTTCCCGGTGCAGTTAGTTTGGTTCCATTAAAATTAAAAGTATCTATTGTGCAAATATTTGCAGTAATAGAATCTGACCAAAGGGTATCAACTATAATATTAAATGTTTTCTGAGATCGGTTACAATTTTTATCAATTAAATCGATGGTTAATATATAGGGAGTATTACTAACTTGGCTGCAACTTGGGTTCCAGCAGAATTGCTGCGTAACAGCACTGTCATCACTTTTAGTATTAAAACTTGCCAAAGAGGAGCTGCCCAAATACGCAGAATCGAACATGATTCCTGATGCTGAAATAGTCAACGAGTCACCAAGAGAATCAACTCCTGATATGTTAAAACAATTATTTTTCCCAGCATATATAGTTTTATTTGTTGAGCTTCCATAATTGGTAATAACAGGCGGGTAATAATTTGCATTTGATACCGATAAGATTTGTAAATCCCTTCTTATTTCACCCATAGATATAATGGTGCCATTTGACAGTGTTCTATATTCATCAATTTGTATGGCTAACACAAAGTTATTTGAAGATGGCGAGGTAGCGGTAATTTCTCCAGTAAAACTATCCATTGCAATAAAACCATTGCTGCCAAAAGGTTGTATAACGGAGAACCCAGAAGCCCAATTGCATGTGGTAGTGCTCAAAGGAGGTGGTACGGGATATCCTGATATTGGGCAGCCACCCCCGGGATTATTCGAACTATAAGGCACAACAAAACTAAATACCAATGAATCTCCATCGGCATCGTAAGCACTGCTATTATTATAAATAGTTTGTTTGCCAGTAAATATATATGCAAGTGGTTTAGTGGTAAATTGGGGAGAGCTATTTATATATTGAGATGGTGGGGGTATATATATTTGCCACGCTATACCTGCATTTCCACTAACTAAATTTAAATTAACAGTGGACATATCTCTTTCGGTGCCCCCACAAGTTACATATATTCCATAACTTTGGGTTACTGGGAAATTTAATGTGTCTATATAAATAGCTTCCTCCATACAAATACCCGATGAAGAGCATTTGGGAGAGATATCCTTCGCACTTCCATTCATGGAAACACTTCTTGTTGCAATAGAACCAAAGTTAGTTCCCTTATATAAACCCATGCATATAGAATCTGCAAAGCCTGCAGGTGAGTAGCAGTTTCTGTAAATTACAAGGCGTATTTGATAATATGCTTTGTTGTTATTTGTATATAAATATCGGTAAGTGAGCTCACCTCCTTTTAAATGTGTGGCCTCAAGTTTTCCAGCAAAGCATAATACCATATAGGCTATCAAAATCCATTTACAAAATATAATTATGATGTGTTTCATTAAGTAAATAAGTTTGAAAATATAATGAATATTTTTTATTTCCCTCTGCCACCAAACACCACCACAATGGTATAAAACATAATCCTAAAATCTAAAGCCAAGCTCATGTTTTCTATATATATGGTGTCAAATTTTAGTCGCTCTATCATTTGGTCCACATTCTCGGCATAGCCATATTTTACTTGGCCCCAGCTAGTAATACCGGGTCTTACTTTTAACAAGTGATTATAGTGCGGAGCTTTTTCTAAAATTTGGTCAATAAAAAATTGCCTTTCTGGTCTTGGTCCTACCAAACTCATTTCACCAATCAATACATTCCAAAATTGGGGTATCTCATCAAGTCGATATTTGCGTAAATATTTTCCGATATTGGTTCGTCTATCATCGTCAGAGCTTGATAATTGTGGTTTGCCTTTTTCAGCACCCACTTTCATGGTTCGGTATTTATATATATAGAAAGGTTTATTGCCACGGCCAATTCGTTCTTGTTTGTAGAATATCGGCCCTTTGGAATCGAGTTTTACCAATATGGCAAGTATAATATATAAGGGACTAAACAATAATAATATAATTAAGGAAACTGCCATATCCATTTGCCTTTTCGCTACCACTTGCCACGGTGGCATTATCTCTCGTGATACCTCAATTAACGGAGCCCCGAACAGATGAGACATTTTTACTGAGCCAGTAAGTATATCATACATATCGGGCAAAATTTTGATGATTACATCTTCGTCATCCAGTTTGTTTATTATTTTATTCAGTAAAGAATGTTCGCTGGTTTCAATAGCTATAATAATCTCTTTTATATTTTTTTGTTTAATTATTTTGGCAATATTTCCCATATCACCCAAGTAGGGGAGAACAGCACCCATAGCGGCAGTCTCGTTTTTATCTATTTGTATATATCCCCTGAAAAAATAGCCTTGCGAAAGTTTCTCACCTTCCAGTTCATTATATAACGACAAGGCTTTTTGTTGCGAACCAATAATTAAAGTATTAAAACCAATCCTACGGCTTCTTACCAATTTAACCGTTTGTGTAGTGATTAGTAAACGACCTATTACAGTAAATAAAAATTGCAACAAGAATAAAGTTCCAGCAGTTTTATAATAAGTTTTATACGACGATACTTCGTCATCCAAAAGCAAAACGAAAAACAATACCAATACGCCGAACAAGGAAGTATTAAAGGTACGTATAATATCACGCAATCGTGTGTGGCGATAAGGCTCTCTATATGCCCCCGCCGACCAATATAATAATAACCAAAAAACAGGGATTAAAAATAGAGCGATATAAAATTGTGAGTCGAAATGCAGGCCAATATCATAACCATATTTTTCGGGTTCTATATATTCCTTTCTGAAAACAAAAAACAAGGTCCATGCCCCAGCAGCAGCAATACCGTCCGTAATTAAATACTTAAGTGCTTGTAGCTTTTTGTTCAACGGTATATTAGTTTAATATTGTCCAACATAATCTCACTTAGCTTATCAGCATCATTAATGGCATTAAAGTATAAGGAAAAAGTAGTAGCACCTTGGCTATTTATTTTGTTCGATACTTCTTCGGTTAAATATATATATATCTTTTTCCATTGGGCAGTTGGGTTAATTGTTACCACTGATGAATATTTGTTTACACCAATTATTGAATTGTCATAAAAGCTTACAATTAAAGGTAAATCGGTTTTATAATTCACTTCCAAATATATATCCCTGCCTGATCCTGGAAGTGTGAAGGGAGTTTTGGAAGCATACTCAAATACTTCATTTTTTTTGGTCAAAACTATTCGGCCACTTTGCCCACCTTTATAAGTAGTATTGGTATCAGTACATATTTGAAGTGAATCTGCTGCGGTGTGGAAACTGGTTTTCTTTAATGTGAAATTTGATATTTCAAAATTCTCGAGCCAAGCAAAAACTAAATTGGGTATATATTTTACATGAGGTGTATATGAAGTTGTTTGGTTTGCTTCCATTGTCAGCGTAGTATCTACATAATTATAAAATGGATAATAGGTACGTTCGTTTGCGGTTCCATTTTTTTTAATACCCGGGCGAAATGCGATTTTAACATCTCCAGTGGGTATAATAGGCACGGTGCAAGGCAATTCATACACTCCCTGTAATTGTCCATTGGCGTATAACCAGATATCAGTTATGTTAGCAGAATTACTGCCTTGTGTGGCATTGTCAGTAGTCAGCACAAAAGGTGCTACATGCAGGTAAGAAGGCACCGTGGCTTTTTTTGCACAGCCGCTATATAATAAAATGGCAAGAGGGAAAATATAGAAGTGCTTCATGTAGTGCTTGCAAAAATAAGTAGTATGCACTATATAACGGATAAAAAGGCTTTTGGGTTGCATACTTACTGCGAGCTACCTATCACAAGCTTTTGAAATTTCTCTTCGTTGTTCCTGTTCACAATAGTGATATACATGCCACTAGGTAGGTACGACAAATCGGGCAAGTCGAACACATCTTGTTGCGCGGCGGTCTGAATATAAAATTTATAACGTATCCGTCCAAAAATATCCATCACATAAAAATAGGCTGCATTATTTTCTATCTGTTTAAATTTGATGAATAATTTAAAAGCTGCACCGTTGTTAAACAGTGGATTGGGATAAAAGAAATAAGCAAAGTTATCGCACACACCATCCTGCCATATGGTTGAGTAAACTCCGTATTGATGCTCGGCTACACAACTGCTAAAATAAGTTTTGCCGCAGGCACAAACGGGCACAAACGAAAAAGCACTGTGGTCGCAGCCTTGGTAGTAGGGATCCATACGGGATGAATCTACACATCCATACGGGGTAGTTGTAACTTGACTGCTAGCCCAATAGGGTAGCAGCAGCCATAAATATATAAAAGCTTTGGATCGCAACATTTTTCTGTTTTGCAAAATTAAGGCAATTCGCTTACCCAAATCATCTTAAATTTGCAGCAATTACTTATGGCATCAAACATTGTATATATCACCCGCAAAGAACATTTCAATGCAGCCCATCGCCTGCATCGTGCTGACTGGACTGACGAGCAGAACGAAACTGTATTTGGTCGCTGTGCCAACAAAAACTGGCATGGCCACAATTTCGATTTATATGTAACCGTGAAAGGAACCCCCAACCCCGATACCGGTTTTTTGTTCGATTTGAAAAAGCTGAAAGTACTTATAATAAATGAAGTTACCGACCACCTCGACCATAAAAATTTAAACCTCGATGTGCCTTTTTTGGAAGGTGTATTGCCCAGTATCGAAAATATTGCCATGGCTATTTGGGCCAGATTAGAACCCCATATTAATTCAGATACTTGCAGTTTACATTCTGTAAAATTATATGAAACTCCGAATAATTATGTGGAGTATTTTGGGTAGAATAATTTTATCACTTCAGGATTTTATATGTATTGTCACGACATGTTGAGACAATACAGTTTTATCCTTTGTCTTTAATCTTTTGTCTTTAAAGTTTATACTTTCTCCGCCACCACCGCTGCTCTCTCCGCATTCACCATTTTTATCTTTTCATTGATAAAATAAACCATAATAGCTGTAATAATTGCAGTAACACTTACCACATAGCATAAGGTATCATAATGAACCAAACTATGGTCGGCATTTTCTGAAACTATTTGGCCGGCTACTTTGGCTGCAATGCCTCCTGCAAGTAATTGTACCGATGAATTGATACTCATAAATGCACCACGATCAGCCATTACGGGAACGGAAGTCATGATAGTGGAAGAGGTAACAATACGGGCAGTAATAGAGAGCATTAATATACAATTTAAAAGCAATACTACCCAGAATTCTGAAGGACCTAAATTGGCATAGGTAATTATTGTTATAATACTTAATATAGAGCCGAAAAGAAACATTCTATATTTTCCAATTGATTCACTGAATTTGCCAATTAGCGGGCCAGCAATAAGAGCACTAATTCCCGTAACCAAATATAACATGGGCAAATCATCTACGGATAGTTTTAGATTGTTTACACTAAAAGCTGAACCGAATGGCATCAGCATGTATCCTCCTGTTGCCAGCAATACTGTAGAAAGAAATGCCTGTAAATAAAATGGCTTTGTAAGTGTATGATACATGTGTACAAATGCGTTTTTATCAGACTGCACTTTTAAATGTTCTACCACTGGTTTCAAATATACCACTATAGTAATAAGAACTATAATACTTAAACCTACTATCATTAAAAAGGGAGAATTCCATCCCCATTCCTTCGCCATTTTTAATCCAACGGGGATACCCAATACTTGGCTACTTGCAAATGCCATTTGTACAAACCCCATTACTTTTCCACGCATTTTAGGAGCAAATAAATCAGTGATAATAGCCATACCAATACTTCCTATTACACCGCCAAATATTCCAGTAACTATTCTCGCTATCAATAGAAAATCATAGTCAGTAGCTATACCGCATAATAATGTACCTATAATAAAACCTATATAGAAAAATATCAGTAATCTCTTTCGGTCAAATTTGTCTGCAAATCCTGCAGTAAGAATAGCTGATATACCCGCACTAAATGCATAGGCTGATACCACATTGCCAAATTTAGTCGGGTCTATTTTTAATGCTGGCATCATAATAGCTCCCATAGGCGACATCACCATAAAATCTAATATAATAGTGAACTGTGTTATAGCAATAATTGCTATAATGAATTTTTCGTATTTTGTAAATTTAATTTTTGGTTTCGTATCTGTTTTTATCATTTAATGCTATTTTAAGTTTGTCTTTCTTAATTTAATTTAACAACAAATATAAATGAGTTTTCATTCGTTTAAAATAATTCATTGGTATTAACTTTAATTAAGGCAGCAATTGGTAAGGTGCAGCAAGCGTCTTTATACTATTATTCATTTAATAACTTATTTTGAAATGGTATTCATGAACCGAAGCGGTTTGTCTTTATACCCTAATTTATATATCACTTCACGTTTACTAATTTGCTTCGCTTATATATATTTTCGTGTTGCACCTTGCTTAATTTAATGGGGAACAGCATCAACAGCAATAACAATTTCTTACCTGAATTAAGTACTACCAAATTGTTATTTTTATCTAAACCTATATAACGAATATTGTTGTTGAGAAACCATATTGCAGGCCCAGCAATAAACTCAGTAGTCCATTCTCTTTCAATCGCAAAGTACCCTTCTCTATAATGTCCGCCTAGCATGGTTACAAATACAATGGAATCTTCATAAAATATTTTCAGTTTTAAGGAGGTGAGATCATTCGGGAAAATACTTACTTCGTAACCACTATAATCGTGCAAGCTATCGGTCTCAAAGTTGTTCCATAGGTTTCGTCCTTTGCTTGTTGAGTCTGAACTGTTATTTGTATATATGCCATTTAGTTGCATAAAGTTTTCACTGTTTAATACAATGTCTTTATCCTTCCTATTGGCAAGTTTTACAGTGGTGCACGAATACAGACTTGTAATACAAATAATCAATATATAATGTATGTTTTTCAAAGCTTATATAGTTTTAAAAAATAACTGTTCTGGTTTTGGATAATCAATCAATTTACTAAAATCCACTTTCCAAAAATCAAAATCTAATAGTTTATTATTTGTATCTTTTGTTAAAGTAATTACCACTGCTATATCGTCTGAATCCATATATTCCACCTGTATCAAATCCCCAGCATATTCGCTACTTTCAGCATCTCCCAAACCAATGCTCCCCATAGCCACATCTCCATATTCTTCCACATTTTCACTGATTGGATAATCTATAATATTCAAATTCAATTTCTCCAACAGATATATAATTAAGTTTTTTTCTTCTTCTTTTATAGGTCGCATTTCAGTAATCAGTAGTTAGTAATTAGTAATTAGTGGTTAGTATATAGTAATCTGGCGTCAGCCATTTATCATTAACAATTAACCATTCATCATTAACCATTATTCTACTCTCTTAAATTCCAAATCCTGAAAATCGAAACTAAAATCTGTTGAAGGAGAAATTGCTTCCATTTTTATTCCCACAGCTTTTCCATTTTTGTCCAAACCAAACACCACAAAAGCATCTGCATCAAGGCTTCTGTCATTCCATTTTACTACAAAGGTATTGGCTTTATAATAAAACATTTCACCAATAAGTCTAGGGGATTTCTTCGATTCATATAATAATTTCCCACTTTTATCTGATATAGTAATATTACCAAACCATTGGTCATTATAATTACCACAATATATAGTTTGATCTATTTTAATATTCTTTACCGACTCAATTGTTTTCCATACTTCATCAGTTGCTTTCTTAGCTTTGTGATTATTTGTTTTTACACGGTCACTATATTCTTTTACCCTGTCTTTTTTCGGCAAATTAAAATACCCATCTTTTATCGTATTTGTGATTGCACTAAATGCAGCACCCGCTTGTTGGTTGGTTAATACTATAATACCCAAATTTAATTCAGGAATTAAAGTTATTTGTGTTACCATGCCTGCAAGTCCACCCGTATGCGATAACTGCTTGTAGCCTATTACATCGCTAATGCCCCAGCCCAATCCGTAGGTGCTGAAATGGGTATTATAAGGTGTAGGTGCACGCACTGGTATAATAGTTTGTGGAGTCCACATTTCTTGTTGCACATTTTGGCTGAACAATTGTGTTTTTTTATCTCCATATCTGCCACTATCTAGTTGCATGATCACCCATTTGCTCAGGTCTGTTATATTACTCCAAATACCGCCAGCCGCATTGGCAGTTTCGCTCCAACCTAAAGTAATTTGTTGTAATTTCTCATCCACAAAACAATGCGGGGCACAGAAATTTGTTTTATCTTTTAATCTATATAATGATGTAGCACTGCTTTGCATATTAAGTGGCATCATAATCCGTTGCTCAACAAAATTTTCCCAACTCATTCCTGATACTCTTGCTAATACTTCGCCCGCTATTATATATAAATTATTATTATAATCGTATTTGGTTCTGAAACTCGAAACTGGTTTCAAATATTGCATACCATGTATGATATCAGCTTTTGTATTGTTGTTTGAGTCGGGCCACATCATCAAATCGCCTGCACCCAGGCCCAATCCGCTGCGGTGGGTAAGCAAATCGCGTACAGTAAATTCGTCGGTCACAAAAGAATTATACATTTTAAATTCAGGGATATACTGTGTTACCTTATCGTCCCATTTAAGTTTCTGCTCATCTACCAACATGGCCAGTGCAGCAGCAGTGTATGCTTTACTGTTCGATGCAATACCGAACAAAGTATTCTCATCTACTTTTTGTCCCGTATTAAGCGACCGCATACCGTATCCTTTGGCATGTATCAGTTTACCATCTTTCACGATGCCCACAGCAATGCCAGGCACATCAAAAGCTTTTAGGGTCTTCTCCACCAGTTCATCCACCTGCTTACTGGTAAGCGGCTGTGCAGCCATAGGTATGATACCGCCCAATAAAAAAAGAAATAAAAGTATAATACTGTTCCCACGTTTTTCCATCTCGCAAAAATAAGGATTTTTCCCTCACATCAAAACACAATCTAGCGTCATAGAATCCTAACGGCACATATGCTCGCCAACAATTGTATTATCTGCCATTCGCAAGTCTCCAATCTTTCAGCTTTCATCTTTTGTCTTTCTACTTTTTACTAGCTACTTGATACTTTTTCTTTATATTTGACCCCATGAAAAAAATATACTTCACACTCATCGCCTGTTTTTTATTCCCTTTGGCTCATTATGCCCAAACAAAAAACGCCCTCGCTTTCGACAATATAAATGGCAAAGTAAAAACCCTTACTCAAAAAGTATATGTTGGCGTGCTAAAAGGTAGGAATATCGAAAGAGGCTCTGTGCTCAATACAGAAATATATACCTACAACGAAAAAGGAAATGTAACCGAAATGAATTATTGCAATGCCGATAGCAGTGTAAAAAGTAAAATTATATATAAATACGACCTACAAGGCCACCTAGCTGAGGTCACAAAGTATAATAGTGAAGGTGAACAAAAATCGAGAGAGACATTTAGCTATGATGCAAGCGGGAACAAGTCGGGAGGTAGTTATTATAAAGCCGATAATACCTTGTCCTATACCCTAAAATTTATATATGATGCCAAAGGTAATATGATAGAACTAACTGAGAACAGTGCCGAAAACAAACTAAATTACAAACTCAAATTTAAGTATGATATAAAAAACAATATGATTGAGCGGACCAAGTATAAAGCTGATGGCACACTAGCCAGCAAGCAAACCAATAAATATGATGATAAAGGCAATAAAACGGAATACTGTAGCTACGGAGCCGACGGTAAGCTCACCCTCAAATCAACCTTTAAATATGACGATAGTAACAACCAAATAGAAATGGTAAACTACAATGCCACCGGTGCAGTAGAGGTAAAAGAAAACGACCGATACGAAGATGTGGATACTACAGTCAACTGGCTCAAAAAAACCGTATTCGAAAACGATAAGCCCACCAAAATTACTGATAGAGTACTTGTGTATTATAAGTAATAAATATTCTAAATCCAATGAAATATATATAATACTTATTCAATTTTTTATTTTCACACATTTCAATTATGCCCAAACAAAAAGTACTTTAACCACCGATCAAATAAAAGGCAAAGTAAAAACGCTAACCCAAAGCATATACACGGCTGAGCTAAAAAATGGCAAGCCGGAAAAATCCAACAAGCTAAGTACCGAAAAATATAGTTACGATGAGCAAGGCAATGTTACAGAGCTATACAATATAAATGCCGATACCAGTGTGATATCAATTAAAAACTATTCTTATAATGAGAGTGGGCAGGTAACGGAGGTAAGCCAGTTTAAATCAGGAGGCGATATGAGCAATAAAGATATTCCAATGGAATCTGAATTGCAAGCAATAGAAGTATATGTTTATGATACCAAAGGTAATTTAATAGAAAAAAAGTATAATTCTTTGTTGGGTAATTTATCACATTCAGTAAAATATATATACGATGCCCAGGGAAATATGATAGCACAAAATGAATATAATGCAGAGGGTAAATTAATGGATAAAATCAAATTCTATTTTGATATAAAAGGAAATATTAATGAGAAAGCTAGACACGATAATGATAGCAACCTGGTGGACAAACAAAATGCAGCAGGAGCTTTGCAACTAAAAGAAACTTGCAAATATGAAAATGATGACATCGCGGGTAACTGGCAAAAGGAAACTATATATGAAAGTGATAAGGTGATTAAGATAACAGAGTGGGTGTTTGTGTATTATTAAAAGATTACTAATTTTTATACGCGTTCACAAATTCTTTAAAGTTATTTTCACTGCCATGTATTATATATATTACATTTCTGCGGCTTATGTCTATCAGTCCACCAATTCCCAATCCTATGCATGAGCCAATCAGTGCAGACCCAATAGTAGTGCATCCGCCCGGATCTATAATACTGCCAGGGGTGGGGGCGGGCTCATTGGCATGTCCAATTATACCGCCTATCACTAATCCCGCAACTGGCATGGTCAAGGTAAAAGTGTAAGGACTTCCTCCAGGAAATACCTTAATACTTTCAATATTTATAAATGATAAGGTATCCATTTTTCCTATTGCATTGCCGGTAATTCGTTTCACTATAATAGCGTCATTGGTATACCCGTATAATGTTGCTTTTCTAATGCTCCCATCCATCAGCTCTATTTTCACTTCTCGGGGTTGTAGTAACTGTGCCTTGCATGGTGTTAGTGTGAGCATTAAAATAATGATAGTAATAATATTTTTCATATTGTGGTTTTATTTAAGGTGTGCAGCAAAAGTATAATCACCAAACCTTACAATTTTTGCAAAAAGTGCAATAACACCATCAAAGTTTTGCATTTTTTGCAAAAAAATGTGCAGTATATTGTTCAGTATTGGGTAATATATTGCATATTTTCACCACCAATTCTCCTGCATCAGCAGGTAATCAATAGTCTTCGCAATCTATGCAGTATTTTTCTGCTTTTGTCAACAAACAAAAAAACCGCCCTTGCTATCAGGCGGTTTGTTGCTATTATATATTATGCATATGGTTGGTGCCCCCACCAACCTATATATGGGTACTATTGCCTCACAAATCTTAGCTTCTCCACCGTTCCCTCACGCTCAAGCATCATCATATATACTCCTGCAGGTAGCTCTTTCACAGGCAGTGTATGCAGTTGTGTTCCTGCTGCCAGTTGTTCGTTAAATACCGTTTTGCCCTGCATGTCTATCACCGTTATTTTGGTAGTTCCTTCGCTGGGGGGCATCTCTATATTTAATAGTTCATCGGTAGGGTTGGGGTAAAGTTTGGATGTGGTAAGGGTTTCCGTTTTAAAGTTTTCTGCAATGCTTGGTGCAAGACCACCACCTGTAGATTGGCATCCACCGTTTTGTTGAGTGGCAAGTGTACCATATAGTTTGAAATTAGATGATACTTGTGTGTTTGCATTAAGATAGCTTATATTTAATTTGCCGTAATAGTAATTATATGTAATTCCATTGGGCAGTGCATAAGCTCCGCCATTAATTCGGTCAAAATAATTATAGTTGCATTGAGAAGAAGACATATTATTTGAATTTGAAATACTACCATTGATATAAACATTACCTGTCATGATAAAATCATTATAACCATCTTTTAGGTTCAAATAATTTATATTGTATAAGCCGAATGGCGACTCTTTAAAAATATTATATCCTCCATAATCAGAAGTGTTATGTAAGGTAGTGGAGCTAAGATTTAAATTAGCATAATCAATATCAATGTTTGTATTAGTAAATTTATTGCAGCCCATGGTAACTATGAATGGGTATGATGATGATGCCACGATATCAATATCCGATGCTATAATATTGTTGTTTTTTAATAGCAGTAAAGCATTTATGTTGCCATGATAATCGATCCCTAATGTATTATCTTTAAAACGACAACCTTGTATGGTAGAAGATAAGGTAATCCAATTAGCCTTGATGCCTTTTACATTTTCCTTAAAGATACAATTATTAAGAGTAAATCCTGCGTCATGAATATACATCGCCAGATTGTTATTATAAAATTCATTCCTGTAAAAAGAAGGAGTATTAAGGGCATAGTCGACAGAAAAATCTAATGCGGTGTTAGCATAATAAAATTTAGATTGGTCTATGTGTATTTGATTGTCAATTTGATTATAAAACTTTAAGCCTACCCAGTTATTATTTGTATTGTTACTTGATGGTTTAAATATGCCGTTGTCAAAATATACTGGAGAATAGATATCGAATTTTGCCCCAGTATTTGCTACAACTATTGCACCATCAACTTTAAACATACCTAGTGTATTTGGAAAAGTAACAGCACCGCTCACTTCTAGTTTTGTTTCATTTTTTGTACTAGTAAATTCAATTGAAGATCCACTTGCAGCGCCAATCGTAAAATTGCCATCCGTATTGTTAAATATAACTTTACCCGAACCATTGTGTTTAAAAACGGCATTATTTGACAAATTCAACTGACCTTTTATTTCAATACTAGCATTATCTTCAAGATAGATATTTGCTCCTGGATCAACAAATAAAGTAGCACCTTTTTCAATGATTAATTTACTACCCCAATATAGGTATAAACTGCTACCACTATGTAGGTATAAATTACTGCCTTCTCTTATATAAACTGTTCCTTTGTTGTTTGTAGGTGTATTATTATCTCCAATTATAAAACTGCCTCCACTATTTATTTCTACCTCGCTACCGCAGTCGGAGGTATATAGGTTGAAATAATTTCCGACAAAATTTTGCTCGCTACTTTTATTCCAATAATCTCCACTAATTTTATAATTAACCCAGTCATTTATATTAACTTGAAGTGCACCATTCTTGTTAACTTGAATGTCGTTTAAAATATGTCTAAAATCAGTTCCAAAATTATAAGAATTGCATGTTTGCGTATAGCTAATATCATCTTGATCCATATAACTAACAGAAGTTGGCAATTGGCTCAATTGGTTGCTAGAACGACGAAGTTCTGAAATTAACCAGTTTATATTTGAATAGGTCATTTGAACATGCAATTGACTGTTGTCTTCACCCTGCTGGCTTGGGGCATAATATGCATCAAACACATATTTGTCTTTGTTTGGATGGTTTGAATTTGAAATTTCACCTTTTGCCGAAGCGAATAAATCATTTGTCGTCATACCTAAACCACTATTTGTTGGAATAAAGCAAGTTTTGGAAAAATATGTTTCTGGTGAGTTTAATTTTAAATGTTTGGAAATTATTGTAGTAATATTTAAAGCCTTTAAAGCATCGGTCATCCCACCAGGTGCATTGTCATAGCCTAAATTTAAACTATTATCCCAATCTGTTTCAACTTTATTATTCCATTCATTTGCGTCTCCCATAAATATCCTGTAATTCCCACTGCCAGAATTGGATGTTGCTTTCATTTCTGCTTTAATAGCCCCTCCATTGTATATTACAGCCGGAATATATAATAACGTACGCCATAGGCCTACTCCAACATTTTTCAACCAATTATCTTGCCCTGACCAACCTTTTTCTAGCCATTTTGTTGTGTAGGGGACTTTCATGTCGGCAAGGATATCTTTATTTCCAATCCCATTTTTTTTCCCAATTCCACTGCCATTGCTTACTGCTACTTTCCTAATATATTTTGGGTAGCTTCCCAAATTATTTACCAAATCATTCATAAAATCAATTCTGTATTGATGCGGTCCATAGATTGCACCATTAGATTGTGTGATGCCTTCAGAAGAATTATTGAGTAATTGGAATGTAGCTGGTCTAGTGAGTTTATGCTCATACGTAAATTTAGCGTTTTCGAATAAATTATCAGTATTATGATTTGCAAAATATTGCATAAATAATTGCATACTGATCGAGATATTTGCACCTTTGTGAGGTGAGTCGAAATAGATAGATGAACGGACGCAATGCTTCATATTCTTGGTCTCCATATAACTAAGTGCATATCTTGTTACTTGCCCACCCATACTTGCCCCAAGAACTACTAATTCTTCCTTAGAACATTTGTGGGCATTGATATAGTTTATTAATTCTACCAATACCATAGCATTTGCCTGCATATAAGTAGCCCCATCTTTAAAATCTAGAAATATTATATCGTAACCTTCACTATGCAATTTTTCTATCATTGTGGGGCCTAGCTGGAATTCGAGCCTTCTGGGACCCTCATCATCTAGTTCTGTTTGTTTTGCATTTATAATTCCATCTACCCATCCAGTTGCAATATCTATATATCCTAATCCGCCGCATTTCCCATCTATGCAGGGACGGTCAGTTGCACCATGAGGCCTGTCAGATGTGCCGAAATCAACCCCGTCTACAAATATTAATGGTTTTCTGTAACATCCTGAATTATTTCCTTTGCCCATTGTGTATACATATAGTCCTTCTGCGTATTGCCCATTAAATGGTATTGAAGCTTTTATATCAGCATAGTGAGGATTAAATGGCAGATTATTTATAGGTTGCCCAATTTTTATTATAATCGGGCAATTTAATTTCATCTCACTTGCATGATCATATATTTTTATATCGCCATCAAATACACCATTATTTGGAAAAGTAATAGTTAAAGTAGTTCCAAATGTAATATCTCGATATCCTTGACCATCGCCAAAGTCAATTTGAATTTTACTCATATCCGACGGGGTATTTGTCAAAAAAAATTCTTGACCAAAATAAAAACTAACAGTATTATTGTTTCCCATAGAATAAAAATAGGGAGTGGCCATAAATATTCTTCCTTCGTCATAAGGACTAGAATTTCTTCCGGCCACATCTTCTAAATATCCATTTAAGGTATCTAATAAATGAGAAGTTATGGCATTGTCCTTGATGTAGTTATACCGGTAGTCGTAGAATACAACTGGGTTAACTCCCTGCAGGTCCAATGAGCTAGCCCATTTATTAAGTGAATCAAAAGAAGTTACTCGCCCAGAATCTAAATACATTTCATTTAGTTTGCCATGTAGGTATCCCCGTTTGCTGAAATCAGCTACTCTATCGTTAATACCATCAAAATCTTCGATAGAAATTGGATGTATAGTTTTGTCGAATAAAATTCCAGAGCTTATATCGTTTTTATTTAAGTGAGACATCATATTTGATAGTTCTTTTTTTGCCATCATCAAAGTGTCTACTTGGGCTTCAGATTGTTGTCCAAATAAGATAGCCATTATTATTGTAATTATAATCTTTTTCATATTGTTTTTTAATTTAATTGAGGGCCATACCCCACCTGTCTATTGGGCATAGTACTCCTAATTTGAGTTATTAAATTGACAGGAATTTGTGGAATTTAACTTAGTAATTGACTATCGTGGCGTCCCCACCAAATGTCATTAGTTGATAGTAATATCTACTTTAGATGTATCTTTAGACGGAATGAAAAAATCAAATGGATATTGTGAATATATATATGCACCTCCTTGTCTACTAATTCTCATACCCGCAGTAAATTTATAAGCACTATTACTTTTTAGCTTACAGCCAAACACAGTATCAGTATTATTTTTATAGTCTAAATCGTATAATGCAGAAGTTATATTACTTGAGTAGAAAGTACCATGTATTTTATCAGTCGAGACACATTTAAAATGTATTTGCAAATAGCCGTAAGGAAATAGTTTTAAATTGGTTTGATTTAATACTCTTTCGCCTACCTTTAAATCTTTTAATTCATCATAATCGTACCCATTTTTACGAGCTTGGACACTATAATCGAATCCGTCATTTGCATTTGCATTTATTTGATATGAACCATCTTGCCCACTTTGTACTTTGCATTCGGTATGCATAATGGGTACCCCGCTTCCATAATCAGTAGAAACTAAATACACATTTGCACCTTCTATTCCTGCTCCACTTCCATCTTCTATTACTTTCCCTGTAATATGTATCATCCCATCATTCAATTTATGCTTGCAACTCCCCACTACGATGCTTACCAAAGCTAGTATTATTATTAGATATTTTAAATTTTTCATTTGAGTAATTTTTAATTGTTGGATTAGAGTTTAGTTGTTTTCAGTTTCACAAAGTTAAGGCGGTGGGCGAATAATTTTGCAAATTTGCAGATTGATATTTTTCATAGTTGTTATTTTATTTTTTGATTTTGTTTAACCTGAAATTTATTGTATTAGGTATTCCTTGTTTAAGAGTGGTTGAGTTGGATGTTTTTTCATATCCTTTTTTTCGCACTTCAATACCGAACTCAACTTCATTATTTACATCGGCTGCGATTTGGTAATTCCCATCAGCACCACTTTCTATTTGTGTTATTGGGTATTGTATAAAATTGCCTCCATCAAATTCATTTGCTACTAAATATATGTCTGCCCCGGCTATTCCAGCGGCAGAATTTGCATCGGTTATTTTACCTACTATACTTATTTTATTATGTGTGTTTTTTTGCTGGCAGCTTGTAAATGCTATTAATACACAGATTGCCCAAACTGTAAAATAGATATATGCGATTGATTTATTAGATACGGAGTTAATTTTTTTCATGGTCTTATTATATATATTTTCGCTTTCGATAACGGTACAAACTTGAACTATTGTTTTGAAATCAATCCCACCGAAACGGTGGTGACTTTTTTGTTTTCCCACTTATTCTGTGGATTTGTAATGTTGAGGTAATAAAAATCCACAGAATAAGTGGTTTTGTAATAAATATTTATTAACACCACACAACACGAGGAAAAAAAGTATTTTATTTGCTATCAAAACCACAGTGAACGAGGAAAAAACTTCTAAAAAGCTATATCTATATGTCGAAAAACAGAATCATCCAAAATCAAGTCAGTTTGTTCCATAAACTGAAGCACAAGTTCGATTATGTGCACCCAGGCCAACGTTTCAATGCACATCTTGCCGATTACTTTAGTGTAAATGAAGAAACTGTTAGACGATGGACCAAAGGCGAGGCCGCAGTAGACCTTGATATTATAGAACAACTATGCAAAATGCAAAGCACCACGCTGCATGAAATAAATGACATCACAATATACGGAAAACTGAATGTGGATTTTAATTTTCTTGACAACGAGACTTTTACTTTTGAAACATACTTATGTAATCTTTCTAAAACTTTAGAAGCAGGTATGAAGTTGCCTAAACTTACCATGCATTATTCAGCTAAGGATTTACCAATATTCTATTATTTCCATTACAAAGAACTCGCCGCCTTCAAAATATTCGTATGGCGTAAAACCGTAATCTGCGAGCCTGAGTATAAGAAAAAATCTTTTACTGCTGATATGTTTGATGATACCCGCATTATGGAGCACGGCAGCAAGGCACTCGATAGTTTTAATAAGATACACACCGTAGAGGTGTGGAACGATGAAACCATAAACAGTATAGTAAAGCAAATTATATATTTTGTTGAGATAGAAGATGTAAGTATCGAGATGGGTATTACCCTGCTAAAGCAACTAAAAAGCCTCATAGAGAATATAGAAGAAATGGCCGAGTATGGGCAAAAATTTGATGTGGAAACTCCTGAGGTAAAAACAGGTTCGTTCGAGCTGTATTATAATGAAATAGTGCTGTGCGATAACAGCGTAGTGCTTGATATGGGCGATGCCATAAAAACCTTTATCCCTTTCCAAACGTTGAACCTCATGCATGTAAACGATTACGATTTCGGCAAAAAAAGCCTCGAGAAAGTGAACCTACTGCAAAAACGATTCGACAAACTAAGCCAAACTAATGAGGGCCAACGCCGCAAAATATTTGCCAAAATGAAAGCGGGTTTAAATAAAGCCATGGCAAGTTTAGCGTGAGCCAACCCTTATGCAATAAATTACGTATATAGCGTCAAACATATAAACGATACAGCATGACAGGTATAGAATTTAACGGCACACACCTAGAGTATTTGGTGGCCAAAGGGTATATACATTACCTGTTCAATGTAACGGGCGAAAAGGATAAAAAGGGCAATGATATTATTAATGTGTACCCCCACAAAACAGCTGAAGCGGCCCTAAACCAAAAAGAAAATAACGCATCAGCCAAAGACGATTATATGCGAAGTTTACTTGATTCCCCTGGCGATGTGGTTGATGCCAGCAGTGGTATAACGGGCAAGAAATTTTATATCCAGAATTTGTTTGCTCTGTAGAGGAAATATGAATTATCAATGACTAATCTTTACCTAAGTGCATCAAAATACCTGAATGGTTCCATGAGCAGCCTAATAATATGCCCCGAAACTATCCACTAACGACTAATCACTAATTACTATCTTTGCAGCATTATGTACGCAGAAATACACACCGACAAAGGCACCATGAAGATTGAGTTCTTCGAAAAAGATGCCCCAAAAACCGTTAAAAACTTTACTGATCTCGCCAAGAAAGGCTATTACGATGGCCTTACTTTCCACCGCGTAATCCCCAACTTTGTAATACAGGGTGGTTGTCCCAATGGTACCGGAGCGGGTGGCCCAGGCTACAATATCGATTGCGAACTAACTGGCGAAAACCAATACCACGACCGCGGAGTGCTAAGCATGGCCCACGCAGGTCGCAACACAGGTGGTTCGCAGTTCTTCGTATGCCACAGTCGCGATAATACCGCCCACTTAGATCGTAACCATACTGTATTTGGCAAAGTAGTGGAGGGATTGGATGTGATTGATGAAATACGCCAAGGCGATGTGATGAATAAAGTGATTGTAGTGGAGTAGTGGTAGTATTACGACATTTGTAGGCCCACATATAATATAAACTATCTACATTAAAAAACCCTCAAGCTATTCACTCGAGGGTTTCTTATATTTTTGTATATGGTTGGTGTCCCCACCATCCATCACAGCGTAATATTATACTTTAGCAGTCCTGCTTTCTTTTTTAGAAGCAAGCAGTGCATCGTATTCTTCTTGCGAACCTACTACCAGTTTGTCGTAATCACGCATACCAGTTCCGGCAGGGATTAGGTGACCAACTATTACGTTTTCTTTTAGGCCCAACATGTCGTCTATTTTGCCCTGTACCGCAGCTTCGTTCAGCACCTTGGTGGTTTCCTGGAACGAGGCAGCACTCATAAAGCTTTGTGTGCCTAATGATGCTTTGGTAATACCTTGCAATACCGAGCTTGATGTGGCAGGTTTTGCATCACGGTATTGAGCTAGGGTTAAGTCTTTACGTTTAAGGCTAGAGTTTTCGTCACGCAGCTTACGCATGCTTACAATCATACCCGCTTTTAGTGCAGGGCTATCACCTGAGTCGGTTATTACTTTCTTGTCGTATATCCAGTCGTTTTGGTCTTTAAAGTCGAGGCGTTCTACCACTTCACCTTCAAGGAAACGGGTATCGCCAGGATCGGCAACAGTAAACTTCTGCATCATTTGGCGAACGATAACCTCAACGTGTTTGTCGTTGATTTTAACACCCTGCAAGCGATATACTTCTTGAATACCATTGATTATATACATTTGAACAGCAAGTGTTCCTTGTATTCTCAAAATATCTTGGGGGGTAATAGCACCATCACTCATTGGTTGACCAGCTTTCACATAGTCGCCATCTTGAACAAGTATATGTTTACCCAATGAAACAAGGTATCTCTTAATTTCACCTTCTTTCGATTCAATCATAATTTCACGATTGCCACGTTTGATACCTCCGTAGGTAACTACACCATCAATCTCCGTTACTACTGCAGGATTGGATGGATTACGAGCTTCGAATAACTCAGTTACACGTGGAAGACCACCTGTAATATCGCGGGTTTTACCCACCATACGAGGTATCTTAACAATAACTTGCCCGGCTTTTACTTTGGCTTCAGTTTCAACCATAATGTGGGCACCTACTGGCAAGTTAAATTCTTTAAGAACTTTGCCACCTTTGTCTTCAACACGAATCAAAGGTATTTTGGTTTTGTCCTTACTCTCAATAATCACCGATTCTTTGTGACCTGTTTGTTCATCAGTTTCATCTTTGTAAGTGATACCTTCAATAAGGTTATCAAATACCACTTTACCAGGAAGGTCAGTTAATATCAGTGCGTTGAAAGGATCCCAAGCACAAATTTTGTCTCCCTTATCTACTTTTTGTCCATCTTTTACATACAGAACAGAGCCATAAGGAATATTGTTGGTGATGATAACAGCACCTGTTTTTTCGTCGAGAATTCTTATCTCACCTTGGCGGTTAACAACTACAACCTGCTCTTCTTCGTCATTATCACCTTTATATTTAACGGTACGAACATCTTCAATTTCTAGTTTTCCAGCAAACTTAGCTACCATCGAAGATTCAGTTGCAATATTGGAAGCGGTACCTCCACCGTGGAAAGTACGAAGTGTAAGCTGTGTACCAGGCTCACCAATTGATTGAGCTGCAATAACACCTACGGCTTCACCTTTTTGCACGGTGCGACCAGAAGCGAGGTTGCGACCATAGCATTTGGTACAAGCACCAACTTTAGCCTCACAAGTAAGTAATGAGCGAATTTCAACCATTTCAATGGGCGACTCATCGATAGCAACAGCAAGGTCTTCATTAAGTTCAGTTCCTGCGGTAGCAATTAGTTTATTGGTTAATGGATGGTAGATATCATGCAAGCAGAAACGGCCCAATATTCTATCATATAATGATTCGATTATGTCTTCGTTTTCTTTCAAAGCAGTTGCAGGGATTCCACGAAGGGTGCCACAGTCAACTTCATTGATTACAAGATCCTGAGCAACATCGTGCAAACGACGGGTAAGATAACCCGCATCGGCAGTTTTAAGAGCTGTATCAGCCAAACCTTTACGAGCTCCGTGGGTAGAGATAAAGTATTCTAATACCGATAGACCTTCTTTTAAATTAGAAAGAATTGGGTTCTCGATAATCTCACCAGTTCCAGAGCCTGAAAGATTCTTTTGTGGTTTGGCCATAAGTCCACGCATTCCGCCTAGCTGACGAATTTGCTCTTTAGATCCACGGGCTCCGCTATCAAGCATCATATACACAGGGTTAAAACCTTGTTGGTCGCTCGATAATTGTTTCATCAACACATCAGACAAGCGGTTGTTTACTCGGGTCCAAAGGTCGATTACTTGGTTGTAGCGTTCGTTATTGGTAATAAAACCATTCTCGTAATTGTCTTTAATAGTTGCAATTTCAATATTGGCTTCTTTAATGAATTGTACTTTCTCACCAGGTATTTGCACATGCGAGAGGTTGAATGATAATCCACCTCTGAATGAGTAGTAATAACCTAAGTCTTTAATATCATCTAAGAACTTGGCCGTACGAGCAGTTCCAGCTTTTTTAATGCTTTCACCTATAATATCACGCAAACTCTTTTTGGTAAGCAGTGTATTTACATACCCAATTTCTCTAGGTACCACTTGATTTAAGATAACACGGCCCACACAAGTTTCGATAATTTTATTGATATACTCGCCGTTTTCGTCTATTGTATCAACTTTTACTTTTATGTTGGCATGCAAGCTTACTTTTCCTTCGTTTTGGGCAATAATTACTTCTTCAGGGCTATAAAAAGTCATACCCTCGCCAATTACTGGATGTTCTTCGGTATGGTTACGTCCTTTAGTAAGATAATATAATCCCAATACCATGTCCTGTGAAGGCACTGTGATGGGTGTTCCGTTTGCAGGGTTAAGAATATTGTGAGAAGCCAACATTAATAATTGGGCTTCCAATATTGCAGCATTTCCAAGTGGCACATGCACCGCCATTTGGTCACCGTCAAAGTCGGCATTGAAACCAGTACAAGTGAGAGGGTGCAGTTGTATAGCTTTTCCTTCAATCAATTTAGGTTGGAAAGCTTGTATACCAAGTCTGTGAAGTGTTGGAGCACGATTGAGTAGAATAGGGTGTCCTTTCAAAATATTTTCAAGAATATCCCAAATTACGGCTTCTTTGCGGTCAACAAGTTTCTTAGCAGATTTTACTGTTTTTACTATACCTCTTTCTAAGAGTTTGCGGATAATAAATGGTTTGAAAAGCTCAGCAGCCATACCTTTAGGAAGACCGCATTCATGCAATTTCAAATTCGGACCTACCACAATAACTGAACGACCAGAATAATCCACACGTTTGCCAAGCAAGTTCATACGGAAACGGCCTTGTTTACCTTTAAGCATATCGCTCAATGATTTCAAAGGTCTGTTACCTTCAGATTTTACTGCACTAGCACGACGAGTATTGTCAAGTAATGAATCGACAGCTTCCTGAAGCATACGTTTTTCGTTACGTAGAATAACTTCTGGAGCTTTTATTTCAACAAGTCTTTTCAGACGGTTGTTTCTTATGATAACTCTTCTATATAAGTCATTCAAATCCGAAGTAGCAAAACGTCCACCTTCCAAGGGCACCAATGGTCTAAGTTCAGGTGGTATAACAGGAAGCATGCGTAAGATCATCCATTCAGGTCTGTTCTCTACACCATTTTCTTTGGCTGAACGGAATCCTTCAATTACTTTCAAACGTTTTAATGCTTCACTTTTACGTTGTTGCGAAGTTTCGTTAGCAGCTTGGTTACGTAAGTCGTAACTCATCTGATCCAAGTCAAGTTTAGTGAGTATTTCCCATAAACCTTCAGCACCCATTTTAGCTACAAACTTATTAGGGTCGGTATCTTCCAAATATTGATTTTCTTTTGGAAGGGTATCTAAAATTTCTAGATATTCTTCTTCAGTTATTAAATCAAGATAAGCAATTCCATCATTGGCTTTAATACCAGGTTTAATTACTACATATCTTTCGTAGTATATAACCATATCCAATTTTTTAGTTGGGAGGCCAATCAAATATCCAATTTTATTGGGTAACGAACGGAAATACCAAATATGAGCAACAGGAACTACCAAACTGATATGCCCCATACGCTCGCGACGAACTTTCTTTTCGGTTACTTCTACCCCGCAACGGTCGCAAACAATACCTTTGTAGCGAATACGTTTGTATTTACCGCAGTGGCATTCATAATCTTTGATAGGACCAAATATGCGTTCGCAAAATAAACCACCCATTTCGGGTTTGTACGAACGATAATTAATCGTTTCAGGCTTTACAACTTCACCATGACTACGTTGCAAAATTGTCTCGGGCGAAGCCAAAGAAATTTTAATCCTGGTAAAATTACTTTTTAGTTTCGGGTCCTTTTTATTATATGACATACAAAAATTTTTGTAATATTAAAATGATGGTTAATTGATTTGAGGGTTGTTATTCCAAGGTTACATCTAAGCCCAATCCTCTAAGCTCATGTAATAGCACATTGAACGATTCAGGTATACCCGGCGTAGGCATATTATCCCCTTTCACAATGGCTTCATACGTTTTGGCACGTCCAACAATGTCGTCACTCTTCACGGTTAATATCTCTTGCAAGATATTAGATGCTCCAAATGCTTCCAATGCCCATACCTCCATCTCACCAAATCTCTGGCCTCCAAATTGTGCTTTACCGCCCAAAGGTTGCTGTGTGATAAGTGAATAAGGGCCAATAGAACGTGAGTGCATTTTATCGTCGACCATATGACCAAGCTTAAGCATATATATAATACCAACGGTAGTCTTTTGATCGAATCTTTCGCCAGTCAAGCCATTATATAAATATACTTGTCCATTGTCAGGCACATTTGCTTTCTTGGTGTATTCATCAATGTCTGCTTGGGTAGCACCATCAAAAATTGGAGTGGCAAATTTTAACCCAAGCTCTTTTCCAGCCCAGCCTAGAACAGTCTCATAAATTTGACCCAAGTTCATACGTGAAGGCACACCTAGCGGATTCAAAACGATATCAACAGGAGTTCCATCTTCCATAAATGGCATATCTTCTTCACGGGTAATACGGGCTACAATACCTTTGTTACCGTGACGACCAGCCATTTTATCACCCACTTTCAGTTTCCTTTTTTGGGCAATATATATTTTAGCCATTTTCAAAATACCAGAAGGTAACTCATCACCTACAGATATGGCAAACATATCACGTTTGTAACGAGCAATTTCTTCATTGGCTTTCATTTTATAATTGAGGATGATATTCTTCACCAACTCGTTTTTAGCTTTATCGGTAGTCCAACCTGAGTTGTCAACCACATCCCAATTAAGTTCGTTCAATTGCTTAGCACTGAACTTGGTTCCTTTTGGAATCATTTCTTCACCATAAACTGTAGAAACTCCCTGAGAAGTTTTACCATTTACAACCGTGAAAAGTTTTTCAACCAAAATTACTTTCAATGCGGCCATTTGTTTGCTATGCTTATCTTCAATTTTAGCAATACGAACTTTCTCGTCAGCTTTCTGCTTGTCTTTTTTAGCACGGGCAAATAATTTTTTGTCAATTACAATACCCATTGTAGATGGTGGTGCTTTCAATGAAGCATCTTTCACATCGCCAGCCTTATCTCCAAAGATAGCTCTTAATAGTTTCTCTTCTGGTGATGGTTCAGTTTCTCCTTTTGGCGTAATTTTACCAATAAGAATATCACCTTCATGCACTTCAGCTCCGATTCTAATCAAGCCATTTTCGTCCAAGTTACGCGTAGCTTCTTCGCTCACGTTTGGTATATCATTGGTTAATTCTTCTTCACCACGTTTTGTATCACGAACTTCGAGTTCGTATTCACTAATATGAATTGATGTAAACCAATCTTCTCTCACTACTTTTTCATTGATTACAATTGCATCTTCAAAGTTGTAACCTTGCCATGGCATAAAGGCTACTTTCAAATTACGACCAAGGGCTAGTTCGCCTTTTTCTGTAGCATAACCTTCTACCAATATATCTCCTTTGCTTACCCTTTGACCAGATTTCACTATAGGTCTGTGGTTAATGCTGGTGTTTTGGTTGGTTCGACGGAATTTTGTGAGACGGTATGATTTTACTTCATCGTCAAAATTGGCCATCTTTTCTTCTTCACTCATATCATACTTGATGCGGATTTCATTTGAATCAACATAAGTAATAACACCTTCTCTTTCGGCAGTTATCATAGACCTTGAGTCACGAGCAATTCTGCCTTCTAGTCCTGTTCCCACAATAGGAGATTCGGGTTTCAATAAAGGAACAGCTTGGCGTTGCATATTCGAACCCATCAGAGCACGGTTGGCATCATCATGTTCAAGGAAAGGAATTAAGGATGCTGCGATTGATACAATTTGGTTTGGAGCAATATCCATATAATCCAATTGTTTTGGATCAACCATTGGGAAGTCACCTTCTTTTCTGGCTTTAACACCTTTATCAATAAAGTTTCCAGCATCACTTACAATAGCATTTGATTGAGCAATGGTCATTCCTTCTTCGTCTTCAGCACTTAGATAAGTAATATCTGATGAAACTTTTCCTTCTGTTACTTTTCTATATGGGGTTTCAATAAAGCCCATACCATTTACTTTAGCATGCACACATAGGCTCGAAATCAAACCAATGTTTGGTCCCTCAGGAGTTTCAATAGTACAAAGACGACCATAATGGGTATAATGCACGTCCCTCACCTCAAAACCAGCACGTTCACGACTCAAACCACCAGGGCCTAGAGCCGACATACGGCGTTTGTGTGTTATCTCAGCCAAAGGATTTGTTTGGTCCATAAACTGACTTAATTGGTTGGTACCAAAGAAAGAGTTTATGACAGAGCTAAGCGTTCTTGCATTTATTAAATCAGTTGGGGTAAATACTTCATTATCGCGGATGTTCATACGTTCACGAATAGTACGTGCCATACGAGCTAGACCTACGCCAAATTGAGCATATAACTGTTCACCTACAGTACGCACACGACGATTACTTAAGTGATCAATATCATCCACATCAGCATTAGAGTTTGATAAATCGATAAGGTATTTAATGATGGCTATAATATCATCATTGGTCAATACCTTCACGTTCATTCCAGTATCTTTACCTAGTTTCCGGTTGATACGGTAGCGGCCCACTTCACCCAAGTCATAACGTTTATCACTAAAGAATAAACGCTCGATAATTCCACGAGCTGTTTCCTCATCGGGAGCTTCACTATTGCGGAGTTGACGGTATATCTGTTCGACAGCTTCTTTACCGTTGTTCGATGTATCTTTTTGTAAAGTATTAAGAATGATAGCAAAATCATTATGGTTGCCATCTTCTTTATGCAGAATAACAGTTTTTACACCAGCATCTATTATTTGGTCAATATTTGCATCTTCAAGTTGTGTATCACGTTCAAGGATAACTTCATTACGTTCGATAGATACCACTTCACCCGTGTCCTCATCAACGAAGTCTTCAATCCAAGTGCGCAGCACCCTAGCAGCTAGCTTACGTCCTGTTACTTTTTTCAATCCAGATTTAGAAACTTTAATTTCCTCAGCCAAATCGAAAATATTCAAAATATCTTTATCGGTTTGAAATCCAATTGCTCTTAACAAAGTAGTAACTGGAAATTTCTTTTTACGGTCGATGTATGCATACATTACGTTGTTTACATCGGTTGCAAATTCAATCCAACTACCTTTGAAAGGGATGATACGAGCGGAGTATAATTTGGTACCGTTTGTATGATAGGTTTGTCCGAAGAACACACCAGGTGAACGATGCAATTGGCTAACAATAACACGTTCAGCACCATTGATTATAAAGGTGCCCTTAGGTGTCATATATGGGATGGTTCCCAAATACACATCCTGTATGATGGTTTGAAAATCTTCGTGTTCTTTATCGCTACACGAAAGTTTTAGTTTAGCTTTTAGTGGAACTCCATAAGTTAATCCTCTTTCTATACATTCGTCTAGACTGTAGCGTGGAGGGTCAACAAAATAATCAAGAAATTCAAGTAAAAATATATTTCTTGAATCCGTGATTGGAAAATTTTCGCTGAATACTTTAAAAAGGCCTTCATGGTTCCTATTTTCAGGAGATGTTTCTAATTGGAAAAACTCTTTGAACGATTCGAGCTGTATATCCAAAAAGTCTGGATAATCGATAATCGTTTTTTGCGACGCAAAATTGATGCGAAGACTATTGTTGTTATTTTTAGTTGCCAAGGTAATAGTTTATATTAAAAGTCCTAAGACGGATTTTTCAATCCGTTGGCTGTTTTATCGTCCGATTGTTTAAAGAGGCCAAACGATGTAACCTCTATATACGTTAAATCAGACCTCAAGTGTATTGAACACCTGAGGTCTGAATAACAAGTTTTTAAGAAACCAATTACTTGATTTCAACTTCGGCACCAGCTTCTTCCAAAGTTTTCTTTAAGCTTTCTGCATCGGCTTTAGAAACTTTTTCTTTAACTGGTTTTGGTGCACCATCAACTAAGTCTTTGGCTTCTTTTAGTCCAAGTCCTGTAAGGTCTTTTACCAATTTCACTACGTTTAGTTTAGCGGCACCTGCCGATTTTAGAATTACATCGAACTCAGATTGTTCGGCAGCGGCTTCGCCACCACCTGCTGAAGGAGCTGCAACTGCTGCTGCTGCTGCTGCTGGTTCAATTCCGTATTCGTCTTTTAAAATTTGTGCGAGTTCGTTAACTTCTTTAACTGTAAGATTAACTAACTGTTCAGCAAATGCTTTTAAGTCTGCCATGATTATTTATTGTGTTTTTAAATTGTTTAAATTAATGATTGATATATTATATTGTTGCGTTGGAAGCCGAGGTTATGATGCCCTTTCAGAAAGGGTTTTGATAATACCTGCAAGTTTATTGCCACCACTTTGCAAGCCAGAAATAACATTTTTGGCAGGTGATTGTAGTAAACCAATAATTTCACCGATAAGTTCATTTTTAGTTTTAAGATTAATAAGTGCTTCTAAGCTAGCATCACCTAAAAATACATCTGAATCAATCCAAGCACCTTTAAGTGAGGGTTTTTCAGTTTTCTTTCTAAAAGCTTTAATTGCTTTTGCAGGGGCTTTGATATCTTCAGAAAACATTAAGGCCGATGTGCCTTTTAATGTGCCAAACAATGCAGAAAAATCTCTACCGCTATTCTCCATAGCTTTTTGGATTAGCGTATTTTTAGCAATTACCATTTTTACACCGCTTTTATGAAGTTCTCTGCGGAGCCTGTTATCAGCTGCTGCGGTTAAACCCGATGAGTCTGATATATATATATTGTTATACTGTTTGAACTGAATAGTGAGTTCAGCAATTGCAGCTATTTTATCTTCTTTCTTCATGGTATTATATAGTTGTTTTAATATTAAACGCCTGGAATAGATTTTGGGTCGATAAGAATTCCCGGGCTCATTGTTGATGACATGCAAACCGATTTCATATAAGTTCCTTTGGCTGATGAAGGTTTCAATTTTGAGATACTTACAAGTAATTCAACTGCATTATCATATAGTTTGTCAGGGGTAAATGAAGCTTTGCCAATTGAGGTATGGATAATGCCTGCTTTATCAACCTTGAAGTCTATTTTACCACCTTTTACTTCTTTTACTGTTTTGCCGATATCCATAGTAACAGTACCTGATTTTGGATTGGGCATTAAGTTTCTTGGTCCTAATACCTTACCTAATTTACCTAATTTAGCCATAACCGTTGGCATAGTAATAATAACGTCAACGTCAGTCCAACCTTGTTCGATTTTAGCAATATAGTCATCTAAACCAACGTAGTCGGCACCAGCTTCTTTAGCTTCAGCTTCTTTGTCAGGAGTACATAACACCAATACAGTTTTGTTTTTGCCAGAACCATGAGGTAAGGATACAATACCACGTACCATTTGATTGGCTTTACGTGGGTCAACACCTAAGCGGATGTCTAAATCTACAGAAGCATCGAATTTGGTATAGGTTATATCTTTAACCAGTTTAGAAGCATCTGTCAGAGTATATTGCTTATTAGCATCTACTTTGCCTATGATTGCTTTTCTTTTTTTAGTAATTTTTGCCATTTTGTTTATTCAATTAGAAGGGTGAAGTACCAGTAAGTGTTAACCCTAATGAACGAGCAGTGCCTGCCACCATCTTCATGGCTGATTCAATATTGAAGCAATTAAGGTCTGGCATTTTGTCTTCAGCAATAGCCTTCACTTGATCCCAAGAAACAGAGCCAACTTTTTTACGGTTTGACATCTCAGAACCTTTTTGAATTTTTGCTGCGTCCATCAACTGTGAAGCTGCTGGTGGTGTTTTGATGATAAAATCGAAAGATTTATCGTTGTAAACAGAAATCAGAACGGGAAGCACCTTGCCAGGTTTGTCCTGGGTACGGGCGTTGAACTGTTTGCAAAACTCCATGATGTTGATGCCCTTTGATCCTAGAGCAGGGCCAATAGGGGGAGCTGGATTAGCAGCACCGCCTTTGACTTGTAATTTAACGTATCCGGTAATTTCTTTTGCCATGATTGTTTCTATTCTTTTTCTACTTGTAAATAATTAAGTTCTAAAGGTGTGCGACGTCCAAATATTTTCACCATCACCTTTAATTTTTTCTTGTCTTCCATCACTTCCTCTATCGAACCTGAGAAACCGTTGAATGGACCATCTGTAACTTTGATGTTTTCTCCAACAATAAAAGGTTCCATCATGCTTTCGGGTTTTTCCGAAACTTCATCGATAGTACCTAATATTCTGTTCACTTCATTTTGACGTAAAGGTGTGGGGCCACCATCTTTAGCTCCTAAAAAGCCAACTACGCCATTGATAGCTTTAATAGTAGGTGCAACTTCACCTGTTAAATCAGCTTCAATAAGTATATATCCTGGGAAGTAATTTTTTTCTTTAGTGGTTTTTTTACCATTCTTTACTTGGTACACTTTCTCCATAGGAATTAGTATTTGCGGGACATAGTCCAACAAACCCTCCCGGGAAAGTTCAGCCTCTATATAAGACTTAACTTTTCTTTCCTGCCCGCTTATGGCACGGACAACGTACCATTTAAAATCGTGAGCCATTTTTTGTACCTTTATTATTATATGTTAGTTAAGCCAATTGATACAAGAGGTTGATTAGTTGACTACCAACTAAATCAATAATTCCAATCACTACAGCGAGTATTAAAGTAGCAACCATAACTAGTACAGTACTACTCTGCAACTCTTGCCATGTAGGCCAGGTTACTTTGTTTTTTAATTCGTCTGTTGTTGTTT
This sequence comes from Bacteroidota bacterium, assembly GCA_947477885.1. GTDB lineage: Bacteria > Bacteroidota > Bacteroidia > UKL13-3 > UKL13-3 > CANJUD01. The sequence continues at coordinate 124,611 of CANJUD010000003.1, forward strand.
CTATTGCTTCTGAAAACTTGCTCATGATCGTCTTGTTTTTTTGTTTTTTGCACGGGCACTAGGATTCGAACCCAGATCAAAGGTTTTGGAGACCTCTATTCTACCATTGAACTATGCCCGTTTATGGATATAAAGTAAGCCATAAACGGTTGCTTATGGCTTACTCTCTTTCTGGTTAATTACTTAATTATTTCTGTAACCTGACCAGCACCAATAGTACGTCCACCTTCACGGATAGCGAAGCGTAGACCTTTTTCCATAGCGATTGGTTGGATAAGGTTAACAGTAACTGATACGTTATCACCCGGCATAATCATTTCCATTCCGTCAGGCAACATAACTTCACCAGTTACGTCAGTGGTACGGAAATAAAACTGAGGGCGATATTTATTGAAGAAAGGAGTATGACGTCCACCTTCATCTTTGCTTAGTACGTATACTTCTGCTTTGAAATCTGTGTGAGGGTGAACTGAACCTGGTTTGCAAATAACCATACCACGACGGATATCGGTTTTCTCTATACCACGAAGCAATAAACCAGCATTATCACCAGCTTCACCACGATCTAAAAGTTTGCGGAACATCTCAACACCAGTACAAACTGATTTCAAGCCTTCAGCACCCATACCGATAATGTCGACAGGCTCACCGATATTAATTACACCACGCTCGATACGACCTGTAGCAACAGTTCCACGACCTGTGATAGAGAATACATCCTCTACAGGCATAAGGAAAGGCAACTCAACCGCACGAGGAGGTACTGGAATATATGAGTCAACACTCGCCATAAGTTCCATGATTTTTTCAACCCATTTGGCATCACCATTAAGTCCACCAAGTGCTGAACCACGAATAATTGGAATTTCGTCTCCTGGGAAATCATACTTATTAAGCAACTCACGAATTTCTAGCTCAACGAGGTCAAGTAATTCTTCATCATCAACCATGTCCACTTTATTCATGAACACTACAATACGAGGCACACCAACCTGACGGGCCAATAGGATATGCTCACGAGTTTGTGGCATAGGACCATCAGTTGAAGCTACTACTAAAATAGCTCCGTCCATTTGGGCAGCACCAGTAACCATGTTTTTTACATAGTCAGCGTGACCTGGACAGTCTACGTGAGCGTAGTGACGGTTTGCTGTAGAATATTCTACGTGTGCGGTGTTAATTGTAATACCGCGTTCTTTTTCTTCAGGAGCTGAGTCAATAGATTCGAATGAACGAGCTTCTGATAGTCCTGCGTCGGCTAGCACTTTGGTAATGGCAGCCGTAAGGGTGGTTTTACCATGATCTACGTGACCTATGGTACCGATGTTCACGTGTGGTTTGGAACGGTCGAAATTTTCTTTTGCCATTTTAGTAGAATTTAATTTTTGTTAGTTTTTATTTATTGTTTTATTGTTTTGTTTCTTCTTTTATTTCTTTTTTTGAGCCATTGAGCAGGATTGAACTGCCGACCTCTTCCTTACCAAGGAAGTGCTCTACCACTGAGCTACAATGGCTTTCGCCTTTTGTGTTTTTTCGCAGCAGCCAAGCTTGGTTAAAGCTTGGATTGAGCGGGAGACCAGGTTCGAACCGGCGACCTACAGCTTGGAAGGCTGTCGCTCTACCAACTGAGCTACTCCCGCAAGGTTATTTTCAACTTTCAATTTTACATTCTAAATATGCAATATCTTCAAATTGAAAAAAGGTTGTGCAGCGTGGGGAGAGAAGGATTCGAACCTTCGTAGATTTCTCAGCAGATTTACAGTCTGCCCCATTTGACCGCTCTGGTATCTCCCCTTTTTGAGCCACTTGCCGGGATCGAACCAGCGACCTACTGATTACAAATCAGTTGCTCTACCAGCTGAGCTAAAGTGGCCTACACCTTGTTTATCAATACATTAAGAACTGAATCTGAGCATTCCTGCTCAAAAAAGGACTGCAAATGTAGACCTATTTGTATTAAAAACAATACAGGGCTTGCGAATTTCTTGATAAGCCTTTGATAAATTTTTATGAAGAAGTCCTTTTTGCTTGATTTCCAGCGAATAAAAATTTGAGTTTTTATTGTGGAAGAATTTGAGAAATATCAAGGTTTTGAAAATCTTCTCGAGATAATTTTTAGTGACAAGGTTTTTAAGAATCAAGAAAACTTAAAAAACGATGCTCAAATCAATAGAGACAGGGATGAGATAGCCGTGAATAATATGCGTAGGTTTATAATCCAGTTTATTATAGTCCACCACTATTTTATTATTCACATCTAAAAAGCCCCAACGCATCATTGCACGAAAACCACAAACGTCACCTGAGTACTGATAGCCCAATAGGCCGCTGCTGTTCCATCTGTGTGGGTTTACAAATTTGTCAAAAAAATCTTCTTTATATCCGCCCGGGTCGAAATATACAGGGAATGGGTCATTGGCTTTATAGAATTCCCAGCTGATTAAATAATTGATATCGGCTCCGAATAGCACTTGGTGCGTTTGTTTGTTTCCAATGTCCCATACTAGCATTATTGGCAGTTCTAAGCCAAAGGTGGACATCTTATTAAAACGCCCCTCGCTACTTTTGGTGTAGCTACTAACCTTGCCTTCATTATTATATATAAAATGTCTTAAAGAATCTTTGGGTCCTTCGTAATAATTAAAATTACAACCTCTATAGGAACCACTGATTTCGGCTTGCCAATACCAATTCTTAATTTCGCGACGGTTATAAAAAGGTCTGAAAAAGTTGGTCATCTTTTGCCTTGAATAAAGACTTACCGTAAACCCTGCATGAGGCTTAGCCGAGTAACGGACACTATCGCCTTGAACATTAAGTTTGTCGGTGCGGTACCATGAGGTGGTGAGTCCAGCAATTACGCCAAAATGGTATTTTTCCTCTTCTTCCATTTTTTGAGCACTTGCAACGTTGCTAAGGCAGAAGGTAATAATCAAATATAAAATCTTAGTTCTCAAAATATCAGTGGGCAAATTTACAAAAGTCAATCTTACAAAACACCATGCCAAACATTAACAAGATATCAATATTAAGATTTTGGTTGCTTCGTTTCAAAAATAAACATGTAGACCGACGTTATTTTGAATATAAACTAAAACACTTCACCCAGATTAAAAAACAATCCATGAGCACTTGACGCATCAAAACCATAACTAATAATTAGATTGATATTAGATTTTTTATTGAGCATTACAGTAACCCGTAAAAAAGAAACATAACATTAATAAACAATTTAGTATATAAAATTAAGAGATTATTGTCCTTTCTCATTTAATTAATGGTATAATAAAAATGTTATAGCTATTCGGGTAAATTCAATAAAAAAAAGATAAGTACAGAAGCACGTTGATTTATAAAGCATCTAATATTTTTTCCATTTGCATGCCTCTCGAGCCTTTAATAAAAATTGAAGAATTATTGATAGGATGTTTTATTAAATATTCATAAAGTGAGGCTGATGTTTCAAACCATTCACAATTCAAAACGTTTTTTTGGAGTCCAAATGCTTTTCCACACAGGTACACTTTGTTGGGATTTAAAGAAAAAATTAATTTAGCAATCGCCTCATGTTCTTCATTTTCAAATGCTCCAGTTTCATACATATCACCTAGCATCAAAACTGACCTTTTGCCTGGAATTTCCATTCCCATAAAATTTTTAATCGATACTTCCATACTGCTCGGATTTGCATTATAACAATCTACAATAATATGGTTGGTGTTTTTTTCAATTACTTGCGAGCGATTATTGGTAGGTATATATTCTTCAATTCCTTTTTTTATTGATTCTGTTGAAACATTGAAATATAATCCAATAGCTATCGCCGTCATTATGTTTTCGGCATTATAGTTTCCAAAAAGCGGAGATTTTATTTCTGTATCGTTAATATACAATTTTATAGAGGGATTTACAGATAATATTGTAGCAGAATAATTGGCATCTAATAAATCAAAGCCGTAGGTAATTTTATGAGCAAGTTTATTGGCCATTCTTACTACTAGCTCTTCTTGCAAGTTTACAAATGCAGTCCCGTCATTTTTTTGCAGATGATAAAACAATTCACTATTGCCCAGTGCAACACCTTCTATATTGCCAAACCCTTCCAGATGTTCTTTGCCAATATTGGTAATAAGGCCAAAGTTGGGGTCAAATATTTCACACAATTCTGCATTGTCGCCTATTTTGTTTGCTCCCATTTCTATTACCGCCATCTCGGTATCTTTGGGCAACGATAGTAATGTTAGCGGCAAGCCTATATGGTTATTTAAATTGCCTTGGGTTACATGGGTTTTATATTTTTGTTTTAGTACATTGAAAACTAATTCTTTGGTAGTGGTTTTCCCATTTGACCCCGTAATGCCAATAAATGGGATGTTAAAACTTTGGCGGTGGCGATGAGCTAATTGTTGTAAAAATAACAATCCATCAGGTACTAAAAAAATATTTTCGTGTACCACAAATTCAGCTTCATCAACTACAGCATAGGCTGCTCCTTTAGTTAACGCATCCTGTGCAAAAGCGTTTCCATTAAAATTTTTTCCCTTTATGGCAATATACAGGCAACCTTTAGGTAGGGTTCGCGAGTCAATACTTATTGAACCACAATTTGTGAATAGGTGGTACAGTTCTTCAAGGTTCATGATTAATTGGTTAGTTTAAAATAAAAGTCCTGCAATTTTAGGCTTTGTGACACATTGCAAAGCAATATTTTTTTTTGGCTTGCAGTTAAATGGGAAAGGCGGGATGCTGTTACTTGGTTTATAACATCGCTTGCCATTTTCTTTGCTGTTAATTTCCCAAATATGATAATTCGTTAATTAACCCTATATTTGAAAAATATTTTACGATGAAAAAAATACTCCCTCTAGCAATACTAATTTGTTTTGTTTGCCAAGCATATTCTCAAATAAAATTGTATCCCACACAGCCAGATATTTTCATAAATTCTAAAACGAATAATTACTATCGACATCCATTTACTGGAGGAATAACTGCACCACAGTTTGCCACTATTGATGCCAATTTTGATGGACGCAAAGATTTGGTTATGTATGATAGAGTTGGGGCTAACCTAGCAGTGTATGCCGATACTGCAAAAAATGGTGCTCCCCTGTGGGTATATGATGCGTCTCTTTCTGCAAAATTCCCTAAAATCAATAATTGGTTTAGGATGGTAGATTATGACCGAGACGGAGATTTGGATATTTTTACCAATCAGTATTCCGATATCATAGTATACGATAATAAATCGAAAAATGGGGAATTGATTTTTGAAAAAAAGCCCGACTCGTTATATACTTTTCTCGATTCTATTGTATTTGGATTTTCTACCATTAATCTACCCTGTTTTACTATTATGTATCCTGAGGTAACAGACATAGATAATGATGGAGACTATGATATAATAGTTACAGATTTATCAGGCAGTTATTTAACCATGTATCAGAATGTGCAAGTGGAGCGGAAATTACCGAAAGATAGTTTGATGTATTACTATGCTGATGATTGTTACGCAGGATTTTCTTTGCCAGCGGGCGATAATAAAGTAATACTTGGAATGTCGTGTCATAAATTTTATGAACGAAATGCGCATGCAGGCACCTGCATAACAGCCTATGATTTCGATAATGATGGCGATAAAGATTTGTTATTGGGCGATGCTTCTTTATCGGAAGTGTTATATGTTAAGAATGGTAAAAAAGACTATAGTTGGCCTTATGATACGGCTATTGGACAAGATACCATATATCTCCCCAATGAAGTTGCAGGAGGTGCTCGGGCTTTTACATTTCCAGCTTCAATGCTGGTGGATGTGGATGGTGACGATACACTAGATTTAATAGTAGCATCCAATGACGAAAAAGTTAACGAAGACATAAACAATATCCAATTTTTTAAAAATACTGGCAGTAATGAATTACCCGTATTCAAATACCAAACAAATAGCTTTTTTCAAGAGCAAACTATTGATGAGGGCCATATAAACAACCCTGTGTTTTTTGATGTAAATGGAGATGCATTATTGGACATAATTGTGGGTACGGATGGCAACAATCTCATTAATCAAGATACAACTTCTGTGCTAAAATATTATAGAAATAGAGGTACTAACAACAAACCAGAATATATATTAGAAGACAGTAATTGGTTAAATATGCGAAGTCAAAAATTGGCTTGGCCTCATCCTGCATTTGGTGATGTAGATGGTGATAATATGCCTGATTTAATTGTTGGTCATACAAAAGGTAAAATATCATGGTGGAAAAATACTGGTAGTGCAACCTTACCAATTTTTACTTTTCAAAATGATTCATTTGCACGCATCAACATGCGCACAACTATTGCTCCAGCGGTGGGAGATGTAGATGGCGATGGTGATAATGATTTACTGATCGGTAGATACAACGGAGAACTAAGCTATTATAGCAATAATAATAATGTATATACATTAATAACAGATACTTTTGGTAACATCAATGTATCAGATAGTTTTTTTGATTATACCTGTTATTGTTGGATGATGATGCATAACGGAATGGCAACACCTGTATTATATGATTTTGATAAAAATGGCAAATTAGATTTGATGGCTGGCAGTTATAAAGGAAGTTTGAGGTTATATATGGATGCATATAAATATATAAATACACTAGCACAAGAAACAGATAGCTTCCAGTATAATTTTGTGATAGATACATTTGAAAATACAAGTTATCGTACTTATATATCACCCGCAGTAGCTTTTCTTGATGGCGATTCCTTGCCAGATGTTCTTGTGGGCACACAGCGTGGTGGATTATATTTTTGGGGCTCACAAAAGGTTCCGCAGTTCAAATCAATCATCAAAAATATTAATAACCCTAGCGAACACCTAGCCTTTGAAATATACCCCAATCCCACGCATGGATTAATTAATATTGTTTTGCCAAACGAGAATGGAAATATTCAGATATTATTAATGGATATTGCGGGAAAAACCATTTTGAGTAGTAAAATAAAATCGGGAAATTTTATAACCATTGATATGCAAAATCAACCAATGGGTATATATATATTGAAAGTAGAAAACGAAAATGGGGTAACAGGTTACAAGAAAATTGTGAAAGATTAAAGCCCCAAAGTTTCTTGAACTGGAATTACTTCGGCAAGACCGCTTACCCAATAATCACGTCTGCTATTTAAGTCAAAACATTTATAGCGTTTTCGTGCTTTTTCTCCTTTACGAAACAAATAATTTTTGTTATCCACCATCTTAAAAGTTGAACCGAAGGCAAGTTCATCCAGCAAAATTCCTTTTTTACGTTTGTCGTGGTTACGCAAACTTTTAATGAGCGATGGGCTACTGCAACTAGAAGCAGCGGGGTCTGCCATATAATGTAACAATGCATGCTTCACATCATCGGGGAAAATTTGCTCCTCGATAAATGGGTGCATGAGCACTTTAAAATGCATTTTCCATTCCTTGCCATGAGGGTTCGCTTTGTTGCGGTGACTTTGCCATGTAAGCAGATGGGCAAGTTCGTGCAAAAAAGTAATAAGGAAAGAATATTCGTTTAAGTCGTGATTGATAGTGATAGCGTGGAAATGCTCATCGGGCAGGGCACGAAAATCTCCATATTTTGAAGCCCGCCTGCCCGTGATACGAATATTGACCGGGTGTCGCTGTAAAAGGTTGTTTACACGCGGCACGGCCGCATCGGGGATAAATTGCTCTAGCAGATGAAAGTTTTTCACTAAATTTGTTTTGTGGGTATAGGAAAAATGCCTTTATTTTGAAATCATTAATCATTAACCAATTCCCAAGCAAATTTGGGCATAAAAAACTTTAACAGCATGAAAAAAATATTCACACCCTTGGCTTTGGCCGCATTAGTATTTGTTGCAGGATGCAGCAAAAAGAATTTGGATGTCAAATTTGACCTCAATCCTAAAACTGTAGAATTCACAGTTCCTGTTACAACCCAATCGGGCGACATGACATTTGTTCTAAACAAACTCGATTATAATCTGGACAGTTTAGCTAAAGCTAATAGCATAAGCATCTCACAGATCAAGTCAATGAAAATCGCTTTTATAAAATTAGAAATTATTGATCAAAACATTGCTACTAATTTTGATGTGGTATCGTGGGTTGAGGCTTATTGTAAATTTGACAATCAAAATGAAACTAAGATGGCTTGGAAAAACCCAATGCCTACTGACCATTCACGCAGTATAAATTTAGATTTAGCAGATGTGGATTTAGCGGATGATCTTAAAACTAGTTCAGCTCAGGTTCGTATTTCAGGTCACACTAACGCACCTATAATTAACCCTATTCAGATGCGTGCAACAGTGCGTTTCAATGTGATAGGAAGATTAATAAACTAAAATAACTTCGCTAAGGCGAATAGATATTTTCTGAAAAGAGCAGGCCATTTGGTCTGCTCTTTTTTTGTTAATAAAAATTATTGTATTTACTATTTGTGAATTAACTGTATATAACACACTACAGTTTATTTTTTTGCCACCACAATAAATATTTCCTTTTTACGTTTCTAATTTTGTAATCATGTAACCCCATTTATTTTTATGAAAAGTATTATATATGCCCTAGTAGGTTTGGTATTCATTTTTGCATCATGCCAAGATGAAGAAACCCCTTTCAATGTAGGATTAATAAACCCAATAGACACTTTATCATCTGACACCATAGCCCAAATTCATAAAGACACTTTTGATTTAAGCAAAGTAAAATCGAAAGTACTAAAGAAAGTGGCTAAGCAAATATTTGCTGAAAAAAACCTGCTCACGGTTACTGCTAGTTTGGCATCGGCAACTGGGGGTAAGGCATACCAAGTTAATGATATACAAAAACTATTGCCAGCTATTATAGAAGTATTGGATAAAAATTTGAAGGATAAAACAGATGTTGTGTTTGTGATTGACAAAACGGGCAGCATGAGCGACGATATTGAAAAAGTAAAAAATCATGTGGGTCTGCTCATCCATTGCTTGAGTAAATTTAATAAGGTAAAAACAGCAGTAGTATTATATGGCGATCAAAATTCTGATGGTGACAGTTGGCTTACTTTTGATAGCTTGAACAGCAATCACAGAAAAAGCCTAGAACGTTTAAAAAACATTGCAGTAACGGGTGGGGGCGATTGGCCTGAAAGTGCAAATGATGCTATGGCACAGGTAGTAAAGAAAATGAACTGGACTTCAGGTTCGTCACGCATGGTGCTTTTAATAGGTGATGCACCATCGCTTGAACCACCATTGAGTAAATACGCAACCAAAGATATTATTAAGATGTGCAGGGCAGATGGCGTGGCAGCCAATATATATCCCATTCTGTTTTCATTAGATAAAGTGGCCGGTGCAATAGAGCCAAAGTCGCTAACAGATGCACTGTATAAAGATGCAGCCATCCCCAATCCTGAATTAGTTCATAACAGCATCGCCAAATTGTATCCAAATCCAGCTGAGATGGAATCGTTTATTGAGTTGGTAGAAGACAATGCAATGTGTAATGTTTTATTAATTGATATGGCAGGCAATATTATAAAAAATGAATCATTCGCGGGCAAAAATCATAAGTTAGATTTAAGGCGAGTTTCAGCTGGTAACTATATTGTGAGGGTGAATGGTGAATCCTCAAAATGGACCGATACCAAAAAGATAATTGTGATAAAGTAGGGGGTGGTTTTTTTTGAAGAAAGCCTCATTGCATTAAAAAGCGATGAGGCTTTTATTATGAAAAGTTGAAATATTTGGGGGGGGATGGCAAAAGCAATATATTTTTTTCTATTGTAAATCAATTTATTGAGACAGTAAATGCTCCAAAATTTTTAAAGTGTGCAAAGTGGTGTATTATTGCACTTTCGCAAAAAAACTAAATAATTTTAAAAATATGAATCAACTATCTACAAGCAAAGGGCACCCAAAGGGGTTGTACCTATTATTCTTTACTGAAATGTGGGAAAGGTTTAGTTATTATGGAATGAGAGGTATATTAATACTCTATCTTACTAAATCATTATTTGAAGGGGGCCTAGCCATTGAAGAAAAAGATGCATCTCTGATTTATGGGTTTTTCACAGGTTTCGTATATTTCACTCCACTAATAGGTGGTTGGCTAGCAGACAAGTTTTTAGGGCAAAGAAAAGCAATCACAATTGGAGGTATTACTATGATGGTGGGGCAATTTGTTTTATTTGGCATAAATACACATGCAGGATTATATCTTGGCTTGTTTTTGCTCATTATTGGGAACGGTTTTTTCAAACCAAACATTTCAACATTGGTAGGCAGACTATATACAGAAGATGATCCAAAGAGAGATGCGGCCTTCTCTATTTTTTATATGGGTATAAATTTAGGTGCTTTTCTAGCTCCATTGGTAATAGGTCTATTTGCAGAGAATTTATTTGCTGTAAAAGATGCAGCGGGTAAAATTTTAACTTATGGTTATAAGTACGGGTTTCTATTTGCCGGAATAGGTATGCTAATAGGGCAGATATTATTTAATTCATTGGCTCAGAAATATCTTGGGAGTATAGGTGAATCTCCAGCAAAAGCAAAAGCTACTGCAGCTGCCGAGAACAAAGTAGCAGAAGCTGAGAAACCATTGACTAAAGAAGAAAAGCAACGTGTAACCGTTGTTTTTATTTTAACGGCGTTTGTTATTTTCTTTTGGGCAGGGTTTGAACAAGCGGGCTCATCTTTAAGCTTGTATACTGATAAATTTATCAATAGGAATGTATTTGGATTTGAAATACCAACATCTTGGTTCCAATCTGTAAATCCATTATTTATAGTAGCCTTTGCACCTTTCTTTGCAATTTTTTGGACTAGCAAGATGGGAAAAAAACTGTCAACGCCCGTTAAAATGGGACTGGGTATGATACTTTTAGGAATTGGATTCTTCTTCATGCTAGGAGCTGTATCAGAAAGAGGAGGGGATAGTCAAGATGTTACTATTAAAGCAAGTTTGTTTTGGTTGGTAATGACTTATTTTATTCATACAATTGGGGAGCTTTGCTTATCGCCTGTAGGGTTATCAGTAGTGACAAAATTGTCGCCAGTTAAATTAGCCTCATTGATGATGGGAGTGTGGTTGCTGTCATCGTTTGTTGCAAATATTATAGGTGGTTTTGTAGCAGCTTATGTTGAGCAATTAGGAGCATTTACTATTTTTGCATCGATAGCAGGATTTGTTATTTTCCTAGGTTTAATAATGATAGCATTAAGAAATCCGATACTTAAAATGATGCATGGAGTGCGTTAGAGCTAACGAATATTTAACTTAAAAAAACCCCGATTGTATTTTCAATCGGGGTTTTTTCGTTTGGATGGGTGTGCCTATATTTGCAGCCACGAAATGAACAAGCATAATTTAAAACTTTTAGTATATATATTCTTTGCCCTGTGCGTTTTAGCATCATGTGTGAGTAAACGGAATTATTACTATTTGAACAAAAGTGGGGATGCCCCTGCCAAGGATTCTATTTATAATAATATAAAAACTAGCGTTGCATTCGAGCATATTTTAGATTTTAATGACCAAGTAACTATAGCTCTAGAACCCAACCAATATCAGTTAGGTGCAACACGATTAGGTACAATTTCCAACCTAAAAGTAGGTTTGGATGGTAATTTATCTATTCCCTTTGTAGGGAAAGTGAAAGTTGATGGAATGACTATAAGTCAGCTTAATGATACTATCTATTCATTATATAGTAGGGTATATTTAAACCCTAGTGTAAATGTACAGTTGTCTGCTTTCAATATTTCAGTATTGGGCGACGTTCGTATGCCGGGACTTAAATTGGTAACCGTTTCTACAATAAATATTTTTGAAGCAATAGGCATGGCTAGTGACCTTAATGATGAAGCCAATAGAAGAATAGTGAAAGTTTTACGCAAAAACAAGGACGGGAAAACTGATATGTATGAACTTGATTTAACAACTATATCAGTCCTATCTTCTGATGTATTTTATCTAAAGAGTAATGATATTGTAATTGTTCAGCAATATAACTACAAGCGATACTTAAACAAAACACAACAATTTTATGGAGTTTTAGGGGCAATCAATATTGCACTAACTATCTCACTTCGTTTTATTAAATAAGATATAATTAATGGCAAGCCAAGAAGAATCGATTTTAACGGGAATAGGTCAAAAATATAATTTTAGGCCTGTCATATATTTGATTATCAAATATTGGTATCTATACGCCATTATAGTTACCTCATCTATGGTAATTGCATATTTAATTAACAAGTATACCATACCTGTTTACAAGGTTAGCAGTTCTGTGATGATTAATGATAAGCAAAGCTCGTCAGCCCAATCTATTTTGGGAGATAAAAATAGAGGTATGAGCTTTGTTGATTTTGGATCTTCGCTGGCTGATGAGGTTCAAATAATCACTTCCCGCCAACTCACGTCTGAGGTATTGAATAATCTTGACTTCTCAGTTAGTTATTATGAAATAGGACATATATCAACCCAAGAAATATACAATCAAAGTCCGATTAGGGCTCATGCACTTATCAAGGATAGCAGCGTGTATGGGAATGCTTTTTATGTGCAGACCCAAAATGAAAAAGAATTTAAACTCGTGTTTAAATATCCTAAGACAGGAGAAAATTATTCGGGCATATTCAAATTTGGGCAAATGATTAAGTTTAATTTTGGAGATATTGTTCTTACTGTAAATGATAGTTTGAAAAAAGTACTTAGTTCTGAAAGTAAAGAATACAAGTTTTTTATCAATAGCAAAGAATCGTTGATAAAGGAATTCAACGAAGCCATTACTACAAAAAATGACCGTGAGACCAATTTGCTCAATATATTAATATCATCATCCAATGTTCAGAAGGGAGTTGATTTTTTAAATATGTTATGCAAAGTATATTTAGAAAAAAATCTGGAAACAAAAAATCAAATATCCGAACGGTCGATACAATTTATCAATAATCAATTAGAGGAAATTTCAAATTCATTGAATAGTGTTGAGAGTGATTTAGAGAATTTTAAAGAGAGCAAAAACTTTGTTGATCTGACAGATGAGGCTAGGCAGTTTATGGCAAACCTGAATGAGATTAGTAAGCAGCAACAAGGCATACTTTTAAGATTAAACTCACTTGAGTTATTGAAAAGTTATATTATACTTAACAAGGACTTAAATATACTGGCACCAACACTTGAGGATGTGAGAGATCCCTCTGTATTAAGGTTTGTGGAAGAACTGAGGGCAGCTCAAAGTAGTTTAAAAGAGTTACAGGTAAACGTTACCGATGCTTTTCCTAGTATCAAGATATTAAAAGATAAAATTGCAAATGCCAAGAAATTATTATTGGAAAATATCAATAATACAATTCTAACAACCAAAAGTTCTATTGCTGCAATCAGGGAGCAAATGAATGAAATAGAAGGGCAATTAAAAAATGTGCCGCATAATGAGCGTGAGTTATTGCAAATAAAAAGAAGGTTCTCGCTAAGTGAAAACTTATATTTATATATGTTGCAAAAAAGGGCAGAACTAAGCATTACAAAAGCAGCAAATATTGCTGACAATACATTGGTGGACGGAGCAACAGCAAAAGGAGTTATTAAGCCCTTAAAATCGCAAAACTATACCATTGCTATTATGATAGGTTTGTTTTTGCCTTCGCTGCTTATATATGTTATCAATATGTTGGATGATAAAATAAGGAATAGGTTTCAAGTTGAAAAGGCATCTATGGTTCCCCTACTTGGTATTATAAGTCATAATTTTAAGAAAATAAATTTGGTGGTTAACAATAATCCCAAGTCGCATATTGCAGAAGCTTTTAGGGCTATTCGAACAAATCTTCAGTATTTTTCAACTGAGTCGGAGAAAAAAGTTATTCTTGTCAGCTCGACTGTGGGGGGTGAGGGTAAAACATTTTTCTCCATGAACTTGGCTACCATATTTGCACTTAGCGATAAGAAAGTAGTACTTCTTGGATTTGACTTGCGTAAACCAAAACTATATTCAGATTTTAAATTGAAAAATGATTTAGGTATAACCAATTATTTGATTGGTAAAGCAGAGATAAAAGATATTACACAACCTACACAAATAGAAAATCTATATTTTATTTCATCGGGACCTATTCCCCCAAACCCTGCGGAATTAGTTCAAAGTGAAAAAATTCCAATGTTATTTGACACATTGAAGAAGGAATATGATTATATAATTGTTGATACACCTCCTTTAGGCTTGGTAACAGATGCTATCTTGTTAATGGATTATTCAAATATCAATATATATGTAATGCGTGAAAATTATTCTAGATTGAATTTCCTACAAGCTATTAATGGACTTGTAGAAACCAGAAAATTAAAGAATACATGTATTGTACTTAACGACTCAAATATATATTCGAGCAGCTACCGTTATGGATATAGTTATGGTTATGGCTCAGGTTATGGCTATGGTTATGGATACGGTGGTTATGGTGGCTATGGTAGTTATAGTGGCTATGGTAGTTATGGTGGGCAATATGGTGGTGGTAGTTACAATTATGGATACGGTTATGGATATGGCTACGGATATTATGATGAAGATGATCACCATGAAAAGAATGTATTTAAGAAAATTATTAAATATATAAAAAACAAGCTCAATATCACCCCTAGACGTGAAGAATAATTTATTATGATGTTTCAAGAACTTTCAGAAAAGAAAAAAAAATTAGCAGTAATAGGTTTGGGCTATGTTGGCTTGCCTATTGCTCTGGAATTTGCAAAAAAATTTACGGTAGTTGGTTTCGATATTAACCCATCGAGAATTGATATGTTGAATAATAGGATTGATCCTAGTAAAGAAATAACCCCCGAAGAATTTGAAGGTACCGATATATTATTTAGCCATAGTATAGAAGACCTTCGCGATGTTTGTTTTTTTGTAGTAGCAGTTCCTACGCCGATAGATGAACATACAAATCCTGATTTGAGACCACTTATAGGTGCATCAACCACCGTAGGAAAAGTATTAAAAAAGGGAGATATTGTAGTATATGAATCAACGGTATATCCAGGTTGTACCGAAGAAGATTGTATACCAGTTTTAGAAAAGTACTCAGGTTTGAAATTTATGGAAGATTTTAAAGCGGGCTATTCTCCTGAGCGCATTAATCCAGGCGACAAAGAACATACACTTACAAAAATATTGAAAATAGTATCGGGTAGCGATGCGGAAAGTTTGGAAACTATTGCACAGATTTATGGCAGTATTATAAAAGCTGGAATACATAAAGCACCAACTATTAAAGTAGCAGAAGCAGCTAAAGTAATTGAAAATACACAACGTGATATTAATATAGCTTTGATGAACGAGCTGTCGCTTATTTTTCAAAAAATGAATATTAATACTTTTGATGTGTTAGAAGCTGCGGGTACTAAATGGAACTTTCTTAAATTCACGCCAGGCTTAGTGGGTGGGCATTGTATAGGTGTCGATCCATATTATCTTACTTATAAATCGAGCGAGTTGGGATATCATTCAAAAGTGATTTTATCTGGTCGCAGTATCAACGATTCGATGGGAGCACATATTGCACGCCAAGTAGTGAATGAGCTTATCTCGCGTGATAGAAATATTAAGCAATCGAAAGTGTTGGTGATGGGTGCTACCTTTAAAGAAAATGTTTCTGATATTCGCAATTCAAAAGTAGCAGATATCATCAATGAACTTAAATCATTTATGGTTAATGTTGAAGTAGTTGACCCTTGTGCGTCCTCAGATGAATTACAGCATGAATATAATTATAGATTGACAGAAAAATTGGCATCTGATTATGATGGAATAATAGTAGCCGTTAGCCACAATGAATATATAAACCATGACGAAGATCACTTCAAGTTACTAATGAAACCTGATGGTTTTGTAATAGATATTAAAGGAATATATCGTAATAAATTCAAAGATATTGGATACTGGAGCTTATAATATTTATAGATGAAAACACTTCTGATTACTGGTACTGCGGGTTTTATAGGTAACCACTTATTCAATCTTTTAAGTGACATGGATATTGAAATAACGGGGCTAGATGTTGTCAATGATTATTATGATCCAAATCTCAAGCTACAACGTATAAAAAGACAAGGATTCGATATTGATAGTATTGAATATGGCAAATTAATAAATTCAATTTCTGGCAAACACCATTTTATTAAACTCGACCTATCCGATAAGCAAGGAATAGACAAACTTTTTAAAGAAAGCAAATTTGACTATGTAGTGAATTTGGCCGCACAAGCTGGTGTTCGTTATTCATTGAGCAATCCAGAAGTATACATTAAGAGCAATATTGATGGATTTTTAAATATTATAGAAGCTTGTAGAAATAATCCAGTTAAGCATTTAATATATGCATCTACCTCGTCAGTATATGGTTTAAATCGGGAAATGCCATTTGCTGAAACAGCTATTACCGATCATCCAGTTTCGTTATATGCAGCCACTAAAAAAACCAATGAAATATTTGCACATACCTATGCCCATTTATTCAATGTGCCTTCTACAGGTTTGCGATTTTTTACGGTATATGGGCCATGGGGAAGACCCGATATGGCATTGTTTCTTTTTACCAAAGCTATATTAAGTGGCGAAGCGATCAATGTATTTAATAATGGGCAAATGATGCGAGACTTTACCTATGTGGCAGACATTGTAGAATCAATATCTAGACTCATAGAAAAACCGCCTATCAGTAATCTAGATTATGATTTTAAACACACGCAATCTTCTGTGAGTTCGGCTCCTTATAGAGTATTTAATATAGGCAATAATAATCCAGTTAATTTAATGGACTTTATTCATGCAATTGAAGAAGAATTAAACATTAAAGCTAAAATAAATTATATGCCAATGCAAGCTGGCGATGTTAAAGAAACATATGCCAACGTAGATAAACTTCAGGAATTAATTGACTTTAAACCTCAAACTAGTGTGCAGGAAGGAATCAGAAATTTTATACAATGGTATAGAGAATATTATCAGGTATAGTTTTTAAAAAATAGGATTTAATATTATACTTTAATATTTATAGTATATACATACATACACGATTTCGCATGACACTCAATAATAATTATAAAAATATATTATGTGCGGCATAAGTGGTATTATAGATTTCAACACCCCAATTAGCTTAAATGAATTGACTAAGCTTAATAGCACTATTAAGCACAGAGGCCCCGATGCATATGGGGTAAAAATTATTGATACTCATATTGGACTTGGACACAATAGGCTATCAATAATTGATTTGTCAGAAGCAGGTAAGCAGCCTATGGCAGATATCAATGAGAAGGTATGGATTACTTTTAATGGTGAAATATATAATTATCAAACTTTAAGAAATGAATTGGTACAATTAGGTTATCAATTTAAATCTAATTCAGATACTGAAGTGATTGTTAATTTATATTTACATTATGGGATTAATTTTATTGGAATGTTAAATGGTATTTTTGCATTTTCAATATATGATACCATTGAAAAAGTAGTTTATATAGTGCGTGATCATATAGGGATAAAACCATTGTATTATTCTACCATCAATGAAAAGGTTATATTTTCATCTGAATTCAAATCCTTTTCGTTATTAGATTCCTCATTTAAAAAAATAAAGCATAGTGCACTTTCAGAGTATCTTACCTATGGTTATTTCCCAGAGAATAACACCATATTTGAAGATATATATAAATTAGAACCCGCTCACTATTTAAAAATAACCGCTAGAGATATTTCTAAAACTAGGTATTGGAAATTGAATACGGATACTAGTATTATAGATGAGAATGAAGCTGAATATAATATTGAAACGGCATTAAATCATTCAATAAAAATGCAGTTGGTGAGCGATGTTTCTGTGGGGTTAACCTTGAGTGGAGGATTGGATTCAACCTATTTGCTTGGCAAAATGGCCGAATATCAAGGAAACAAAACTAAAGCATTTACCATATCTTTTTCAAATGAAAGAGATGAAAGTTTGATTGCACAAGAATCCTGCAAGTTTTATAATATAGAATCAATAGTTGAGAATTTTGAAAAAAATGAATCGCTCGAGTTTGTTGAAAAATTCTATTCCATATATGATGAACCTTTTGTTGATTCGAGTGCATATCCTACCATTCTATTGTCAGATGTAATAAGAAAAAATCACACTAAAGTTGTTTTGGGTGGTGATGGTGGTGATGAGATATTTGCAGGATATAAAAGGTATGCAGCAGTGTGCAATAGTTATAAATATATTTCGCCCAAGTTGGCAAATACCAAATTGATTAGTACCATAGTCGAATCGGAGTTGTTTAAATATAAGGAAGTAAGCAGAAAGTATTTGAGTAGGCCCAGGGTAAAGTACTTTAATGAAGTTTCATTTTTTAAAAATGACGAAATCCGGCAATTATTAAATCCAGAAATATACGATAAGAATTATGATGAATTAAAATGGATTGATAAATATTGGGATAATAATATGCCGATAGTAGCGAATATGCAAAACATCGAAATTAACAATTATTTACCTAACAGTATTTTATTGAAAGTAGACAGGGCTACCATGTTTCATGGCGTTGAAGCTAGGGTTCCATTTCTTGATGTAAACTTAGTTGAGCAAGCATCTAAAATAGATTCAAGTCTTGTATTTAAAAATAACACACTTAAATACCTTTTGAAAAAAATATTGGTAAAAGGAATGCCAAAAGGGTTTAATATTCAGAACAAAAAGGGTTTTGGAGCCTCATTGAAATTGGTAGATAAAAGATATAAATCTAAATATATTGATTTTATTAAAAATGGAAATTTAGTTAAAGACAATATAATAATGGCGAATTATTTGGAAGTTCAATTTAACGAACAATATTATAATCTGACCAAAATGTATATGTTAATTAATCTGGAACTTTGGTATTCAAAATGGATGTTGAATATGGATATCACTAGCAAGTTAAAAGAATTATTATAAGATGGATTATTCAATTATTATAAGAAGCAGTGGAGAAAACACTACAAACGGGTTATATGATTTTCTTGTGAAACATGCCGATGATAAAGATTGTATAGCTATAGTTAAAGGTTCTCCTTTTGAATACACTTTAAAGAAGTCCATTGAAAAAGCTATAGAATTGAACAAACCCAAAACTTTATTTATAGATGCTGATATTACACCTGCTTTAAACTTTTTCAGTATGCTAAATTATGCATCTAGAAATTTTCCTGAGGATGCATTGGTTATAGAATTTAGGGCACTAGATTTTTTATTAAAATATCCAGCTTGCAGAGGGTTGCATTTCTATAAGCTTGAATTCTTAAAAAGAGGGCTTGATTTAATACCAGAATATGGGAAAGAACTTAGACCTGAAACCTATCTGAAAAATCAAATCTGTAAATTTAACGATTGCATTACATACCGGCTTAATAAGCCCATCGCCCTGCACGACTACTATCAAAACCCCTATGATATTTTTGCAAAATCTGTCGTTAGGTCGATAAGAATGGATGTGAAGCAGCAGCTCTATCTATCGAGTGAAAGCGAGAAAAACAATCACGGTAATTTTTATAGTAAAATTATTAACTCGGGGGTTGAATATGGTTTAAAGATTGGTGCTTCAAAAATCAATAATAATAGAGAGTCTTATAGGGAAGAGTTTGATAGATTGTTTGGAGATGAATACAAAAAATTCAAACCCCAAAAGCAATCTGCATTTTTAATAAACTGGACCTTGCTTCGGGGTATGTATAAATGGTCTTTTAAAGAGTTATATAGATTTTTATTTCATAAAATAAGAATCTATAAATTCTAATAGTTCACAATTTATTAAGCTAGTATTATAACCTTAATATTCCGTGTCAATTTTATGCATTTGATAGGAGAATTTCATTAATTTCCTGGTGGGGGTAACGCGGCTAAGCAGGTAGGGTTTATCATGAGGTAATACCGTGCCCAATGCGGTTGTGAAGCTTTGTTTATAACCACACTGTCCCAAATATTTATATGAAATAGGGGAGTGGTTTCCATTGGGGTACGCAAAAAATTCTGGTCGTTGGCCCACGTTTAATTCTATATCTTTTGTTGAATTAATTATTTCATTTGCTATTGTTTCTTCCGATTCAAAATCGGTATGAAGTTCATGGTCGACGCCATGCGAACCTATATAGCCCAATGCGTTTGAAATTTGTCTGCATTCATCCCAATTACATAGTTGAAACTGGGGAAGTTTTTCTATCATACTTTCAATAAAACCAGAAGGTAGTTGTTGGGTTATATATTGTAAATGTTTATTCTTATCAGCGGCATCCATTTTTTTTAATTTTCTTCTAATCTGTGTAAAAGAATCAATACGCATACTCTCAGTAGATAAGTCAAATTTTGTATCGAACAATTCTATATGTTTAATGGGGGCTTTTAAGATATTAATAGAAAGCTCAACAGTCCATATACTGCGGGTTGTAGAACCTATATGCCTTGTAGCTGCAAATACGATGTAGGGGCATTTGTATTTGTTTAATATCTCAGCGGCTAATAAATTATTGCGATATCCATCATCAAAAGTTATGAGTATTATATTGTCTAAATTTTTACCAGCTTTTAAATAATTGTCAAACTCATCAGCCGAAACTATATGATATTTTTTGCTTAATTGCTTGATGTGATATTCGAATTCATTTAGGAGATGAAAATTTCGTTCAAGTAAAGGCTCTGTGAATTTTTCTACCACACCATGGTACATCAGCACCCTGGCCCCGTTTACCCTTTAGCTGGTAAAGTGCCTGAACTTGTCTTTTACAATTGATAAATCCATTTATATAACAATAGTTGCAAATATATAAGAAGTGATATTGAATAATTCAAATAATTTACACCAACGAAAAAAAAGCAGCCCTATTAGCACTACTTTTATATACTAATTAAAATTAAGTTTTGCTTAAGCTAAGACAACAATTTTATTGTCCAACATTTCTACAATGCCTCCTTTTATTTCAAAATTTTGGTTGCCCTCTTTGCTTCTCACTTTTAAAGTTCCAGCTTTTAATCGGGCAACTATCGGTGCGTGGTTATTCAGTATTTCAAAAGTGCCTGAACTACCTGGCAGTAATACACTTTCCACCTCACCATTGAAGAGGGATTTATCGGGAGTTAATATTTCTAGTGTCATTTACGATGTACGATTTACGATTTACGATTTGGCTGACGCCTGATTTTAAAATGTCCGTGGTTGGTGTCCCCACCAACCGCACCATTGTCCAAAAACTACTTCGCTTCTTCCATTAATTTTTTACCTTTGGCAATTGCATCATCAATAGTTCCTACCAAGTTAAATGCTGCTTCTGGATATTCATCTACTTCGCCATCCATAATCATATTGAAACCTTTAATAGTATCTTCGATAGAAACCAAAACTCCTGGAAGTCCTGTAAACTGCGAAGCCACAAAGAAAGGTTGTGATAAGAAACGTTGAACACGACGGGCACGGTGTACTACCATTTTATCATCTTCGCTCAACTCGTCCATTCCCAAAATTGCTATAATATCTTGTAATTCTTTGTAACGTTGCAAAATCATTTTCACACGCTGGGCGCAATCATAATGTGCATCGCCCACAATAGCTGGAGAAAGAATACGTGAAGTAGAATCCAAAGGATCCACCGCTGGGTAAATTCCAAGCTCCGCAATTTTACGACTCAATACTGTAGTGGCATCTAAGTGGGCAAATGTGGTAGCTGGAGCAGGGTCAGTTAAGTCATCCGCAGGAACATATACTGCTTGTACCGATGTGATAGAACCACGCTTGGTAGAAGTAATACGTTCTTGCATCGCACCCATCTCACTGGCAAGTGTGGGTTGGTAACCCACCGCCGATGGCATACGACCCAATAGAGCCGACACCTCAGAACCAGCCTGAGTGAAACGGAAAATATTGTCAACAAAGAAAAGTATATCACGACCGCCAGATTTTTCATCACCATCACGGAAATATTCCGCAATAGAAAGTCCGCTCAAGGCAACACGGGCACGGGCTCCTGGAGGTTCGTTCATTTGTCCGAAAACTAATGTTGCTTGCGATTGGGCTAGTTCGTGCAAATCAACTTTGCTCAAATCCCAGTCACCTTTTTCCATGCTTTCAACAAAAGATTTACCATATTTAATTACGCCTGATTCAATCATCTCACGAAGCAAGTCATTACCTTCACGGGTACGCTCACCCACACCAGCAAATACTGACATGCCTTCGTAAGCTTTGGCGATATTGTTAATCAACTCCATAATAAGTACGGTTTTACCCACACCTGCACCACCGAACAAACCAATTTTTCCTCCTTTTACGTAAGGCTCTAAAAGGTCAATTACTTTGATACCCGTATATAATGGTTCTGATTTAGTTGTCAATTGGTCAAATTTGGGAGCATCTCTGTGGATAGAGCGATATTCAGGAACATCCGGTTGTGCTAGTCCATCGATAGACTCACCTACCACATTCATCAAACGACCGCGAACATTATCGCCCGCTGGCATCATGATAGCTGCACCTGTGTCAGTAACATCCATTCCACGAACCAATCCGTCAGTTGCTTCCATCGCAATTGTACGAACTAGGTTTTCGCCCAAATGTTGTTGTGTTTCTAAAATAACTTTGGTTCCATCACCTTTGATTACATACAATGCATCGAGGATACGAGGGAGTTTTGCGTCTACGTCAGCAAAGCTCACATCGACTACAGGACCAATTACCTGTGCTACTTTTCCAATATTTGCCATTAAAATTATGTTTAATTTTTAAGGCCGCAAAAGTAAAAAAGGAAGTTCGATAAAACAAGGTATCGTTCAAAATTAAATGAATATATTTTCAACCGCCCCTAAGTCCTTTTGAGATAGCTACATTATATGGTGTTTACTTGCTTAACTTTGTCCGCAAAAAACCGCTCACCGTTTTGCAAATCCCTTTCAACAAACCTTATTATACAGGCAACGAAAATGACTACATGGCCCAAGTAATGGCCAATGGGAAAATTTCGGGCGGGGGTGAATTCACAACGCGTTGTCAGGATTTTTTCAAAACCAAATATGGTTTCAATAATTCGCTGCTTACCAATTCGTGCACTGCTGCTTTGGAGATGGCAGCGATTCTTATTGATATAAAACCAGGCGATGAAGTAATTATGCCTTCCTATACTTTTGTTTCTACGGCAAATGCATTTGTGTTGCGAGGAGCAAAAATTGTTTTTGCAGATAGCAGTCCCTTGCATCCAAATTTGGATACTGAAACTATGGAAGGACTTATCACTCCAAAAACAAAAGCTATAGTTGCGGTTCATTATGCAGGTAATGCTTGTAATATGGAAACATTGTTAGCCATGGCGAATAAACACAATTTATATATTATAGAAGATGCTGCCCAAGCAATTGATGGATATTATACATTTAAAGATGGCAGCTGCAAACCACTTGGTTCTATTGGCCACTTGGCAGCTTTCTCATTTCATGACACCAAAAATATAATAAGTGGAGAAGGCGGATTGTTGGTAATTAATGATGAGAAATTTATTGAGCGTGCAGAAATTATCTGGGAAAAAGGAACAGACAGAAGTAAATTTATAAGAGGCGAAACAACTAGTTATGGATGGGTTGATCTTGGTTCATCTTTTTTACCTTCTGAACTAACAGCTGCATTCCTCTTGGCACAACTAGCACAACTAGAAAAAATCCAAAACAAACGACTGAGCATTTGGAACCATTATAATAATCTTTTTGCAAACTCAAATTTCGAAACACCCAATATTCCAATTTATAGCAGCAACAACGCACAGATGTATTATATAGTTTTGAATGATATAGAACGAAGAAACCATATAATAGAACATTGCAAAAAAGCAGGAATCAATACTGCATTTCATTATCTCCCTCTCCACCAAAGTAAGTATTATAATAGCCAACATGATGGGCGGGATTTGTCTAACTGCACTAGGTTTGCGAATAGTTTATTACGATTACCATTATATTATGATTTGGGATTGGAGGATGTGGAATATGTCGTTAAAACTATCATATAATAATTCTGTAGTGGGTATACGGTCCAAGGTTGGTACCGACGCTATAACTGTTCGGAAGATTTTGCATCCCGCAATGTTGCGTCCCTAAAAGGACTTGGTGTGGTGTTGTTCTGCTTTTTTACCAATGTTACGACGCTCTGGGAATTACCAAAGTTAATTCATTATATATAATAGTTCTGTAGGGACGTAACATTGGTAAAAAAAAGATAGGTATAAACCTGAAGTCCCTTTAGGGGCGAAACAAACCGATGTTTCGAACACCTGTGGTGCCCTCACCAACCATGATGGACGACTACTATTCTCTCACCAATTTCCCTTTCCAACACCCATTTCCTTGACACACTTCTATAATATATATTCCCTGAGCATAATTGCTCAAATCCAAACTTAGTGATTTGTCGCTAACCCTTGTGTATGTGGCTTGCACCATGCGTCCATGAATATCTATGATATTAACTTTGGTATTTGATTGTAGCTCTACAGGCAAAATAATTTGCGTAACATTTGAAGTTGGATTTGGATACATCACTAATAGATTATTTATTCCAATATCAGATATTCCATTATAATATGTTGAAGTGCTAACACATCCAAAATTATTGGTTACTTTAACACTATATGCTCCACTTGTTGTGGGGGTGTAATCTTGAGTGTTTGCACTGGGAACGGGAACATTATTTACATACCATTGATTCCCTGTAGCACTACTTGAATGCAATGTATTTCCTATTTTTGTTATGATTGGAGTTGCTGGCAAAGGATTAACTGTAACACTTAGTTTGCCTGAAGTGGCAGCACACCCATTGCTGCCCGTAACTCGCACTTGATATGCACCTGCAGAAGCAGCAGTATAACTTTTTTGTGTTTCACCACTAATATCAATTGTATCTTTTATCCACTGATATTGCCATCCATTTCCTTGACTTGAATTTAAAACAACACTATTACTTTGGCAGAATGTTAACGAGCCCGATGCAGTTACATTCACAGTGGGTGATGGAATCGTAGTTAATATAACTTCACTGCTTATATCAGAACACAAACCTAAAGTAGATACTGCACGATAACGCGTAGCTCCATAAGGATAAACTGTGATGGGATTTTTCGTTCCTTCCTTTACCCATTTTTGGGCGGTACTATCATAAGCTTGCCACAGTATTTTACCTGCATTATTATTTAAGGTTAATATAATGCCATCGCCTATACATGCAGTGGTAGCAGACGTTTGAATAGTGCCCGCAACAGCAGCAGGGAGTATATATATCAAATGCAGCGTAGTATAATCATCAGCACAAGAACCATTACTTAATGCAGCTCTTATGTAATATGAAGTTGTTGGAGTAACAGAAATACTGTCAATATTTGTTGTAATATTTGTCCAACTACTACTTGTCGAATCATATTGTTGCCAAGTAATTTGTCCTGTATATTTATTTAGTTTTAGATTAACTATATTTCCCGCGCACACAGAATCTACGTCGGCTGTAATCGCGCCTGCAACAGGCTTTGTATCCACTTGTATATATATGGATTGGCTATAATCAGGCTTGCAGAAATTATTGCTTAATGTTGCTCTGTACCACGCAGAAATAGTCACTACTATTTTAATATTTGCATTACCTGTGCTGATATTTGTCCAACTGGAAGAGGTGGAATCATATACTTGCCAAGTAGGTGTTCCATATTGACCCATCAAAGACAATGCGGCAGTATCACCACTGCAATAAATGGTTTGATTTGCCATCGCCATTCCACCCATTGGTTGTGGTGCTACATATATATATACCGTATCTGAAAATGCCGAATCGCAAGGTGAAAGTTCTACCTTGGCTCTGTAATAAGCAGAAGTTTGTGGCATAGATAAAGTCGAATCTCCTGTTGCAAAATCTATATAACCTGCTCCTGCATCCATCTGCCAAGTAATAGTTCCAGCGTGTCCAACTGATTTTAATTGTGCTGTATCTCCATAACATATAGAATCTTTAGAAGCTGCAATATTTCCTGCAACAGCAGCTTTGCTCATATATATAGTATATACAATTTCATCGGTATCACAAGGAGTAACAAAGTATGCACGGTACTTAGTTTGAAGCGTTGGAGTTACCATCACCATTGATGAATTGGAGTTTAAACTTAGCCAAGTACTTCCAGTGTCCATATATTGCCAATCATCAGGGTATTGCCTATTCCATGACTGAGACGCTGCTGGCGTATAGTTGAGGTGAGTCATATCGCCTTTGCAAATAGTATCCATTGTAGCACTAACTGAACCTAATATATTAATTGGATTCACTATGATATCAATATCTTTGGTATATACATCACCACATTTTGCAGATGATACTCTTGCTCTAAATTTATTTGTTCCAAAGTTTTTATTTACAGAACCATATATATAATTTTTTGCTCCGTTATTATTCAATGTTATCCATTGACTATTCGCAACATTATATTCCTCAAAATATACAGTTCCATTCAAAACAGTATCAACTGACAAAGTAAAACTATCATAACCACAAACTGTGTCTTTGTTCGTCAAAATACTGCTGGCGTATGGGCTTGCGATTGTATTAAGCCATATAGAATCATATACATTTTTACAACCATTATTATATCCGATGCTTGCAATCATCCATCCGCTTTGGCTGTTATTCGTATTGATATTATTGCCGCTTAAGCCTGTATTCACCCATCCATTTCCGGTATTATAGTACCATGCTTGCACACTACCATTGCTGCCGCTCCAACTATAACTAACCGTATCAGGTGTACAAATGCTGTCTCTGCTTTTCACCAAATTACCATTCGAAGGAATAGGATTAACTATAATATATATACTATCTGTAAATTGTGTACCACATTTTGCAGTAGTTACTGAAGCTCTATACCACGCATAGTTAGCAGGTATTTGCCAAATTGTAGAATTTGTATCATTAATAGTTTGCCAACCATTGCCACTATTCATT
Source organism: Bacteroidota bacterium (assembly GCA_947477885.1). GTDB lineage: Bacteria > Bacteroidota > Bacteroidia > UKL13-3 > UKL13-3 > CANJUD01. The sequence goes on from CANJUD010000003.1 coordinate 151,657, forward strand.
TCCCAATTGGGAGAAGCCAAATTATTCTTTATGGATAATTGTATACTATCACTTAAGCATATAGTATCTTTTGAAGCAGAAATATCACCAGCATATAATATATTAGTATTATAACTTAATTGCTCAGAACAATTACTTGTTGACAAGGTTGCTGTAATATTTTTATTGCCCGATATATTGTATAATACATCTTTTGCTTTGTTGCTGGTAAATCCTTGCCCATCACTCCACAATATTTTTGCAGAAGGAATGTGGACAAGGCTAGGGTTCAATGTTCCAAGATTGGTAACATTACTTGCTGATGCAATACTCCAATTGGTTTCATTATTATTATCTGATCCCAATAATCTGCATCCTGCTCTTCCTTGCATATAGGCAATTTGCCCTTCCCAACCCAGTACATCACTCACATTGGAAGCAGTAGGAAAAACAAAACTATTTACTGCAACTGCATCTATAATGTGTCCGTTCATTTTTAATATATAACCTCTGGGGTCGCCTGATGCACTGGGGTTGTCAGCTATTCCAGTATTATAGAATAAGTGTGTTGAATCATCTGTCCCCGAATTTCCTATATGTAATACAGAAAGGCTATCGGGCAAAAGTTTGGCATAATTGGGCCAAGTAAATGAGGATATAATACTTGCACTATTCCAAATTTCAAAAGTTGTATTTGACAAGTCCATGGTATCAGTTCCCATATTGGTAACCTCCACAAAATCTGCAACAGAATTTTGTGTCGTAATCCATGAAGGCATGGGCGATGTGGCTCCAGTAGCAGTCATGTTTTGTATAATCTCAGTAAAACGAACAGTGCTAATTTGTGGTGAAATTGCATCCATCGCTATACTATCACCCTTGCAAATGGTAGTTGGTGCAACTGTCGCTGAAAAGCCATCAACAACTTTAAAAGCAGTTGAATTTAATATACAACCCGTATTATTAATATTCACCGAATAATTCCCAGCTTGTTTTACATTAATTGTTTGTGTAGTTTCACCATTAGGAGTCCACAAATAAGTATTTCCACTTGCAGCTGTTAATATCATGCTATCACCACAATATAATATATGACTTTTATTAGAAGTAACCAATCCACTCATTGCAGTATCGGGTTTGGCATTAACTGCGTAAGCCCTTTCACTGTGTGCTCCGCTCGATGATAGGTGACGAATAGTATACCAATAATTTTGTCCGCTTACCACATTGGTATCTGTATAAGAAGTTGTATTGTTTATAGTATCAATGGCGGTCCAACTATTATTGAATTGTTTATATATAATTTGATTAGCTGCTTGTGAAGTTGAATTCCATTTAAGTATTACACTTTTTGAACATGCAGTTGCACTCAGACTAGTCACACCTCTCATAATTGTAAACACCAGATCACTGCTATCACTCAACAAAGTATTTACTACTTTCATATATACTTTATCACTTGCAGTTGCACCAGGCACTGCCCAATCATAATAATTAATATTGTTGGCTATACCTGTTACAATACTCACCCAAGTTGCTCCACTATCTATTGAATAATATATATCATAGGTACCTGTAATACCCGCTGTTTGCCAGCGAATAGTCTGCGAAGTTCCTTGGTCGAGGTGTTCTCCACCATTTGGATATAATACTTTGAGTTCGGGTTTTTGTTGCCAGTTTTGTATATAAAATTTCTGTGGACCCATTGCAACTGATGAACCATTTACCACTATTGTATAAGTACCATACTGCGGATTATCAATGGTTACTTGTTCCATATTGTTCAACGTATCTATCCCCTGAAAAGCAGCACTGCTAGGTAATGCAGGATTTAACATCCAAGGATATATAGTATCATTGGCAGGAGAGGTGATATACAAATCCAAATCATTCACCAAAGCTTTTTTAGCAGCAGGGTTTCCTTCCACATCCATCCAATTTAGCATACAACGAAACTGCACCAAATTACTATCAACATATATATTATAGGTTTGTGTATTTCCGTTTGAAATTGTATCACTTGTCCAAAGAGAATCATGTATACATTGATAGGCTTTTAGCGAATTGATATTTCCGTAACCATATTTAAAATCGACATGAGATGCACCTGCTTCATCAGCAGTATTACATATAATACCTTTCATTAATATCGCGTCCGGGTTTTTATTATATATACTTTTATAATACTCGGTAAGTTGAGCCATAGTACCTGTAACACCAGGCGTTGCCATGCTGGTTCCATTCCATCCTCCTTGATAATTATTGCCCGGCAAGGTAGAATATACATTCACGCCATCAGCACAAATATCGGGTTTCACACGGCCATCGCGTGTTGGACCAAAACTGCTGAAGCTACTCATTGACCCTATATAATTCACTGCACCCACTGTAATCAAATTCTTGGAACTATTCCATCCGCTGGGGATTGTACCATATCCCCCGTTTCCGCAGTTCGATTGGGCATTTCCTGCTGCAAACATGTGTAAATAATTTGGGAAATTATTCGCCAACAAATCTATGGCACGGCTTTCGTCATCATATTGCCCACGTGGACATGCATCATAAGTGGGATCATAACCATACGAATTAGTGGTCATATTCAACCCATATTTCACTTGTGCCGAATCCATATTGGGGACAATATTTCCATAAAAATCGCTTGAATATAATATAGCATTCGGAGCCATTCCAGTTGCATAGGGATTGATAGTTCCATTGCCCAAAACTGTACCAGCAACATGGGTTGCATGGTCGCTTTGTACATTATAATCTAATATGGTTTTTCTGCTATCATGGTCTATATGTTGGCCAACAAAGCCGCCATCCCACTCTCCTACTTTTATGCCATTACCTGTTAGGCCCAAATTGTTTTGTAATATATTACTGCGGTGCAAAGTTTTACCAGGAAGGTTATCTGTGGTTAATGGAGGATGCACAGGCTCTAGCCATTTCACCATATCCATGTATGTAAAATATATTATATTAATTTGTGGAACACGTATTTCCATATAATGATATTTTGTAAATATTTTTGTGATACTAGCGTAAAAAGAAATATTTGATGATAGTTCAGAAATATTTGCATCGCTAAAAAATGTCACTCTCACATTGAATGAATCATTTACATACGACCAATTATTAACAGCAGGAACAAAACTATTGGGTTTATATTTGATTGCATTATACATATATATTTCTGTTGCCCCACTTCCTTCTATTATTGTTGCATCATAGGGTTTGGAAACATAATATATATTTTTATCATATAATCCATCAAATCGCCACCCTTTGGATTTATATAAATCTATGGTTTGTTGCGATGGCGTTTGTGCAAATTGAAGAAGCACAAACTCCGTTGTGCGAGGCATCACTTTTTTTGTTGTGGATGCAGAAACCAGATTCACAACAAATATTAAAAAGGCAAATACAAGAAGTGTTTTTAAGTAACGTAAGTATTTTATCATGGGCGGGAGTTGATATTGAACTGCGAATTTAAGGAATCTATATTATCTAATAAACACAAATTATCCGCACCCCTCACTCTTCATCTCACTTGGTCATTACTGCGTTCGGCCCCGTATTAGGGCGGGGAGAGGGAGATGTCAGCCCATCAATTTCTTCAGTGTTGCCACATCAGGCAAGGCATTCTTATATTTCTTAGGCAATTCAGTGCTGGTTTTATAAGTTGCAACTCCCATAGCTTTGTTAAAGTCTCTAAAAGAAAATTCAACTATTTTATTGTTTTTTTCTCTGCACAAAATAATTCCAATTGAAGGTAACTCATGTGCTTGTTTTATACTCTCGTCCAAAGCAGAAAGATAGAAATTCATTTTGCCAACATACTCAGGTTTAAACTTCCCTTTTTTCAAATCGAATGCTACCAAACATTGTAGTTTTCTATTATAAAATAATAGGTCAGCAAAGCATTCTTCATCATCCACCATCATTCGGTATTGGTTGCCAATAAAAGCAAAATCAGCACCCAGCGACATGAGAAACTTTTTAATGTTACGCACTATCTCGTTTTCAATTAACCGTTCATCTTCTTCGCCTGGGTCTTCAATATTTATAAAATCGAGCAAGTATTCATCCTTAAAACTTTGCAGTGCTTTTGCCCTTAAACTTTCATTAGTTATTGCTGCTGAAAAATTATTGGGCATGGTGCCTTTCTTCTTGAATAACTTACTTTTTAAATGGTGTTTTAAAGTAGCGACTGACCAAAACTCAGAAGCAATTTTACCAATATAAAACATGCGTTCGTCTATGCTTTTCGTTTTCGGAAGTAACTCTATATGATGCGTAAAACTTACTAGAAAAAAATCAGAGGCTAATTGGTCCGTCACTGACGGACTAATTGGAATATTAGATGATTTTCGAGACCTTGAATTGGGCTTAATCGTCTTATTTTTTGCCCCTTGCAATTCGTCCGACGGTGTCGGACTAATTGTAAAAATTGACAATTTTTGAGGTGCAAAATTGGGCTTAATTTTCTTATTATTAGAGCTTTGTAATTGGTCCGTCGGTGACGGACTAATTGTAAAATAGGGGCACCATTCTTCATAAAAAGATTTCATCCTTTTGATATTCGTTGCCGAAAACCCTTTCAAGCCTGGAAGCTCCAACTGTAAATCATCCGATAATTGCTCCAATACTTTATCCCCCCATTTCCCAATTTTTATTTTTTCATTTATCACTTTCCCTACATTAAAATATAGAGTAATGAGTTCGCGATTGGCTAAAGTAGCGGCCTTATAACGGCTAGCGAGTATCGCAGATTTTAACTGTTTAATTGTTTCGGTATATACTTTTAGTTGCATAATAATAGTTTATTAAATGTATTTTTTGCAATTTTAACTATTCCTTTTTTTAGGTATTGCACAAGTTGTTCAAGAGAAATCCACGGGAGATAAATCTTAATTGGATTTGTGATTATTTTGTTACCTATATTTGACAACCCAACTACCCTATTTAACAATTTAATATATATCAAATGAGTTTAACTTCTTTTATTTCCGACAAAAATTTCCAAGAACTTCGGGATAAGTTTAAGACCGTTTTCCCGAGACCACAAATACAATTGGCTGGTGAAATGTTCGCACCTCCATTAACAGATAGTCATTCATTAGTAGGGCAGGCATTTGATTATATTTTGCGATTTACACTTGAGCATCGTCATAAATTAAAAATTAAATCTTGAGACGATTGGGTTGCAGACAGTTCTTATCTATTTATTGAAAGAACGCTTAAAGAGACAGATTCTAAAACTATAAAAATTGGTTACCGACGAGACATAGAAAGAGATTGCAAAGAATTTCTTGTGATGTTGAACACCGAGTATTCAGAAGCAAAACAAAATCACCAAAATATATTTTGGATGGGATATTAACAGACTCTTTGATAAAATCAGCCTTGTTCTTAGCTCGACTTGGTATTAATTATCGTGTAGGAATAATTGACCAAAATCTCGGGAATGAAAATGAAATGAATATAAAAGATATTAGACAATTAATGGCTGTTTTAAAAGATGAATACTTCCAAGTTGATAATCATTGCATTATTAATCCTACATTTGGTGATGGTTCACAACTAGTTCAAGGTGCAGATGGAGACCTTATAATTGACGACACTTTGATTGACATAAAGGTTACTAAAAATCTTGCAGTTGAAAGAATCCATTTAAATCAAACAATTGGTTATTATATTTTTTCGCTTATTGGTGGTGTAAATGATGACAAAGATTTTAAACCTATAAAAAACATTGGACTTTATTTCGCTAGACATGGCGTGCTATGGAAAATATCACTTTCCGTCCTCGCAGACGAAAAAACAATCTTAGAATTTAAAGATTGGTTTATTGATTACGCTGACAAAAAACTTTGGGGTGGGCGTCTTGAGGAAATAAAAAAAAGATATAATGAAAAAGAAGTAGAAGGAAAAACAAAAAAACCAGAGAAAAAGTCGAAAAAAATTGATAAACAGTAGATTTAAATAGTGACGGGTATAAAATAAGCGTTATTGCAATGACGCTTATTTTAACTTCGAAAATCTTAAATCGTTACTCCTTGTTCTAAAATCATGCTTCGACTACGCTCAGCATTGCAACCACCCTTAGTTAAAATATATAAATAACCGAATACACACTCAAGGAGATTGCCACGTCGGAAGCCTCCTCGTAATGACGGTTTTCTTTAAACTTCGCAAATCTTACTTCGTTAATCCTTGTTCTTAAATCAAATCACACTTTTTGAATACGACTATGTGTTAATGCCCTCCCCCATCCTTCACCTTAAACAAATGAAAAACATAAGGAAACAATGCATCCATCGTTTCAGCAGCACCGCGGGTTGAGCCGGGCATTGTTATAATAAGTGTGTTTGAGGCAAAGCCCGCTATGCCGCGTGAAAGCATGGCATATGGCATTCTTTGTTGTCCATAATTTCTCGCTGCTTCCATCATGCCGGGAATTTCTCGGTTGATTAAAGGAGCTACTGCTTCGGGAGTTATGTCTCTTTTTGAAAGACCAGTGCCACCCGTAATTAGTACCATATCAAAGTCAGCAGTTATATATTGTTGAACATTGTTTTTTATAGTATCTGAATCATCTGGTATTATAATATATGCTGATGATTGTATATTGTATTTCTTGAGTTGTTCTTCAATAGCTTTGCCTGCTTTATCTTCTTTCTTTCCTGATGAAACACTATCAGAACTCACTATAATAGCTACTTTCAAATCAGGCTTTGGCATATCTTTATAATCAGATTTTCCTCCTGATTTTTCGAGTAGTTTTATATTGGATATTTCAACACCTTTGTCGATTGGTTTTAGCATATCATAGATTGTAAGTGCTACCACAGAGGCTCCGTGCATGGCTTCGACCTCAACTCCAGTTTTATATATTGTTTTCACTTCGCAATATATATTTATACTTAATCCTTCAATTTCAAATTTGATATTTGTATATTCTATGGGCAATGGATGGCAATCGGGAATCATATCAGCAGTGCGTTTTACGGCAAACAAACCGGCAGTGCGACTTACTTCCAATACATCGCCTTTGGGCACGGTTTTATTGGCAACTGCTGCAATAGTTTCTGCTTTGCTTACTGTTACAACGGCTGATGCAATTGCCGTGCGAAGTGTGCTTGATTTTCTTGTTATATCTATCATGAGTTCACTTTCCATTGATGGGTTTCATCCTCAAAAATTTCTTTGCCCCAAACGGGTGCATCTTTTTTAATTCTCTCAACTATATATCGGCATGCATCAAAAGCTTGTTGGCGGTGGGATGAGGACACAAAAACAAACAAACTAATTTCTCCAGCATTCACTTTTCCTAAACTATGATATATATGCATGCAACTTAGTTCAAATTTCTCGAATGTATTTTCTCTGATTTGATAAAACACTTCATCGGCCATTTCATTATATGAACTATATTCAATCGCACTTACTTTCTTCCCATCAATCTCGTCTGCACGGACTTGCCCGAGGAAAATATCATGAGCTCCAATATCTGTTTTGCTTTGGTGCTTGGCAATGGAATCAGCAATAAATGCAGGGGTAATTGCTCCTTCTACAAATACTTTTTTAGGTTTATGTTCTTTCATATTGGTGTGTAAAATTATATGTATTGAATTGGTTTTTCAGCATATCAAAAACTAATAATTTCCCTGATAAAATATCACCGATTCCTGTTATCATTTTTATACATTCTGTTGCTTGCAGCATTCCTGTTATTCCAGGTAAGACGCCCAGCACACCCACTGTTGCACAGTCTGGAATATCGGCTTCACTTTTATTTGGGAACAAGTCACGATAGGAGGGTCCTCCTTGATAATTGAATACTGACACTTGTCCTTCATATTTATGAATGGCTCCATAAATCCAAGGTTTTCTTAATTGTAAACAAGCATCATTCAATATATACCTAGTCTCGAAATTATCAGTACAATCTATTATAATATCATACTTTTCTATTATATCAATATTTGTTTGCGTTAATCGAAATATATATATAATAGTTTTAATTTCAGGATTCAGATTTTCTAAATATTTTCCTGACGATTCTGCTTTGCTTTTTCCTAAATAATCTGTTCCGTAAATCACCTGCCTTTGTATATTACTTTCTTCTACGATGTCATTATCCACAATTCCAATCGTGCCTACCCCGGCAGCTGCGAGATACTGCAATACGGGGCATCCCAGTCCGCCTGCACCCACTACTAATACACTCGCACTTTGTATACGCAATTGTCCCTCTGTTCCAATTTCGGATAACTTAATTTGCCTATCGTATCGCGTTGTATTCATATCATATTATCCTCCAGAAAAAGGTGGGAGTATGGCAATTTCTGAATCATTTGTTATAATAGTTTCATCTGCTGCAATAGTTTTATTAATAGCAACCAAATAATTAATCCCGTTCATATATATATACTTTTTCTCAAGCACTGTTCTAAGTTCAGATACATTGTAAACAGGCTCATTCAATTCTATCTCAGCTCCAATTTTCTCTTGCAACATCCCGAAAAGTTTTATATGCAATGTCTCATTCATTACGCAAATATAAGTTTAATTGATGCAATACCAAGTCCGATAGCGAGTAAGCGTTTGATCCAAGTTTCTTGTGCTTTGCTGCTGCCCCACCATGCACCTAATATGCCACCACCAACTACTACTCCTAACAATATATAGGTTTCATAAGTTAATACTTTATCAATATTAGACCAACCTTTATTATTCAACAAACCAGCAAGAGAATTTACCAAAATAAACAAAGCTGAAACTGCGGCTGTTTGTTTTGCAGAACCCCAACCCAAAAGTAATATAATCGGACTTAATATAATACCTCCACCAATTCCCAGCATGCCTGATAGAAATCCTATGACACTTCCAATTAAAAGAGCAATATATATATTCAGTTCTAATTTTACTTTTTTAATAGGAATTGGAATACCACTAAGTCTAATAACTGGTAATAGCAGAATCACGCCCAATATTTTTTTATATAATACAGGATCTAAATGAATGCCACCACCTATGTAGGCAAATGGTATGGATGCCAATGCAAAAGGATAAAACAATTTCCAATTGAAATATTTCTTTATATAATATTGACTAAACGAAATTCCTGATACTACAATATTCAAAATCAGTGCTGTGGTTTTCATATAATCTGTTGGCAATGCCCATATGGCCATTACTGCCAAATAACCACTTGCGCCTCCATGACCCACTGATGCATATAAAATTGAAACAAGTCCAATTAATATTATCATATATATATCGAAATGCTCTGGCATATTATATTAATTAATCCAATGAACTTCTACTGCATCGCCTATGTTTTTTTCTTCCACATCTTCTGGAATATATACCAAACAATTAGCCAATGCATACGAATGAAGAATATAAGACTCTTGACCAGAAAGGATTTCAACATCTTTATCATTAGCTATTGCTTTCAGAAAATGAGTCAATCCCTTTTTCTTTGTATATGAATTTTTAAGTGGTAGAGAAGATTTTTTTATTTCAGTATCTTGAAATCCCATTATCGATTTTAATGCTACTGAAACATATTCATAAAAACAAGTCAACACCGATGCTGGATTACCCGGAAGCCCGAACACCAATTTATTTTCTTTGGTTCCAAAATATAATGGTTTGCCCGGTTTCTGTTTGATATTGTGAAATACCTTTTGTACGCCAGCTTTTTCTAACATGGGCACTACATAATCATAATCGCCAACTGATACACCACCAGTTACCAAGAGTATATCAACTTTTTCAAAAGCAATTTGTATATGATTATATAATAATTCTGGTTTATCAGGAACATGTATTATATATATTGGTTCTATACCCAAACTCTTTAAAGCTGCTACCAGCATGGGTTTATTTGAATCATATATACTTCCTGTTTTTAATTCTAAGCCAGGTTCTATTACTTCATCGCCAGTTGTTATAATAGCAGCTTTAGGTTTATTATATACTACTACTTCAGTAATTCCCAATCCCGTTAAATGACCCACTGCGGCAGGCGTAATTAATTGTCCTTTTGCAAAAGCGATATCACCCTTTTGTATATGAGAACCTAGTGGTCGAACATTGGTTCCTTGATTAATTGGAAGTGGAGAAAAAGATATGGTTCCATCTTTCACAATTGCGTGTTCTTGCATAATTACCGTATCTGTTCCTGCAGGTGCGGATGCTCCAGTAAAAATTCGAATTGCAGAATTTGATTCAATTTTTTTTATATAATTTCCACCTGCTGCAACTTCTCCACCAAGTGTAAAAATATTTGTATTTTCTAGATCGCTAAATTTAATAGCATAACCATCCATAGCACTTTGATCGAAAGGTGGCAAAGCCAATGGTGAATATATATCTTCAGCAGCAACAAATCCACAAGCATCAACAATGTCAAGTTTTGCCGAGGTTAACTGTGGTATGTGTTGTTTGATAAATTCTACAGCTTCTGAAACACTAATCATATAATATATATATTATCCGCCAATAGAAATCATACTGCGGTTTTCCATTTCATTACTTAATTGTTGACCACCCAACATGGCAAATTTTGATTTTACATTTTGTATAATAAGTGGTCTAATATCTTCACCTCTTCTATATGCTCCAAGCAAATCAGTTTCGGTTTGCGAGAACAAGCAATTTTTCATTTTGCCATCTGCTGTTAAACGCAATCTGTTGCAATCACTGCAAAAAGGTTCTGTTACTGTACTTATAACAGCAAAGGTTCCCGCAAATCCTTTAGCCTGATATTTTTTAGCAGTATCATGCGGATTGTCCTGCAATTTTTCTATATCATATTTTGCAGAAACTTGGTCAATCATTTCTTTATAGGTATATACCTTTTCGTGGTCCCATTCATTTCCTTTAAACGGCATAAATTCAATGAAACGCACATGCACTGGCAAGTTGCGGGTGAGCTCCACAAAATCGCAAACTTCATTTTCGTTCATTCCTTTCATCACCACCGCGTTCAATTTTACATGAAAATGATGATGAATTAATTTTTCGATATTGCCAATAACTTTGCTAAATGCATCCACCCGGGTAATTTCTTTGAACTTGTCTTTATTCAAAGTATCCAAACTCACATTGATGGAACGCAATCCAATTTCTTCAAAACATTCTAAATATTTATCGAGGTAAACACCATTCGTGGTAATCGCCAATTTAAGAGGCAGTTTCCCAACTTTGTTAAAAATATTCAAGGCGTCTTTGCGAACTAATGGCTCACCACCGGTAAAGCGGACGCGGTCAATCCCCAACTCAGAAAAAATCTGTATAATACCTTCAATTTCATCAGCCTGCATCAGGTGTGGCGATGGGTGGTTTATTTCACCAAACGAAGCCACACAGTACTGACAACGAAAATTGCATGCATCCGTAAGCGAGACCCGCAAATAGTTGTGGGCTCGCCCAAAGTTGTCTGTAAGGCCATTCGCGTCAGTCATTTAGAATTTAGGAGGCTTTTATTTTATATGCAAATTTACGATATCAAACCCAATTTCACTAAGAATTATAAATTCGACAAAGTATCATAGGAATTTGCACCTTATGTTTGCATGAAATTTTGCAAAAACACCTTTGAAAAAGATACTATTTCTGTGCAGTGAATTCCCTCCCGGACCAGGAGGTATAGGCAATCATGGGTTTAACTTAATTAAAACTTTGCAGCAAAAAGGGTATCAAGTTTCCATCATTACCAATTTAGAAAATGCTACAACAACGGAAAGTCAAGATTTTGCAAAAAAAGAAAATTTAGAAATCAATTATATAAATCGCGAAGGGATTTTGCCTTTACAGTTCAGAAGAATTGCATCTGCATTCTCCAAAGTTTCACCTTATCATTATATACTTTGTTCGGGCATGTTCTCCTTATGGATAGGTGGATTATTGAAACTTATTTATCATAAGAAAAAAAATATTGCTATTATACATGGTACTGAGGTGACTGATACCAATTCCATTCACCAGCGATTTACCAAATGGGCTTTGCGAAAATTTGATACTATCATATCTGTTTCAAAATATACCCAAGAACAAATTGAACCCAAATATAATAAAATTAAATATGAAGTAATTCCTAATGCAATTTCTGTTGCTGATTTGCAAAAGTATATTCGCCGCGGCGAACCCGAAACTACAAAGTGGAAAGGCAGTCCATCCTTACTCACTGTGGGAAATATTACTAGGAGAAAAGGCCAACAAAATATAATAAAAGCACTTCCTGAGCTAATTAAAATATATCCAGAAATTCATTATCATATGGTCGGTTTGCCATCAAAGAAAACTGAGTTTGAAAAATTAGCTCATGAATTAAATGTACAAGATTATATTACATTTCATGGTAAAGTAGATACACAAACATTATATACTTCTTATCAATGTTGCGATGTATTTGTGATGCTGAGCGAGAAACAACCCGATGGCGATGTGGAAGGGTTTGGTATAGCGATATTGGAAGCGAATTATTTTGGCAAACCCGCTATAGGTGCTATGGGATGCGGAATAGAAGATGCAATAGACGAAGGAAATACCGGGTATAAAGTTCCCAATAATAATCCCGAATTAATTGCAGAAGCCCTACAAAAAATTATGAGTAATTATAATTATTATCATATCCATGCAAAAAATTGGGCACTGAAACATGATTGGAGTGATATAGCCGAAAATTATATAAAATTGATGTAATGACTAACAAGCCCATAGTAATATTTGATGCCACCAAAGCAGGTAATAAGGAAAGCGGCTTGGGGAATTTTTGTTATAATCTTGGCAAAGAAATTTCGATGCTGAAACCTGGACGGTTTGAAATACAGTTTTTGGTAAACAAAGAGCAAGATAATTTATTTGGCAGCGAACATAAATATATAACTTTAAATGCCACTCAGAAATTCCCGGTAAATAACTTTAAAGAAGTTGCACTCCTCCACGCTTGCTGGCAACTTAGCTCATTGGAGAGCAGCAATAAAAAGCTAAAATGGTTATATACAGTTCATGATTTGAACTTTTTAATAAAATATAAAAGTTTCAAAAGAATATATTATACCCATAGATTTTTAAATAATATGAAAAACGCAGATAAAATTGTATGCATTTCAAATGCCACTAATGTATTATTTGCTGATTTAACAAATGATAATTATCAAGCTGAAATCATCTACAATGGCAATTCATTATCAAATATCACAGAAGCTAAAAATCCGAATATAAATTTACCCAAAAGATATTTATTCTTTATCGGTATCATATCGCCCAAAAAAAATATAGAAACTATTTTCGAACTCTTACAGCAAATACCTGAACTAAATTTAGTACTTGCTGGCGAAGCTCAAACAATATATAAACGACAGCTAAAGCTAAAAGCTACCCAATTAAATTTAGCAGAGAGAATTATATTTACGGGAAAAGTAAGCGAAGAAGAAAAATTATATTTATATCAAAACTGCGAAGCTTGCATAAATCCATCAATTGCTGAAGGCTTTGGTATTCCTGTAGTTGAGGCGATGAGTTTGGGTAAGCCTTTGGTGTTAAACAATATCCCTGCATTTAAAGAAATTGCAGGTGATCTAGCTTTATATATAACTCCAGAAAATAAACTAAATTTTAAAAATGAATATGATACTTATATAGAAAAATTTAGCAATAGTTCTATTAGCAAAGATATACAAACTGCTTCTCAAAAATTCTCATGGAAGCATGCTGCTGAGAGTTATGTAAAATTATATGAAGAGGTTTTGTTTGGTGATTAATAGGATTCAATGCAGTGGCACACGTCATGCTGAATTTATTTCAGCATCTCTAATGTGTGTTCATGGATGCTGAAATAAATTCAGCATGACGGGTCGGGGTTTAATATATAAACCCAATCTCACTATTCTTAAATTTTAAAACATTCCCATCAATTTCTACAAGCAAACAACCATATTCATCCACACCTTTTATGGTTCCTCTCACCACTTGATTTTCTATTAAAAAATTATGCGGCTGCGATATCTCGAAAAGATGTTTTATATAATCTGCTTTTAGTAATTCAAATTGTCGTGCTTTCAATTGTTTATAGCGTTCGTCGATGCTGTCGGTCAATCGCAGCTGGCATGCAGAAAGATTGTATTCTTTTGCCGTAAGTCTTTTAAGAGACGTTGCAAACGACAACTCCGAATTAAAATTTATTTGGTTCACATTAAGCCCCAATCCGATGATACTATTAGAAATATTCTCCCCGCTTAACGTATTCTGTATAAGCATGCCGCAGATTTTCTCATTCCCGACCATCATATCATTTGGCCATTTGATTGAAACGCCTGGCACCAATTCCGATAAAAAATCGTAAACACCCAAACTGATTGCAATCGACAAATAAAATTGCTCCTCGGCTTTGATAGATAATGGATAAAGCACAAACGACATTAAAATATTTTGCCCAGGCTGTGAGTGCCAATGCTTACCCATCTGCCCACGACCACTATGCTGATATGCAGTGCTCACCGTGAAGCCTTCCTTAACAGGGCCGCTCTTAAGCAGCATCTGCAATTGGTGATTGGTAGAGTCGGTCTCAGGCAAAAACACCTCCTCATGACCCACAATTTTTTCCTTAGAAATTACCATGTTGCAAATGTGTGGTATTTGTATTACATTTTTACACGATATTTGCAAAATATTTAATATTTATTAGTGAACGGTCAAATCAAACAAGCCCCAAAACAAAATGCCACTGCACAACAACTGTTAAACAGTGTGATAGAAGGCATGCAGGAGAAAAAAGCCAAGAATATTGTTGTTCTGGATATGCTCAATCTTAAAACTGCACCCGCAGATTATTTCGTAATATGCCATGGTGACTCCAATAAACAAGTGGAAGCTATTGCCAGCAGCGTGGACGAATTTGTAAAAAAGAAAACTGGGGAAGACGCTCTGCATACTGAGGGAAAGGAAAATGCCGAATGGATTCTACTTGATTATTTCAATGTAGTGGTGCATATTTTCCAACAAGAAAAAAGAAACTTTTTCGATATCGAAGGACTTTGGGGCGATGCTCATATCCGCACGATTGAGGATTAATTCCCTAAATCCCAAACAGACGCCAAAGCCATAGCAGCTGTTTCAGTCCGCAATATTTGGTTTGAAATTAATACAGGTGCAAAACCTTGTGCAACTGCCAGTGCAATTTCAGTATCATCAAAATCTCCTTCAGGCCCGATCAAAATTGTGGCAGATTTGTGCTTATCGATTTTTATATATTCTTTGGCTTCGCAAAAAGCTATAATCTTCTCGCCAATAAATTCTTGATTTATATGATTCTCGAATGGAATAACTCCAACTATTTCTGGTAGCCACGCACGTTTACACTGTTTCAAAGCAGCAATTGCAATCTTTTGCATACGTTCTAAATTCAACTTATTCCGTTCAGTGCGGTTGCATTCAATAAAAGAGATTTTGGATACACCCAGCTCTGTTAATTTTTCTAACATCCACTCCATGCGTTCATTAGTTTTTAAAACTGATACAGCAATTTCAAGATGATTTGTTGGTGGAGTATGATATAATACTTTATCTAAAATTACTTGGGTGTGTTTGTCGTGAACAGTTTCAATTCTACCTTCACCTATCCAACCTTTACCATTCAAAACTATAATACTTTCATCTTTTTTTATACGCAACACTTTTGCTCCATGCCACGATTCTTCCGCATTAAGTGTTATGATAGCACCTTCTTCAAATTCTAAAATATCGGGAGTATAAAATGCAATCATTATAATATATTAATCACGCAACAACATCTTTGCATCATCAATCAATTTATATACTTTATTTAAGTCGGTTCCATCATACGCATCACCACGCAAATGGCCTTGTTTATCAACCAACATGAAATATTTTGTATGTAAAAAAAAATCGGGCGTTTTTACTTTTTCAGGTGCATCTAACAAATAACTTTTGGTTGCAGTAGTATATAAATCATCTCTGGTTCCTGTTAGAAATATCCAGTTTTTACTGGCGTGGTGTGCATCGGCATAGGCTTTAAGTTGTGGCACTGAATCGGTTTCCGGGTCAACGGTGTGCGACAAAATCATAACATCATTTCGGTCTTTAAAAGCAGAATCAACTTTCATCATGTTTTGTCCCATGGGCACACATATACTTTGACAAGTAGTGAAAAAATATTCTACAATATATACTTTCTCTTTCACATCATTCTGCGTAAACACTTTCCCATCTTGATTGATAAATGAAAAACTCTTAACTACATGTCCCGAATCGCCAAGAATGGGGATTTCTCTAACAGGCAAAGCACTATTTTTTTGCCAAATACTATATAAGAAAAAACCAAGACAAAGTATGCCAATTGGAATTAATATGATTTTAAAATTTTTCATTTTTTTATGTTTTCAACTAAGCCAATTTCTTTTCCTTTTTTCATCATAAATATCCAAGCAGCTTCTCTATTATTAGAGACTTGTCCATCAAGTATTGCTTCTTTTATCGCATCTTTTATAATACCCACTTCTTTGCTTGGGTTTATATTAAATGTTTCCATAATATCGAGTCCGGTAATGGGAGGCTGCCAGTAGCGCAAGTTGTCACGTTCCTCCACCTCACGCATACGTTCGCGTACTTCCGATAAATTTCTTCTAAATGTTTCTACTTTAGTTTTGTTTTTAGAAGTGATATCTGCAAAGCATAAAGTAAATAAACTATCCACTTCTTCACCTGCATCCACTATCAATCTTCTAAAACCACTATCCGTAATCTGCGGACTCTCAGCCAATGCTTTTGGGCGAAGATGTAACAATACCATTTTGGCTACAAATTCCATCTTCTCGTTCAATGGCAATTTTAGTTTTTTAAATATATGTTTCACCATTCGTGCTCCTTTGTCTTCATGACCATGAAAAGTGAAACCTTCAGGTTCAAATCTTTTGGTAATAGGTTTTGCAATGTCATGAAGAATGGCAGCCCACCTAAGCCACAAGTCATCGGTGAGTTCGCAAATTTGGTCGAGCACTTGCAAAGTATGATAGAAATTATCTTTATGCGAAAGTCCATTTATAGTTTCTACACCTTGCAATGCAACCATCTCAGGAAAGAAACGATGTAATAGTTTCGTATCAAATAATATTTTGAATCCGATTGATGGAGTTTTAGATAATATAATTTTATTCAACTCATCACTGATTCTTTCCATCGATATAATATCCAATCGATGTGCATTTTTCGCCAAGGCATGATATGTTTTTTCTTCAATCTTAAAATCCAATTGCGTTGCAAATCTAATCGCACGCATCATTCGCAATGGGTCATCACTAAATGTAATATCTGGATCGAGTGGTGTTTTTATGATACAGTTTTTTATATCTTCCACGCCACCAAATGGGTCGGTAAGTTCGCCAAAACTATCCGGATGCAAACTCAAAGCAAGTGCATTAATTGTAAAGTCTCTGCGTTTCTGATCATCGTCCAAAGTGCCTGGTAACACTAGTGGATTGCGGGATTCGGGTGTATATGATTCTTTGCGTGCTCCTACAAATTCAAATATCCAATCTTGTGTTTTTAATTGTGCAGTACCATAGTTTTTGAAAAAAGAAAAATCACATTTTTCAGTATATCTTTTTTTTACTTCGTGGGCCAGTTCTATACCATCACCCAGCACAACTATATCGGCATCTTTGCTGGTGCGTTGTAATAATAAATCACGTACGAAACCACCAATTACAAACACTTCTATCTGCTGCTCGCCAGCGATTTCACTTATAACATTAAATATGGGATGTTGTAATGATTCTTTCATTTTACATTCGCTCAACAGCTTCTATTCCCAATATATTGAGTCCTTGTTTGATTACATTTGCAGTAAGCTGCGACATTGCTAGGCGGTTGTTCTTTATGGTCTCATCAACTTCTCTCAGCAATGAAAGTTCATGATATAAACGGTTAAATTCTTTGGCCACTTCATATATATAGTTTGCGATAATAGCAGGACTATATAATTTACCAGCCTCTATGATAATGCTTGGCCATGTATATAATAATGCCAATAACTCTTTTTCAAATTTATCTAATGTTTCCACCAAAACCGGTTGCGGAATTTTTCCGAAAGTACGCATCACTGAACAGATACGTGCATGTGTGTATTGTATGAACGGGCCAGTGTTGCCATGCAAATCAATACTCTCTGCAGGATTGAAAAGCATACGTTTTTGTGGGTCAACTTTTAATAGAAAATATTTAAGTGCTCCCATACCCAATGCATTATATAAATGATTCATTTCTGCATCGGTGAAGCCTTCTGTTTTTCCTAATTCTGTAGTTTTTTCTTTGGCTGCTTGTACCATTTCGTCCATCAATTCATCAGCATCAACCACCGTTCCTTCGCGCGATTTCATTTTGCCACTCGGCAAATCTACCATGCCATAACTTAAATGAAAAATGCCTGGAGCATAAGGTTTACCAAGCTTCTGCAAAATTAGTTTTAATACTTTGAAATGATAATCCTGTTCATTCGCTACTACATATATAGATTTATCATAGCCTACATCTTCATACTTTTTTTGAGCAGTTCCTAGGTCTTGTGTTATATATACCGATGTTCCATCTGCACGCAAAACCAATTTCTCATCTAGTCCATTAGCAGTTAAATCTATCCAAACGGAACCATCTGGTTTTTTATAAAACACGCCCTGGGCCAATCCTTCATCTACAAATTTTTTGCCCAGTAAATAGGTTTGCGATTCATAATAATAATTATCAAAATCGACACCCATTCTATTATAAGTTTCTTCAAAACCTTTATATACCCAGCCATTCATCATGTTCCAAATTCTGAGCGTCTCTTCATCGTGAGCTTCCCATTTGCGTAGCATCTCCTGTGCTTCTATCATTAAAGGTGCTTGCTTTTCAGCATCGGCTTCTATAATGCCATTTGCAATTAATTCTTTTACTTCAGCTCTATAATACTTTTCAAATTCGACATAATATTTCCCTACCAATTTATCGCCTTTGGTATTTGTAGTTTCGGGGGTTTCTCCATTTCCATATTTTATCCAAGCTATCATACTTTTGCAAATATGTATACCACGGTCATTAACTAAGTTGGCTTTATAAACATCGTAACCATTTGCTTTTAATATTTCTGAAACACTCCATCCCAACAAATTATTTCGGGTATGGCCTAAGTGCAAAGGTTTATTGGTATTTGGCGATGAATATTCCACCATCACTTTCTGCTCTTTTCCGATAATACCTTTTCCAAAATCCGAATTATTATATGCTGCATTTAAAAAATTACTCCAATAATTATCGGCAATCACCAAGTTTAAAAATCCTTTTACCACATTAAAACTGCTAACTTCTGTGGTATTGGATATTATATATTCTCCAACTTCTGTGGCAGTTTGCTCAGGATTTTTCTTGCTAATTTTTATATAGGGAAATACGACAAACGTATAATCACCCTCAAAATCTTGGCGGGTAGTTTCCAGTTTCACGCCCTCGGGCTGTTGTCCGTAGAGGGTTTCAAACGCTTGTGTTATGTAGCCTGTTAGCTCTTGTTCAATCATAATTTAAAGCGGCAAATTTCGGTTAAATGAGGGACTAAGCCAAATTAAACATTTAACAACAAATAAGGGAATAAAACTGCAGAATTATTTTTAAATATCTACTAAAACTATAAAACCTTTATCACAAATAAATGTTAATGTTTGTAAACCAAGTTTAATTTGTTTCTAAATTGAAGAGTTAACTTTCACATTTAGAAAAAGTTTTTTTGGTAATTAACTCACAGTTATTATATTTTTGCACTGAAATTTAAAAATTAAACATGACAGATACAAACACAATCCCTTACAAAGTTAAGGACATCACGTTGGCCGAATGGGGTCGCAAAGAAATTAGATTAGCCGAAGCAGAGATGCCGGGTCTTATGTCAATCCGCAAAGAATACGGACCTTCACAACCTTTGAAAGGTGCCCGCATTGCAGGATGTTTGCACATGACCATTCAAACTGCCGTACTAATTGAAACTTTGACAGCACTGGGTGCAGAAGTAACCTGGTCATCATGCAATATTTTCTCAACACAAGACCATGCTGCTGCTGCTATTGCTGCTGCGGGTATTCCTGTATTTGCATGGAAAGGTCAGAATGAAGAAGAATTTGACTGGTGTATCGAACAAACTTTGAATGCATTTAGCGATGGCCAAACTTTGAATATGATATTAGACGATGGCGGAGACCTTACCAATTTAGTTTTGGATAAAAATCCAGCAATGGTTGCAAACATCAAAGGTTTGTCAGAAGAAACAACAACTGGTGTACTTCGTTTATACGATCGCGTGAAAAAAGGAACTTTGCCTATGCCCGCTATCAATGTAAACGACTCAGTTACCAAATCGAAATTCGATAATAAATATGGTTGCAAAGAATCGTTGGTTGATGCGATTCGTCGTGCTACCGATATTATGCTTGCAGGTAAAGTTGCTGTAGTTGCCGGATATGGTGATGTAGGTAAAGGTTCTGCTGAATCATTGCGTGGGGCAGGTTGCCGTGTAATTGTTACTGAGATTGACCCCATATGTGCACTTCAAGCTTCAATGGATGGTTTCCAGGTAATGCCTATGAGCAAAGCGGTGAATCATGCAAGTATTTTTGTTACCGCAACAGGAAACGTAAATATTATCAATGGCAAACATTTCGAAGCCATGCGTGATAAATCTATTGTTTGTAATATTGGTCACTTCGATAATGAAATTGATGTGGCTTGGTTAAATGCCAATCATAAAAAAGACACCTTGAAACCACAGGTAGATGTATACACTGTGAATGGCAAAGAAATTATCTTGCTTGCTGAGGGACGTTTGGTAAACTTGGGTTGTGCTATGGGCCATCCATCTTTTGTAATGAGTAACTCGTTCACTAACCAAACTCTTGCCCAAATTGAGTTGTGGACCAACAGCCACAGCTACAAAAACGAAGTATATGTATTGCCTAAAATTCTTGACGAAAAAGTTGCTGCTTTACACCTTGCACACGTAGGTGCTGAATTAGAAACCCTCGACCAAAATCAAGCCGATTATATAGGTGTTCCAGTTCATGGACCTTATAAGAAAGATACCTATAGGTATTAATCTTTATATCATTTTAAGAAAGCCGAGCAATGTAAATTGCTCGGCTTTCTTTTGTTAAAATAACATCTATGGGTAAAAAAAGCAGCGTATCTTTTTAGGAAACGCTGCTTTTTAAAATTAGAAAATTTCTTACTCTTTTATTATTTTAAACGATTTACGTGACCTCCCATTTTCTATTTTAATAAAATAAATCCCAGGCACATAATTTCCTATATCAACACCCTGCGCATTTCCAGCAAATTTAACAGTATATACCAAAGTTCCTTAGCTATCATATATATTATAATTAACCAGATCGTAAGTTCTGGATTGTATATATAATATATCATCTGCAGGGTTGGGAAATACCCTAAAATATTCCAGTTCTGTTTGATTTGTATTATAGTTAGGAGGCAATACAATATTTGTAGGTTTTTCTATTTTTAACCATACAACTTCCGCACTATCCATATTAATTGTATCATTATTAAAGTTGCTGCAAAGACTAGTGGGTGTTGGGCCAGGATTGGTGAACGTGTCAATTTCGAAATCTTCTTTGAACTTGATAAGGAACAGGCGATAATAACCAGTATTAAATATCGAGCCTGCTGCCATTAATTTGTTGTCGGGAGTATTTTTTAATACAGCAGGTTCTGCCTGGTTTAGGATACTACTTTGTTTTAAAACTTTGCCAGAAGTATCAATCAACCGCACCATCAAATAATCATTATTAACTCTATATGGCGAATCTGCTTTTGTCCCTACTTCGAATATAAATGAATCATTTATTTTAACAGTCTTGCAGGGCAATTCATTTTTAAAACTATCCGAAGCGGCTCTTATCCATTGCAGGTTTCCATTTCCATTATTTTTTTGCTGTTGTGCAGTGAATTTGTAATTACTAAACCTTCATTATAGTTTGCATATCTGGGGGTAATTAAAACTATTAAAGAATCATGTATTTTATGAGGAATACTATTATAAACATTTATATAATTTTCAGCATCTAAAATTGTAAGTGTATCGCCCTTCAGTGATGCTATAGTGTCGTAATACATATTTGGGATTTTTATTAATTTCTTGCCCTCATTAAAAATAATTTTCTCATTCCCTGATTCATATCCAGTATAGTTTTGCGAACTATCAACAAATATATATAATCTTTTATACGAGTCTTTACAACATATATTGATGTATTGCTTATTTCTTTTGTTGATGCGGGAGGAGGTTAATTTCCAAGTGCCTAAATAATCCTGCCCCACACAATTAATCACAGATACAAAACAAAAAAATGTAAATATATATTTCTTCAGATTCATAGTTTCAAATAAAATTGTATTAAATCTAAAAAGCGAATAACTGTTTAAAAATTCATAATTCAAATTTGGTAGAAAGTGGGGTTGGACATGGTTCGGCTTCGCTGACCACCATCACAGGCAATAAAAGCCAATCAATTGCCCTGCCCTTCAGGGCGGGGAACTGGAAGCAAAAAATCGCACATCGCATGTCGTGCATCATATGCTTCTACTCCGCTCAGCATAACATCGAGAATCGTACATTATATTTGCAGTAATTATATGAAAAAAATACTCGTAATCGGGGCGGGCCTATCATCGGCATCATTGATTGATTATTTGCTGGAGCAATCGGCTAGTGAGGACTGGCAAGTGACGGTGGGCGACGTTGATTTAATAGTTGCTGAAAGCAAATGCAGCAATCATAAAAATGCAAGACCGATACAATTCGATATACATAACGAAACACAAAGAGCTGCAGAAATTCAAGCTTGCGATATCGTTATATCATTATTGCCACCTACGCTGCACCCATTGGCAGCTGTGGATTGTGTGAAGCTGGGCAAGCATCTAGTTACAGCTTCTTATGTGTCGCCGGCTATGCAAGAGTTACATGATGAGGCACTAAAAAAAGATATTATATTATTAAACGAATGTGGTTTGGATCCGGGCATCGATCACCTCTCAGCCATGAAAGTGATGGATGAAATTAGAGAGCGTGGTGGAGAAATTACCTCGTTCCGTTCCTATTGCGGCGGACTTGTAGCACCCGAATATGATAACAATCCCTGGCACTATAAATTTACCTGGAACCCACGAAATGTTATTTTAGCAGGGCAAGCTACTGCTCAATTTCTAAAAAATGGAAAGATACATTATATAACTCCACAACGAATTTTTAGTGAATTGGAATTAATTAATATAGGGGAATATGGAATTTACGAAGCGTATGCAAATCGTGATTCACTAAATTATATCATACCCTATAAATTACAAAAAGCAAAAGATGTATTGCGTGGTACTTTAAGAATACCCCCATATAGTGAAGGCTGGAACTTATTGGTTTCATTGGGACTTACAGATGATACCTATAAAGTGGATTGTAATAGTTTGAGTTATAAAAATTGGGTGGATAGTTATTTGCCAAGAGAATATAATAGTATAGAAGATTATATAAAACGCAATTCGAAAAACCACCAAACTATTACAACAAATATTGAGTGGTTGGGTATATATAGTGATATATTAATTCCAGATGGCTCATATACACCCGCACAAATTTTGCAAAACTTATTGGCTCAGAAATGGAAGTTGGGAACAAATGAACTTGATATGATAGTGATGCACCATATATTTGAATACGAACAAAACGGGAAACATAAAATGAGTACCGCAACTTTGGTGGTTAAAGGAAAGAATCAAACCCATACAGCCATGGCACAAACAGTAGGTTTGCCCTTGGGCATAGCAGCCAAACTCATATTAGGAAACAAAATTGCTGCAAGAGGCGTTATAATTCCTACAGAAAAAGAATTATATTTGCCCATTCTTAGCGAACTGGAAAAATACCATATCATATTTAATGAATATAATGAACAATAAATTTATGAAAAAATATATAATAGCAGCTACTTTAATTTTGAATTTTGCAATAGTGGCATGTTCATCGAGCAGCGAAGAGGCAGCTGCCCAAAAGAAAAAGGGATATGAGTTAAAAGGTCGTTTTAAAACCTTTAAAAATATCAATAAAATTGAACTTACCGAAGTGTCGTTTGAAGGTGTGAAAACCATTGATAGCACACAGATTGATGAGAAGGGAGAATTCAATTTTAAAGGCACCGGAAGTACTCCCCGTTTCTATCTGATTAGATATAGTAATTCAACGAATATCCCAGTGTATTTGGATTCAACTACGCATTTGGAAATAGTAATTGAACCTGAAAATAGAGAAATCCCCTTCACTGTAAAAGGTGATAAAAACAATGAAGAATTGCAATATTATTTTTTAAGGAACAATGAATCTTATAAAAGTATTTCTGAAATGTCACAGAAATTTCGTAGTGGCCAAATGCCTGATTCATTGAAAGGAAGTATGGAAACTACCATGCAAGCATTGTTCGATGAACGTGCCAAAAAACTTCAAAAATTAGTGGCAGATCGTGAGCCAAGTGCAGGTGCATTGTTCTGTGCGTTATACTTGATTCCCCCTCCGGGTCAGGACCAACAGCAGTCGATGCAGATATTGGAATCTTATTTAAAAGAATTTGAAGTATTTTATGTTGATTTAGACAAAAAGCATTTCGAAAGATTTGGGAAAGAGCCTTCATTTGCTCGTATACATAAATTTGTGAAAGCACAATCATCAACTGCTATTGGTACCGAGATGGAAAATTTCACCTTAAATAATCCCGATGGCAAACCAATTTCATTGAAAGATTTCCGTGGCAAATATGTATTGGTCGATTTTTGGGCATCTTGGTGCAGACCTTGCCGCATGGAAAATCCCAATGTATTAAAAGCATATGCCAAATATCACAGTAAAGGTTTTGAAGTATTGGGTGTTTCCTTAGATACTGACAAAGCAAAATGGGTGGCAGCAATAAAAGCCGATGGACTAGACTGGGCACATGTGTGCGAAATGAAAGCTTGGGATGCTGATATAGCTCGCAAGTTTAATGTGAGCTCCATACCTTTTAGTGTATTGGTAGATAAGAACGGAAAAATTGTAGGAAAGAATTTGCGTGGTGAGGCTTTGGATGAGAAGCTGAAAGAAGTGTTTGGGGAATAAAAACCCAAAACCGAAATTTATATTCAATTATTTTTTAATATATTATAATGAATAGAATAATTACTTTAATTTTATTAGGCATTATAATATTATCCTCCCGTGCAAATATATATGCACAAAGTGGCGACGGATATCAGATAAAAGGTAAGTATACATCATTTAAAGATCTTAATAAATTATATCTAATTGAAATTTCATTTGAAGATGTAAAAAAAATAGACAGTGCAAATATTAATGAAAAAGGGGAGTTTACTTTTAGAGGTAAAACAGCTACTCCTCATTTTTATTTTATATTTTCTGATGCCCTTGCTAGAGAACCTATTCCTGTATATATAAATGCCGGCATTTATATAGAACTTTTAATAGACCCGAGCAATCTTGAAATCCCATATACTACAACAGGTGACAAAAACAATGAAGAAATTCAATATTTCACCGTAAAAAATATTGCCTCATATAAAGCAGTTGATTTATCAATGGATAAACGTGCAAAAGAATTTCAAAAAATAATCCTTGAACGTGAACCTTCAGCGGGAGCTTTGTTTTGCGCATTATATTTATTGTCACCGACTTTCAATGTTATTACAGAATATATAGAGAAATATGAAGCGTTTTATATAGAGATTGATAAAAAATATTTTGACATGTATGGCAAAGAATCTTTGTTTGCAGGTGTTCATGATTTCTTGAAAGAACGAGGTGTTAGTCCCACAGCAATAGGAAAATATTTTGAAAATTTCACGCTGAACAATCCCAATGGCAATCCTATTTCACTCACAGATTTTAGTGGCAAGTTTGTTCTGGTCGATTTCTGGGCATCTTGGTGTGGCCCTTGTCGCGAGGAGAATCCCAATTTGGTTCAGGCATATAATAAATATCATAAAAAAGGGTTTGAAATATTTGGTGTTTCGCTCGATGCTAAGAAGACACCTTGGAAAACTGCAATTTTATCTGATGGTTTAAAGTGGCAGCAGGTATGCGAATTGGTGGAAACGTCATCATTAGCAACCAAGTTTGAAATTTCCGCCATCCCTTTTAATGTATTGCTAGATAAGGAAGGGAAAATTATTGCAAAGAATTTGAGAGGTGCCGCATTGGAGGAAAAACTGAAGGTAGTTTTTGGGGAATAGCATTTTGACAGTTTTAAACTCTCCAAATGCTCTGCAAAGCATTGCGGAAAACTTGGTGTTTCCTAAATTATATAAATACCTTAATTTTGCCATCCTTCGACTCCGCTCAGGATGGCAAATCGTAAATCATTAAATCATTAAATATAAGATGTCAGAATTCCAACTTATTATGCCCAAAATGGGCGAAAGCATTGCAGAAGCCACTATTATTCGGTGGCTTAAAAATGAAGGCGATACCATTGCTGCTGATGAAAGCGTGCTGGAAATTGCCACGGATAAAGTGGATAGTGAAGTGCCCACGCCTAAAGGTGGAGTACTGCTCAAAAAATTATATAATGAAAATGATGTGGTGGCAGTAGGCCAAGCTATTGCTATTATTAGCATTGAAGCAGGAGCTACACAAACAGCCCCAGCACCTGTGGTTGCTGCTTATGAGCAAGTTGTAGAGCCAGTAGCAATTATAGAAAAACAAATTGAACATGCCGTGCAAACTGCCAAACCTGTTGCTATTGCTCCACAAGGGAATCGATTTTATAGTCCCTTGGTTTTGAATATTGCCAAAGGAGAAAATGTATCGATGAGCGAATTGGAACAAATGCCAGGAACCGGTAGTGAAGGCCGTGTTACCAAACGCGATATCATGGCTTATATAAATGGCGGACGCAAACTTTCTGCGGCAACTGAAACCCCAGCCGCCGCTCCAGAAATATCTGAAACTAAAAAATCTGCTCCAGAAGTTTCGCAGCCAATCGAACAAAAGAAATCAGAGTCGTCGCCAGCAACTTTAAATAGTGGATCAAAGATAACTATGATGCCTGGTGATGAAATTATAGAAATGGATCGCATGCGTAAACTGATTGCCGACCATATGGTGATGAGTATGCAAACGAGTCCGCATGTAACCAGTTTTGTGGAAGCGGATGTGACCAACTTGGTGATGTGGCGTGAGAAACACAAGTCTGCATTTGAAAAACGCGAAGGCGAAAAAATAACTTTCACTCCTTGTTTTATTGAAGCAGTTACCAAAGCGATTAAAGATTTCCCAATGATTAATGTATCAGTGGATGGCAATCAAATTATTAAACGCAAATCAATCAATATAGGAATGGCCGCAGCATTGCCTACGGGTAATTTAATAGTTCCTGTAATACGCAATGCCGATCAACTTAATTTATATGGACTCACCAAATCTGTAAATGATTTGGCCAATAAAGCTCGAAATAATAAATTAAGTCCTGATGATATACAGGGCGGAACTTTTACTATTACAAATGTTGGAGGTTTTGGAAATTTGATGGGCACACCTATTATAAACCAACCTCAAGTTGCGATACTTGCCACAGGTACTATTAAAAAGAAACCTGCAGTAATGGAGACAGAATATGGAGATACAATTGCTATCAGACATATGATGTTTCTTTCATTAAGTTACGACCATAGAGTTGTTGATGGTTCACTGGGTGGAACTTTCTTGCGTCGTATTGCTGATTATTTAGAGCAATGGGATGTGAATAGGGAAGTATGATAGAGGAATAAGGAATAAGGAGTAAGTAGTAAGTAGTAAGGGATAAGGGATAAGGTGTCAAGTATTACTGTTCTGCTGCACTAGTTAGTAATATAGAATTAGGCGTCAGCCATTAACCATTAACCACTGGTCAATAAAAATATATATAATGCAAACTCAAAACTATAATAACCATCGCCAAAAAATAAAACCATTTGTATTATACTTATGTGCTTTATTGGTTTTAATTTTTCTTTCATCTGCATTTAGTTTGGGTTATAGAATATATCATTGCGAAAAGTTATATGTATCAATTCATTTGCTAGGAATATCATTAGCACTTGTTGGTTTGTTTATATATAGTTATGTTAGGATATTTGCTTTACAAGACAGACTGATTAAACAAGAATTAAATTTTAGACATTATATATTATATAACAAAACATTGGACGAAAGATTAAACACTAGACAAATTGTAGCCCTAAGATTCGCGTCTGATGCGGAGTTGCCTAGTTTGATAGAGCAAGCGATTAATGAAAAACTTTCCAATACTGAAATCAAGAAACGGATTAGCAATTGGGTGGGAGATTACGGGAGAGTATAAAGTATATAGTATAAGGTATAAAGACGAAGGACATAAGATGAATGATGAATGGTGAGTGATGAATGATGAATGGCGGAGGCCAGATAATAGATATAATAAATCAGAAGAACAATAGAAAAAATAACAATGTGGAAGTAGCGACAAAGTCTTTAATCTTTCGTCTTTATACTTTAATCTAGCAACAACATGGAAGCAGCGGCAAATACTTTATACTATATACTTTCTACTAAACAATGACCACACTAGAACAAAGCATTTACGATTTAATCGTAGAAACGAGTACCAACTTACCTAGCGATGTGCGTAGGTCGGTTTTAAAAGCACATAACAGTGAATTAAAAGGTACCAAAGCAGGAATCGCACTCGATACTATTACCAATAATATTGATATGGCTTGCGATTTGGTGGGACCCATTTGCCAAGATACCGGCATGCCCACATTTGAAGTAAAAACTCCAGTGGGTTTTGATCAGATTGAACTGGAAGAAGTAATTAAAAATATGATAGCACATGCTACCATACAAGGTAAACTTCGCACCAATTCTGTTGACCCAATTGACGGAACCAATACAGGAAATAATTTAGGACCCGGAACACCAGTTATACATTTCCATCAGCACCGCGAAGATTATATAGATATCCGTTTATTATTAAAAGGTGGTGGTTGCGAAAATAAAAATATTCAATATTCATTGCCCTGCGAATTGGAACATTTGGGAAAAGCAGGCCGTGATGTGGATGGCATACGCAAATGTATTATGCATGCAGTATGGCAAGCACAGGGTCAGGGCTGCTCTACAGGTTTTATAGGTGTAGGAATTGGTGGCGATAGAACAAGTGGTTATACACTTGCTAAAGAACAATTATTTAGAAGAGTGGATGACGAAAATTCAGATCCAATATTGCGTGATTTAGAAACCTATATCATGGATAATGCCGATAAATTAAAAATCGGTACCATGGGTTTTGGCGGATTGGTAACTTTGCTCGGTTGCAAAATTGGAAAGTATAATAGACTGCCTGCATCGTTTTTTGTGAGTGTAGCATATAACTGTTGGGCATATCGCAGACTGGGTGTAAAGATTAATGCAGCAGATGGATGTATTATAGAGTGGATGTATCGTGATGCAGATGAGCCTAAAAAATTATATGATGAATCAGCAGCTGAAAAAACTTCTGATATAAAAGTACATAGTTTAACACCGCCCATTAGTGAAGAACAAATACGCAAAATAAAAGCAGGTGATGTAGTAGAATTAAATGGTATTATATATACTGGCCGCGATGCGATGCATCATTATATGTTGGAGCACGACGCACCTTTCGATTTGCATGGCGCAGTTATATATCATTGCGGACCTGTAATAAATAAAGATGCTGAAGGCAAATGGAAAATCACTGCGGCGGGGCCAACAACAAGTATCCGCGAAGAACCTTACCAAGGAACTATTTTGAAAAAAACTGGAGCTAGGGTAGTGATGGGCAAAGGCGGAATGGGCCCAAAAACTTTAGATGCGTGCAAAGAACATGGTGCTATATATTTGAATGCAATAGGTGGTGCCGCACAATATTATGCCCGCTGTATTAAAGAAGTTGTAGACGGAAAATGTTTGGAATTTGGAACACCCGAAGCGATGTGGCAAATAGAGGTAGAAGGCTTTAGAGCAATATGTACCATGGATAGTCATGGTAACTCATTACACAAAGAAGTATTGGCTGATAGCGGAAAAGAACTTGAGCAGTTTGCTGATAAAGTTTTTTGATAAACACATACAACCAAAAATAATGAGTGAGCGTTAAGAATATATATTAAATTTCTTTTGAAAAAGTCTGTACACATATTTATATATATAATTGCAACTATTTTATTTGCAAATTCAAACATATATGCCCAACAAAAAAAACCATTAGTACGACCCAATAGGGCAGTACAATATTTATTTCAATACACCCCAATAAAACCCATGGGCGAAATGGGCAAAAAATTTGGCATCATGAATACTATCGGATTTGGTGTGGGATTTAAATCGAATAAGCGTTGGCAATTTGCAACCTATGGAAGGTTTATGTATGGTAATAGTGTAGTGATGGTAAATCCGCTACAATATATTAATACTATTGATGGCGATATTATTAATGCAGATGGTTCTTTAATTCAACCCCGATATTATGCAAGGGGTATGCAAATTATGGCAGAGGTGGGTAAAGTTTTTTTGCTGAACCCCAAGCGAAATACAGGAACAGGAATATTGCTCAGTTTTGGTGGTGGTTATGTGCAGCACAAGTTGCGAATAGAAATTCCGGGCGAAGGAGCACCGCAACTATATCCCGATTATAAACATGGATATGATAGATTTCACAGTGGATTTTGTATGAGCCAATATATAGCCTTCCAATATATGGATCCCAAAAACAGAACTGTCAATTTTCAAATAGGATTGGAGCTCAACGAAGCATGGACCATCAACCGCCGTGGATTTAACTACGACGAAAGACAATATGATACCAAAACTAAACGTGATTATTTCCCCGGCATCAGGTTTTGCTGGTTTATCCCGAAATACTTGAAAGGGTTTCAGGATGGGGATGGGTATCGGTGGAAATAAAAACTTATATTTTAACTCAAAGTTGTCGACGTTCTACAAGAACGGTGACTTAATATAGAATGAAGGATTTGCAATCCATCAACCCAAGCACACTTATTAATTATATACAATTGTTTCAACTATCCCCTCCGTGGTAGATGTATCGCCGTTCAAAAGAACGGACTTTATTAAAAGTCACCGTTTTGCAAAACGGCGACAACAGGTTAGGCAGTTTTTATTTTTGTCAAAAATAAATTTGCATTTGTAATCTGGCAACCCTAGCACCTCTCTTAAATTATATATATTGTTTCAATAAACACAAAGTAGGCAATTGTGCGAACACGATTTTAAAAATTAAAGGATTAGCATGATTATTATAATATAATTCATTAGTCTTTCATCTTTTGTTTTTCGGGATGATGATGAGTTTAATATCACAAAAAAAAGCCCGAATTCTCATTCAGGCTTTTCTATTAAAGATATTTTATATTAAGGAGTTGCAGGTGCTGGAGCTCCAGGTGCGGCAGGAGGTGCTGCAGGTGCGGCAGAATTATCGAAATGGTCTTTTACTTTGGTGTCGAAACCTTGGCCTT
The DNA here is from genome assembly GCA_947477885.1 of Bacteroidota bacterium. Taxonomy (GTDB): domain Bacteria; phylum Bacteroidota; class Bacteroidia; order UKL13-3; family UKL13-3; genus CANJUD01. The sequence goes on from CANJUD010000003.1 coordinate 183,268, forward strand.
GGTCGGGTTTGCTAAAGCTGGTGCCTAGGCAAATTACGAAGATACCGATGACAACACCCCAAGTGATTTTTTCAATAAGGTCACTGGTGCGCTGTACACCCACTATTTGTTGTGGGAAATTGAAGTTGGCAGCAATGCCACCACCTTTAGGATTTTGAATCAATACCGCCAATATTAATATAAAGGAGATGATGATAAGTATGATGCATAAAAAAGTAAACATATTATTCTAAGTTATTATCGGTTTTAATCTTTTTAATTTGGGTTGCAAATATCGTAAACTTTTCTGGGAATCTCAAACTTAATTTCTCATAAATTTTTATGGCTTTTAAGTAGTTGTTTTGCTTCAGTGCAATCTTTGCAAGTGTTTCAGTAGCAAGGTTTTCATCTGGCTCCAAGCTTTTCTTGGCTGCCTTTGAGGGATTGAAAAACTCTGTTTTAGGTCGGCTAATGGTAGGATTGGAGCTGATGAACTTTTCCAAAATCTCGTCACTGAAAGTAGGTTTTGGAGGTTGAATGGGTTCTTGCTTGGCAATACTTAGCTGGGATTGCTCATTGCTTTTTTCTGATGATTGAGAAGGTATTATATAATTAGTTTCGGGTTGTTTTAAAGTGCTATTGTCGGTTACATCACCAAGGAAAACACTGTTACCCGATGATGATGTTTGCCTGAGCCAATCGGTGAAAGCTCTTTGTGCAATTGGTTCTTCTGCGATAGGTTCGTCAATTATAACTGCTTCTACTTCTATCTTAACTGGCAATTCCTCTATAATAGTTTCTTCAACAATAATATCTCCTGTAGTGATATCTTCTATAATCAGTTCTTCTGTAACTGTATCTGCAACAATAGTTTCGTCTGCAATAGTCAGTTCTTCTGTTACAATATTAGATATGATAATTTCGTTTTCAATTATTTCTTCAACAACAGAATCTGTTATAATAGTTTGCTCCTCTATAGTTTCTGCTGTAATGATCTCAGTAATGTAGATTACACCTTCGGGCAGTTCAGGAGCTACGGTCTCTGGTTCGGCTGGTATGTCAATAGCTTTAGCGGTTATTGGAGTTTCTGTTTCAGCAATAATCTCTGCTTCAGTTTCTATAATACTTTCTGTTTTTTCTTCTGGAATTTCTTCCGCGGTTTCCGCGGCAACTAATATCACTTCTTCAATCACTTCAATTGGTTCTGCTTCTTGCTCAATCGGTTCAGCAACAGTTTCAGCAACTGGGAAAGCTATAGCCTCTATCATCACTGGCTTGCTTGCCGATTTCAATAAACTATATAATAGTGAACGATTGGGTGCATATAATGCCGCTAGTTTCAACTGCTTTTCAAAAGAATAATTATCTTGGTTTTTTAAACACTTAGCCAATAGCAAATGGGCCGCCTGAAAATACGGGTAGTCTTTGATAAGCCCACGCAACTGAACCTCGTCATGCAAGTTCAGGTTATCGGGGTATTGGGTGTATTGGTAGAATTGCCAGGAGTTCATATTAGTGGTCAGTAGTCAGTGGTCAGTAGTCAGTGGTCAGTAGTCAGTGGTCAGTAGTCAGTAGTCAGTGGTCAGTAGTCAGTAGTCAGTAGTCAGTAGTCAGTAGTCAGTGGTCAGTAGTCAGTGGTCAGTAGTCAGTAGTCAGTAGTCAGTAGTCAGTGGTCAGTGGTCAGTAGTCAGTAGTCAGTGGTCAGTGGTCAGTAGTCAGTGGTCAGTAGTCAGTGGTCAGTAGTCAGTAGTCAGTGGTCAGTAGTCAGTGGTCAGTAGTCAGTGGTCAGTAGTCAGTGGTCAGTAGTCAGTGGTCAGTAGTCAGTGGTCAGTGGTCAGTGGTCAGTAGTCAGTGGTCAGTAGTCAGTAGTCAGTAGTCAGTGGTCAGTGGTCAGTGGTCAGTAGTCAGTGGTCAGTAGTCAGTAGTCAGTAGTCAGTGGTCAGTAGTCAGTAGTCAGTAGTCAGTAGTCAGTGGTCAGTGGTCAGTAGTCAGTGGTCAGTAGTCAGTGGTCAGTAGTCAGTAGTCAGTGGTCAGTAGTCAGTGGTCAGTGGTCAGTGGTCAGTGGTCAGTGGTGGTTGCCGTATGGCACTGATTACTGGCTACTGATTACTGTTTACTCAACAATAAATTTCACAGTTTTTAATATTTCAGTATTATACAATTGAAGCATATAAACACCTTTTGAAAAGCTTTGCAAATCGATGGTGTTGAGGTTGCCTTTTATATTTTTTATTACTAGTTCTTTTCCTTGCAAATCGAATACAGATAAGGTGAAGGTATTGGTATTATTAGGAGTTTGAATATATAATATATCTTTTGCAGGATTAGGATATACGCTCATTTCTATATTATTTTTTACTTGCGAAATTCCAGTATTTAATTTTACTTCTCCGCTAATTCCCAAACTCTGATTATAATAACTTCCTGATGGAGTTTCTTCCAATAATACCGCACGAACCATATAGGCATTGTTGCCATTTTTAGGTGTCATATCTGTATAGGTGTTACCGATAACTGGGCTTGTGGTGATTTGTTTATACATACCCAATAAACTATCTGCACGAAATAGATGATAACCTATTACACGGCTATCAGGCGATACTTTCCAGCTTAATACTGCTTGTTGTCCATTAGTGCTTGCTTTTACTGCAAGCAGTGATGGGGGCTGCACATACTGCATACGTAGAGACGGATCGCCCATCAATGATATATGCACAAAACCATTTCCATAACTGTATCCATTTGAATAAGTTCCAGTATTGTTCATGGCCAAATTAGCAGAGAAACCTATATTATTTCCCAAAGCCATATGATGAAATTGCCACCAAGGGCGACCCGCCCACACATTGGTAAGTATGCTAGAATAAGGCGATGCCAAAGGACCGCGAAGGAAACTGTTTTGTACATCCCAATCGCCAAAATAACTGCCGAATAGCATAGAGAATGTGCCTAAAATAGTATCATACTTAAAACTATCTTGATTGCCCACACCGCTTGCTCCTTGGTACCAGCCACCTCCAGTGCCATAGCTCCATAAGTAGGGATGTGTTTTCATGGATTCGAAATATTTGCCATTGGCATAATTGTTCATTCCAATGAGTGGAGCAAAGTTACGCCAAGCATTGCCCGCAAATGCTTCGCCACCAAAGTACCCAAAGTTGTCGTCAATTACTGCATACATTTCAGGTTTGGTATTTCCCATTTTAAAAGTATGGGCTTTCGCTAAATATTTTTGCATCAATTCAGTTTCAGTTTCACTAAAAACTGTAAAATCGCCCAAGTATACACGGCCTACTTGCAGCTCGACCAATCCCGGAAAAGCACTAAGGTCGAACTTACCATCTTTGGGAACATTCCTATTTTCGGCACGGCTTGCATTACTATTGTTCACGCTATAGTCCAACCATGCTTGATCCATATCGGCATAATATCCATCGGCTGGCCAAGCACCTAAGTGGTCGGGATGGCCATCAGGATTTATATTTCCTGAATAGGGGATAGGCACATGGCCCAATAAATATATAGCTTTCATATCGGCACTGTAGATCGTCCACATATCGTCGAGCAAAGCTTTTATAGAATCTACTTTTCCATTTGAAGGCACATCTATGCGGTGCACAAACCAACCATCAGCTACCAAATCGGCTTGCAAATCAGCTACTTCATTACTGAGCGATGCCGCCATTTGTTTTTCGCAAATTAAAACCATACGACCACGATATCCTACCGAGGGTATTTGTATGCCGGCATTGATAAATCCTACGCCATTAACACCTCCAGTGTATTTCACCACTTCATATTCGTAGGCTTTGCCCACAACTATATTGGTATCTTTATAAGCAGTATCTGTTTTTTTGAGTGTTTTTATTTTGGTAAAACCTCCCGCCGCATTCACTTTGTATATATAATAACTATTACAATTGGTATCAGGCCACCACTGCAAGGTAATGCTGTGGTTGGCTGAATCGGTAATGGCTATAAGTTCAACAGCCACGTCCCTAGATACTTGAGCCATTACGGCGGTTTGAATTAATAGAATGATAAAGAGTATATTGAGTTTCTTCATGTATAAAATGGTTTTGGAGTTTGCAAATATAATTGATAAGCTACTTGAAAACTAGAAGGACGAAAACCTAATTGAATTTTTTTTAGTATGAAAATAAAAAAGCAGTTCGATAATACAAATGAAAAAACTACCACCACACCATTTTAAAAGTACCCATGTCGCAAACTATATTATACAATCCGGGTGCAAAGCTGCCCATATCAATTACAGCGGGGCTGCCGTTGGATGTACTATTATATATAAGCCTGCCGCTTGCATCTATCATTTTAATGGGGCTGTTAGCGGTGCAATTATATATATTTATTGTTTTAGCAGCATGGTCGTAAACTATATAACAATCTTTGTCAGATATATTATATAGCCCTGTGAACACATAAGCAGCCGAGTAGCCAATGCAACCATGGACATCAGATATTTTTACCCCATAAGTTCCCTTAGTGGGGTTGCTTATTTCATCAGTAGTGTCGTTTGGTAATTGGTTCCCGTCAAGCCTCCACAGCCAGGCTTTTGCACCGGGGCTTGATATACATTTCAGCTTGCCGTTTATATAAGTAATATATACCGATGGTGTGGGATTAAACACAAGCTTTTGAGCGAGAGATGTCGCCTTGCAACCTTGAGTATCCGTTACGGTTACAGTATAGTCGCCAGTTTTGCGGGCTTTTATTATAACCGTTGTATCGCCCGTACTCCACAAAAACTTTTTATAGTTTGTGGTGTCGGCATTGAACAGGGTAAGGCTGTCGCCCTCGCACTCACGGGTGATGCCTGTAACATTGATAAGTGCAAGTGGTGCTTTCGATACTTGTATTATATCTGTAGCAGAATTGGTGCAGCCATTGTTGCCTTTTACTATATAGCTTATTATATGTGTCCCTGCCCCGGAAAGTTTCGGGTAAAAATAATTCCCTTTTACACCACTGCCGCCAAACGTGCCACTAGCAGGAGCCCCGACGTTTAAAATAATAGAATCATCAGTAAGGCAAAATAGTTTTTTACTGGCACCGCCCCAGCTAACAGAAGGCAGTGGCAATATTTTAAAATTGATTGAGTCTGTTGCACTACAGCCTATACTATCTGATACCGTTAATTGGAAGGCGGTATCATTGGTTATCTGCACATAGTTAAACGCACTGTTTACACCATTGCTCCACATATAGTTTACACCACCGTTGCCTAGCATTAGATAATAATTGTTTTTGCACGTAGTAGTGTCACGCCCAGCATCGGCAATTACTTGTGGGTTTACTTTCAGCTTTAAAGTATCATATATAATACACCCGCCATTGCCACATTCATATATATAATAGTTTGTGCTTTTTACCACTACCCATATAGAATCTTTTGCAATGGGTTTTTTATTGCCTGGCAGCCACCATTTCCCAGCGTGGCTATGTGCGGCAACAAGCAAAACAGAATCACTAATGCACGCAGGGTTTTTTGATGCGGAAACCGAAACTGTTGGCAAAGAATCTATATATACTTCCAACTGGTTAGACCAAAGAGAAACGCTATCGCTATGCAGCGTAAGTTTATATTTCCCCGTAATATTATTTGGTACCTCAAAGTATATATTATCCCCAACTATAATAGATTGTTTGAAAGCAATGCTATCTGTATTTTTAATAATACTATCTGCCGGACTTATATATAAAGTGAACTTGTTGTTGTTGCCAAAAGCCGCTCGTGCAGCCATGGGCATATTGTAGCCCTGTCCACGGCACAGGCGGGTGGGCATGGGGCCTATACCTACAAAGTTGCTGTCGGATATTGCCAAAACCAGGCTTCCGCTATTTAAGTTAGGGCTTGTATATACCAAGTTGCTGTCGTTGTTGAAATAGACGCGGAGGGAATCAGTGGACGTTAATCCTGTAATATATATTATTCCCTTACTAGCATTGTAGTCCATCCCCATGCATTTATTATCTTTTATATCCATAAATGAATTATAAGCATATAAATAATGGGTTGTTAAACCTTTTATTTTTACACTCCAAATATTATTTAAATTGCTATCTAGTTTCAATAATATATAATCATTGCTGTTATTTGAAAGTTTAAAGCCATGCAAAGTATTTATATAGTTATTTTGTTTAAAGCCACAGTGAGCAAACAAAAAATATTCATTACTATTTTTTTTATGAATTAATTTATTGTAATACAAAACAATATTTGTATCATTTGAATACCGTATTTGCTTTAATTTACCTGCCTTGTCATGGTTTAAAATTACATTTACCCCTAAATTATTATGTTTATATAAGACCGAATCGTACACGTTGAACCAAGAGTTATAGCCAAAACTTATTATATTGCTATCATTGTCCCATTCTGCGGCCGAGAAAACTGAATGGCTGCTAGTGGGAATAAATTTGCTTGATAAAAGTTTGCCATTGTTATCTATGCTAATCAAAGCATTACTTATAAATGAATAAACATAATTTGTTTTAATAATTGTATCCCCATCCATTTGCAATGGGCCATCAGAACATTGATTAATGTAAAAGATACCGTCATTATCTGTAAAAATATTATTAATTCCCGTATATTGAATACCACCAATAAAATATTTAATGAATTTAAAATTACCATTCAAATCATAAAAAGTTAAAGTCCATCCTTGCGTAGAATAGGGCAGATTAATTTTTTTTACTGAATCATATTTTGGGTTGTTCGTATAAGGTATATCGTCTCCTCTAAAATAACTAGTAGTAACAATCGAACCTTTATTGTTTTTTTTAAGAGGGAAATCAGAACTCGGATCAGGGTTGCTCACTCCAAATCTATTATAACCACTTCCTACAAAATGATTCCATTCCTTATTGCCGGCTGAATCAAATTTTATGATAAAATTATAAGAATACGAACTACTATATTTATTCTGAATAGCTTTAGTATTATAATCTAAATACCCGGTTTCGAATAAATACCCGCTAAAATATACAGATTCGCTATCATCGATTTCAATACTCCCAGGAATATCATCATTTACGCTTCCAAGCGTATGAACCCAGATAGTATTGTATCTAGAATCTGTCTTAAAAAAAAACAGATCATGATATCCCAATGATACATGTTTTTTTTTATTTAAGGTGAAATTTGTTTGAAAAGTTCCTAATAGGTAGTGATTGCCACTAGGTGCGGTTGTTTGTGCTTTAATTATAAAATCTCCATTATTAGTAGTGGAAGGATAATTGATAGCTGTATCTAATTTCTGTGATTGTGCTGTATATATTTGTAAAAAAGGAATTATAAAAATACCCATCAATATTGTTTTATATCTTGAGGGGTATGATGATGGCAACCTATTATACCACATAATATGCAATAATATTGATATGATTATTAATAATGAATATTAAATAAGCCTCCCGAAATCGGATTACTTGAATAATCACAAAAAACAGTTGTCCCATTACAAATCCAAGGGCAAGGTGCGGGAGCGATAGTCGAAATATCGAAATGTGCTGGAGGGCCTCCTGCAATATTAACTTGTAAATGAAAATTACATTCAATACAAGAATTACTATTATTTATATAAAAAGCAGTGCAAGTTGAAACTCCTCCTACTTGAGCACCTAATACTAAGGGTGCATACACAGTAGTACAGGTTGTTTGTAGATTGGCGTGTTTACAAACAAATTCAACTAAATCAATGGTGACAGTGCAATTTGTACTGTTACAGATTTGATATTGCGGGGCACAATTAGGATAGGTAGCCCAACATTGCTGCCCAAACGAGCTTTTACTAGTCACGAACAACACAAAAGCCAAGGTTAAAACCTTCAATCCTTTAAAAAACGGGGGGGGCAGCTATTGCGACCCGAAAGTAATGTTTTTATAATGTTTTTATTTAATTAGATTGTGAAAAGCAAATGTAGGGATGGTTTTATAAAAACCCAATTTATTTTTTTCAAACATAACTTTAACTCCCATTATTATATTTGCACTCATTTTTTAAATTTATTCTATGAATATTATCGTCGACAATTCAGCACAACACCGAGCTTTAGAGCAGTTTCCCAACCAAATACAATATGTATTGGATAATTACAAGCCACACGGACTGCAAGTTTCGCAGTTCACCAATGTTATCATTGGCGGACTTGGAGGCAGCGGAATAGGCGGCCGGCTTATCAAAACTTATGTGGCTGCCAAATTCCCTTTACCTATCGAATGCATCAGCGATTATAGTTTGCCAGCTTATGCCAATAAAAATACGTTGCTTATTTTGGCTTCGTATTCGGGCAATACCGAAGAGACCTTGGCTATGTATGCTGATGGAAAAGCCAAAGGATGCCATATGATGGTGGTAGCTTCTGGGGGCAAAATAGTGGAACTGGCTCAGGCTGATGGTGTGCATTATAATTTGATACAAGGGGGTTTTCAACCTCGCATGGCATTGGGTTATTCTTTAACCGTGCAAGTGAAAATATTTTCGGAACTGATGGGTGAGAATGCAGATGAAAGTTTGAAAGCATTGGTAGAAAAAACCAGCGATAAAACAGAATATTTGGAATCAGCACAAGGGATTTTTGAAGCCATTCAGAAACATTTAGACAAGAAGATTATTATAGTAACCGACGCACAATTTGAAGCAGTGGGAATTAGGTTCGCACAGCAGATTCAAGAGAATGCCAAGTCGGAGGCATTTGTGCATGTATTGCCTGAGGCCAATCACAACGTAATTGAAACATATTATGGTCAGGTTCCTTCGGTATTTATATTTATACATTCGCAAGAAAACGAACGAACCGAAAACCGCTTCGATTTCTTAAACTCATTATTAGAAGTTGAGTATCATAAAGTGGTGCATGTTGCCGTGGTCGATTTTCATTTGGCTGCTATATATGAGACCATTTTCCGCCTCGATTGGTTATCATTATTGATAGCAGATTTTAAAAGAGTGGATGCTTTGAATGTGCCCAATATCGCGTCTTTGAAAGAATTTTTAGAACATTGTTAAACAAACTTTTTTATTTTAGAAAAGTAAGAGAGCACATCGGGCAGATTTTGAGCCCGCCAGAATTTGCGGAGTATAACCGCGTAAACCAATTGGTGCTTTTTGGGATATTTTTAGATGCTGCGGTATTGGCATTTGTAGTGCCTTTATTATCAGTATTGGCATCGGGCGAAAATATAGCATTGCACCATTATTGGGGTCGTTTATATAATTGGCTTGGATTGCACAATCAGCAGTCATTTATATTTATTTTGGTTGTTGTATTATTGGTTTTATTTACGGTAAAAAACATATTGGGCATTATTATTAATACTAAGCAAGCCAAGCTCGCTCACCAATTAGCAGGACAGTTAAGCGAAAGAATGTTTGGCCATTATTATAGTCACAATTTTCAGGAATTGAAACAGCATGAAACAGCAAAACTGATTACACGAATTATGTTTGTGCCATCAGCATTTGCAAGTGGAATATTATTGCCCTATGGTATATTACTCAGTGAATTATTATTGATGGGTATTATAATAGTTGGTCTTGCATTATTCAAACCATATTTGTTTTTACTTATTGCTTTGTCATTGGGTCCGGTAATGTATATTATATATCGCTTGCTTAAAAACCGGATGCACAAGATGGGCGCAGAACGTAATGAGGCATCTACCAATGCTTATGATAAATTGAGTGAAGCTTTTGCTGGGTGGCAGGAAGCCGCACTGCTAGGCAAAGAAAAATTCTTTTTTAATAATTATTATCATAATCAGGAAAAGGTAAATAAAAACGATGCAATATTGTTTACATATTCAACCATACCACATCGTGTTATTGAGGTGGCTGCGTTGCTTGGTTTAGTGCTCATTGTTATGTCATCTATGATTGCAGGCTTTGGCACTAGCCGTTTATTATATCACCTGGGATTGTTCACTGCTGCGGCTTTCAGACTGATTCCGTCCATCAATCGTATATCATCTTCTTTACTCAAATTAAAAAACTATCATTATACCGTTGATGAATTATTGCCTTATAGTATTATAAATAAAAACGATGATTTACCTATCAATAATTTTGAAAGTATTGAATTAAAAAATTTATCGTTTGCATACAATAATTCCAATGTTGAAGTAATTAGAGATTTTAATTTACAACTGAACAAAGGCGATATTATTGGTATTACTGGACCTTCCGGTTGTGGTAAATCAACCTTGTTGCAATTGATTGCTGGAATATATAAGCCCACACAAGGCACCATATTATATAATAACAAAGAAAATGCAAATGGATTATTATATCATACAGTTGCCATTGCCAAACAAGATACATTTGTATATAATGGTTCATTGATGGAAAATATAACTTTGAACCATCAACCCAATGATGCAGAAATGCAAAGAGCAGTTAAATTAATTGAGTTATTAAAACTACAAGATTTAAGCAAAGAACTCAGCGAACGCACCAATATGAAAGCCGGCGAAATGGGCAACAGACTTAGCGGGGGACAAAAACAAAGATTATCACTGGCACGGGCATTATATAATAAACCACAAATACTTTTATTGGACGAAGCAACGAATGCCCTAGATAAAGAAACTGAAAAAGATATATTAAATTATCTGAAAGAATTAAATAAAACCGAGCAGTTGACCATGATATTGGTTTCGCATCATCAGGAGGTTTTAGGGATTGCTAATAAAGTTATAGGAATAAGGAATGAGGAGTAAAGAGAATTTGGTCGAATTGGACTTATTACTTATCCTTATTCCTGCGTTTTTCTCGTAAAGTAAATAAATAAAAATCTTCTACTTTTTTTCTAGCCCAAGGAGTGGTGCGGAGGAATTTTAAACTGGAATTGATGCTTGGGTTTTTGATGAAACTATTAATACTTACCCTAGCTGCAAGTTCTTCCCATCCGTATAATTCTACCAAATATTCTAATATACTTTGTAGTGTTATTCCGTGTAGTGGGTTGTTTTTTTGCTGTTCCATAAAAGTAGCTGTCAGTCTGAGTTTGTCGAAGACGAGGAAGTGCACTCTATAGTTTGTTTGTTTCGATAAACTCACCATGACAAACAAACTCAGAGTAACAAAAAGAGTATATGTTAATCCAACTTAAGCACCGCCATAAATGCCGATTGAGGTATCTCTACACTGCCTACCATTTTCATTCTTTTCTTTCCTTCTTTTTGTTTTTCTAATAGTTTGCGTTTACGGCTTATATCACCTCCGTAACATTTTGCAGTTACATCTTTACGCATGGCTTTTATAGTTTCGCGTGCAATAACTTTGGCTCCAATACTGGCTTGTATAGGTATTTCAAATTGGTGCATTGGAATTAATTCTTTTAGTTTTTCGCAGATTCTTTTGCCCCAATCATAAGCTCTGTCGCGATGTATAACTGCAGATAGTGCATCCACAATTTCTTTGTTCATTAATATATCCAATTTCACCATATCACTTTCTCTATATCCAATCGGACTATAATCGAAACTGGCGTATCCTTTACTGATAGTTTTTAGCTTGTCGAAAAAGTCGAAAACAACTTCCGCTAATGGCATTTCGAAATTCATTTCTACACGGTCGGTAGTTAAATAGGATTGGTTTATTATCAGGCCACGTTTGTTGATGCAAAGTGTCATCACCGCACCTACATAATCTGCTTTGGTAATTATTTGTGCATTGATGAATGGTTCTTCTACATGTTCTAATTTGCTAGGGTCGGGGAGGTCGCTTGGGTTGTTTACAACAATCATATCGCCTTTAGTTAAAAAGGCATGGTAACTTACGTTGGGAATAGTTGTTATAACAGTCATTCCAAATTCGCGTTCCAATCTTTCTTGTATAATTTCCATGTGCAGCATTCCCAAAAATCCACAACGGAAACCAAATCCCAAAGCAGCTGAACTTTCAGGTTCGAATGTGAGTGACGCATCATTCAATTGCAATTTATACATGGCTTCACGTAGCTCTTCAAAGTCATCCGTATCTATCGGATATATACCAGCAAATACCATAGGTTTTACATCTTCAAATCCTTGTATACCCTCTTCGCACGGTTTATTCACTTGCGTAAGCGTATCACCCACTTTTACTTCTCGTGCTTCTTTTATTCCTGAAATTATATACCCCACATCGCCTGCAAATATTTGTTCACGTGGTTCTTTTTCTAATCTTAAAACACCAATTTCATCGGCAAAATATTCTTTGCCTGTAGCTAAAAATTTCACCTTATCACCTTTGCGAATTGATCCATCGGTTACCTTGAAATATGCTATAATACCTCGGAAAGAATTAAATACCGAATCAAATATCAAAGCTTTGAGAGGCTTGTTCACATCTCCGTTTGGGGCTTTCACACGTTTAATAATAGCCTCTAATATATTATCGATTCCAATCCCTGTTTTGCCACTGGCATGTATAATTGTATCTGGATCCACACCAAGCAAATCTACAATCTGGTCTGTAACATCTTCTATCATGGCACCTGGCAAATCAATTTTATTGAGCACAGGAATAATTTCTAAATTATTCTCTAGTGCCAAGTATAAATTTGAAATCGTTTGTGCTTGTATACCCTGCGCCGCATCAACAATAAGCAATGCACCTTCGCAGGCTGCAATGGAGCGACTTACTTCATAACTAAAATCTACGTGGCCAGGGGTATCGATTAAGTTGAGTACATATTTCTCTCCTTCAAATATATAGTCCATTTGTATGGCGTGGCTCTTAATCGTTATTCCACGTTCGCGTTCCAGGTCCATATCATCGAGCAATTGGGCCTGCATGTCACGTTTCAAAACGGTTTTGGTAAATTCAAGCAGGCGGTCGGCAAGCGTACTCTTACCGTGGTCAATATGTGCAATGATGCAAAAATTTCGGATATTCTTCATAAAAATTGGAGGCAAAGATAGGCTAGGGAAACCGAAGCCCGAAGCCCGAAGTTTGGCTGACGCCTGATTTAATTGATGCCAGATACCTGTTTTGTCTTAATACTATTTTTCGCTTTCTCCATAAAAGGTTTTTCTATATATTTATATCCTAGAAAGCTGATGAAAACTACTAAAGGGGTTATTGCAAATACGACTGCACAATATGCTGGGGACGATAAATTCTTTACATTTTCTAATCCAAAACCCCAATAGTAAACTGTGAATAGTATAATACCGTGCAATAAATAAGTGCTATAACATATATCACCCAAAAATCTTAAAGTAGCATTGCTGAGTATACCGAATAGCGTATTTCCTAAGGCAATAGCAGTAAAAATTATAGTAATCAAAAGAAGGCAAAATAAACTACTCACATTGGTATATTTACCGATTAGGAACAAGCAAATTATAATTATCATACTAACTAAAGTGTTATTTATCTTTTTATAAAACGAAAAATATTTTATTATAATAGGTGCTATTGCTCCACCAATAAATGCATACAGATGAATGTGTTTTATATCATGAACAAAACAGAATATAATAATAAAAATGATACCCAAGCCTATATATAATATTTGTGGTTTTATTTTTAAAATGAATAAAGATATTATAGGTAAACTAAAATAAAAAAACCACTCGTAAGGTAACGACCACACTACACCTCCCATAATTAAGGTGTATTCTGAATTGTTGATATTGGGTTCATGATGTATGGTGAAAAAACTCCATTCACCAATAGATGAAATGAGATTTGGGAGATTAGAATTTAATTGCCATTCGCAGACAAACATGATGGAGATGATTGTGATTAGTAATGAAACGTAGTACATCGGAGCTAATCTATATATTCTGGAAATAAAAAATGCTTTCCAATTAAAACCTGTCTCCCTTGCATGCAATAGTTTTGAAATAAAAAGAAAACTGGTAATCATGAAAAATAAGGTAACACTTGTTTGCCCAAACTGGTAATATAAATTTGATTTTGGATGTGCCCATTTGCCTATTTGAAGATATTGGTGCCACACGGCAGAATGGCAAATGAAAACACTCAGTGCGAGCAATCCCCGCATCCCATCTATAGTTTCGTATCTCCCGCTGGGCGTGCCGATTTTATATTTACGTTTAATTATATAAGCTGTTATAATAGCAATTAAAAATATAATGATTGAAAAAAATGGATTTAATGGATGCATATATCTGTCATTATTTTAGTAATCCTTTTTTAAGAAATTCGTATATATTATTTTAAGCTGCACCGCTGTCTATAAATTATATTGTTTAAAATGATGCGTGAAATGTTTGTTGTGAAAAATGGTCCACTCTTGTTTGTTCAAAAGTCCCATTCTTAGATGCATGTTTTTTGCTTCAGGATTCTCTTTATAATGATTGTGAAAGTGCTCTAATTCCGCTAGCAGATTTTGATTGGCTGTTCGCATGTCTGGATGAACTATAGGTGGGGGTTCATCGCCCAGCACAGGGTTTTTGACGCCTTCGGGAATTTCAATATCGGAATATATAATTTTTCGTTTGATACCTTCAGCCACATCGTCGGCAAAATGCAAGCGTTGTGGGTTTTTACCCGTTGACATCTGCAATGAAAAAGTGAGATGCTCCACAATATGTTGCGGGGTCATTTTGCCCCAAAGAGGTTTTGCATCTTTGTGGAGGGTGTTTAATTTGGTGAGAATTTCTTCGGTGTTGTATATGTTTAGTAGCATGAAGTTATTTTTTTTTTGTCCAAATGTAAAGGATTTTAAGAGGTTATATTTTTTATAAAAGTATTATATATAAAGCAACTTATTTCACCGCCTTCAAAAACGCCCCCTCTTCAAAATTTCCTTCTGAGAAATCACCCATCATATTTCCCTCATTAAGTACCGCAATCCTAGGTGGACCGCTGTGTTTGCCAAGCAAAGGAAAGAATGCTTGTTGGGTAATCATTGTGTAGGGATGTGAGCTTCCTGAAAAATTAAAAAACTTGGTAATTTCTTTATTTAGGTCTTCTCCTTGCGAGTTATTTTCGCTCCAGAATAATATATATATAGGTGGTAGTTTTGTTTTGTTTGCTATTGCAGTGATTTTTTTAGCAATACCCATACAATGGTCGCAATCGGTGTTGAATACACAAATTATTTTTTTGCCGTCGTTGAGGTTTACTTTTTTACCGTTGAAATCTATATACTTTGTGAAATCCGACATCACCCGTTTAAGTTTTGGTTCAGGCTTTATTACAGTACTATCACCTTTTTTAGTTTCTATAATAGTTTCTGTTTTTGGTTTTGTTGTGTCAATTTCAGTAGTAGTGCTATCATTCGTTTCTTCATATTGAAATGGGTTTGCAACTGCATTGGTATCGCAGCAGCAGTGAGATGGGTAGCTCATAAATACATATCCCGCAGCAGCAGCCATTATAATAAATGGATATCGGTGCTTGCTATCTTTTTTGCTTGGCGTTTTAAAATATATAATGGCTATGATGATAAGTGTGATAATATTTTTAATGATAGCTTGCAGCGGAGTCATAGGTAACTTTTGACCCATACATCCACAATTTCCTTCATTGCCATAAAGATTGATTTGCCATGATAAGTGCATAATAAAAACCAATAACATTCCAGCAGTAATAGCTATAATAAATTTTTTAAAGAAATGATTTTGAAGAAATGCAAGCCCCAAGAAAAGCTCGAACGCTATAATGCTTCTTGCAAAAATTGGGGCAATGCACCAATTCACAAAACCCAAATCTACCAATTGTTTTTCAAAGGCTTCAATGGGGTATAGTTTTAATATAGCTGAAAGAATAAATAATCCCGAGACTAGGCATCTCAGAATCCAGTTGATAGTATTGTTATATTTCATGTATGATTGTTTAGGGCTATCGAGGCAAAAGTACAAAAGTCGTTCCGATATACTGCATGGAAATAATCTAGCGTAAGCAAATGCTTCGATTCCGCTCAGCAAGACAACTTTTAAAAATATCAGGCCTCAGCAAAAAATCGCACATCGTACATCGTACATTATCTTTGCCCTTACAATGAAAAAATATATTTATCTCTGTTTTGCTTTCTTGCTTGCTGGGCAAAGCTTTGCACAGAAACGCCCCAAGTTGGTGGTAGGTATTGTGGTGGACCAAATGCGTTACGATTATCTGTATCGTTTTCAGAACAAATATAGCAATGGTGGTTTCAAGCGTTTGCTTAATACAGGCTACTCTTTCGAGCAATGCCATATCAATTATATGCCTACGTTCACTGCGCCAGGTCATGCATGTATATATACAGGAACTACACCAAGTATTAATGGTATAGTTGCCAATGATTGGTATGAACGCAGTATAAATGATACGATGTATTGTGTATATGATAGTAATGTTACCACCATAGGAAGTGCCAATAAAAAAGCAGGGAAAATGAGTCCCAATAATCTATATACCACTACGATGACGGACGAGCTGCGAATGGCCACCAACAAGCAAGGCAAGGTGATATCCGTTTGTATAAAAGATCGTGGAAGCATATTGCCGGGCGGGCATCATCCCAATGGTGCGTATTGGTTCGATAGTGATAATGGAGCATTTATTACCAGTACTTATTATACTTCTTCTTTGCCACATTGGGTTACCGATTTTAACAATATACATTTACCCGAAACCTTAATCAATAAAACTTGGGATACGTATTTCCCAATAAAAACATATACTGAAAGTACTGCTGATGATGTGGTATATGAAGCACCACTTAGCAAGAAAGAAGAAAAGCCTGTATTCCCTCACAAACTGAGACTTATACGCAAAGATGGTTACGGAACTTTATTAACTACTCCATACGGAAATACATTATTAAAAGAGTTTGCATTACAAGCATTGAAACAGGAAGATTTAGGCAAAGACAGTATCACCGATTTTTTGGCCATTAGTTTTAGTAGTACCGATTATGTGGGGCATCATTTTGGAACATTTAGTATAGAACTTGAAGATACTTATATAAGATTGGACCGCGATATAGAAGAAATTTTAAACAAGCTGGATGCACAAGTGGGCAAAGGCAACTATCTCGTATTCCTAACCGCCGACCATGGTGCAGCTCACAATGTGCAATATTTAAAAGACAGAAATATGCCCGCAGGTTTGTTCAACGATTCTGCATTAAAAGATACTTTGAAAACTTATCTTGGATATATGAACAATGAATATGAAAAGTGGGATTTCTTTTATGATAACCAACAAATATATTTAACTATAAACGGAAATACACTCAGCAAAAATGCACCGCTTCCGCCTGCTATGTATCCGTTTATGGACCGCTTGCTCACCATGGAGGGCGTAGACAAAGTATATACAGGCAGCATGATGAGCGAGCCTTATACCAGTAATGCTCCGGGCAGTCTTATACAAAAAGGATATCGTTTCGAACGTTGTGGAGATATTATTATAAACCTAAAACCCGGATGGATGGAGATGCCCAGAAAGACAGGTACTACCCATGGTTCACCTTACGACTATGATACACATATTCCATTCCTACTAATGGGCTGGGGAATAAAGCAGGGACAAAGTACAGAAAATGTAAATATGATAGATATTGCTCCCACAATTTCTTCGCTTATTAAGATTCCAAATCCGAGTGGCTGTGTGGGGAAAGCTGTTTACAGGTAGTTTATTTACGATGTGCGTCCCGAATAAGATTCGGGAACGACATACGATGTGGCTGACGCCTGATTATTATACCAATTTTATTGTAATGCCTGTGGTTGTGTCTTGCGACCAACCACATATTTACTCAGAACAAAACATAATTGACCTATAATTGTAACAAAATAGTATCACCCTTCGACTACACTTCGGCTTTCGGTCAGTGCAGGCTGCTCAGGATGACATATAATATCAATACATTGCTACCGGCGTCAGCCACTAACTACTGACCACTGACCACTGACTACTAACTACTGACCACTGACCACTGACTACTGACTACTGACCACTGACCACTGACTACTGACCACTGACCACTGACTACTGACCACTGACCACTGACCACTGACTACTGACCACTGACCACTGATCACTGACCACTGACCACTGACCACTGACCACTGACCACTGACTACTGACCACTGACTACTGACTACTGACCACTGACCACTAATAAATCATTCAATCATAAAATATAAATAAAAAATATGTATCCAGAAATGCTAGTAGCACCCATGCGTGCTGAATTAACCCAAGTAGGTTTTACCGAACTTAAAACTCCTGAAGAAGTGATCATTCAATTAGATGATAACAAAGGAACTACTTTACTCATGATAAACTCCGTGTGCGGATGTGCCGCTGGTACTGCCCGCCCGGGTGTGAGGCTCGCTGTAGAGCATGGTAAAAATTTACCAACTAAACTATTAACTGTATTTGCCGGAATGGAAGCCGATGCAGTGAACAAAGCCAGAGAATATACTTTGCCTTACCCGCCTTCATCACCAGCTATTGCATTATTTAAAGATGGAGAGTTGGTGCATTTTATCGAGCGTCACCATATAGAAGGCAGAAGTGCCGAGATGATTGCCAATAATTTGATTGGTGCATTTGAGCAGTACTGCTAAATAGTATTATATACATAATATTACTTACATAAAAAAGCCTGTGGTTTACTCCTCAGGCTTTTTTATGTGTAAAATCTTTCCCAAACTTTATTTGCAAATCCAATGTCTTTACCTAAATTCGCAACTTAATCACAATTATAAATTAACATGAAATCACTATTTACAAAAATTTTATTCTTGGCTTTAATCATTACCAGTATTGGTAACAAAGCCTATTCGCAAGGTGTTTGGCGTAGCATGACCGACCTCTCTTCTGGCCGCGATTTTGCTGCCACATTTGTTATTGGACAAAATGCCTATATGTGCTGCGGCAATTCAGGCAATGTTACTGCTGTAAAAGACTGTTGGCAATATGACCCAGCTACCGACTCTTGGACACAAATGGCCGACTATGGTGGAAATGCCCGTTGGGGTGTTGCCAATTTTGTGGTAGGCGATCGCGCATGGCTTGGCACAGGCCGTGATGGTGCTGCAAATACTTATCAAGATTTTTATATGTATGATGCTCCCAGTAATACATGGACACAAAAAGCTAGTTTCCCAGGTGCTGCCCGCAGGGGTGCTGTAGGGTTTAGTGTGGATGATAAAGGTTATGTAGGCTGTGGATGGAATGGTTCTACTTATTATAATGATATATATCAATATGATACTTCAGCCGATTCTTGGACACAAAAATCATCAGTAGGTGGCGGCGGATTTAATTATCCTGTAGCTTTTAGTTATAAAGGAAAAGGATATTTGGGTACTGGAGATAATGCCAATAACTATAATTCTGATTTTTATGAATATGATGCAGCTAATGATACTTGGACTGCTAAAACTTCATTGAATGCAGGTCGTTACGGTGCTGCTGCTTTTGTAATTGGCGACTATGGATATATAGCTTGCGGGTATGATGGTAGCAAAACTTTGAATGATGTGAACAGGTATGATTTTGCAAATGATAGATGGGACACGGTTCCTGCAAATTTGCATACGCTAGAAATGGCTGGAGGTTTTTCAGTGGGTGGAATGGGTTATATACTTGGAGGAGATGCAACATCAAACAATTCTACCGCTTTAAAGTATTTAACACAGTTCGATACCATGAATTTATATACTGTTGTGGCCAGAGGTACAACGGTTTGTCCCAATACTTCTTTTGACCTTTGGGTGTCACCTACTGATACTTTTGATAACGGTAATACCTTCACCGTTCAACTCTCAGATTCATCAGGCGATTTTAGCAATGCTACTGATATAGGATATCTATCGGATAGTATAGGAGGAATTGTAACTTGCTTTATACCCAAAAACACTTTGTCGGGAACAAACTACAAAGTAAGAACCGTTAGCGATATGCCAGCTATCACGGGTTGGGCATCGCAACTAAGCTTGCAAGTGAACCGTTTAATAAACCCACAGATTATAGCTCCTTATGGAACCACATCATGTGCAGGTAAATCACTCTCACTTTTGGTCGATACTTTCACCTCATTAAATTCAAAAAACAATTTGCTTACTATTGTTTATGATGCTTCGCAAGGACAAACACAACTAGTGGGTGCTAACAAAGTATATATGCATTCAGGATTAGCCGATACCAATTTAGTGGGTACTTCATGGTTTAATACAGTAGGAAGTGGAACTTTGGATGATTCAATTGGTATTATGGATTCATTGGGTAATAACAAATGGTCTATCACTATTGATGTTACCAATTATTATGGAATGAACTTTATGGATACCGCTAAATATTTAGGTATGTATTTTAGAAATGAAGATGGAACATTGGCAGGAAAAGATAATTCAGGTTTAGATGTTTTTGTTGATATAAAAACAGGAATCGTTACTTCACCATTTGGAGGAGTTATAGGCGAATGGGAGGCATCATATCAGTGGCTTAAGGATGGTTCTCCCATATCTGGTGCTACTTTATCTAATATAGGTGTAAATACTTCGGGCGATTATCAGTTTATATCTATAGGCAAAAATTGTCCTGATACCTCAGCTGCCACAACTATTGTAGTGGGCTCATTGCCTATAGTTGGATATCAAATTACCAATAGCACCACGCAATGTTATACAGGCAATGCGTTCTTTTTTAATGATACAAGCAGTGCAGGTGGTGGCAGTTATACTTGGAATTGGGATTATGGTGATGGATTTTCATGCCAGTGTGTGAAACCCAGTCACAGCTATTCTGCTCCCGGAACTTATACAGTAACTTTGGTAGTTACTACCAAACTAGGATGCATCGATTCGGTAAAAAAACAAGTAACAGTTATACCTTCTGTTCACCCATGGTTTACAGTAAATAACTATGCACAATGTATAGGTGGTAATGTATTTATGTTAAATGATACTGCTACCAATAATTCAGGACTTGTACCAACCATCAACTGGAATTTCGGAGATGGAAAAACGGATACTGGTGCGGTTACCAAACATACCTATACAAAAGCAGGAAACTATGATATATCATGTTATCTAGCATTAACCAATGGTTGTTCTGATACTGTTATTGCAAATATTGATGTATATGATGGTCCTACAGCAGTAGCTAAGGTTGACAAATCATTACAATGTTTAACAGGTAATTTATTTAGTTTTACTGATAACAGCACAAGCACTGGAGGAAGCATGACACGTACTTGGGATTTTGGCGATGGCAATACAGACACTGCTATGAACCCACAACATAGTTATTCCAAAACCGGACAATTTGCAGTGTGGTTAAAAGTATCAACTGTTAATGGATGTTTAGATTCATCATTAGTAAATGTAGCAGTTGATAGTATACCAACTGTATCAATTCAAGGTTCAACTCCACAAATAATTTGTATAGGCGATACAGCCAAATTACAAGCAATTGGAAAAGCTGGATATAACTATCAGTGGTTAAAAGATGGCAGTGCAATTACTGGTGCAACAAGCGATACTTATAATGCTATGGATAGTGGAAGCTACACAGTAACAGTAGGCAGTGGCTCGTGCAGTGCAACTTCAAATGCGATTAAAGTAAATGTAACACCTAAGATGAGTTTGGGTTTAATTACAGGAAGTATAAATGCGATTGTAAACACAACAGTTAGTTATTCGGTTACCAATATCACAGCATTTGTGTTTGATTGGGTAGTAACAGGAGGAACTATACTAAGCGGACAAGGCACAAACCAAATTAGTGTGAAATGGGGAAGCACGGCCGGTACAGGTACTATATCAGTTTCAGGAGTGTGTGCCAATGCGTCAACATTAAATGTTGCTATAGGAAATAGTGGAATATTTGAGGCCGATTATACTATTATATCATTATATCCAAATCCAACAAATAGCAAATTGTTTATTGATTTGAATACTATAAAAACCAATGGCAAAATGTTTATTTATGATTTAAGTGGACGTGCAGTAATTGAACAACCAGCTATTATAGGAACCAATGAATTGAACGTAGCTAATTTGCCTGCAGGTGCATACAGCATCAAGGTTATCAGCAATGATAAAGTGATGGTAGGTAAATTCATTAAGCAATAGATTTTAAATTTCTTATGTCGCTCTTCGATAAACTCAGAGTGACATAAGAAATTTTTTAAAAAGCCCGTTGTATTAATTTACGGCGGGCTTTTTTTATATTTTGAGAATTATTATTTTATATTTTTACTAGGAATAATCTATTGCCGTCGATTTCAACTGACGGAACACATGCTTACAAGAGGTTTTACACATCCCCCTGTGCCAATCTGGTTAATAATAATTCTATTTGAATCAATTGCAAAAACTCCTACATTTGCATTGAGTGAACTATGCAGTATAAAGAATGGATACCGAATAAAGAACCCGATAAGCACCTGGCTGAGCTGTTAGGCAAGGAGCTTAATATTGGTGCTGACTTGGCAGGTCTTCTTTTGCAACGCGGGGTGAATACTTTTGATGAAGCACACAAATTTTTTAGACCTTCGCTCGACGATTTGCACGATCCTTTTTTAATGAAGGGGATGGACATCGCCGTTGAGCGTATTATAAAAGCCATCAAGAAAAAAGAAACCATTATGATATATGGTGACTATGATGTGGATGGCACATCAGCAGTAGCCTTGGTATGGATGTTCTTGAGCAAAATATATGGAAATGTTTTGTTCTATATACCCGATAGATATAATGAAGGTTATGGGGTTTCATTCACTGGAATCGACCGTGCTGCAGAAAGTGGGGCAACTTTAATGATTGCCCTCGATTGCGGAATTAAAGCAGTCGATAAGGTTGCTTATGCCAATACAAAAAATATAGATTTTATTATATGCGACCACCATTTGCCAGGTTCTGAATTGCCAAAAGCGATAGCCATTCTCAATCCCAAACAAGCCGATTGTCCTTATCCTTTTAAAGAACTTCCAGGGTGTGGGATTGGCTTTAAATTGTGCCAAGCTCTTACCCAAAAAATGAATTTGGAAATGCCGCCATTATTAGAATATTTAGATTTAGTGGCAATGGCAATAGGTGCAGATATAGTTCCCATTGTGGGCGAGAATAGAATTCTAACCTATAATGGTTTGAAAAAATTAAAAGAAAATCCCAATCATGGTTTTCGTGCCTTATTGGAATTTTATTATGAGAAACCTTTTTACGAAGTTTCCGATTTGGTGTTTTCTGTTGGTCCACGCATTAATGCCGCAGGCCGCATGGCACATGGGAGTGAAGCTGTACAACTAATGGCAGCCTCAACATTAGATGATGCACGCGAGCATGCAAAATTGATTAATAGCAGAAATACCGACAGGCAAGGCGTTGACAAAACTATTACTGCCGATGCATTAGATATGATGCTAAATGATACCGCATTGGCAAGCAAAAAAAGTACGGTTGTATATAATCCATTATGGCATAAAGGTGTGGTAGGAATTGTAGCTTCGCGACTTATAGAAAAGTATCATAAGCCTACTATTGTATTATGCGAGTCAAACGGAAAAGCTACAGGTTCTGCTAGGTCTGTGAATGATTTTGATATATATAATGCCATTGAACAGTGTGCTGATTTGTTAGAACAATTCGGTGGTCACCAATTCGCAGCAGGCATGACGATGACTTTGGAAAATGTTCCTTTGTTTATTGATAAATTTGAAAAAGTTGTTTCCAATAGTATTACTCCCGCACAATTGATGCCCTCAATTGTATATGATATGGAAATTCCGATTTCTAGAATCACACCCAAATTTATAGGAGTAATAAATCAGTTTGCACCCTTTGGTCCACATAATATGAATCCAGTTTTTTTAAGCAGAAATGTTTGGGATACAGGTTATGCAAAACAAGTAGGTAATGGCGGACACTTATCTATGAACATCACGCAAGCAGATGGTACCAAACCGATGCGTGCCATAGGCTTTGGCTTAGGCGATGCTTATGAAAACGTGAGCAATGGCCGCTCGTTCGATATGTTATATACTATTGAAGAAAATCATTTTAATGGGAATGTAGCTCTGCAGTTGAATGTGAAAGATTTAAAGTTTACTAATTGAATTATAAATGATAAATTATGAATGATAAATATAACAGTACATTTCAATCGTTAAATCAGATTTCATATATTACCCTTCAGGCCTTATTCATCATTTATCATTCATAATTCATCATTCAATAAGTGGTTCAAAAATTCGTCGCAAATCTATTCTTAGTTATCATCGCCAATTTGTTGGTGAAACCTTACTGGGTCTTTGGGGTAGATAGGGTGGTGCAGAATACCGTGGGTACTGATGCTTACGGGTTGTATTATGCTTTATTTAATCTTAGTTTATTGCCTACGATGTTGCTGGATGCGGGGCTCAATCAATATAATAACAATACATTGGCAAAACATCCTGATAGGGCTAGCAGTATGTTCTCCCATATATTTCCGGCCAAACTTGGGTTGATGTTATTATATATAATTATTGTACTGGTTCTGGGCATTTCAAAAGGATTTAAATTTAGTAGTGAAGAGTCAATATTGCTGATAATACTGGGATTGAACCAAGTATTTGCATTTTTTATTTTATATGTTC
Organism: Bacteroidota bacterium; assembly: GCA_947477885.1. Taxonomy (GTDB): domain Bacteria; phylum Bacteroidota; class Bacteroidia; order UKL13-3; family UKL13-3; genus CANJUD01. The sequence goes on from CANJUD010000003.1 coordinate 207,808, forward strand.
GTACCCATTTTACAGGCTTGCATTTGTTTAAAACAGATACATTTTTTTCAGTATTGGATAAAACTTTAATGATTTTATTTTGCTCGGTACTATTATATACAAATATGTTTGGGCCAATTTCTGTTACCAAATTTGCAAGTGCACAATTGTTTGCATATATAATAACCGCTCTCTTGGGTTTAATTATTTTAATCCCCTACATCAAACCTTTCAAATTCGGTATCGACAAACAAATGCTGAAAGAAGTTTTTAGGAACAGTTATCCCTTTGCCTTGCTTGCCGTAATGATGGCCTTGTATAATAGAGCCGATGTGGTGATGCTTGAAACTATGCACCCACAGGGCGACACTCAAGCAGGCATATATGCCAAATGTTATAGGTTGTTAGATGCATTTAATATGCTCGCAGTATTGGCAGCTGGATTGTTAATGCCCATGTTTGCAAGAATGATTAAACAAAGAGAAGATATAAAGCCATTGGTGCAAACTGCTTTTATCGCATTGGTAATTCCAGCATCGGTAGCAGTTTGTTTCTGTTTATTTCAAATTCAACCCCTATTAGATTTATTATATCACAGTAATTTTGGGGAAACCGAAAGAGCGGTGTTTGTTCCCGTAATATTATGTATCATACCCATGGCTATGAATTATATTTTTGGTTCATTGCTTACTGCGGCACATCATATTAAAATATTAAATATCATATCTTTCTTTGCCATTATAATCAACTTAGTTGGGAATTATATATTTATTCCGAAATACGGAGCAATAGGAACGGGTTATGTGGCATTGGTTACACAAATAATGGCAGTATTAGGTTCTATATATTTTTGTTGGAGAAAATTAGATGTGAAAATTTCTACAGATATTATCACAAAATATATGGTGCTTATTATATTGATTGGCGGCTCATTGTACGGATTGATATATATAAATGTATGCATTGGCTTGTCATTTTTGTTTGTGGGCATGTGCAGTGCTTTATTAATGTACCTGCTTAAATTAGTTCAACCCAGGGAATGGTTGGAGGTTTTTAAGCACCTGAAAAGCTGACAATTAACTTTCCTAGAAAACAATTGCCGCCTATCGTAAAATTACAAAACAAGAGCAGTCTTGTACTTATATTTGTGGCATACATATCATACGGGCAACCAAAAGATAATTTGTCTAATCAACTACAAGTAGACATTATTTGCTGCCGGCACTGGGATAATAAACATACAACCATAAGAATATAAATATATATAACAGTAAACTTAAAAACAAAAACCATGGAAGCAACGACAAAGTCTTAATACTATATACTTGCTACCTTATACTAAAAAATACACTCCCATGAAAAAAACACTATTATTTTTAGCAATCACTACACTTTTTTTCGTAAGCAATTTCAGCAGCGTGAATGCCCAATGCAAAGCAAGTTATGTGTTTTATCAGAATGGTAAAACTGTATCTTTCTACGATTCATCTTTTGTGAATGTAATGAACCCAAGCTACTATTGGAACTTTGGCGATGGCAAAACCGATACGGGTCAATATACCACCCACTCTTATTCAAAGTACGGTACTTATTATGTGTGCCATGGTGTCTATTCTGCCAATTGTACCGACACCGTTTGCGATTCAATTATGATATCAGCACCGAGTTGCAAAGCTATGTTTAAGAATTATTCTTATGGATTAAATTGCGATTTCTATAATAGTAGTTCGTCCATTTCTGGCAGCCCATCCTATAAATGGAATTTTGGCGATGGCAGCACTTCCATGCTCGATAATCCAAAACATAATTATGCTTCTGCGGGCACTTATACTGTGTGTTTGTATGAAAACGATAGTGCAGGAAATTGTTCAGATAGTATATGCATGCAAGTAGTTATTTCTTCACAAAATGCAAATTGTAGTGCAAGGTTTAAATATAGTACACAAAATGGGATAACCTATTTCGATGGTCCTTATAATGCCAATGGAAGTGCATATACAAGCTATTCTTGGGGATTTGGTGATGGCACTTCTTCAACACAGCAATCGCCTTCACATGCTTATAATTCAACGGGTCCTTACTTAGTTTGTTTAACCATAAAAGACACAGGCTGTTCCGATACTTATTGCGATACTTTATTTACCAACTCAAATGGTGGTGGAAATTGCAATGTATATTTTACCGATTCAACTTATGGTGATACCACTGCATTCAATGCATTGACCAAGGGCACGAATGGCAATATTACATATTCTTGGGATTTTGGTGATGGCACAAGTTCTACACAACAAAACCCAGTGCATGTATATCCCAAAGCTGGAATGTATTACGCTTGCCTAACTATTACAGATTCAAGTTGTACCAGTTCATATTGTAATTATATAAACAAAGGAAGCAATAATACAGGCCGTTACACCGTGATGGGACAAATTACCGCAGGAAATACTTTTGCAAATCCTGCCATGGTCTGGGCCATTAATTATGATTCGACAGCGGGTACTTTAACGGGTGTAGATTCAACCATGACAGATAGTTTTGGTTTCTATTATTTTAGTTTGAGCAAAGGATTTTATTTAATTAAAGCAGCCATGGATGGAAGCAATGGAAATATCAGCAATTATATGCCTACTTATTATATAAATAAACTTACTTGGGATAGTGCCACACAATTGCAAGTAGATACAGATTATTATAATATCAATATTGATTTATTGGCAGGAAATAATCCTGGCGGACCAGGTTTCATTGGCGGTAAAACAAGCCAAGGTGCCAATAAAACCAATACAACAGGCGATCCAGTAAATCAAGTGCAAATTAATTTGATGGACGCAAACAAGAAAGCAGTTGCCTATACTTATAGTGATGCCAATGGTGATTTCAAATTCTCGAATATAGCTTACGGAACTTATTATATATCACCTGAAGCTGTTGGTAAAAAATCGAATGAGTTAATGGTGTTGCTTAGTCCCACAAATGCTTCTATAAACAATATAAAAGTAGAAGTAAACAAAAAATATATAGATGTTTCACTTTTAACAGGAATTACAACCGCTGCTATACTGAGCGGAGTAGAAGTATGGCCCAATCCAGCAAATGAATATATATATATCAAATCGAATTCTATTATATCAAATATATATATAACAGACATCACAGGAAAAACTGTATTGACTCAGAACAAATCTGAGAACACGATCAACATTTCATCACTCGATGCAGGATTATATATTATGCAGATAAGAACGAAAGATGGCATGTTGGTTCCTTATAAGTTTGTAAAGCAATAATCCCTGTAACGTTGTGGTTGGTGAAAACACCAACCACAGGCAGAATCATCCTCGCAACGTTGTGGTTAGTGAAAACACCAACCACAGGCAGAATATCGAAGCTCAGTTTCAGAAAATGAAGCTGGGCTTTTTTATTATAAACTTTCCGCAAAAAAATCAGGCGTCAACCATTAACCATTAACCATTCATCATTAATCCGTGTAACCCCGTTCGCCGCGGCGAACCGAATCCTGAATCCCACTTCGCCACCCCTATCCTACGATTCAGAAAAATTTCATGACAAAATATTTTTTTGCCGTATCTTTGCACCACTTATCCAGAAAGGCGGAGGGAACAGGCCCGATGATGTCTTGGCAACCCCAATAATAGTAGGGTGCTAATTCCTATCCCGAAAATACTTTCGGGAAAAGATAAGAGCGTGAAATATCACGAATCTCCCATCTTTCAGGATAAATAAAACTTATACGAAGATGGAAATATTAAAAGAAATTTTAGCAAAACGTATCATGATTTTGGACGGTGCAATGGGCACTATGATTCAAAGATACAAACTCACTGAAGAGCAATATCGTGGAGAACGCTTTAAGGATTTTCCGCATTCACTAAAGGGTAACAATGATTTATTGGTGCTTACCCAGCCGCAAATTATACAAGAAATTCATGAAGAATATTTGGCTTGCGGTGTTGATATATTAGAAACAAATACTTTTAACGGCACTTATATAAGTATGGCCGATTATCATATGGAAGATTTGGTATACGAACTCAATGTAGCCGGCGCAAAAGCTGCCCGTGCTGCTGCAGATAAGTATACAGCACTCACACCTGAAAAGCCTAGATTTGTAGCAGGCTCTATTGGTCCCACAAATAAAACTGCAACACTTTCTCCCGATGTAAATGACCCAGGTTTTCGTGCCATTACTTTTGATGAATTGGTAACAGCATATACTGAACAAATTCGTGGATTGATTGATGGTGGTTCTGATTTATTATTGGTAGAAACTGTATTCGATACATTGAATTGCAAAGCTGCACTGTTTGCGTGCAACCAATATTTTGAAGTAATCGGAAAGCATTACCCTATCATGGTCTCAGGCACTATTACTGATGCTTCTGGGCGAACATTAAGCGGACAAACTACCGAAGCTTTTTATAATTCTATATCGCATGCAAACCTGTTTAGCGTGGGATTAAACTGTGCTTTGGGTGCAAAGGAAATGCGTCCTTATATAGAAGAATTATCTCGTATTGCGACTTGTTATATAAGTTGTCACCCCAATGCTGGCTTGCCCAATGAGTTTGGTGAGTATGATGAAAGTCCTGCACACATGGCTGCATTAATTAAAGATTTTGGAGAGAGTGGTTTCCTCAATATCGTAGGCGGATGTTGCGGCACAACACCTGCACATATAAAAGCAATTGCTGATGTAGTTGCCAATATGGCTCCACGTCAAGTACCTGAATTTGTATATTAATATATGACTATTAACGACCACGACTGGATACTATTATATTATACTAAAGAAGAAGAACTATTTTTGGAAAACATCGACTGCGAACATTTTATAAAATCAGCAAAAGCCTTACTGGACAGGAGTGTACATATTGTATATTATACATTTTCAGCGACTGGATTTTATTTGCTATTGCATATTGAACAAGCAAAAAAAGTAGTAGGAAGAGCTTGGCGGGTAAAAACAAATTTATATGTTTCAGTGAAAGATATGTTTGTTAAAATGTGTAATCATTACAATACAACTATTGGAAGTATAATTGATGCAGAAAAATTGCAGGTTTGCAAAATCCTCGCTGCCAGCTGGCTATTGGGCGTAAACGAAGAAGAAAAAAATACCGTTGCTGATGCTATTATATATATGAATTTAGCAGGTAAAAATTATCAGCAAACAGATATAAATTATATATATCAAACTTTACAGATCAATACAGAATATATTCATTCAAGAAATACGGAATTGTATCAGAACAATTTCGGGAAATATATAAAACAACATTCACAAGAGTTTTCACATATAACGATATAACACATGCAAACTACAATCAATCCCTACCTCCGACTATCAGGATTAGAACCGCTTACGGTTACACCCGAAACAAATTTTATCAATATAGGAGAACGTACCAATATCACAGGTTCGCGTGCATTTGCCCGTATGATATTGAATGGTGATTATGATGCTGCATTAACAGTAGCTCGCCAACAGGTAGAAAATGGAGCACAGGTTATTGATATAAATATGGACGAAGGGATGCTAGACGGTGTGGCGGCCATGACCAAATTTTTGCACCTGATTGCTTCCGAACCTGATATATCAAAAGTTCCTGTGATGATAGATTCATCGAAATGGGAAATTATTGAAGCGGGTTTAAAATGTGTTCAGGGAAAAGGAATTGTAAATTCGATTTCATTAAAAGATGGAGAAGCAAAATTTATTGAACGTGCCAAAAAAATAAAACTATACGGTGCCGCAACCGTAGTAATGGCCTTCGATGAGAACGGTCAGGCAGATAATTTTCAGAAGCGAATTGATATATGCAAACGCAGTTATGATATACTAACCAAGGTAGTAAAATTTCCCCCACAAGATATTATATTCGATCCAAATATTTTAACTGTTGCAACAGGATTAGAGGAGCATAATAATTATGCAGTTGATTTTATTCATGCCACAAAATGGATTAAAGATAATCTTCCTTATGCTAAGGTTTCCGGTGGTGTGAGTAATATATCTTTTTCGTTCCGTGGCAATGATAAAGTGCGTGAGGCTATGCACTCAGCGTTTTTATATCACGCCATCAAAGCGGGAATGGATATGGGAATTGTGAATGCTGGGATGATAGAAGTATATGATGAAATAGACAAGGATTTGTTGGTGATGGTGGAAGATGTATTGTTAAATCGCAATCAAGAAGCTACCGAAAAACTAGTTGCCGCTGCAGAAAAAATAAAAGGTGGTGGAAAAGAAATAGAAAAAGATGAAGCATGGAGAAATGATACCGTAGAGAAAAGATTAAGTCATGCCCTTGTAAAAGGTATTATAGAATATGTAGAAGCAGATACCGAAGAAGCCCGTCAAAAATACCCCAAACCGCTAGATGTAATTGAAGGTCCGCTAATGGCTGGAATGAACATAGTGGGTGATTTATTTGGCAGCGGAAAAATGTTTTTGCCACAAGTTGTAAAAAGTGCAAGGGTAATGAAAAAAGCCGTTGCAGTTTTAACGCCATTTATTGATGCGGCCAAAGAAGCATCGGGCGATAAAACTGCACAAGGAAAAATATTGATGGCTACTGTAAAAGGTGATGTGCATGATATAGGAAAAAATATAGTAGGTGTTGTTTTGGCTTGTAATAATTACGAAATTATTGACATGGGCGTGATGGTTCCTTGCGATAAAATATTGGCAAAAGCCAGAGAAATAAATGCAGATATTATTGGATTAAGTGGACTGATAACTCCATCATTGGATGAGATGGTTCACGTAGCAAAAGAAATGGAACGTGAAGGATTTAAAATACCTTTATTAATAGGTGGTGCTACTACTTCTCGTATACATGCAGCAGTAAAAGTAGACCCACATTATAGTGGCCCTGTAGTGCATGTACTCGATGCCAGTCGTAGTGTTCCCGTTGCTGGTAGTTTGTTGGGGCCTGATACAAAAGATAATTATTTCACCCAAACAAAAGCAGAATATGCTAAGATGCGAGAGGATCATGCCAACCGCCAACAAGATAAAAACTATATAAGTATTAGTGAGGCGAGGAATAATAAGTTTATGATAGATTGGAATAGTTATAATACTGTAAAACCAAATAAATTGGGAATCACAGTATATGAAGATTTTGATTTGAATTTATTGCGTGAGCGAATTGATTGGACTCCATTTTTCAGCACTTGGGAATTGAGAGGAAAGTATCCGAAAATATTTGATGATGAATATGTAGGAGTGGAAGCGAAAAAATTATTTGAAGATGCAAACAGATTATTGGATGATATCATCAAAAATAAATTATTAAAAGCAAAAGGTGTTGCTGGATTATTTGAAGCAAATGCCGATGGTGATGATATCATACTTAAGGATGGGCCAACCTTCCACTTCTTACGCCAGCAAGGGCAAAAGGGTGGGGGAGTGCCTAATATTTCCTTAGCAGATTTCGTTGCTCCAGCATCTTCAAACAAAACAGATTATATAGGAGGATTTGCAGTTACTGCCGGAATTGGAACTGACGCTTTGGTTCATAAATATGATGCCGATCACGATGACTATAATAGTATTATGGTGAAAGCATTGGCAGATAGATTGGCTGAAGCATTTGCAGAAAAAATGCACGAGATAGTTCGCACAGATTTATGGGGTTATGCAGCCGATGAGAACCTAACCAACGAAGAAATTATACATGAAGGATATGATGGAATACGCCCAGCACCAGGCTATCCCGCTTGCCCCGATCATACTGAAAAACGTATATTATTTGATTTATTACAAGCAGAAAAAAATACAGGAATCGAACTCACTGATAGTTTTGCGATGTTCCCAGCAAGCTCCGTTTCTGGTTTCTATTTTGGCAATCCCGATAGTAAATATTTTGGACTTGGGAAAGTATATAAAGACCAAATGGAAGACTACGCTAAGAGGAAAAATATGGACTTACCTGTTATAGAAAAATGGTTGGGTCCGAATTTGGGATATGATATTTAGTAAACAGTAATCAGTAGTCAGTAATCAGTTGCTGCCGCCAGATTTTTTTAGTTGTTGGTAAATAGTGGTCAGCAGCTAGTATCAAGTATATCAGGCGTCACCCTTTCATCATTCTACTTGATACGGTTTTAATCATTCACAATAAATAAAAGCGAATTATTTATTTTATACCTTACTTCGGCATAGTTGCCAACCAAATGATCTTCAATAGTGATTTTCTTTTCCAATCGTTCGGTAATTTTATTATATATAACACAACGGCCAATTCTTAAACACTCTGCAATCTGAGGCAACATTCTGATTGAAAGATTATATTCATCAGCAATCTTGTTCGCCCTTACAATCCTTTTTCCTGTGTCGTTGGCAAGGGCTTTATATAGTATTTTATCATCCTTTAATTCGGGATGTTCCTTTACCCAAATGGCAAATGGCTCAATAAAATATTTCATGGGCGTGAATAATACAAATGTATCTGTTTCCAGCATCACACAGGTTTTTAATGATATTCTTAAAGCAACTGAATCAAGTAATTTCTTTTCAATTGTTGTAATTTCAGTTTGTGCTTTTGATGCAAATGATATAATAAAAAATTATAGTGCTAAGAGTATTGAAGATGTTTTATTCATAATGTTAATTTTATTGCATTAATTTGCATCTACAAATTAAATACAAATGAAATTAAAAAGCGCCATACTATTTTTCACATTGTCATTTTCATTTGCCCATATTTTTGGACAATTACCTAGTTTCACTTTCCCCATGCAGGGAACACTAGGGAAAGATTTTTATATTGTAAATCATGTAGACCAAAATTTGACTGCTAATAAATACAAGGATTTTAACTGCGGAACCAAAAGTTACGACGGACATTTAGGTACCGATTTCGTGCTGAGAAGTTTCAGACAAATGGATAGCGGGGTAAATGTATTGGCAGCAGAAGCGGGAACTGTTATTGCAGTGATGGATACTTTTTATGATAGAAATAAAGCAGGCAATAGTTTAGGTTTCGGAAACTATATATGTATAAAACACCCAGGAAAATATTTTGGCTATTATGGTCATCTTAAAACCAAATCTCTTAAAGTAAAAGTGGGCGATATAGTAACCGCTGGGCAAGCCATAGCTTTAGTGGGCAGTTCTGGAAATTCCACCGACCCACATGTGCATTTTGAAGTATGGTATGATAGTACTTCACTCATTGACCCATTCACAGGAACTTGCCAATCACTAGGCGGACTATGGAAATCGCAACCAGTTTATGATACAACTCATGGTATTATAGAAACTGGATTGATAAATTTGGTACCAACTGTTGATATATTAAGAGAACGCCCTGCAAGCAAAACTATATATTATACCAACGATTCATTTGTATGCTACTGGGCTCTGGAAAAAGGCGTTCACCCGGGCGATAGTAGCCGCATCGTTTGGCTTGATCCACTGGGCAAATTGTATTATACTTATTCATTTAGCCACAATACACAAGACTATTGGTATTACTACTTTTTTACGTATATAAACAAACCGAAAGTAGCAGGAATTTATAGTTACAAATATTATTATAATAACAAACTAAATGATATAGGAGAATTTGAAGTAAAGTCAACTGTAAATAGTGTAGAAAATATTGAAAACAAACTTCCAATTAATATACTATATTTACCAGATGTTATTATTGTAAATATGGAAAATAATATAACTGCCAATTATTCCTTATACGATTTAGCAGGTAGACTTATATATAATAACTCGACAAAAAATAATCAAATTATTCTTGAAAGAAATATATATAAAGGTTTCTATATATTAAATATACAATCGGGGGATTGTAGCAGGGCAGTAAAGTTGGTGTTTGAATAGACCTCTTTTATAATTCAAATTCAACTCTCATTGTCACGTCGAATTTATTTCAACATATGATTCTTGGCTCATTTTGCCAGTAAATAATTCTTTGCTCGGTAAGAGGGTCAAAAAAAGCTTTAAAAACTGATAGATTCAGAAAGTTTTACTTCAACTCCAAAAGCCCCTGCCCAAGGATATATCCTTCACAATACAATTCAAATTTATATTTACCTTTCTTGAAATCACCGGCACGTTTGTAATAGATTGAAATTATTTCACTGTTATTGGTGAAATCGATTGATTGTTTGGTAGTATATATACTTTCTTGCCCGGCATATTTAAAGGTGCCTGAGCCAGCTTGGTCATCTTTGATGGCTACACCATCAGGTCCAAATATTTTAACATATACATCTTTGCGGTTGCGGTCGGCCACTGCATTGCGGGCAAATCCGAATGAAATTTTTAGCTGTTCGGCTTTTGATGCCTTGGTAGTTTCTTGTTCTTTCCCACCACTCCTTATTCTAATTGCTAAGGCTGATATGTTAACAGCCTCTAATATTTTTGCATTTTCTAAATCGCTTATTGCTTTACGTTTCTCGCCATCTAATTTATCCTTATCAGTTTCTAAAGTTTTAACGGATGCTTTTAGTTCTGTATTTTCTTTTTTAACTTCATTCAATTCAACCAGTTTTTCGTCGAGTTCTTTCTTAGTCTTTTCGTAATAATACTTAAACTTATCATACATCTCCATAGCACGTTCATAATCTTTCTTGCTCAAGTTTTTCGAATTCAATAAGCCTTGAATTTCGTTGGCCATATTATATAGCTCTGAGTTCTTTTTATCAATAACCCCATTTAATGAATCATTGATTCCACGGTAAGTTTCTAATTCTGCTTTAGCATTTGAAAGTAGTTTTTCCAAATCTGCACGTTCTTTTTTCACATCCATCAAATTGCTTTGCTCGGTTTCCAAAGCTTTGTCAGTATGAAGATACATATATAACAAATAGCCGTTCATCCCCAATAGAAACAGGATGATTAAGATATATACCAATCTATTAGACTCCTTTTTACGTTCGGGTCTAAAGTTGGCTGGACTTGGTTGTTGGTTATTTTCCATAATACGTGTTATATAATACTTAGATATGCAAAATTAAACGATTTGTTCATATTAAAAACAAAAGCTATTGTTATTACGTGGACATCCTAGTCTGTTGTGTCTGAAAAAATGCTCATTGTGGGAATTACGAATTTTCAATTACGAATTACGAATAGTGAGCATCAAGTGGTTGGTCATGGTTCGACTACGCTCACAACCACAAACACAGGCAGTCGCATAACCATCTAGCATCAGCCAATTCGTAATTGAAAATTCGTAATTCGTAATTGATTAGTCCATTGCTTTCAACTCGCTCACCAATTTGGTAAGGGCTGACTTAGCATCGCCGAATAGCATGGAGTTTTTTGGATTATAGAACAGTTCGTTTTCAATACCTGCATAACCCGCATTCATACTACGTTTGTTCACTATAATATTCTTGGCATTCTCTACATCGAGAATAGGCATACCAAATATGGGAGAAGCGGGATCATTATGAGCAGCAGGATTTACCACATCATTTGCTCCTACAACCAGTACAACATCTGTGTTTGAAAATTCAGGATTGATTTCTTCCATCTCAACCAACTTGTCATACGACACATTTGATTCGGCCAATAGTACATTCATATGACCCGGCATACGACCAGCAACTGGGTGTATTGCGTATTTAACTTCCACACCGCGTTCTTCTAATATAGTCTCCAATTCATGTATTACATGTTGTGCTTGAGCTACTGCCAATCCATATCCAGGAACTATAATAACTTTCTTTGAATAATTCATTAAAACAGCAGCATCTGTTATAGAAATTTCTTTGATATTCCCTGTAAGTTCACGACCTGCAGCAGCACCCTTACTGCCAGCACCAAATGCTCCAAATATAACATTGCTTAGTGGGCGGTTCATTGCTTTACACATAACCAAAGTTAATAATGTTCCAGCAGAACCAACTAATATTCCACCGGTTAACATAGCTTTGTTATTATACATAAATCCACCGCACGCTGCGGCTAGTCCAGTAAATGAGTTTAGTAAAGATATTACAACGGGCATATCTGCACCACCGATTGGTAGTACGAACATGACACCATATAATAATGCAGCTGCAAATAATAAATACACATGCATGTTACCTTCTACATTTCCGTTCACAATTAAGAATGCATATACAAACAAACCAAGCATTAATATATTATTGGTAATATTATATTGTGGCAAACGGATAGGTTTGTTTAAAGTGCCATTTAATTTAGCCCAAGCTATAATAGAACCTGCAAAAGAAACAGAACCAATGACAAGACCTGCCATTATCATTGCAAGTTTTGCAGTATGACTCATGCCACCTTGGTGTGCCATATTTTTTAACATTTCAACTAGGCCAGATAAATCCATTCCTCCTTCTGGTGTAACAGGCATAACTTGATGCCCCATGTGTTGAAATTCAATCAATGAAATTAATGCCGCACAAGCACCACCCATACCATTAAATATAGAAACGAGTTCGGGCATTTTTGTCATTTGTACTTTTTTGGCAGTCATCCAACCCGCAATGGTTCCAAGACCTATAGCAGATAGAATTAAAGTATATATTATTGGTTGAACTTTTTCATCGTGGATGATGATAGTTCCGAGTATGGCCAAGGTCATTCCGAAGCATGCAATAAGATTCCCTTTTCTAGCAGTTGCTGGATGGGATAACATTTTAAGTCCTATTACGAAAGTAACAGATGCAACTAAGTAAATGATGTCGAGTAAATATTGTGTGTTCATGGTGTAATTTCTAAATTCTAAATTCTAATTTCTAAATTTATTTTGTTTGATTATTGAGTGCTTTTTTATATATAGCTCCAAAAATGGTTTGAATTTCTTGGGCTTCTTTAATTAATTCAAGTCTTGATTGATCGACAGTTGTATTTTCGATATCCAACTATTTCAACCATAGTATCGACTCTTTCGTTTCTTTTTTACATATTCTAATTTTCATCAAAAAATCCTTTTCACCTAATTTCTCGTTGGCCTCTATATAATTTGCAGCTACTGAACCAGACGATCTTACTAGTTGTTTTACATCTTCTTTATTCCAAATATTTACTTCTATCTTCTTTACAAAAGCTCTAATGCTTTTAGCAAAATAAAATGTCCTTTCTTCTAAATTATATATCTTTTTATTTTCGCTTTCAATTTGAGAATGTAGCATATCGAAAATTAGAATTTAGATATTAGAATTTAGAATTTTTTGCTATTTTTTCTTCTTAAACATTTCCAACATTCTGTCAGTAACAACGAAACCTCCCACAACATTTAGTGTTCCAAGCACTACAGCTAAAAACCCTAAAACTAGTGAAAGAATGTTGTCAGGGTCAGTATGTAACATTACATATATAGCACCAATAATTACAACACCATGTATCGCGTTAGCGCCTGACATCAATGGCGTGTGCAGCACTGCGGGCACTTTTCCTATTACTTCTATACCCACAAATACCATGAGTATAACGATGTAAAACATTTGTATGTTGTTACCGATAAAATTTATTACTGAATTCATATTTTATTTATTTTCTATTTTATTAATTAAGTCTTCTATATCTCTTCTAAGTTTTGGAAAATCATTTTTAATAGTATAATAAACCGTTGAATAATCGACTCCAAAATATTCATGGATTAATATATTTCTTATGCCTACTATTATTCTCCAATCTATCTGTTTATTTTCTTGTTTTAATTCTTCTGTTATTCTGGCTGATGCTTCTCCTATGTTCTCTATTAATTTTTGCAAGGCCAACTTAAGTATGTAGTCTTTTAGAAACTCTTCTTCTGCTAATTCTCCAAGAATATCAATAGAATCTTGGGAGTACTGAAGAATATGTCTAAGTCTTGCTATATCACCCAGTTTTCCTTTCATATATAAGTCTTTTTTCTTCGTGAATATATGGTGCAATATATTTTGACAATCCTTTATCTGACAATAAATCTATTTCTAATTTCAAATCATTAGAAAGTTTTAATTTCATATTTGCAAAATCAAAAAGAGATACTTTAGCTAACTCATCCAACTCGACCAAAACATCTAAATCACTTCCAGCCACTTCTTCGTTTCGTGCGTACGAACCAAACACATAAGCCTTTTTCACGGGCTGTGTTGCAAAAAAGTTCTGTAATTTCAATTGCTGCTCTGCTGTTATCATAATTATGATTTCAATATATTCCCACCATGACAAATCAAAGTGCCCTTCGTAATCTCTTCTTCCATTTCCCATTTAAAGCCATCTTTGGTAGCAAGGTATTGTAAAAAAGTACTGAGGTTTTTTGCGTATAGTTCGCTGGCATTGGTGGCAAGTGAACTGGGCAAGTTTGTAGTACCAATTACATATACTCCATGCTTAAATACGATTTCATCGGCTTTTGAGATTTCGCAATTGCCGCCTTGTTCGGCTGCCATGTCCACTATTACTGAGCCGTACTTCATCATTTTCACTTGCTCTTCGCTGATTAATAATGGAGCTTTACGGCCTGGAATTAATGCGGTTGTGATTACTAAATCAGCTTGCGATAAAGATTTGTTTACGGCTTCTTTTTGTTTCTGCTGATATTCTTCCGAAACTTCTTTGGCATATCCTCCTTCGGCTTTCACGCCATCTGATTTTACTTCTATGAATTTGGCTCCCAAACTTTCTGCTTGCTCCTTGGTTTCTGGTCTCACATCTGTTGCTTCTACTTGTGCACCAAGGCGTTTGGCAGTTGCTATTGCTTGCAATCCTGCTACACCAATTCCAAAAATCAAAACTTTTGAAGGTGTAATTGTTCCCGCTGCAGTCATCATCAGTGGGAAAATTTTGGTCATGTGATTTGCTCCCAACAACACCGCTTTGTATCCCGCCAAATTGCTTTGACTACTTAAAACGTCCATACTTTGTGCTTTTGAAATACGTGGAATGGCATCCATTGAAAATGATGAAACACCTTTGCCATTAAGCTTCTGCACTAATTCAGAATTTGACAAGTGGTACATCAAACTGAAAGTGATTTGTCCCGATTTCAATTGAGAAATCTCATCATCGCCAAATGGGTTCACCTTGGCCACCACATCTGCCTCACTAATCAGTTGGCTTTTGTCAGTAACCACTTTTGCTCCCGCAGATTCGTACAATGGGTCTTCGAATGATGAGGCTGTACCCGCACCACTTTCGACTAAAATTTCGAATCCGTTTTTGATTAACTGCCCTGCCACAGTGGGCGATAGAGCTACCCGTTTTTCTCCGGGCTTTGTTTCTTTGAGTATTCCTATTTTCACCGATATTCTTTTTTTAATACAGGTGCAAATTAAATAGGTAATTGATAGAAATAGAAGTTTATTTTTTTAGTAGTTAGTAGTCTTTAGTCTGCCGAGGCGGATGTCTATGCTTACAGTGGGTTTTTTACGATCGCAATTTTCCATAAGTTTATAACTTTGGGAGAGTTAAAGTTTTGAGGGAAGTATTCGTAAGCTATATATTTGCCGTGAAAAAATTTAAATAAAACCAATGAAAAAAATATTTACTTCTGCATTGATATTGTCAACTATCCTAGTTCTATCTTGCTCTAAGACAAAAACTTTAGCTAACAGATTAGAAGGAACTTGGAATATTGATAAACGGGAAACTGTTAACGGTGCCCAACAAAAATCGGATGCCAATATTGGAACTTTTGAATTTAAAAGTGATGGAACCGGGACTATGACTATCAAAACTGTTTATAATAATTATACAAATACCTCTGTAAATACTTTTTATTGGAGCAATACAGCAAGCACACTCACACTTATTATGGGAAACAGCATCAAATATTTCCAAGTGCTTGCCAACGAATCGAAGAAACAAGTATGGGAAGAATCCTTCACTAATACCAATTCGAGCAGTAGCGGAGGAACTCCGACCACTACTACTAATTCTGAGAAATATACTTTGAGTAAGAAATAGTTGGGGGAGTAGAAAGACTAAAGACTTTCGTTCCGTCGGCTGATCCCGAATAAGATTCGGGAAGACGGCAATTGATACTTTATACCTTATACTATCTACTTTATACTTTTGTCTTTCCTCTTTTGTCTTTCCTCTTTTATTTCCTATGTATCACACCCGCAACTGCTTGTGCGGTAGGCATAATGACGATATCATTTATATTTACATGCGGAGGTCGGTTGATGACGAATAGGATTGCTTCGGCTACGTCAGTTCCTACCAAACTTTCAAAACCTAGATATACTTTTTTGGCTCGTTCTTCATCGCCATGGAAACGAACAATAGAAAACTCGGTTTCTACAGCACCTGGATGTATAGCTGTTACTTTTATTGGGTGCGGCAATAAATCTATACGCATCGTTTTGTTAAGCATGTCTACTGCGGCTTTTGTTGAGCAATAAACATTTCCATTAGCATAAGCTTCTTTAGCGGCTATAGAGCCTATGTTTACAATATGTCCACTGCCCCTCTCCACCATCGCCGGAAGGACTGCACGTGTTATATATAATAGTCCTTTTATATTGGTATCTATCATAATTTCCCAATCATCGATATCGCCTTTGTCAATGGTGCTCATGCCACTTGCAAGGCCCGCATTGTTTATGAGTACATCTATATGCTTCCATTCGCTTGGCAAATTTTGTATGGCACCAAAAACAGCAGCTCGGTCTCTCACATCCAACTTTATTATCATAGTTTCTGTAGGCAAATGCTTTGCAAGTTGCTGTAATCTATCTTCTCTGCGGGCTGCAAGTATGAGTCGGTAACCTTCCTTGGCCAATAGTATTGCGGTGGCCATTCCTATTCCTGATGATGCCCCTGTGATTAATGCTGTTTTGTTCATGAAGTAATTGTTTCTATATTTGCCGAATTAAAAAAATAATTGCTGCAAAAGTAGCATCTAACTAAAACTAATCATTACAACCATGAAAAAACTATTTACTATCTTATTTGCTGCCATTTTGTTTGCAAATTTTGCCCATGCACAATGCTCGGTTGATACCAATTTGAAAGCCGCGGGATTTAAACCAGACACTATCCCGCATGCCACAGAACTAGCAGCATACAGTCAAGTGATACAGTTTAAATTCCCAACAGACACAAACATATTTTCGCAGAAAGTAACCTTCGATTCGCTTACCATTAAAGCTATTGACAGTCTCCCAAAAAGTATAACTTGGCAATGCGGTAAAGCTAGCTGCACCTATATGGGTGGCGAAAATGGGTGTCTTACGTTATCTGGAACTCCGCCTAATGGTTCAGCTGGGAAATATAAAATGATTATTACAGTAACCGCACACTTTCCTCTACCTTCACCTTTTGGTTATAAGCATCAAGACTTTACCAATAATTGGAATTTTTACGTGGATGGCGGAAACGCTATATTTGAACCTGCGTTTACAAATCATCTCATTGCTTCTCCAAATCCATTCGATCAACAAGTTGCTTTAGATATTAATAGTTTGAATACCGAGAAAAGTCGTTTACAGATTTATGATATACAAGGCAAAGAAGTATATAATATAAATATACAATTGGCACAAGGAAATAATAAATATATTATAGATACCAAAACTTGGAATTCGGGATTATATATTATAAAAACAAATGGTGCCTTTGCTGGCAAAATTGTTAAAATGTGATCAACACTTTCGAGGTAACTATATTGGGGTGTAGCTCGGCAAGCCCCACGCCTGATAGACATCCATCGTCGCAACTTGTTAATATAAATAACCAATATATATTAATTGATTGCGGCGAAGGTACCCAAAATCAGATATTCAAATACCATATCAAATTTAGTCGTATTTCTAAAATACTGATTAGTCATTTGCATGGGGATCACTTTCTGGGATTACCTGGTTTGTTATCTACACTAAGTTTAAATGGAAGGATTGAACCACTTGATATTATTGGCCCTCCCGGACTGCAGCCTTTTCTTGAATATTTTTGTAAAGTATCGGAAACACATATCAAATTCCCGCTAAATTATATAGAAACTAATATGTATGGATTGCAACAAATTTTTACTTGCGATAAATATGATATATATAGTTTTCCCTTAAAGCATAGAATAACCTGTACTGGTTTTATGATAAAGACCAAAGCAGGTCCGCGTAAAATAAACAAAGCCGTTTGCGACAAATATGAAGTACCATTAACTGCATACAATAGTCTAAAAGCGGGCGAAGATTATGCTATGGAGTCTGGCCATATTGTAGAGAATAAAATACTGACCTTGGACCCACAAGAAGGGAAAGCATATAGTTATGTTTCGGATTCTATATATGATGAAGAAATTATACAGTATGTGCAAGACAGTGATTTGTTATATCATGAATCAACCTTTTTGCACGAGATGCTAGAACGAGCCAATGAAACGTTTCATACCACTGCTTTGCAAGCAGGTGCTATAGCAAAAGCTGCATCAGTAAGTAAATTAATTATCGGGCACTTTTCTGCACGTTACAAAACATTGGAACCTTTGGTAGAAGAAGCCCGCACCGAGTTTATGAATACCGACTTAGCCTTGGAAGGATTAACCTTCGCCGTATAATGAATACTATTGACTTACCAGAATATACCAAAAACCAACTCGCCCTGCGTAACGGACAAGACAAACCTGAAGTATGGATTGCCTACAAAGGATTAATATATGATGTTACCCGCAGCCGCCTGTGGATGAATGGCAAACACTACGAACACTGGGCTGGACAAGACCTAACGCCTGAGCTGAAAGATGCACCGCATACGGAGACGGTGTTTGATAAGTTTGAGGTGGTGGGGAGGTTGGTGTGAATCTTAGACATTGCACGAATCCGTCATGCTGAACTTGTTTCAGCATCCATAGGAAATGGAAGAGATGCTGAAATAAATTCAGCATGACTTAGCGGACAGCATGACGCGGCGGGCAGCATGTCGTCGGCGCAATACCAAATTCTTCTTTCACAAGTCACAATTGTCAACCATATTTGCAAACCAAATACATATAATATGTTCGATAATTATAATTACACCGTAGCCGATAGATTTATCCGCTATGCAAAAATTGACACACAGAGTGACCCACAGTCAACTTCGTTTCCATCAACCGAAAAGCAAAAAGATTTACTAAGGATTTTGGCTGAAGAATTAAAACAAATTGGTTTGGCTGATGCTCATATGGATGAGTGGGGATATGTATATGCTACCCTGCCCAGCAATACCGATAAGCAAGTGCCCACTATATGTTTCTGCAGTCATGCAGACACAGCTCCCGATTGCAGCGGCACGAATGTGAACCCTCAGGTGCATAAAAATTATCAGGGTGGAGATATTATATATATTAATAATCCTGATTTGATTTTAAAGACCGTTGAGAGTCCGCATTTGTTGGATAAAATTGGCCATGACATTATAACAACAGATGGTACAACTTTATTAGGAAGTGATGACAAATCTGGCGTTGCATGTATTATGGATGCAATACATTTTTTGGTGAATAATCCGCAGGTAAAACATGGCACTATAAAAGTATTATTTACCCCCGACGAAGAAGTGGGACGTGGTGTGGAGCATGTAGATGTGGCCAAAGTAGGAGCTGAGTTTTGTTATACTTTAGATAGTGGAGATGCGGGTTGGTTTGAGGATGAAACCTTCAGTGCAGATGGTGCAAAAGTTATCATACATGGTGTGAGTATTCATCCAGGATATGCGAAAGATAAAATGGTAAATGCAATGCGAGTTGCGGGTCATTTAATTGCCCGTTTGCCCTTGAACAGATTATCTCCAGAAAGTACAGAAAACAAAGAAGGATTTGTGCATTTGGTTCGCATGAGTGGCAGTGTAGAAAAAGCAGAACTGGATTTTATTGTGCGTGATTTTGATGATCATTTATTAAAACGCCATGGTGAAGAACTATATAATATATGTGAAACCGTAATCAATGAATTTCCGGGAGCAAAAATGGAATTCAGTATTACCGAACAATATAGAAATATGAAAAAAGTATTGGACCAGTTTCCGCAAGTGAGTCAGTATGCACGCGAAGCTATAGAACGCACGGGACTTACTGTTACACAAAAACCTATACGTGGTGGTACTGATGGCTCACGCTTGTCGTATATGGGTTTGCCGTGCCCCAATTTGTTTGCCGGCGAACAAGAAATACATTCACTAAAAGAGTGGGTAAGTATACAAGATATGCAAAAAGCGGTTCAGACTGTTGTGCATTTGTGTTGTATTTGGGAGGAGCGAAATTAAATTACGAATGGGGAATCACGAATTACGATTTTTGCGCTATCAATCTCTCTGCATTTTTGGAAAGAGAACCAATATATAATACAGATAGATGCAAGAGACTGCACTTAGAATAGTTTCCGAGCAGAATCATATTTCTGTTGCACAGGCAAAAGCTATCGTCAAATTATTGGACGACGGCTGCACAGTTCCGTTTATTTCCCGCTACCGCAAAGAAGCAACGGGCGGACTCGATGAGGTTATTGTTGAGCAAGTGAGGTTGGCACAAATTAAATTTAATGAATTAGAAAAACGGAAAAATACGATACTTGAAACTATTAAATCGAACAACCAGCTTACTGCAGAATTAGAACAAAAAATATTGAACTGCTGGGATTCTGCTTTGCTTGAAGATATATATTTACCTTATAAACCCAAACGCAAAACGAGAGCATCCGTAGCCCGAGAAAACGGATTGGAACCCCTAGCATATTGGCTTCAAAAAGAATTACCTTTTGATATAATTTTAGAAGCAAAAAAATATATTTCCGATAAAGTAAAACATACGGATGATGCATTGCAAGGTGCAAGAGATATAATAGCCGAGCGAATTAACGAAAACGAAAAAGCACGAGCAACAATTAGAACGCAGTTTGAGAAATACGCTGTTATATATTCTAAAGTTGCCAGAGGAAAAGATACGGTAGAGAGTAAATTTAAAGATTATTTTTCATCGAATGAAAGTTTGGCCAAATGTCCCTCACACAGACTCTTGGCCATGTTCAGAGGAGAAGAAGAAGGGGTTTTAAAACTTTCTATTGAGCCCGACAACGAAAAAAGTATACAACGACTGGAATATTTATTTCAACGTTCAAATCATGCAAGCAGTAAGCAAATTTTATTAGCGATTACTGATTGTTATAAAAGATTATTGGCACCATCTATCGAAACCGAATTTCGAGCCTTAGCAAAAGCCCGTGCCGATGAGGATGCGATTAAAGTTTTTGCAAGAAATTTGAATCAATTATTATTATCATCGCCTTTAGGCAATAAACGCGTGCTGGCTATCGACCCAGGTTTTCGTTCGGGCTGCAAAGTGGTTTGCTTGAACGAGGAAGGAAAACTTTTGGCTGATGATATTATATATCCGCACGAACCACAGAAGCAAATACAAAAAGCAGAAGAGGCTATTATACATTTAGCAAAAAAATACAATATAGAAGCAATAGCTATTGGCGATGGAACTGCGGGCAGAGAAACAGAAACTTTTATTAAAAATATAGTTTTTGAAAATGTACCAAATATCTATATGGTGAACGAAAACGGTGCTTCTATATATTCTGCTTCCGATATTGCCAGAGAAGAATTTCCTGATAAAGATATTACTGTTCGTGGTGCTGTATCTATTGGCCGCCGCCTTGCCGACCCACTTGCAGAGCTTGTTAAGATTGATGCAAAATCCATTGGTGTAGGTCAATACCAGCACGATGTAGATCAGAATAAACTGAAGCAAAGTTTGGATACGGTGGTAGAAAGTTCGGTGAATCATGTGGGCGTAAATTTGAATACTGCCAGTAAAAGTTTGCTTACTTATGTTTCGGGATTGGGACCGCAACTCGCACAAAATATTATCACATTTAGGAACGAACATGGAGCGTTTGCTACCAGAAACCAACTGAAAAAAGTTCCGCGTTTGGGCGAAAAAGCATTTGAACAATGTGCAGGTTTTTTAAGAATTCCACAGGCAAAAAATATTTTGGACAATACCGCAGTGCATCCCGAAAGTTATTATATAGTGGAACAGATGGCTGCTGATATGCAATGCTCCATCGCTGAACTGGTAAAGGATGAGAACGTTCGCAAAAATATTGTTCCTGAAAAATATATAAACGACAAAACAGGAAAGCATACAATAATTGATATATTAAAAGAACTTGAAAAACCCGGAAGAGACCCACGCGAACCGCTTCAAAATTTCTCCTTCTCCGATGCTAAAAGTCCGGAAGATTTACGACCTGGAATGATATTGCCTGGCATTGTAACAAACATCACACAGTTTGGATGTTTTGTAGATATCGGCGTGAAGCAAGATGGGATGGTCCATGTTTCACAAATGGCTGATAGATTTATAAAAGACCCTAATGATATAGTGAAATTAAGACAGGTGGTGCAAGTAAAAGTGATTGAGGTTGATATGGGGAGGAAAAGGATCGGGTTAAGCCTTAAAATTTAATGATTGAATGAGGGGTGATTGAATGATTTTATCACTCCTTAATTTATCTGTTCCAAAAATGAGGAAACTTCCCGGGATATAAATTGATTCCAGCACTTATATATATTTGATTTGTGTTCACAGATTTCATAGTCCCTTCTGTTACATCGAATTTGTGGTTCTTGGTTCTGCGTAAATCATCTACACCAAAAAAGTATGCATATCTATATCCTATTTTCAAATATAATAAATTGGTATTGCCATCTAACTTAAATTCTGGATTGATTCTGATACTATGTGCATGGTCGGGCGAATATTCAGCATATATATTGAATCTATCATATATAAATGTTTTTATAAATTTGATATTGATTCCATACCACGATCTGTTTCCTTTTATATAAGTGCCGGAGCCCATAGTGTCTCTACCCAACAGTGGATACTCATTATTGGCAATCTCGTTTGCGAAGGCCATTCCACTATTTTCATACCGGTACTGCACGCCCATAGCAATGCGGTATTTGTTATTAAAAAACGATTGAAACTTTGAAAGTACCCATGAATGTCCCACAGCAAACAAAGGAGCAAAGCTGGCTCTTCTGTCAGTGTTTATAGCTTTTACTGAATATTCATTGAGCTTGTCTTTTTTCAGATTAACTAAATTACTTATAAAACCAAAATCCATAAAAAAATGATTGTATAAATTATTGCTTTCAAAACTTATTGTCGGCAATCTATTCGACCCGTATGAATCCCACGGAACGTCAGCGGCAGTGGGTTCTACAAATGTATGTATATAACTATATCCCACTTGATATTTGGCATCGTGAATGAATGTTTTTTGAATAAAGTTTCCCATCTGCCCGCATAGCAGGTGATGGCAAAATAAAAACAATATGATAGTAATAACTCTGGGCAATTTATTGGTATACTTTGAATGCGAAGATAAGTCTACACTTATAAAAAACAATATAGCGACAAATTGTATGTTTTATATAGTCGAAGTGCCGCCCTGAGCGCAGTCGAAGTGCCGCCCTGAGCGAAGTCGAAGGGTGGTTCGTGGTTCGACTCCGCTCACCATCTCACAACCCAGCATCTCACGCAGCTTCACAAACACATCAATAATTTTGATGCTCATTTCTATGGCTCTGCCACTTTTCAAAACATTGGATAACATTAAAACTACATGTTCTGTGAAGGCATAGGGCAGGTATTTCATGCTCATCTTTGGTCAATTCGAACATAAAGTGGGGTGGGAACCTTTAAAGATTACTATTTACCTGTTCCTTCAAACGCTTGGTTTTCACATCATAAAGTTCAGCTAAATCATTATCCAACATTACTTTGTGCCCTCTGATATAATATGTCTTATTGATGATTAGTTCTTCCGATTTTACGATTGATTTTGACATATATTTCTAGTTTTTTAATAATACAAACCTAAACTAGAATTTCTCTAAGGTTGCAAAATGTAACCTTAGAAGTTTAGACAATGAGTGAACAGGATTATCAACAATGCAGACTGTCAGTATGAGTTTATCGAAGACGGCGTTCGGAGGAAATTGTTAGAATAGTATTATATAAAAAGGAACATCTAGTTTGTCGCCCTTCGATAATCCCGAATAGTCGGAACAGGATGACAAACTTCCGTTGCAGCCTTATATGATGTAGACGTTGAATGTCCTGAAAATTTAAAACTTGAAATTATATAATTGTTCATACTATATCGCTTATTTGCTTTCCATGTTTGATATGATAAATAACAAGATTCGTTTTATTTTGCCTGAAAGCAAAGACCCATTTTTTGTCAAATGTGGCACAACGTAACTTGCGTTTTGCCCAAGCCCTGTTTCTACAAATGGTGTGGGCAGATGGTTTCTTAGCTAATGCGATACCGAAATCTATCATTTTGTTAGCGTAGTTTCGTGCAGTTTCCGGCATTTTTATTTCCTCAGAAAGATACGCTGTCAATTCACTAATACTTTTCCTTGCCAATGGACCAAATAAAACTTCACTCACACAAGTCCTTTCTTTTTATATGATTCATCCAAGGCATCCAAAAATTCTTTCCTGAATTGCTCAGCCGAAATAGTGCCTTCTTCTTCAGTTTCAGGATCTACCTCTTCTACTTCTTCGGGCTTGTAGCCACCTTCCTGTATTTGCTTCAAGAGAATTTTTCCTCCAGGTGTTTGGTCATTTATACGAAATAGGTGTGTCATACTGCAAATATAACAAAACATCCCAAAATAAAAAAGGCCAACTTTTCAGTCGACCTTTTTCAAAAGTATTATATTCTTTCTATATAACCTGTGGTTGGTGAAAACACACAACCACAAGCATCATATATATTATGCTTCAGCGTAAGCCTCCGTAGGAATACATGTACATATCAAATTCCTGTCGCCATGTGTATTATTAATACGCCCTACTGATGGCCAGAACTTGCGGTCTTTTACCCACGCTAATGGGAAAGCTGCTTTCTCGCGGCTATATGCATGTGTCCAATCGTTGGCTATTAATACACCTGCAGTGTGCGGTGCATTCTTTAATACATTATCATGTTTGTCGGCAGCACCGGTGGCGATTTCGTCTATTTCGTTTTTGATAGAAATTAGTGCTTCGCAAAAACGATCTAACTCTGCTTTTGCTTCGCTTTCTGTGGGTTCTATCATAAGCGTTCCAGCAACAGGGAAACTTACCGTAGGTGCGTGGAAACCGTAGTCTATTAGGCGTTTGGCAATATCTTCTACTTCTACACCTAAGCTATGTTTATATTTACGCATGTCCACAATCATTTCGTGGGCACAAGTTCCATTGGTTCCTGTATATAATATATCAAAATGTTTTTCTAATAAACACTTCATATAGTTTGCATTGAATATGGCATAACGTGTGGCATCTGTTAAACCTTTTTCGCCCATCAAACGAATATATATATAACTTATCAATAATATACTTGCACTACCCCATGGTGCAGCAGAAACTGCTCCAGCACCTTCTCCTATGGAGAGGGCGGGGGTGAGGCCCATATCAACAACTGCATGTCCTGGTAAAAACGGAGCCAAGTGGCTACGCACACCGATAGGTCCCATACCTGGGCCACCGCCACCGTGAGGAATACAGAAAGTTTTATGCAAATTCAAATGGCACACATCGGCACCTATGGCAGCAGGACTAGTTAATCCCACCTGTGCATTCATATTCGCTCCATCCATATATACTTGTCCGCCATGCTCGTGAATCATATTACAAATATCTATAATAGTTTCTTCGAACACACCGTGTGTACTTGGATAAGTTACCATTAAACACGCCAAATTATCTTTATATTCAATGGCACGGGCACGCAAATCTTCTACATCTATATTACCATGTTCGTCGGTTTTTGTAACCACTACTTTCATACCCGCCATTACCGCACTGGCAGGATTGGTACCATGTGCCGATGATGGAATCAAGGCGATGTTTCTGTGACCTTGTCCGATAGATTGCAAATAAGCACGAATAACTAATAGTCCAGCATACTCACCTTGTGCACCTGCATTGGGTTGTAATGATATCGCATCAAAACCTGTTACTTCTTTAAGTTGATGTTCGAGTTCTTCAAATATTTGCGAGTAGCCTGCTGCTTGTTCGCGTGGAGCAAACGGATGCAGTGCACCAAACTCTGGCCAGCTAACAGGAATCATTTCGGTGGTTGCATTCAATTTCATGGTGCAACTTCCCAAAGCTATCATACTATTTGCTAAAGAAAGGTCTTTCAATTCTAATGATTTTATATAACGAAGCATTTCTGTTTCGCTATGATATACATTAAAATTTGGATGGGTTAGATATTCAGAAGTACGTTTTAGATTTCCAGAGATGTCGCTCTTCGATGAACTCAGAGTGACAGATTTATTTTTGACTTCAGAAAATATAGAAACTATATCATTCAAATCTTTCGAGGTTACAGTTTCATCCAAAGCTATATATACTTTGCCATTATCATATCTGAAATTGATTTGCAATTTTTCGGCAGCAGATTTAATTTGGTTGGCATCGGCATCCACACATATAGTATCGAAATAATTTTTGCTTGGAACTATATATCCCAAATCCGTTAATGCTTTTGCAAGTGATGCAGCATTATTATATATATTTTGTGCAATAGTTTTCAATCCTTCTGGACCATGATATACTGCATACATGGCAGCCATATTTGCCAACAGAACTTGGGCAGTGCATATATTAGAAGTTGCTTTTTCGCGGCGTATATGTTGCTCGCGAGTTTGCAATGCCATGCGCAAAGCACGGTTGCCTTGTGCATCTATGCTCACACCAATTAATCGACCTGGCATATTGCGTTTATATTCATCTTTAGTTGCAAAAAATGCTGAGTGCGGACCACCGTAGCCGAGCGGTACACCAAAGCGTTGCGAAGATCCAACAGCTACATCAAATCCCATTTCACCGGGTGATTTTATTATAGTTAATGCCATTAAATCGGTAGCAGCAACTGTATATATTCCGGCAGATTTTGCTTTGGCACAAAAATCAGAATAATCAGAAATTTCGCCATGTACATTTGGGTATTGTAATAGTGCCCCGAAGAAACCCGCATCGAAATTAAATTCAGAAGCTTCGCCAAAAACGAGTTCGATCCCTACAGGTTCGGCACGGGTAATTAATACATCTTTTGTTTGCGGGAAAACATCATTCGCGATAAAAAATTTATTTTTATCATCTCCAGCTTGTGCGTGCAGCATGTGCATTGCTTCAGCAGCTGCAGTTCCTTCATCGAGCAAAGATGCGTTTGCAATTTCCAATCCTGTGAAATCGCAAACCAAAGTTTGATAGTTCAACAAACTTTCCAAACGACCTTGGGCAATCTCGGCTTGGTATGGTGTATATTGTGTGTACCAACTTGGGTTCTCAAAAATATTACGTAAAACAACAGTTGGTGTTAAGGTGCCATAATATCCCATTCCTATATAACTGCGGAACACTTGGTTCTTGGCAGCTGTTGCTTTCAACTCGGTTAATAAATCGCTTTCACTAATAGGTGCCGGCAAATTCATCGGCTGCTTGCGGCGTATATGAGCCGGAATTGTTTTGTTGATTAATTCATCTACACTGCTCATACCAAGGGTTTTTAGCATTTCGGCAGTTTCTAGAGCATTAGGGCCAATGTGGCGTTGTTGGAAATTTTTGTCAGACATTTTTGTGATTGATTTTTACGAATGATATTGAAATACCTCCTTGAATAAAAGGGAGACAAAATTAATCAAAAAATAGTGGATTTTTATAGGGGTGTGAAAAAATATTTGTGTCGGTTATTATACCCTGTGGTTGGACCGCATAGCAACTTACTACTGTTATTTTGGGAAGCCCATTTTTGTTGCTAATTCAACCATGTCGTCAACTAGTGTGAGACTATCTGGAACCTTGGCAACTGTTTCATATATTTCAGGCCAGGCATTGGCATATCTAATCAATACAAAGTCATTTGCTAAATAATCAGCTCCAACAAATCCTTTCTTTATCTCCTTTGCTCCTGCTTTATAATATATACTGGTCACATAATCATTGATAGCACGATAAGATCTGCACCCTTTTACTGGTTCGCTGAATAAATGTGCTCTAATATAAGAATAATTATTTTTTAACAACAAACTTTGCGTAGTAAATGTTAAAATAAAGAAGACAGCTAAGCTACCCGAAATTGCAATAAATACCTTTTGAAAGGTGCGGTCTTTGTTGGAATAATAAATAGTTATTCCTAATACCCATGATATAAATCCCAAAATAATAAAGAATACAGTTGGCATATAATCGTTTATCCACCAATTGAAATAGGTAAGTAAAAAACCACCTATGAAAAGCACAAATCCTATTATTCTTAATCTGCGGGTAATACTCATTACAGGCTATAAGAAATATATTATATCTCCTTCAGAAACTTAACCCAATCTTCTGCAATTTTTCCTTTTAACACCCGCGGAAATTTAACTTGGGCTCCACCCTTTCCTTGAGCTTCGAGAAAATTATTAAAAACTTCATTGGGAAGATAAGTTACATTCATGCGTGTTAAAGCATGGGTGCGTTCAACTATATAGTCATCATTAAGCTCTCCCAATTTTGCATCCAATTTTTGTTTATACAACTCCGTATCAAAGGGTTTATTACTTCCTACATACCAATCGTGACCCAAAGGTCCATCATTAGTTACGCCAATTACGCAAAACTCATTGCTGATCAGACCCATTTCATTGCTCACAAAATTAAATGCATCATTCATATTTTCTACAGAAAGATGCTCGCCACAAAGACTTAAAAAATGTTTGGTGCGTCCCGTTATTTTTATTTCAACGTGTTTAAGGGAAGAAAACCTGATGGTATCGCCAATTAAATACCGCCATGCACCTGAACAAGTTGTAATTACCAATGCGTAATCAACACCTTCTTCTACTTCCATTAAAGACAATGCTTTGGCATGAGGCAACATATTTCCATCGCCATCGAAATTATCATCATTAAAAGGAACAAATTCATAATAAACCCCATTATTTAATAGCAATCGCATACCACTAACATAGGGTCTGGCCTGAAACGCTAAAAAGCCTTCGCTGGCTAGATATGTTTCCCAATAGTTTAGCGGCTTGCCACACATGGCATCTATGCTTTTGCGATAAGGCTCTACCGATACGCCACCCCATATATAAACGGTAAGGTTGGGCCAAATATCATGTATTGATTTTAAATTGTATCTTTGGATAATTCGCTCAAATAATAATTTAATCCAAGCAGGAACACCTGCTATAGTTCCAGGATCCCAATTGGGTGCATTTTCTATGATATCTTCAATTTTAGAATGCCAATCTTTTAATGCTCTAATCTGCGGTTCGGGCTTGGTATAGGGCTCAAACCAAAAAGGCACATTGCCAGAGGTGATCCCGCTAAGGTCGCCACTAAAATTTATTCCATTAAATTGCAAGGTTGTGCTCCCTCCAATCATTATATAATGTTTATTAAGGACTCCCGTTGGAATTTCTTTACAGCGGGCAATTCTCATAAGTTGTCTGGCACTGCCCCTAGTTATAAACTTAATGGTATTTTTGGTAACAGGTATGTATTTACTAGCCCCTTCGCTGGTGCCACTACTCAAGGCGAAATATTTCATTTTACCAGGCCATGTTACTGATTCTTCGCCAGCATAAGCTTTTTGCCACCAGG
This sequence comes from Bacteroidota bacterium, assembly GCA_947477885.1. GTDB lineage: Bacteria > Bacteroidota > Bacteroidia > UKL13-3 > UKL13-3 > CANJUD01. The sequence continues at coordinate 237,378 of CANJUD010000003.1, forward strand.
GATTCATGGTAGAATAATTTGATAAAGGTACTTTTTCCTTAAATAGCCCAAACACATTGTCATTAAATACAATGTCCGAAAAATGGTAAAATTGCCCAAATTGTGTATTCCCCGCTTTCAACAATAACTTTTTCAAGGTTCGTAATTGTGAAGCGTGTGCTCGCTCAATAGGGTTTCTGTTCCTATTGCCAGTAAAGGCTTTTTTAACAATTTGGGTTAAACTTGACATCTATGAATTCATTTACTAAACTAGCAAACTTAAGCTGCAAATTAAATGATAATTGTCAATAGAAAAAAATTAGGACTGCAAAAAAGGATTATTCAGCTTCTCAAACCCAATATTGGTGGGCTCTCCGTGCCCGCTAAACACTTTACAATCATTAGGTAAAGCAAATAGTTTATTTTTGATAGAGTTGATTAAAGTATCATAATCACCACCCTGCAAATCGTATCGGCCTATACCCTGATGGAACAACACATCTCCTTGGAATATTTCATTGGTAGTTTTATTATAATACCCTAAATGCCCAGGAGCATGGCCTGGCAAAAACAAAACTTCCAGATTTGTTTCCCCAAAATTAAGAATATCTCCTTCGTTCAAATATATATAATCAGCAACCGGCATCGTTAAATTAAAACCCATAGAAGCGGCCCACTGTATGCTATGTTCCATGGTCGCTATATCTATTTTGTTTATATATACTGGCAAGTTCCATTTGCCTGTGCAGTAGCTTACGCCTAGCACGTGGTCGATATGCCCATGGGTGAGGACAATTTTTTCTGGAATTAAATGATTGTCGACAATAAAATCAGAAAGTACTTTTTCCTCACTGGGTTTGCTGCATCCTGGGTCTATTATAATACATTGTTTGGTATCGTCCCACACTACATAAGTGTTTTCGGAAAAGGGGTTGAAGGTGAAGGAATGGTGGTGCATTTTTGGGGCAAAAATAGTATAAAGTAGATAGTATAAGGTATAAAGACTTTCCAGTTGGTAGTATGCTGTTGGCGGTAGCTTAAACCGAATGGCACTGACTCCTGCCTAACGTTTACTCAATCCTCAATTCAGTAATCAAAAAACTACCTGAATTACTTTTCATGAGAATATATACTTTGTAAATTCCTGCTGTGGTTTCTAGTTTTCCATTGATGAATTTAGTAGCGGGGTCGCTCACGCCTTTGCGGGCGATGCTAAAATTACTAGGTTTGCTTTTAGAGAAGAAATCTTTCATAATCATCTCTGCCTGGGTTTTGCTATAGGTTTCTTCTTTGCCCATAATACTCAACTCAATCGAATTGTTAAAACTTGTGGTAAGCTCAGATGCATTTCCTTCTTTCATGTTGCGGGCGATTTTATCATTCAAATCCTCTGCAAACATTGATATGAGGGCAACAAAAGCTATATATATTATTGGCATGTGGTTTATTTTTCTTGCTTGCAAACTTAGCTAAAATTATGCCGAAAAAAAAACTCAAGTAGTCAGTGGTCAGTAAACAGTGGTCAGTGCCATTCGGCGTCAGTATGCAGGCGTCAGCTACTGTTTACTGTTTACTGACCACTAGCCCGTATTTTTGCACATCAATAACACGACCATGAATGATAAAGTAATGCTAATGATACTCGATGGCTGGGGCAAGGGTCAGGCTTATGAAGGCAATGCGATAGAGCTAGCGAAGAATAAATTTGTGGAAGGATTGGCCAATCATTATCCGATGTCGTATTTGCAAACAAGCGGCGAAGCTGTGGGATTGCCTGATGGGCAAATGGGAAATAGCGAAGTAGGACATTTGAATATTGGTGCTGGCAGAATTGTATATCAGCAATTGGAAATTATTAATAAAGCTTTTCGTGAACATCAAGTTGCTGCTATTCCCAGTTTTGCAAATGCAATAAAGTATGCCAAAGAAAATAAAAAAGCATTTCATTTATTGGGCTTGGTAAGCGATGGTGGCGTGCATTCATCGATGGACCATTTGATGGGATTGTGTGATATATTAAAAGATAGTGGAATTGACAGTATATATATTCATGCATTTACCGACGGTAGAGATACAGATCCAAAATCTGGAAAAAAATATATACAAACTATTAGCGAACATATACAATCCGCCGCGGCAAACAATATAAAACTTGCAACTATTATAGGACGCTACTATGCCATGGATCGCGACAAACGATGGGAACGCGTGAAACTTGCATACGACTTATTGGTGCATGGAAAAGGAACTATATATAATAATCCGACTGAAGCAATTGAAGCATCATATAACAATAATATTACCGATGAATTTATACAACCCATTGTGCTAAGTAACGATGGGGTAAATCCGATTGCGACCATCAAAGATGGAGATGTGGTATTAATGTTTAATTTTCGCACTGACCGTGGTCGTGAACTCACGCAGACACTTAGCCAGCAAGAATATCCTGAGTTTGATATGAAACCTTTGGATTTACATTACCTCACCATGACTATATATGATGAGACTTATAAAAATGTAGAAACACTTTTTCATAATGATGATTTGGTGATGACACTTGGAGAAGTATTACAACAAAATAACAAGAAGCAAGTTCGCATTGCCGAGACAGAAAAATATCCGCATGTTACTTTCTTTTTCTCTGGCGGCCGTGAAAAGCCATTTGATGGAGAGACACGCAGAATGTGCCAGTCACCTAAAGTTGCTACGTATGATTTGCAACCAGAAATGAGTGCGGAAGATATAAAAAATGCAGTGCTTGATGTGATACAAAATGATGCTGCTGATTTTATTGTAGTTAATTTTGCAAACCCAGATATGGTAGGTCATACTGGAGTATTACCAGCAGTAATAAAAGCTGTAGAAAAAGTAGACGACTGTGCCCGCCAAATTGTAGAACAAGCCACCACCAAGGGCTGGAACCTCCTTATCACCGCCGACCATGGCAATAGTGAGTATATGATAAATCCTGATGGTTCTCCCAATACTGCACATACAACTAATGATGTTCCTATATATTTATTAGCAAATAACAAAGATATAAAACTACACAATGGGAAGTTGGCTGATATTGCTCCCACAGTTTTACAATTGATGCATTTGGAGCAACCGATTGAGATGACAGGTGTGAGTTTGTTGGACATTTAATATATATACAAGGTGCAAGTGAAGAATGAAGCCTGAGGAAAAATTTTGAAACAAATTCTGGATTTCAAATTACTTCTCTAGCCTGAAGTAGGAGCCAAAGCAATGATCCCGAATTTTAATAGAGAAAGATAGGGTCAAATCCGCTCAATCCCCATCAACACATACTTCTTCTCCTGAGCAAATAAACTCGGATTGATGATATTTATATTCTTCTCCAATTTTCCATCAATCTCCGGCAAAGACTTTTCTATCATATAATAGAGCCCTGGATTTTTTACTTGTATTTTATCAACTATAAAATCCTTCACGGGTAAGCCAATCTGAGTAGCCCACATATATATATAAGCAATGGTAGGAAGTATATGGGGTGTTATATTTTCTTCTAAAGTCATTTTAAAACCATGCTCGGCTAAAAGGGTGTTAAATGATTCCCAATCGTGTCCACTTTTTTCATGGGCTTGGCCTAATCTGAAATAGTCGCAAGCTATCCATTTGCCGCCAGGCTTCATAATTTTATCTATAATAGGTAATGCGGTTTTTAAATCTAAATATTGTAGTGATTCTGACGTAATCACTGTTCCAAATTGTGCTATATAATTATCGGAATCAATATCTTCAAATTTACAGTGTAACACATCATTGGGGTAGGTTTGCTTGATATGATTAATCTGGTTTATGTCGGGTGTTAGTCCTATGGCCCTAAGTTCACTTTCATTCATTAGTTTCAATAATCCGCCCATACCACAACCTACGTCTAATATTAAATTGGTTTTGTCCGTAATTAGTTCCACTAATTTTTCTGCATATCTTTTTTGGGCAGTGTAGAAAATATTTAGACTAATATCTTCGGGCAATGTATTGGGATTGTCATAATAGCCATAATGTAAAAAATCGCCTTTAAGTACTTTGCCATACAGCTTTAATTGGGCGTCGTTTTCATGCCGGTGTCCCCTTTTCTTATTGCGCTGTAGCTTGAGTACTTTGTATAAATGATTTGGGTATAATGCCCGCTTTAGTATATTTTTAATTATATTGTTCTTAGCCATGTATATAAGTTTTTAAAATGTCGCCTGAAATATTCTCGGTGTAGTTGGGTTCGTGATTGATGAACGGGGCTTTCAAGCCAGTATGATACGTTTTTTGTGGAGCAGTAAATACCTTGGTTTCGTCCCAAATATTTTCGGATATAAAAGTTTGTAATACCATTCTGCCGCCTTCTACTAAAACAGATTGTATACCTCTATTATATAATACTTCCAAAGTTTGTTTGGCAGCCCCTATAGAAAAATCAATATATATAAATTCTACATTTTCTTTTTCCCAATGGTTGTTGCTGCGAAAATATTGATCCACCAAAATTAGGGTAGGAGTGGTGCCATCAAATATATGTAAATTCGATTCCAATTTTAATTGGGGATCCCACACGACACGCACCGGGTTTTTTCCTTCCCAATGCCGCACATCCAAAGTTGGGTTGTCATTTAATGCGGTATTAGAACCCACTAATATCGCACCATGACAAGCACGATAGCGATGCACCTCTCGCACTGAATACTGATTACTAATATATCTTAGCGATTGATAATTGGGGTCACGCATTTGCGGAGCGATAATATCATCCGCAGTTTGGGCCCATTTAAGCGTAACGAAAGGTCTATTTTTCTGATGAAAACAATTGAATCTTTTATTTAATTCCAAAGCCTCCTTCTCACATCCGCCGCGGCGGACCATAATAGTTTCTATACCTGCACCTTTTAGTTTTTCTATTCCTTTTCCTGCTACCAATGGGTTTGGGTCTTGCTGGGCTATAATAACTTGTTTGAATTTTTTCTCAATAATCAAATCTGCACAGGGCGGTGTTTTGCCGGTATGCGAACAAGGTTCCAAATTCACATACAAACTGCATTCATTAAATTTGTCAAATCCTTGCAGTTTGTTGATGGCATCCACCTCGGCATGGTTACCGCCATATTGGTGGTGAAACCCCTCCGCAATAATCTTCCCCTCATGCACAATTACGCAACCCACCATCGGGTTTGGTTCTACCAGCCCCTCGCCATTGGCGGCTAGCTGCAAGCATCGTTTCATATAGGTTTCGTGCATGGGGACAAAGATAGCGAAATGTGTGAAGTTTTTTGGTGGGAAAATTAGGAAACTATATATATAATTTCTTTATATATGATAATAGTGCAAGAAAAATTTATTGCGATGTCACAATTCATATTATCATACTTTAATATAATAAACATTATATATTATACTTAAAACAACTGCGCACTATTTCCCCTATGCGGCATAATCCCCAAATGCTTATAAGCAAGTTCTGTCGCTTCTCGGCCACGGGACGTTCGCATCAAAAATCCTTCTTGTATTAAAAAAGGTTCATATACTTCTTCTATAGTACCTGCATCTTCACTTACTGCAGTGGCAATTGTATTTAATCCCACAGGTCCGCCTTTAAATTTTTCTATAATAGTGGTAAGGATTTTATTGTCCATTTCGTCGAGGCCATGTGAGTCTACATTGAGTGCATCCAAAGCCATTTGGGCAATTTCAAAGGTTATAATACCATCGCCTTTCATCTGGGCAAAATCTCTCGTACGTCTCAACAAAGCATTCGCAATACGTGGGGTTCCCCTGCTGCGTTTTGCAATTTCGTGAGCGGCGGTATCTACTATTTGTGTTTTCAAAATTCCTGCACTGCGTTTCACAATTGTGGTCAATAATTTCACATCATAATATTCCAACCGGGCATTGATACCAAACCGGGCACGCAATGGAGCCGTTAACAAACCAGAACGGGTGGTCGCACCAATCAACGTAAACGGATTAATACTAATTTGTATAGAACGGGCATTGGGGCCACTTTCCAGCATGATATCAATTTTATAATCTTCCATGGCCGAGTATAAATACTCTTCCACCACGGGACTTAATCTATGTATTTCATCAATAAATAATACATCGCCTTGTTCTAAATTGGTAAGTAGTCCAGCCAAATCGCCGGGCTTTTCTATAACAGGTCCTGAAGTAATTTTTATGCCTGCACCCAATTCATTTGATATAATATGTGCTAGTGTAGTTTTGCCCAATCCCGGAGGCCCGTGCAACAATACATGGTCGAGTGCCTCACCACGCAGGCGGGCAGCACCCACAAATATTTTTAGGTTTTCAATTGTTTTATCTTGTCCGCTAAAGTCGCCAAAAGCTTGGGGGCGGAGTACTTTCTCCAGCTCCCGCTCGGTATTGTCTAAATCATCTTCGTCGGCACTAAGGTTGGGGTTACGCATGAGCACGCAAAGTTAATATAGGATTCGGGATTCAGGATTCAGGATTCGGGGATAGGTAGCAGATATTTTTACATTAGTTATCCGCATTTCGCTGATTTTAATATTTCGTCCCTACGGGACTTATGCCGTGTTGGACGTTTCTCGTTTCTACCAATATTTCGTCCCGATGGGACTTTAATCGACATATACATAGTCCCATCGGGACGAAATATTGGTAGAATTAAGATTTGAGTTAGTATTAAAGTCCTGTAGGGACGCAATATTGAATAGTCAAAGAAAGAAGTTATTTCAACCCCTTCACTAACAAATCCACAATATGAATCGCCTTCACATGTAAATTATTTTTCTTGATATAAGAATCTAAATGCATGAGGCAACCACCATCGGTGCAAACCAAAAATTCAGCACCAGTATCCATTACATGTTTTAATTTTTCTTCGGCAAGAGCAACAGATAATGGTTCAAACTTAACAGCGAATATTCCACCGAAACCACAGCAAGTATCATAGTCTTTCATTTCAACAATCTCCAAACCTTCTACTTGGCCGAGCAGTTTGCGGGGCTGATCAAATATTTTACAATCACGCATCCCTTTGCAATTATCTAGTAATGCAACGCGTGTATTAAAGGTAGCTTGCAATGGCGGATTATGCAGAACATCAACCCAAAATTCAGCAAAATCGAAAAATATTTTCTGTAGATTTTTACTAGGATTGTGAACGGAAGTATTCTCAAACAAAGTATTATAGGAGCTGCGAACCATTGACACACAGCCCGATGAAGCTGCTACCATATAATGTCCTGCAATTTGTTCTCCGATTAATTTTTCTCCAACTTCTTTCGCATCATCCCAGAAACCGGCATTAAAAGCGGGCTGACCACAGCAAGTTTGTTCGGTATTATAATGCACTTCACAACCTGCAAGCTCCAAAAGTCGTTTCATGTTAAAGCCCGTCTCAGGCCAAAACTGGTCTATATGACAAGGCACAAATAAATCGACGTGTATGGTTTTATCTTTTTGCAAGCCGCGAAAATAATGGTTAATTATTAATTATTAATGGTTAATGGTTAATGCCATGCGGCAGTGTTGCGTTGCGACATTAACCATTAACCATTTATAATTCATCATTTATAATTCATCATTTATCCTTCATCATTAACCATTATTTTTGCCGCCCTTTATGATTCGCATTATCCTCCAAAATAAACTCGTTCGCAAACTAATCAAGTTTGGAATAGTAGGTGCAGCATCGTTTGTGGCGGGTTATATAACCTATGCAGTGCTGTGCGAATTGCACTTGATGGTCTATCATGATGTAAAGAAATACTATCTTATTTATCAAGTTGTTGGCAGCATTGTAGGTTTATTTGTGAGCTATGCGGTCAATAAAAACTGGACTTTTAGGCATCAGACTCAAAAGAAAAAAAGTTATTTTGGGAGATTCGCATTGGTGTATGCAATCGGTTTCCTTATTAATATCGCACTGGTATACTATTTCGTGGATATAGCAGATTATTTGCCTGCTTACTTGCACAAAAACAGGTTGTTCGTGGCTCCCATCTTTGCAACAGTGATTAGTTCAGGTGTCAATTTCTTGGCAAGCAATAAGCTGGTTTTCAAAGTAGAGGATGTGGAAGACGAATAATCAAAAAAACATTTTTTTATAAAGGTTAAAGCCCTATTTTTGCACTCCCAAATTTTAAGCTAATCATGAGCAATTTATTAAAAATCGTAGAGCAAGAATTTTTAAAGACAGACCTTCCATCATTCAAGGCTGGCGATACCGTAGCGGTATCGTACAAAATTAAAGAGGGCACCAAAGAGCGTATCCAGTTATACCAAGGTGTGGTTATCCAACGCCGCAACAGTGGTCTTAACGAAACTTTTACAGTTCGTAAAATTTCAAATGGTGTAGGTGTTGAGCGTATTTTCCCAATACACAGTACCAATATCGAAAAGATAGAAGTGATGAGTCGTGGTAAAGTAAGACGTGCCCGTATCTTCTACCAACGCGGACTTACCGGCAAAAAAGCCCGTATCAAAGAAAAGAGAGGTTAATCCCCAAAAACATTATATATCAGGCTGTCCATACAAACGACAGCCTTTTTTATTTTAATATTTAACAGTTAGATTTTTTTAATGGATAAGAAAAAAGTATATATCATACGTCACGGAGAAACGGATTTTAATAAAAAGAATATCGTGCAAGGCAGCGGTGTAGATAGCGATTTGAATGATACTGGACGTGCACAAGCACATTCGTTTTTCAAAAGTTATAGAGAGGTTCCGTTTGATAAAATATATATATCTCAATTAAAACGTACCCGCCAAACGGTGCAACATTTTATTGATGGAGGTATTCCTTTTGAAGAATTGCCAGGGCTTAATGAAATAAGCTGGGGCATTCACGAAGGATTAGAACATAATAAAGAGTTCGATAACGAATATTGGAAACGTGTAAAAGAATGGCGTGAAGGACATTTGCATATCAGAATCACTGGTGGCGAAAGTCCGCTAGAACTTGCAGCTCGCCAAGAACCCGCAATAGAATATATATTTTCGCAAACCCAAGAAAAAACGATTTTAATATGTATGCATGGCCGTGCATTAAAATCTTTTCTTTGCCTTATTCAAAACATGGGTCTCCAGCACATGGACGACCACGATCACAGCAATACAGGGTTGTATCTTTTTGAATACGATAGCGAAAAATTCAACCTCCTCAAAACCAACGACCGTAGCCATTTAGATGGGTTAGGGGTATTGGAAGACCTTACTTAGGATTCTGGACTCAGAACTCAGTCCCGAATAAGATTCGGAAGGGGCCATGCGGCAGATAGAAGTCAGTCATGGTTCGACTCCGCTCACCACGGCATCCGTAATCAGGCGTCAGCCAAATCGTAAATCGTAAATCGTAAATCTTGCGTCAGCCCCCAAATCCCGAGGGATGACACTGTTATATAAGAGGAAAAGCAAAAAACAAAAACCCCAACGGGGTGATATTATATAAACTGGCGTCAGCCCCGAATCCCGAATCCCGAATCCCATTTCCTCCCTTATATTTGCTTCAAATAAATACCACCATGAAAAAAGTTCTATATATTTTGTCTGCTGCTTTATTGATAAGTGCTTGCAATAAAAAATCAGACACAAACGTAGTTACGGATCCAAATCAACTTATGGATTGGAGTAATATTACCCGAGCCGATTTGGAAAAAATACAAATTTTCCCAACCGACCATCCTTTAAATACCGATATTTCTGCAAGTGTATTGGACCCCAATTCTGCTGCTATTATTGCAGCTATTGGCGGCACAGGCTTGCATCCCGATTTTGGAAGTGGCACCTGGCAGGGTGCTCCCATTGGTATACCTTTTTCTGTGGTTTCAGGAAGCCAAGCTAAAGTACCTATTACTTTTAGAGCAAATAGTTATGATGGAAATTACGGTAACGAAAGTGAACCAGGTCCTTATCCTGTTCCTTTAACTGCATCAATTGAAGGTAATGGAAATGGCGATAGCCATGTATTGACCGTGGATTTGCAAAACAAAGTATTATATGAAATGTATAACGCAACACAAGTAGGAAGTGGTTGGGAAGCATCATGCGGTGCGGTGTTCGACCTCAAAACAAATACCTACCGCACAGAGGGATGGACCTCGGCCGATGCAGCAGGACTGCCAATTTTACCTTGCTTAATAAGATATGATGAAGTGGCTTCTGGTAAAATAGATCATGCTGTCCGTTTCACTTTGAGTAAAGCAAAAGTATATAAAGGCTACGTAGACCCTGCCCACCACAAAGTTAATGGAACTGGAGCACTAGGTGCTTCGTTACCCATGGGTGCTCGACTCAGATTAAAATCAACTTTCGATATCAGCACCTATTCAGCAGATATGCAAGTGATATTAAAAGGGATGAAAGCCTACGGTATTATATTGGCCGATATCGGTTCAGATATGTTCATTAGTGGAGCACCCGATTCACGATGGAATGACACCGATTTACAAAACCTCAAAAAAATAAAAGCCACCGATTTTGAAGTAGTGAAATTGGGAACGATTAAGCAGTAGCACTAGTAACTTTCCGAAATTTTTAAACTTTTGGAAAGTTATAGAATAGTGTAATCAGTTGATAGAGTTTTAATAATACATGAATAAGGGAAAATTTAATTTCCTTTTAGGGTAAAGAAAAAATACCTCTATATAACAATAGTATTTAATTTTATTCTTTTATCAGCATCGGCTCAGCAAAATTTTAGTGTAAGGACAGGATTCGATTAGGCTGGATCTACCATGAACTATCATTTTATACGCGAAGGAAATGTATTGCAAAAATATGGTGGCAATACAGCACAACTTGTGTTCCCGATAAAACTGCAATATAGCATTAATCAAAAATGGGGATTGAACTTGCTTATCAAATAACTCATTATACAATTGGTGCCGAAAATTATAAATATAAGAAACAAAATGGATTTGTAGGTGGTGGCGATGATGATGTAGTTTCCTTAAACCTGAATGGAGGATTGGTCCTAAATGACTATAAATTAACATCCTATAAAAATATAATAGAAGTGACCTTAAATCCCGGTGAAAAAAATTTGGTATTATGCGAAGGGTTGAAGAAACCCTGCTCGGTTGCTATCAGTTTTGATGACTGACACAAAATAGAAAAACTAGCTATCGATTCTGATTAAAAAAAATCGAGCGGTGTGCAGATAAATTATGTGCATTAGTTGTATTTAGTGTTCTATAAATATTCATAAAAAAAGCCACCCCAAAACGGAGTGGCATTTTTTTAAGTATTAGATACTAAATTTTATTACTCAGTCTTACTCAATTTGATTACTGAATTGCTGTTTTGTCCTGTAATACGAATCATATATAAACCAGCTGCATATTTACCACCATCAATAGTGAGTTGTTGTTTGCCACTTTCTTGTTTACCATTATATAATGTTTCAACCAAGTTGCCTTGTATATCATATATGTTCACATTTATATAATCGCCTTTGGTTAATGTATATTGCAAGGTACTTTGTGTATTAAAAGGATTGGGCATTACACTAGCTGCAAAAGTGTTTTGCTCAGCTGCTGTTATACCTGTAATGTTTAATGATTGTATAATTGTTTTGCTACACCCTGCTCCTGTTGTTACTGTTAAACTTACTTTGTAAGTGCCAAAAGTAGAATATGTGTATATTGGGCTTTCTTGGGTGTTTTGTCCACCATCGCCAAAATCCCATTTATAAGATCCTTGTCCAGTTACAGTTGGTGTAAATTTAATAGAGTTCACCACTTGGCTTACCCATGCGGAGGTAAATGAAGCATCGGGCATCGGGTTTATGGTGGCCATCACGGTATCAGTTGCGGTACATCCATTAGCATTAGAAACAGTAATTGTAAAAGTACCGGTTTTTACGGGTGTGAAATAATTCCCAACACTCATCACTACGCCCGTGCTCACATCTTTCCAAGCATAACTAGCATATCCTTGCGCTACAAAGAACGAATCAACACTTCCTACGCAATAAGTTCTATCTGGTCCTGCATTTACAGATACTGATGAAGCAGTAAGCGTTACCGAAGCACTATCAACGCAACCTTGTGGTGAAGTAACAATTACTTGATAAGTTCCTGCGGCAGTAGCATTATATATTTGTGTGGTAGCTCCTGTACTCCAGCTATAAGAACTTTGTCCGCTGCCAGCATCCAATGCTAATGGACCTCCATTGCAAATATATCTGTTAGCACCTAAACTCACTGTAGGTAGCGGGTTAATAGTTACGGCAATAGTATCTGTAGCTTTACATCCATCAGCACTTACAACATCAACTATAAATGCACCGGTACCGACATTTGTCAAACTAATAGTTTGTGTGGTTGCTCCTGTATTCCATTTGAATGATTTGTTATTTCCAGCATCTAATGTTACCATATTTCCAAAACAAGTTGTTATGTCATTTCCAAAATTAGTAGTTGCTTTTACTATAGTTATGTTAATGCTATCTACACCAGTACATCCTCCATTGTCAACAACAGCAACATAGTAAGTACCAGTTTGGTTTACCGTAATTTTTTGACTAGTATCACCTGTGTTCCATAAATAACTTGTCAAACCTGAGCCCGCATCGAGTGTGGTATTGAATCCAACACAAACATTTTGATCGGCACCAAGCGTGAAATTAGCAGGTTGCTTTCTGATAAGTTCAGCAGTATCGGTAGCAGCACATCCATCACTATTTGTAACGGTGGCATAATATAAACCAGGAGTTGTAACTGTTATTTTACGGGTGGTATCACCTGTATTCCATAAATAACTAACATATCCAGCACCTGCATCAAAAGTAGCTGGCCCTCCATTACATATAGCTGTGTCATTACCTACAGAAACACTAATGGTTGATGAACCGATATTAATAGTGTCAGTGTTTACGCAACCTGATCCACTTTTATAAGTAACATAATAAGAGCCTGGAGTAATTATGCCAATAGAACTGGTAGTGTCTCCTGTGTTCCACTCATAGCTAAAATATCCTCCACCAGGGCTAAGAGTTAAAATTGAATTAGAACAAAGCAATTTGTCTTTACCTAGGGCACCAGTATTGTCATTGTCTGCAATTAATATAGTATAGTCTTCAGCTTCGCCACTACCAAATTGTGTACATGGATCACCACTGGCAATTGTTCCAGCATTTGAACGAGAACGAATTCTTATTCTGGTGTATCCCAATTTTGCATTACAAGGTATGGTAATATTTACTGAGTCATTGGCATTTGCATTGATAGCATTACCGCTACTATAAAATTCGTTTGCATCAAACGTGCTGTTTTGATTAAAGTCTATCCATGCTCCAAAAACTTCTGCAGCACCAGAGGCGGTCATCTTCAGTTCATATTTACTTCCTTTTAATACAGTAGTCACAAAAGAAGAGATGGGATAATTAGTAAAGCGATTTGATGTGCCACTAGTGCAACCGCTATTCACGTTCTTGATGGTATTAAAATATACACTTTGTATAAATTGTTGACCACATCCACCTTGGAAAGAAGGAAGACAATAAGTAAGTAATACCGAACGAGAGCCACTTGGAGTGGTAACCGATGGTGTATCCATTATACTGTTTATTTTCATGCTCACACATTCGGCATCAATTAAATCATTTCCAGTAGCTGCGGCATTGATATCATATACTAACCAGAACCAGTTGGTATCAGGTGATAGTGCCACAGAGCCTGTGAATGTGAAAGTAGAAGTTAACGCAGTGATTGTATTGCCAACTTTAGTCATGTTTGCAATATTGAAAGTTTTACTACTGCCAGATGAATATAAACGTGCATTAACAATATCGCCTGTAATACTTGTGCTGCCAGTTGCATTAAAGGTCATATCAGTAAGGTTAACTGAAGCTCCTTGGTTCATTACCACAGCAACCGTCAATACTTGGTTTCCAGTAGATGCAGCTACCACCGGAGTAGTGTCTTTATGCATCGCAACAGCATCTTTAAAAGTCATTAAAGCAGCAATTTTTCTGTTCCCTGAAGGTGCAGTTACTTCAGGCATATAAGTTTTATTTGAAACCTTAAATGAATCGCAAACCACATCTACATAATCGCCATTGGTGGCTCCTGATTGTATATCATAACTCACCCAAAAATAGTTTATACCTACTGCCATATTGGTAGTGCCCGTAAAATGCATGGCTCCACTAGGTGATGTTAGGGTGCTGCCAAATTGAGTAGTTGTTTTAAAAGTATCAACGGCACCTGTATACCACATTTTTGCATTGGTAATATCCGCTGATGCGTTGGTACTTCCACTGGTTTGCATATAAAAGTCAGTCGCTTGTGGTGTGCTGGCACAATTAGATGCCATCATTTTTATTTTCACAATTACATTGCTTGTCGAACCACCAGCAACATCAGCTGTGCTAGCTGTAACAGTAGTTTTTTGGAATACTTGTGAATCGGTCACATATATAACATAGTCTTCGCACTCACCTGATCCAAATTGGGTACAAGCATCGCCCGATCCATTTTGTGACCCAAAACCTGTTGCACGAGAACGTACGCGAATCTTTGTCCAACCTTTGGTAGCAGAACAAGGTATAGTAATAGTTTTTGTGGTACTTGCACCTGCGTTTAATTGGTTATTTGTATGCACTTGAGTCCACTCGCCTGCATCAAACGTTCCATTTTGGTTCCAGTCGCCCCAAAAAGAATATAGCTGGTTAGCGTTGCTATTGGTAACAGAAAGATCATATGCATTTCCTTTATTTACATAAGTAAAATAAGAAGATTGCGGATAATCATTATATGCATTCGCAGTTAAACTTGAGCAGCCACTTTTGGTATTTGAAATACTACCAAAAGTTACGGCATCAATAAAACTAGTACCACATGCACCATGAACAGGTACGCAGTAGTTATTTAATATATATCTTTCTCCAGCAGGGTTTCCAACTGTAGGATATTGGGTTGTACCATTAATACTCACACTATCCAAAATAGCATCAACCGAATCGCCTAAAGTTGCACCTGCGGCGATATCATAAGTAATCCAAAAATAATTGGTTCCTGGTTGCAGGTATACCAAACCATTCATCAGCACCGAGCCATTAGGGCTATTAATAGTAGTACCAAATTTACCCAATGTTGAATCGAAATAAGAAGTATTGCCAGTATAATATATACGTGCTCTGGCTATATCAGTAGATGCATTGGTGCAACCGCCAGTGTGAAATGCTAAGCCAGTAAGAGGAACTTGAGCACCGCTAGAACTCATATCAACTTCAATCCCAATTATTTCATTATTATAACTGCCTTTACCTACCTGGCCAGTTGTATATTGTGTCGCGTTTAAGCTATTAAATGTCATAGGTGCAGCAATAACACGTTTGCCTTTGGGAGCTGTTATTGATGGAGTATCTAGTGCAGTATTAGCTTCAATAGTTAACACCTCAGCGTCTAAACTATTTCCAATCGTTGCTGATGAAGAAACATCTACCGCAAGCCAAAAATAATTGGTATCCCTCGACAAATTTTGATTGCCAGTTATGGAAAAAGTAGAACCAGGAGATGATAGTGAACCAAATGAAACTGTAGTGTCAAATTGATTGGTATTGCCTGTATAGAATACCCTTGCGTTGGTTATATCTGTGGTATCTGAGGTGCCATTTAAGTTAAAATTAATTTGCGATAAGTTCAATGTATCTGAACATCCAGCAACAAAAACTTTAAGACAAAGGAGTTCTTGGTAGCTCATTCCTTTACCAACATTATAAGTATTATATTGTGTAGCGAGTGAGGAACCGACATGCAAAGGATTGTCAAGCAAAGTAATATTATAGTCTTGTGTTTCACCAAAACCATAAGTAGCACAAGATGCCATATTGGTATTGTTGTTATTAAACATATTTCGAACACGCATTCGAGTTTTCCCTAATTTAGCTCCGCACGGCACACTGAAGTTAAAAGAACTTCTAGTAGCATTGGTGGGCATATTGTTCATTTGAATCAATTTTTCCCCAGCATCTACAAAGTCTCCATCTGAATTAAAATCAATCCAAACTGCCATGCTATTTGAATTGTTATTAGTACCTGGACTAATAAACATTTGATAAGAGTTTCCAATAAATATGGAAGTGGTTTTTGTTGTGTCGTAAGTGTAATAGGGATTGCCAGAAGCACCTGTGCTATCAAACAAGGAATCTAGCAACACAGTAGTAGTGTAAACACCAAATCCAGTTCCATTGGTATACTGGGGTTGGCAATAAGTTTGGGCTTTAGCCCCGTAATTGAAAAGAAAAACTAGCAGTGTAGAAACACCCAAGAATACTTTCATTTTTGATTTTGTAATCATATTAGTAAAAAGATTAGTAATTTTAAAGAGATGCGAATAAAAGACATTTTTGTCAAAAAATACCCAAAATAATATCTTTTTTTTTGTAATTTTTTTTAGGGCTTTGTTTTTGTAGGTTTGCACAAAATTAAAATAACAGCAAAATGAACGGTTTTTTCAAAATCCCAACACCTATTAATGAGCCCATTTTTCCTTATGCACCAGGCACTACAGAACGCAAATTATTAAAAGAAGCATTGGCTGATGCACGGTCGAAAACTTTAGATATACCCATGTATATAGGAGGTAAAGAAGTGAGAACAGGAAATACAAAAGATATAAATCCTCCGCATGACAAAAATCACAAACTGGGTCATTTCCATCGAGGTGATGCTTCACATGTGCAACAAGCAATCGATGCAGCCCTTGCTGCTAAAGCCGATTGGGAGAATATGCCTTGGGAACAGCGAGCTGCCATATTTTTAAAGGCTGCTGAATTATTAGCCGGACCTTATCGCTATAAATTAAATGCGGCTACTATGTTGGGTCAATCGAAAAATGCTTTTCAAGCCGAGATTGATGCTGCCTGCGAGATGATAGACTTCCTTCGTTTCAATGTAGCTTTCATGAGCGAGATATATAGCGACCAACCGATTTCATCAAAAGGGATTTGGAACAGAATAGAATACAGGGCACTTGAAGGTTTTGTATTCGCACTCACACCATTTAATTTTACTGCAATTGCGGGCAATCTTCCTGCCTCGGCAGCTATGATGGGAAATGTAATAGTATGGAAACCGGCCTTTACGCAAATATATGCAGCCAATGTGCTCATGGAGATTTTTATAGAGGCGGGTGTGCCCGCAGGTGTTATCAATTTGGTATATGCAAGTGGCCCTGAGACAGGTGATATAATTTTTAAACATCCCGATTTTGCAGGGATACATTTTACGGGTTCAACAGGTGTGTTCCAAAATGTATGGAAACAAATTGGTGATAATATACAAACATATAAAAGCTATCCCCGAATAGTAGGCGAAACAGGTGGTAAAGATTATATAATGGTGCATCCATCAGCAAATGTTGATGTGGTGAGAACGGCAATCGTTCGTGGTGCTTTCGAGTTCCAAGGGCAAAAATGTTCAGCAGCATCGCGTGCATACTTACCCAAAAGTTTATGGACTAAATTAGAAAAAGAATTAATCGCAGAAGTTAATAATATAAAAGTAGGACCTGTTGAAGATTTTACCAATTTTGTGAACGCAGTAATTGATGAAAAAGCTTTCGATAAAATTGCAAGCTATATTGATGGTGCCCATGCCGACCCCAATGTGGAAGTAATCGCAGGCGGCACTTATGATAAATCGCAAGGATATTTTATTAAGCCAACTATTATTCTTACGCAAAGCCCAAATTCGATAACCATGTGCGAAGAAATATTCGGACCTGTGCTCACTATATATATATATGATGATGAAAAATTTGAAGAAACATTACATATATTAGATAATACATCTCCTTATGCATTAACTGGTGCTGTGATATCGCAAGACCGTTATGCGATAGAATTGGCAACAAATATATTACGTCACTCAGCAGGCAATTTTTATATAAATGATAAACCTACGGGAGCGGTAGTAGGTCAGCAACCTTTCGGCGGCGGACGTGCAAGCGGTACAAATGATAAAGCAGGAGCAAAAGTGAATCTATTACGTTGGTGCAGTATGCGTACTATAAAAGAAACATTTACCCCTCCCACAAATTATACCTACCCTAATTTCAGCGAAGAATAATATAGTAGTCAGTAAACAGTGGTCAGTAATCAGTGGCTGACGCCGTATGGCACTGACTACTGTTTACTGACCACTGTTTACTAAAATAAAAATATAAAATGAAGATACTTTGCGTTGGTCGAAATTATTCTGAGCATATAAAAGAGCTGCAAAATGAAGTGCCCGAAAATCCGGTTATATTCATTAAGCCCGACAATGCTGTGCTAAGGCCAGGCTATGATTTTTACTATCCTGATTTTTCAAAAGATATACATTATGAGTTGGAGTTGATTGTAAAAATAAATAATACGGGTAAACATATATTACCGCAGTTTGCACACAAGTATTATGATGAAATTGCATTGGGAATTGATTTCACAGCACGTGACTTACAAAACGATTTGAAGAAGAAAGGCTTACCTTGGGAGCTTGCCAAAGGCTTTGACATGAGTGCTGCTATTGGCGATTTTGTAAACAAAAGTAAGTTTGAAGATTTGCAAAAAATAGAATTCACCTTATATAAAAATGGCGAGAAAAAACAATTGGGCAATACTGCAGATATGATATATAAAATAGATGAACTCATTGCGTTCATGTCACAATATTTCATGTTCAAAAAAGGGGATATTGTATTTACGGGAACGCCAGCAGGGGTGGGGCCTGTGCAGATTGGCGACAAACTAGAAGGGTATATATTCGACCAGAAAAATTTGGAAGTATTGATTAAATGAAAAAAAACATATTTTATATAGGTATAGTTTTTTTTCTGCTAAGTAATCATATCGTTTTTGCTCAAAATTCATATCCGCAATATTATTTTCGTTCACCCATCGATTTACCCATATATCTTTCGGGAGGCTTTTGCACTTTGCGAAATGACCATTTCCATGCGGGCATAGATATTACAACCTATGATATAGAAAATATGCCAGTGATGGCTGCAGCCGATGGTTGGGTTTCACGTATTAAAATATCTCCTTTTGGATACGGCAAAGCGTTATATATTGATCATCCCAATGGTTATACAACGGTATATGGACATTTAAATTCTTATACTGATGCTATAGGGAAATATGTAAAAGATATTCAATATGCTAATCAAAATTTCGAGATGGATATATTTCCCAAGAAAGGTGAACTTGTTGTGGTAAAAGGACAATTAGTTGCATTGAGCGGAAATACTGGAGGATCATCGGGTCCGCATATTCATTTTGAAATTAGAGATACAAAAACAGAAGAAATTATTAATCCAGTTTTGTTTGGGATTGATGTGAATGATACTATCGCTCCTGAAATAAAACAAGTGGCGATTAATAGAATATATAAAAGAGATTTCAATGCTAATAAAACGCTTGCAGTAATCAATTATAATGATAAAAACTCTGACACCGTATTTATTCCCGAAGGCTCAGTAGGTATTGATGCAGTAGTAAATGATTATACTACTTTTAAAGTAATTCCTTTCAATCCTTATGAGATTAATTTATATATTAATAACGAGAAATATTATACTTGCAAATTTGAAAAATTTTCGTTTGATAAATCCAAGTATGTAAATGCCCATCTCAATTTTGCCAATTGGTGGAACTATGGAATTAAGTATCAAAGATTATATAAATTAAGTTCGAATCAATTATATTTTTACCAAGCCAAAAATGACGGTGTGTTTGATGTAGAGGTAAATAAAATGTATCATGTAAAAATTGAAGCAATAGATTTGGCGGGCTTTTCAAAAGAATTTGAATTTAATATATTTGGTATTGCTGATACTGTAAAATATTCTATTATTACCATGGACTCAGTTAAAGCAAAGACCTATTGCGAACTTACTTTTTTAGAAAACAACCTAAGTATTCCCGATGATATAGAAGCCAGTGAATTGGGGAATGGGAAGGTGAAAGTAAAATACAAACATTCTGATTTGCCAATCACATTTATTAAGCCCTGTAATTTGGCAATTAACTATAATGGCAAAACCTTGCACAGTAAATCTTCATTGTATTATATTGATTATAACAAAAATATTATATATGCTGGGGGCTTTTTGCATAAAGATGGTAGGGTGTCAGCAAGTATTTCAAAACCTGGTATTTATTTTATTGGCGAAGATTTACAAAATCCTATTATAAAACCCCTTAATATCAATAAGAAAAGTCATATAAAAGGGAAGCATTTAAGTTTTAAAATTATCGATAAACTTAGCGGTATTGATAAATACAATTTATATATAAATAATGAATGGGTATTGGCAGAGTATGATGCCAAAAGTGATATGCTTACTTGCTTT
Organism: Bacteroidota bacterium; assembly: GCA_947477885.1. GTDB lineage: Bacteria > Bacteroidota > Bacteroidia > UKL13-3 > UKL13-3 > CANJUD01. The sequence goes on from CANJUD010000003.1 coordinate 257,700, forward strand.
TTTGATGCCAGTACACCAAATGGTAAAGCAACTGTAATTTTAAAAGTGGCGGATAAAGTAGGGAATGAAAATATATATACTAAAAAAGTATATATTAAGTATTGATTTCTTCCAATAAAGTTTTAAGCCTACCAGTGTCTAAAGGTTTGTCAAACACTCCTTTTACTATGGAGTATTTGGCTGCTTTCTCAAAATCTTTTTGGTCGGCTGTACTTGATAGTATGATAATAGAAATAGGTTTGCTCAGCACCGATCCAAAAGATTGTATATAACTATCTAAGAAATCGAAACCGCTCATGGTTGGCATGTGTATATCTAATAAAATTACATCAGGAAGGTGTTGGTCTTCAGTTTTTATAGTAAGCAAATGAGATAATGCGTCTTTAGCTTCCAAAAATGTAAGTACACTGGTGGATAAGCCTGCATTGTCAAGCAACCTAGAGGTTACATAAAGTTCAATCTCGCTATCGTCTATTAATAAAAACTTCATGCTTCAATGTTTTGTTTCGTGGGTATTTCTAAAATAAATTTTGTACCAATATTGGGTTTCGATTCTATTCTAATTTGTGCTCCTATTTTATTTAATGCTTCTTTTACTATATATAATCCAATACCTGAACCTGAGTTCTGCCTAGTAGCCCTATAAAACATTTCAAAAATTCTTTTCTGATCCTCTTCGTCTATGCCTATCCCGTTGTCTTCAAAAATTAATGTTGCTTTTTTTGAGTCTGTGGTATCGCATGTAAAAATAATATGCTTATTGGTAATTTCACTCCTTTGAAATTTAATGGCATTAGTAATCAGGTTATTAAAAATTATTTTAATTCTAAATAAATCACCCATCCAGGGTTCGTTTTGGTTGGTATTAATTACAAAATTGATTGCTTCTGCACCAGGGTAGTATTGGAATTGCTCGAAAATATCCCTAGCGATTTCTTTAAAATCAATAGGTTCAATCACGGTTTCTTGTTTGTTGTTTTTAAAATAGGAAATCAAGTTCAAATTGAATGCGTCCAATTGGTTCACACTCCTCTCAATTAAACTAAAATAATGCTTCACCCTGTCATCAATACCTTCCATTTCAGCGACTTTAATGATGCCAATAATGGAACGAAGCGGAGCACGCATATCATGAGAAGCACTGTATACAAAGCGGTTTAATTCTTCATGTGCTTTTTCCAATTCGTCTTGTTTAAACTCAAGCAACGCATTATTCAAATAATGTTCGTGTGCTATTCTAATAGTTGACAAAACCTCGTCTTCGTTGAGTGGTTTAAATAAATAGCTAAATATTTTTGCTTTGTTGATTCCTTTAACAGCTGCTGCAAAATCGAAAAATGCAGTGAGAAGAATTTTTACAGGACGGGGATATTCTTCCCTGATATCATCTAAAAAATCAATACCATCATCTTCACCCAATTTAAGATCGGCCACCACAATCTGGTATTCTTCTTCCTTTAGCAAAGCATAAGCCTCACTAACCGATAAACATCCAATTACCTCATATTCTTTACGAAGTATAGCTCTTAAACCTGTAATGTTGTGTGGTTCATCGTCAAGGTATAAAATTTTTGGTTTGTTTTCAGGTGGCTTCATTCTTGTTTCAAAGGTATGGAAATTTTAAATAAAGTTCCAAAATTATTATTCGACAGGACATTAATTTGTCCTTTGTGCATTTCTATAATGCTATATACTATTGATAGTCCTAGCCCTGTGCCGTCACCAACAGGTTTTGTGGTGAAGAATGGTTCAAATACTTTACCCAAATAACCCTCATCTATACCTGGGCCATTATCACTAAATTCAATATATAGATTGTTCTCATCACTATAAGTTTTTATTTTTATTTCTTGATTTACAATACTTTCTTTAGCTTTAGTGAGTGCATAAATTGAATTATTAAGAATATTCATAAATACTTGATTCATTTTACCTACAAAACATTCCACTAAAGGCATTTCTCCATATTCTTTTACTATGGTAATACTACCCATTTGAGTCTTCAATAACATTAAAGTAGAATCAATTCCTTCATGCACATCTGCTAGGCGCAGCGATTGTTCATCAACACGTGAAAATGATTTGAGCCCTTTTACAATTTCCGCGGTTCTTTCTGCTCCATTTTGTATAGCATCGAACAACTGCGGGATTTCTTCTTTCAAATAATTGAAATCATATTTTTCTTTGATTTTAACTAGCTTTGCTACCATATCTGTATCTCCCAAATTTGAAAACAAGGTTTCCGACTCATGAACTATATTCATTAGTTCATGCACATCACGTTTCAATGGTTTGATATTGGAACTCACAAAATTTATGGGATTATTGATTTCGTGTGCGATACCCGCCGTGAGCTGACCCAGCGACGACATTTTTTCGTTGTCAACCAGTTTTGTTTGGGCTAGTTTTAAGTCGCCCAAAGTTTTATTTAGTTCAGAAGTTCTTTCTTTAACCTGATGCTCCAACAGCACATTTTGTTCTGCCAAAATCTCTTCATTTAATTTGGATACTCTCACTGCTTCTGCCTGCGATATTTCTTTTTCAATTCTATATTGTCTTATTTTATCGCCCAGTGCAAATGATAGAAGTGTTACCTCTATGGCTGTACCTATTTGCAATGCATAATTGGTGAAATTATTATGCTCAAGTACACCCACATCTCTTAATATATATACTACCAATGCTAAAATTAGGCTAGTCCAAGATATCAGAAAATAATTTGCTGAAGGAATTTTCTTTCTAACAGCAACAAGGCTGACAACAAATAAATAAATAGGGCTTAGTCCCAATACATTCCTTGCGCAATTAAAGGCAGCTGCCCGAGAATAAAACAAAGTGATTGCCATGATAAGAACCAGCAATCCCAAAAGAACTTTACTAATCTTATGAAGTATGGGTATATTTTCTTTGACGTTCAAAAATTTATTGGCAAATATTATCCCAGTTATGTTTACAAGGGGGGTAAATAAAAGCAAAGCATATTGTGTAAGCCATAAATTATCGGGCCATAATACTACGTTGCCATAACCTTCGAGAGCAAGCTGTGTAATGATGAGCACAGCCATATATACTGAATAATATAGGTATATTTTGTCTTTAACTGTAAAGTATATAAAAAAATTATAGAAAAGCATGATCATCAGCATTCCATAATAGATACCCAATAGCAAGTTTTTGGCAAATCGATCCTCAACAAATTTGTTGAGGCTATTAAGTTTAAGGTCAAGCTGTAAAGTGCTGATGCTGGTTATTTTTATATAATAATCTGATGTATCATCTATTACTTCAAATACAGGAATATTACATTTAAATTGTCTTTTACTTAATGGAATTCTTTCACCGGAAAGCACGGAGTCAATAACGCCATTTTTAACTTTATATAGTATAATATCATTTAATATAGGTTGGTCATATACCAACAAAAGCTTTTTATATTCTGAATAGTTTTTTAATTGAAACTTGAACCAAAAACTATAATTGGTAAGTTGTAGGTTTGGAATATCAAATTGACTCGAAATTTTTTGGTCAAATGCGATCTTCATCACATCTTTTATTTGCATTGATTGGTTAGAATCAATATAATAATCTACTTTTTTACTAATGTTTAATTCGGTTTCATTGTGTTCAAAAACTATTTGTGCAGATGCAGAGGTGCCAAAATACGTTATTGCTAAAATGATATATAATCTTAATGTCATTTTCTTGGCACTACCTTAATACGGCAATTCAAAACAAGATCGCCTTTTGGGCCATTTGCATGATGGACTTGTTCTGGATTATTCCTTAATGATAATATTCCCTCACGGTACTTTGGGTCAGCATACTCCAGTTCGATAGGGTCTTTTATGATGGTTGCAGTAGCCAATAAATTTTCCTTTGGATAATAGAATGTACCATTATTGCCCAATGAACGTATGACCTCGAATCCAGCATTTCTAGCATTTTTTAATGATGGTGGTGAACACAAAGCAAAAAGTGATTTTAAGTTTAACATGGGGCAAATGGCCACAGAAACTTGACCTAAGAAAATACTTCCAATGCCATGTCCTGCAACTTCTTTCGAATTCCATAAACCACAAAATTCTGCGGTTTCATGGTGCTTAAATTGTCTAATAACATCATATATTTTTGGGTCTTTTTCCATTACCGCAGCTTCAATAGGCAAACTTTGGCTAGGTGTAAAAATTTGTATGCGTCCCCCACCCAATGCCTTATCCTCATTCTCATCTTCAAACAATATAATGTAATTGTCTGGATTGTATCGCCAATCTTTTTGGGTGGAGGTTACTCTAGTAACACCATACACTTTAAGCACCTCGGCATACCCTGCTATAAACTTATCAGTAGACATGGCATCGTCAATAGGTCTGAAAACTTTTACATTTGCTATCATTATAATATTTTAACTGATAATCTTTAACGCCTCATTGCAATCTTTTCATTAGACGTTGTTTTATTTTTTATTGGGTTTAAATACGCTATTAATAAATTGAGTTTCGTATGATTCGGATTTTATAAGTGTCCATTTTTTCAGAATGTATTTTTCCTGTTTATAGGGTTTTTATGGGTTTGAATCTGGTTTTCCATAAATGTTGAAGCAGCAATCGGTTGGTCAGCATAACTCTCTTTTTTGAGCCACAGCCTAGCATCTTCTGCAGTTTTGCCTGCTTCTATTCATGCATTATTATGGTGCTTGTTACATACAATGATACCTATAAAAATTGAATAGATTACAGCTGTTAAATCATTGTTGAAAAGAAGCCAGTTTTTAAAATTACTTCAATTGTCATTCATAAAAGCATACCTATGTTATTTGAAGTTTTCTAACGTGAAAACGCATTTATTTTAAACTTTTGGAAATTTTATTCTTGCACATTTTTAAAATTCTAATAAATTGCAGGCGAATTTAGGATGATGGACTCAGAAATAAATACCCCCAAAATAAAGATATTATATGTTGATGATGAGCCAGGAAATCTTATTGGCTTCAAATCGCATTTTCGAAAAGACTATGATGTCCATACTTATGATTCTGCTTTAAAAGCATTAGAAGAATTGCATTTGCATGACTTTGCCATGGTGATTACAGACCAACGAATGCCTGAAATGACCGGTGTAGAGTTTCTTGAAAAACTGGTTGCAATAAATCCCGAACCTGTTAGGGTGCTGCTTACAGGATATACTGATTTTACTGCACTAGTTGATGCTATTAATAAAGTGAATATATTTCAATACCACCAAAAACCTTGGGACGAGAACCAGATGCTTACTACCATTAAACAAGGTACGGAGGTGTTTTTTTTAAGACGTGAACGTGTGAGGTTATTGGAAGAAGTAAAATTAAAGAACGAACAATTGGAAATAAAAAATGAGGAATTGGCCGACATGAATAATGAGTTGGAAAAGGTAAACGGGCAATTGGAGTTCCTATTGAGACAGCAATTGCTTTCTTAATTTATTTTAATATACATATAAATGCAATTACAGGTAGGGCAAAAAGCACCCACATTTAAAACTACCAGCGAAAAAGGTGAAACTGTATCCCTTTCCGATTACAAAGGTAAAAAATTAGTATTATACTTCTATCCTAAAGACGATACCCCAACATGCACCATTGAGGCTTGCGACTTGCGTGACAATTACGAAGGTTTTAAAAGCAAAGGCTACGAAATACTGGGAATTAGCATGGATACTGAAAAAAAACATGCCAAGTTTATCAAAAAATTCTCACTCCCCTTTTCGCTTCTGAGCGATGTGGAACACAAAATAATTTCTGACTATGGCGTATGGGGTGAGAAAATGCTCTTTGGTCGCAAATACTTGGGGATTATCCGCACCACTTTTGTGATAAATGAAAGCGGTATCATTGAACAAATCATTGAAAAAGTTGATGCCAAAAACCACTCGGCACAAATTATATAGCAATATTGCTGTAAATTAGTCCCAAACTATACACCCAAGATTCATTATTATAATAAGATAAAAATATGCTGAAACGAATATATACCTTTTAGCCTCAATATGAATGTCTTAAATATTTAAAAAGAAAATTCGGCAATAAAATTAAATTGGTGCCAATGGGATTAGGACCCAAAGTAGAAGAAAAAACGATGTTCATATCAGATGCTCACACTATTTCTACATTTTCTGAAGATTTTATTTCTACTACACAGAATAGTGGCAGATTCAGACAATATAATTGGAATGTGAAACGCCAAATTAAAATGACCACCCTCGATAATTTGATTAGTAAATTTGGCTTGCCTCAATTTATTAAAATTGATGTGGAGGGATTTGAAATAGAAGTATTGGAAGGACTAACCAAAGCAATAAATACTATATCATACGAATACGCAGTGCCTGAGCAAACCGACAATGCAGTGCTATGTTTACAAAGAATCATGGAAATTTCTGATAATAAAGTTTCTTGCAATTACTCCATTGGCGAAAGCATGAAATGGGCTTTAACAGAGTGGCGAACCCCTGAGCAAATGATTGCTGAAATCAAATCGCAAAAGTTTACCGATAAGGGCTTTGGATATATATATAAAGTATAATAAGTAAGATATTTATATATATTAATTTTATCCAATAGAATATATAAAAAAAGTCTCTCAGGAATGAGAGACTTTTTTTATATCAAAATAAAAGTGTTGTGATAATGCCTTTGGTTGGTCTTGTGACCAACCAAAATAAGAGCTGTTCCTTATTTTACTACCACTATTTTATTAGTAGTGGTGGTATTGCCGCATGTGGTATTACTATAATATATACCTTCTGGTAATTGTGCAGTATTTATGATAATATAATTTTGTCCTGCAGCCAAGTTTTGTTTGCCGGTTGTATAAACCATTTTGCCTGTAGCATCATATAAGTTACATATTACATCAGCAGTTTTTATAAGTGATATAGATATAGTAGTCATTTCATGTGCAGGGTTGGGGAATACAGATGCTGTAAATGTTTTTTGTTCAACATTGTATATAGCAGTAGGGTCAAGCACTTTGCTGTAGTCAGTATTTACGGGATCCCAATTACACCAACCTTTTGTCCAGTCGTCATTAGTGGTTTGTGTGCCAGAAAATGCACCTATATAATTTACTTTATCGAAGAAGGGGTTAGATAATTTAGGGCTGCTTGATGGCACAAAATCTGGAGCATTATAGTTTGCAAACCAATTAGAAGTATCGGTATTAATTGCCATGCTTGCTTTAAAAGGATATACTTTTCCATTGCCAAATGGATCAGCGGATGCAAAATGCGACTTGTCGGTCATATATGCTGGGAGGGCTTTACTATTATAGCAAATCACTGAACTGCTGGTGGGAACAAAGTTAGGATTAACCAAGTTGAATGGGCTTTGTAGCTTTAAACCATTTTGTGCATTTGCATATATCTTATTGCGATGTTTGCTTTCTTTTAACCAAGAGAAAGGCCCGTCATAAACTCCAAAAGGAGTTCCTGTAACTGTATCAGCACTTGCAGTAGTAGGGGTTAAATTTCGTGCACCATTTATTACGTACATTATTTCTTTTTGAGCAGGACTTCCTCCTGATGGAATACCTGCAATTGCCACACCTGATATCTCCAATAAAGAGTCTTGTATATTAGCTACAGTTGAACCAAACGAAGGCGAAGACTCATCAATCAATATACCTGCAGGGTAACCTATTAGCAAACTGTTTAATATACTCATGCTGCTTCCTCTGCGTATGTGTGCAGCAGCAACAAATTGTGGATCATAAGCTGTAGAACTTGGGCTCACAAGTGGTCCAACAGCAGTTACGTTAGCAAATATGGAACGGTTGAGACCACTGGTATCGCCGGCCAAACCGGTTTTGGTGCCAGCTAAATAGCTATCACTCTCGAAACACTTACTGCCCGATTGGTCAGCAGCATAAGGATCGCGTAAAGACACCAAAAATTGATTTTTTCCTTTGTAACCAGCATCATTATCGAAATCGTCATCCCATCCTCTATACGAAACAAGGTATTTAGCATTTACATTTCCGCCAAACCATTCGTAACTATCATCGCCACTATATGATACTTGAATATGATGAATTGTTGTAGCTTCACCCACACCGCAAAGTGTAAGTCCGTTTACTTCGTTGTTGGGAGAGAAAGCAATACCGCCAAATTCAATACGTACATAAGTTAATATACCTGAATTGTCCTGTGCATTAGTACCGCCATATAAACTACGAGGCCCGCCTTCTACCTGTGCTTGACCTGCGGTCCAGTTGGTAGGAGCACTGCCACATATAATAAGCCCGCCCCAGTCGCCATAACTGCGATTGCCTGCTGCTTGGTTACTTGTAAAAACAATTGGGTTTTTTAGCGTGCCGGCACACATAATTTTTGCACCACGCTCAATAATCAAAGTGCCTTTGGTGTTTTTGTCACCTTTAATAATAGTTCCTGGTTCAATTGTGAGTGTTGTTCCAGAGGTAACATATACATACCCTTTAATTAAGTATTGTTTATTGTTGGTCCAAGTAACGTCTGAACTAATACTGTCCTGCTGGGTAACAACAGTAACTTGTGCATTGGTAACAATTGCTGATAATCCGATGCACAGGAATATCGCAAGCATGATTAATTTGTGTTTTTTCATTGTTTTGATTGTTATTTAATTGGTTTTTTTAAGACTTATTATATAGATGCAAAACAATTACCTTTGAGTTACCTCAGTGTATACATGGAGTTATGAAAGAGTTAATAGTTGATTATGGGAATGTGAATAACTGTAGTTTCAATATTAAATGTTAAGGATTGTAATTAAAATATTGTATATTTGCGGGCTTAGTATTATATCTACTTATAATATTAAAAAAAAGGCTTTAGCTCGTATTTCACTTTAGAAAAACTATTGCTTTGCACACATAACACAAACGTAACCCACGCGTAATAGCCTATTCACATTATTGTAATAATATTGCGGCAACAAAATATACTATGAACAATAATATAACCCACAAAATATTGGTGGTAGATGATGAACCAGATATTGTTGAATTTATTTCATACAATCTCATCAAAGAAGGATATAGGGTAGAGACAGCGACCAATGGCAAAGAAGCTATTGAAAAAACAAAAACATTTATTCCCGACTTAGTTTTATTAGATCTGATGATGCCTATACAAGATGGTATAGAAACATGTATTCAATTGCGTGAACTGCCTGAGATGAAAGGGAATTTTATTGTATTTCTCACTGCACGTAGCGAAGAATATTCTGAGATTAGTGGTTTCAATGCAGGTGCTGATGACTATGTGGCAAAACCCATTAAGCCCCGTTTATTATTAAGCAGACTAAAAGCAATCCTACGTCGCAAAACCACTTTAAAAGAAACGGAAGCTTTGGATGTGGCAGATATTATAATAGATAGGGAACAGTTTATGGTCTTCCGAGGTTCTGAGAAAATACAACTTGCACGCAAAGAATTTGAACTATTATATTTACTGGCATCTAAACCTGGTAAAGTATTTAACCGCGAAACCATATTAGAAAAGATATGGGGTGATGATGTATTGGTAATCGACCGCACCATTGATGTGCATATCCGCAAAATCCGCGAGAAATTAGGCGATGATTATATCGGTACAGTTAAAGGCGTCGGATATAAGTTTGATAAATAATCCCCAATACACTCCAAAATTATTTTTAATTAACTAAAGGCTCAAGCTATATTTGCAGCCGAGTTTGCCCACATGGTGGAATTGGTAGACACGCCACCTTGAGGGGGTGGTTCCGAAAGGTGTAGGAGTTCGAGTCTCCTTGTGGGCACTATATATTTAATGATTTGTAGAAATGTGATTGAATGACTTGTTCTATGTAATTCCCACTGCAACCTATACAAATATTCTTGTCAATTTTTATATGGCTCCAGCCGACGAGTGTCAGATTTCAGAAAAACAATTCGCTTAAATCAGCCGTATGGCATTAACCATTAACCATTTTTACCCTGAGCAGCCCGCACTGAGCGACAGCCGAAGTGAAGTCGAAGGGAACCATTAATCAAGGCTGTATCGTTAGCACCACCCTGTATTTTCCACTCTTTTCTTTAGTAAGAGCCACCTCTACACTTATTCCGCTAATCATATCTTCTTTCTCATAAGCAATAAACCGATATATTTGGTTGGTCTCTTCTTCAGGTTCTGTAACAAAAACCCAACCCTCCAAACAAATTTCGGCAGTGGGTAAAAACTTCGAATAAGCTTTGGTAGCTTCTGAGCCATTAAAGGTCTCGGCTATAGTTGCTACATATTTGCAATGCGGCCCATCTGCAATTATTTGGGCACTGCTTGTGCCACGCACCAATGATGTAGCCTGATATGCATTGGTGTACTTCATTGGTTTCTTAGCTCCTCTAATGCTTTTGAATTGTGTTCTGGAGGCATCAATTACTTTCCATATGGATTGGCAGCCATATTTTTTCGCAACGCTATCAGGTATTTCTCCCTGCACTGTTTGTGCTTTGCATGGTGTGCCAATTATAAAAAACAATGCAACAAATGAATATATAAATCCTTTCATTACTTGCAAATAACTAAGATAAAAACCAATGTTGCACGCACCTTCGATACTTTTTTTCCATATCCACTTTTTCTTGTGTCCAAAAAAAACGAATCCATCTTGGTTTGTGTGGGTTCAGATTGCATATATTTGCCCTAGAAAATATATTCTTATTAAGCAATGAAACGACTTAGAAAAATCGCAATTATACTGTTTGTTGTTATAGGTATTTTAATAGCTATTCCATACGTTTTTAAATCTAAAATTGTAAACCTCATAAAACAGGAAGCAAACAAGCATTTGAATGCCACCCTCAATTTTGATGATGATATCAGTATTGGTTTGTTGCGTTCATTCCCTTATTTGTCAATTGGTATCGACAATCTCAGTTTGGCCAATAAAGGTGAATTTGCAGGTGATACGCTCATATCTGCCAAATATATATATATTAAAATGGACTTGATGAGTGTGTTTGCTGGGGATGAAATTTCTATAAAAACCATCCACCTCAATCAGCCGCGTATTAATGCAAGGGTGCTGCAAGATGGCCGTGCCAATTGGTCGATTACCTTGCCGGATAGTTCGAAAAAACCTGATGACACTACCTCAAAATTCAAAATGAAACTGAAGGAGTTAACTATAGCAGATGGTTATTTAGTATTTGATGATAAACAATTAGGTTTTTATACAAAGGCTGAGCACATGGACCATACTTTGTCAGGCGATTTTACACAAGACCAGTTTGATTTGGATACAAAAACAAGTATAGCAAATTATACAATGGCTTATGGCGGTATGAGTTATTTAAGTAACGTGAAAGCCAGTTTCGATGCTTTGATTGACATGGACATCAAAAACTTTGCATTCAAATTCAAAGAAAATAAAATCAATATCAATGCACTTCAATTTGGATTAGATGGAACTTTTGCGATGCCTGGGGATGACCTAAAAATGGATTTGAAATTAATATGCAAACAAACAGAATTCAAAAATATATTATCATTAATTCCTGGCATATATAAAACCAGTTTCGATCAAGTAAAAACAAGTGGACAAATGGCATTCGGTGCGAATATAAAAGGTATATATAATGATAAGCAAATGCCAGCATTTGGAGTGGATTTAAAAATAAAAAATGCATCATTTGCCTACCCAAGTATGCCTACAGACGTGCGAAATATTAATTTAGATTTAAATATAAAAAATCCAGATGGAGTTCCCGATCATACTATTATAAATTTACCTTCTGCTCATGCTGAGATTGGCAAAAATCCGTTTGATATGAAATTGGTTTTACAAACTCCTGTTAGCGATGCACAGATCGATGCACATATAAAAGGTATCATAGATTTGGCAGAAATTGCAAAGATAGTTCCCCAAGAAAAAGGAACAGAAATGCAGGGTATATTAAAAGCAGATTTGGCTGCAAATGGCCGCATGAGTAGCATCACCAACAAGCAGTATGATAAGTTTAATGCAACAGGCAATTTAGAAATTAATAATTTTATATATAAGTCCACTTCATTAAAACAACCCATAAATATACAAAAAATGAATTTAGGATTTACACCGCAATATGTAAATCTAGAGCAATTCAAATGTACTTTTGGAACAAGCGATATGGAAGCAAGTGGGAAATTAGAAAATTTCTTAGCTTATATTTTTAAGAATGATATTATAAAAGGTAAGCTCGATATTAAATCAAATTATTTTAATTGTAATACCTTCTTAAGCAATGATGCAAAAGACAATAAAGCTCCACAGCCGAAAGATACTGTGCCTTTGGAAGCATTCTCATTGCCTGTTAATATAGATTTTACCCTTAGTGCTAAAGCCAAAGAAGTATTATATGATAATCTTTTGCTCAACAACACAGTTGCAGTTTTATTATTACATAGTGGAAGATTAACCATAGAAAGTATGGAGTCTGGACTGATGGGTGGGAAGGTGAAAATGGAAGGTTATTATGATGCAAACAATATGGCAAAACCAGAAATGAATTTCCATATCAAAATGAAACAAATGGATATCGGGCAGATATCAAAATATTGTAGTACCATAAAAGCATATGCTCCAATAGCAGATTATATAACAGGGAATTTTAATGCAGACTTTATCGCAAATGGAAGTTTGGACAAACACCTAAAACCGCAACTAGGTACACTAACTTCAATAGGAGATTTTGATTTGCCTAGTTTTAAAATCTCAGGCTTCGAACCTCTAAATAAAGTAGCTGAAGCAATACAACGAAATGATTTAAAACAGCTAGCAGTGCAAAAACTACAAATGTGGTTTAGTATTAAAGATGGCAAAATATATTTAGCACGAGGATTCCAAACTGATTTGAGCGGCAATACTTTAAAAGTAGAAAAGGATGGGTATACTACTTTAGATAAAAATATAAATTATAATATGGTAATGGAAATTCCCCGCAATCAGTTTGCACAGGTTGATGCGGAGTTGAGTAGTTTATTAGACCAAGCAAAGAAGCAAGGAATCAATATCGATATTGCACAAAAAATTCCTGTTAATATTTCGATGACAGGAACTGTTACAAAGCCTATTGTGAAGGCAAGTATGAAAGAAGCAAAAGCAAAATTTGTTGATGATATTAAGAGTCAACTAAAAGGTTATATAAACCAGAAAAAAGATGAATATATAGACAAAGGAAAAGCCGAGCTCGATAAACAAAAGAAAGCTGCAGAAGAAAAAGCAAAAGCGGAAATTGACAAAGCCAAACAAGCCGCCGAACAAAGGGCAAAAGAAGAATCAGACAAAGCCAAGAAAGCTGCCCAAGACGAATTGAACAAACAAAAACAAAACGCCAAAGACAAAGTCAAAGATGCGATAAAAAATAAATGGAAATTATAATATATTTTATCACAGAACAATAATATATAATACCCAATGAAAAATCTCCGTTACCTCATCATATTATTACCCCTTATTCAGTCCTGTTTTTTGTTTAATAATAGCAAAAAAATAAACAAGCAAAAAAATAAAATCTTATGGAATTATAAAGATACATTGGCTGCAGTAAAAATACAAGCCGATGAAGAGGAACAAAAATCGAAAGAAATAACGGAAGTACCTGCAAGGGAAACTGATATTATACACATGGATTTATCCCTCAGTTTCGATTGGGAAATAGAAACAGTGACAGGAGAGTGCGTATTAGAATGTGCTCCTTATGCGGAGTGGGTGGATACCTTGGTGCTTGATGCACGTAGGTTTGATATTAGTAGCATTTCTATTTCTACTAATTATGATATTTTAGGAACACTTCCAAGTGGACTCGATTCCAAAATACATCCTACCACTTTCACCTATCCCGATTCAGAACAACTGCATATATATATACCGAGAATGTATAAAAATGAATTTAGTTCATATAGAATTCATTTAAAATATAAAGCTAATCCTAGAGAAACAACTAACCAAAAAGGAATGGCTATAAGTAGCGACAAAGGATTGTATTTTATTAATTCTAAAAATAAATATATAGACCGTCCAAGGCAATTGTGGACCCAAGGAGAAACAGAGCATAATCATAATTGGTTCCCTACTATTGATCATCCCAATGAGAAAATAACACAAACTATAACACTAACTGTAGATAGTAATTTAACTACTTTGTCAAATGGCAGACTTACTAATTCATATAATAATGGTAATGGCACACGCACTGATAGGTGGCAACAGTCGAAACCTCATTCTACTTATCTGGCAATGTTGGCAATAGGGAATTTTGCAAGGGTGCATGATGAATGGGTTTATCCTAGTGCTGGATTTGGCAATATTTGTGCTGTCGATTATTATATGGAACCAGAATTTGCTCCGTATGCAAAAACTATATTTGGCAACACAAAAGAAATGCTCACTTATTATAGTGATGTTTTAGGTGTTCCTTATGCCTGGGATAAATATGCACAAGTAGTCGTTCGCGAATATGTATCGGGTGCTATGGAGAATACATCAGCAACTCTGCACGGTGAGTTTTTGAACAGAACACCACGCCAATGGTATGATAATAATTCAGAAGATGTAATCTGTCACGAACTGTTCCACCAATGGTTTGGCGATTTGGTTACTTGCAAATCGTGGCATCATATATCATTGAATGAATCTTTCGCAACCTTCGGAGAAATATTATGGCACGAGCATAAAAAAGGAATGGATGCTGCACAACTCAAGTTCCAAAATAATTGCAAAGCAGGAATAAGAACAGACCAATTTAAAAATGTGCCGCTCATTCGCAAAACGTATGAAATACCAGAAGAAGTTTTTGATGGAATTAGTTATCCCAAAGGCGGAGCTATTATACAAATGCTCAGGCACGAATTGGGTGACAAATCTTTCTTTAAAGGATTAAATATATACCTTACAAAAAATGCCTATAATAATGCAGAGGCACACCAACTCCGCTTGGCCTTTGAGGAAGCTAGCGGACGTGATTTGAATTGGTATTTCAACCAATGGTATTTTGCTCCAGGTCATCCAAAAATTACGGCTGAAGTTGCTTCAGAAAGTACGGCAAAAGAATATATATTAAACTTGTCTCAGAATGGTTATAAACTCAATGAAGAATTATTCCCTTATCGTTTGCCCCTGCAAATTGGATTTGTAGTTAATGGAAAATTGGAGATAAGGAATGTATTAATAAATTCATATTACCCAAATTTAAAATTCCAATTTGATACCATGCCCGATGCTGTTTTGTTTGATCCAAATCAGCTACTATTGGCAGAATATGATTTCAAACAAACATCCAAAACCAGCACAACTTTATTGAAGGCAGCAAATACTTATGCTCAAAAATCGCACTGCCTCGATTTATTAAAGGAAACAGAATTGGAACTGTTTGAAGAGGGAGACAAGCAAACAACCATAGATCAATTATTATTATACGCACAAGATATAACATTCCTAGAAAGTGCCACTGCAGTTAACTTACTTGATAGATTAGAAAAAAAGGAAGACCGCGCAAAAATATATAATAGTATGTACACGCTAGCAAATTCCGA
The DNA here is from genome assembly GCA_947477885.1 of Bacteroidota bacterium. GTDB lineage: Bacteria > Bacteroidota > Bacteroidia > UKL13-3 > UKL13-3 > CANJUD01. The sequence goes on from CANJUD010000003.1 coordinate 273,243, forward strand.
TTCACGCAAAAATGTACGCAAAGAAGCACTCGAATTTTTAAGTAAGGAGCCTTCTGATAAACTTATTCCGCTATTACAAAAATTAATTTTTGATACCAGTTATACTATACAAAGCAACGCCTTTAAACTCTATTTACAGCTGGATTCATTAAGTGCTTTCAATGCTGTAAAACACCTACTAGGCAAAGATAATGACATGATAGAGAAATCAAACTTGCTTTCACGTTTATCTGATTATAAGTTCAAAGAGGTGGGAAATTATTACATAGCTGCTATGCAATCGAATTCCTATAAATTGTTAGATGAATTTGCAGCAGGTGCTTGCATGTATTTAGAATGGTGCACTGACAAAGAGGAAGCAACGAAGCTATTAGACGAACTCGAAAAACTTCATGATAAACCTGTAAAAAAACTCGATGCAAATATTAAAGACAGCATCAAAGAACTATCAAAAAGTACATCATTAGCTACAACAAATACTACTGAGTATTATATCAATCAAAGATGCAAAGAAATGCTGGACAAATGGGGAAAGTAAAGTAAGTGTGAGCTTCATCCTGATAACTTATCGGGGCCGCTGGCTTATCAAGTGGAGTGTTTGTGTTGCCATTATGGTGCATTGGTTGTTTCCACCCCGATGGCCTAAGAAAAAATATCTGTGTAAATCTGTGCTATCTGTGAGAACTAAACTTTAATATTACAACATAAACTTCACCCCAAAAGTATAATAAGGCCCCCTGCGAAATTTCATAATTAATTTGTCGCTGCCATTACGACTAAAATGACCATCATTATTCGTATCTTGAACTAAGAATACAGGATTATTAAGAATATCTTGAGCCCCAATATTTAAGGAGAATCTTTTATTTAATCTTTGTGATACTGTAATATCAATTGTATGACGAGATAGTTCACCAATATTAGGATATTGCAAAGTGCCTAACAAAAATATTCGTGGTCCAAATACATTATATAATAAACTAACTTGTAAACCATTGCTATCATTTTGATAATATAATCCAGAATTAATTATATAGGGTGACTGACCTTGTAATTGTGTTTTATTGGCTTGGTTAATGGTATTGCTAATATATAAATGACTTTGAATTAGAGATACATTTCCAACCACATTTAAATTAGCTAGTTGTTTGCAACGTATTGATTTTCCTATACTGCCCATGTTTTTTCTGAAATCAATTTCTACTCCTTGTGTATAGGCCCAGTCACCATTTACAAACGAGAATGACCTGCTATCACTTCCTGAACTAAGAATAATTTGCTGTATAGGATTTTTAAAATATTTATAAAATGCACCTACTTGCACAAAGTCAGAACCTTTGCCATATAATTCATAACGCAAATCAAAGTTTTGAATAGTCGCTACCTTTAATATATTTCCATTTGGGAACAACACAGTATTAAATAAAGAACCATAAGTGCCCGCACTAAAATTAAAATCATAAAAGAAGAATGGCGACCATTCGCGAAACTCAGGTCTGTTCAATGTTTTACCATAAGCTACACGAAGCAATGATTGTTTGCTAAAGTTATAAGCCATATTGAAGGAAGGCAGCCAAAACTTGGTGATAATTTTAGGACTTATACTATCTTGATTTAATCTACTTTGTAAAGCCTGTTTATTATATTCATATCTGAGACCACCAACCACTTTTATTTTTTTGCTTACCTGTACGTTTAGCATTCCATAGCCTGCAAATAAATGATTTTGTGCTTTGTATTTATCCGATGGGCTTGTTATTTCATCCAGTTTAAATCCATTGGGAGTTCCTATATTTTGTAGGTCAAAAATTTGCTCAATAGGCAGGCGTGTTAATGTTTGAGCAGCAGCACCAGGTTTTATTACATACCCCAATACACGTGCTTCGAATGAACGGTCTTTAAGTTCTATATATCCACCTGTGCTTGCCTCATAAGCCATGCCTTTAAAAGTGTTTTTATATTTTAAACTCTGAGAAACGGAATATATATTTTCTTTTAAAGTAGAAAAAAATCGGCCACCACCATTTACAAAATCGACCACGTTGGCTACCGAAGCTTTATACATACTATCAGGAGCCATGCGGTCTTTTACATATCTAATTCTTCTTAAATCGGGGTCATTGCGATATATCTGCGAATAGCCCAAAGTCCAATCATAAATTAGCTTGTCATTATTCCATTTATGATTGCCAGTGAGCTGGCCTGTATAAGTTGTTTTCGATTGATATGAATACTGATACGAACGCTCATTGGGGCCATCCATCAAATTACTACTGCGCACTACTGTTTGTTGGATACCAGTTTGGTTAAGCAAATTTTTGAATTCAATGCGGTGGTTGCTATTAAACTTTATTGCAAAGTTTTCCAATATATTCAGCCTAACAGTTTGCGTACTTTGCTTATCCATTAGATCTAATGTTTTTGAAACCGAATCCCAATCTTGTCTTTGTATATTAAATACAGTATTAGTATTTGAATAATTAATTCCGAAAATATTTCCCAATTTTATTTTCCCAATATTTCCCAATTTATTAAAATTAAAATTGAATCGTGTATCGGGCATTGCTTTTTGTTCTTGCTTGGCCCAATTGCTGTTGAATGATTTGGTTTCTGATTCTATATTCTGATCATATTTTGATATATATTCATTTAACCCTTTAGGAAGCTTACGTTGCCCATAGTCGAAGCCCAGCCAATCAGTATTACTTTTGGTATTATAATCAAACATATTACCTGTACTTCCGGTGCGGTAAGAACTTTTAAAATCGATTGACATACTTGTTTTTTCGGGAAATGCTTTGGTATATATTTTTACCATTCCACCAGCAAAGTCAGCTGGCAAATCGGCAGATGGCGTTTTGTATATCAATATCCGGTCAATAAGTCCTGCGGGTATAATATCAAACGAAAATGCTTTTTTATCTGTTTCTGAACTTGGTGCACCTGCATCGTTCAACCATACAGTATTATAACGATCATTCAATCCGCGAATCATGATAAATCTGTTTTCTATAATGGTGACACCCGGAACTCTTCTCACCACTTCTGATGCATCGCGGTCTTGTCCTTTTTGTATTTGGCTGGCTGATATACCACTTACTATATTATCACTACGCTTCATCTCTAATACTATTGCAGCTTCAGTGTTTTTAGCTCGTGTGGCAGTTACTTTAGCACCTTTTAATTGCTCAGGTTCTGCTGCTTCTAATTGTACTTTTAACTCACTGGTATTATTTGGATAAACTGATACTGCCACAGTTTTGGTTTTATAATTACCAACTATAAATTCCAAACCATAATTACCTGAATCCAAATTGGTAAACACAAATCCTCCATCTTTATCTGAAAGGGTGCTGAGTTTCTTGCCCTTTACACTAATATTTACTCCTGATAGAATTTCGTTTGTTTTCAAATCAGCGACAATACCATTTATTTGCCCTTTCTGAGCAAGTGCATTGAAGGTAGAAAATAATAAAAAAACAATGACTGACAAGTATTTAGGAACCATATTGTATATATTTAAAAGCATTACAATTTTAAGATTTTATGTTACTGTAATGTTTCCTATGTTTTGCTTTTATGTTACCATTATGTCAAAAACTATAGCAAATGAAAATTGTGAAATGCCGAATTTTTTAGGGCATTAAAGAAATATAAAAAAAATGCAAAGCAGGTAAATGTAAAATTTTCAGCTAGCCATTCAATCAATTCGGTTGTCTTGGTATAAATTTGCTACAAAATAATTAGGCTAGGGTATGAAAAAATATTTACTTTGTTTCTTTCTATTTTCATTTTCGTTTATTGCATACAGTCAAATAGTTGTTAAAGATGGTATAAACATTTCAGGAGATTGGACCCTATGGCAAAATCCTCCTGCAAACAAAATCAATTTTGCCAGTGATAGCGAAGTAACAGGTGGTGGGGTGCACCTAATTCCCAGAACCTTGCGCCGATATCATACTACATTCTATGTGGATACTTTGGCTAGTGCCGATACTTCGGCAGGTAACTACAATTTCTATTTTAGCAGTGGTCCAAGCTCAAATCCTTCGCAGCACAGATGGGGTGGGGTAGTGCCGGTTAAAACAGATTCCATTATGAGCTACACACTCGGAGGTTCGGCAGGAGCCAATCAGATATACGTATATGATGGGAGGTGGTACACAGTCAATTTTGAGGATAAGGGTTATTATGATACCAAAGCCATATTTATGGAAACAAAATCTAAACCTGTCACCATTGATTCAGTACAACAAATGACGCCGCATATTAAAGAGTATACCAATACTTATATTGGCGTTTATCTGAGTGACACGCCTTTATATGAAGAAAAAATATATATTCGGTTTACCACAAATAAATGGGCTAGCTCACTAGTATCCATTGTAAATATGGACCAAGACACTGGATATGCCTATCTTCCAGGCTCTGCTGCTGGTAGCGAAGTTGAATATTATATCTTCTCATCTACACTAACCAATATTATAAAGGATTTCGATTTGTCGACAATAAACTATAATAATAATAATGGGTCTAATTATAAATACACAGCACAGTCAAGTGTATTATATACTGATTCATTAATAGGTAAAGCATTATGCCCCGGCAAGAGTATCGATATCCCTTTTGTTTCGTACGACCAATATAATAGTGGTAATAAATTTACACTTCAGTTATCCGATTCTGCGGGCAGTTTTTCCAATCCAATAAATATTGGTTATCTCACTTCAGCTAAGCCAGATACTGTTACTTGCAGTATTCCTGCTAATGCAATTCCAAGTAAGCACTATAGAATTAGGGTAATCGCTAGCAATCCCATAGATACAGGCTATGACAATGGGGTAGATTTAGAACTTAGCGGCGCCCTAGCTCCTAAATTATTTGCAGCTGGCAAAACAAATATTTGCCAAGGTGATTCTGTGAAACTATCAGAAATTTCTTATACAGGCAACACATATCAATGGAGACTTAATGGATACGATATAATAGGTGCAACAGATTCATTCTATTATGTTTCTGCAAGTGGAAATTACAAAGTAATAATATCCAATCCGTGCAGTATTGATAGTTCAAATTCAATTAATGTAAGCAGTATTTCATTGCCGAATATACAAATACAGTCAACAGGCGGCACCAATATTTGCTTGGGTGATTCTATAAAACTTAATGGCAATCAACCCAGTGGAACAACTTTACAGTGGTTCAAAAATGGGGTTAGTATAAGCGGACAAACAGATACTATATATTATGCAAAAAGTATAGCATCGTATTATATGATTGCAACTGCAACAAATGGTTGTCAATCGGTATCGAATTCAATTACACTCTCTCTGCAAAGTGCTTGTAGTAATATATATGCCGCAGAAGGATTGAATATGCCAGGCCAATGGAGCAATTGGTCAAACCCGCCAAGCCAGAAAAATTTAGCATCGCAACTGCAATCGGGAGGCAGCATTAATTTGATAAGTCAAAGCTCTAAGCGATATCATACCACATTTTATATAGATTCGAAAAGTGGAGCAGATACCAGTGGCGGCACCTACGATTTTCTATTTACCAGTGGGTCTGCATCCAATTACAATCAATACCAATGGGCCAATGCCAATGTGATATTAGATTCGTTGCAAAACTATACTTATGGTAGCAGCACTAATAATAATATTACTGTAACTGATGGCCATTGGTACACTATGAATTTTCTAGATAAAGGTTATAATAATACCCAAGCAGTTTTTATGGAAACCCCATCGCTACCTGTTACCATAGATAGCGTTTGGCAAACCCCGATAAATGTATATAATAACAATTTGGTGAATGTAGGAATTAAAACCAATAAAACGCCATCAACCAATGAATATTTTTATATCAGATATTCAAATAACTATTGGCAAACATCTACTATTTCATCTTTACAAATGAATGGAAATATGGGCAATGCAATAATCCCTGCCCATCAAGCTGGCGACACTGTGAGATATTATGCGTTCTCATCTACCAAACCCAATTTATATAATTACTACGAAATGTATACCCTTAATATAAATAATAATAATGGGTCTAATTACAATTATATAGTCAAACAACAATATATAAATACGGATGCAATTTCAACAACTAGTTTTTGTTCGGGCGATAAATTAAATATCACTTTCAAAAGCGGACAGTTTAATGGTAATAATACATACACCGTTCAATTGTCAGATGTATCGGGAAGTTTTGCTAGTCCTGTTAATTTGAATAAGTTAAACGATTCTTTCCCTGCCACAATTAATGTTCAAATCCCGATTGCTACTGCAGCGGGAAGTGCCTATCGCATCAGGGTAGTTGGTAGCAGTCCAGCTATAAGTGGGAATGATAATGGAACAGACTTAACTATCAATCCAGCTCCCAATCCAGTTATAAGTAAAAGCGGTAAAGTATCTTTCTGTGTGGGCGATTCAGTAATATTAAGTATTAGTTTAAAAAGCGGAGAGAGTGTGCAATGGAAGAAAAATGGTAATGCTATTTCAGGTGCAACCACTGCAAGTATTGCAGCAAAAAGCACTGGAGATTATACCGCAGAAGTAAGTAATAGTGCTTGCACTACCACTTCTCAAGTTGTGCAAGTTGCAGTAAACAATTCGGCACCAACTGCTACTATTACAACGCAAGGAAATACCACTTTTTGTCAAGGTGGGTTTGTTGCCTTTAAAGCTACCACGGGTAATGGATGGTCATATCAATGGAGATTTAATGGCAATAATTTAAATGGTGCAACTGATTCGGTATATAATGCCAAAGCTAGTGGTACTTACGATTTGGTTGTAACCAATGGCTGCGGTTCTAATACTTCATCAACAGTGAGCGTTACAGTAAATGCAAAACCTACTTCAACAATTTCGGCAGCTGGAAGCACAAATCTTTGTGCAGGTAAAAAAGTGGATCTTTATGGGCCAGCTGTTTCAGGATATTCATATCAATGGCTCAGGGATGGAAGCATAATAACTGGTGCTAATTTAGATACAATTTCGGCCAACAGTTCTGGCCTATATCAACTTGTTGTGAGCAATGGTATCGGATGCACGGACACATCAACAGGCATTACAGTTACTATTAATACTTTACCCAATGCAAGTATATCAGGCAGTGGGCCATTCAACTTTTGTGCCGGCGGACAGGTAATTTTGAGTGTGGCCAATTCAGCAGGAAATACTTATGTTTGGAAAAAAGATGGAGTGGTAATAAGTGGATCAACTTCTAATTCACTGTTAGTAACCGTTGGTGGTCAATACGAAATTGATGTAACCAATAGCGGAGGGTGCACCAATAAGCAAGTAAAAACTATTATGGTATTTCCATCACTGGCCAAGCCTGCTATTACAGTTGATGTTCCTAATAAAAAATTGATTAGTTCTAATGCAGGTACTTACCAATGGTATTTAAATGGAAGTGTTATTAGCGGTGCAACTAATCAAACATATACGTATTCTCAATTTGGCCTATATAAAGTGCATATTACCGATTCCAATGGTTGCAATGCTAACTCTTTGGATGTAGATTTGGCAAGAGTATCAATAAGCGAAGTAAAAAGCGATTTGCTTTTTGAGGTGTTCCCCAACCCTAATTCGGGAACATTCAGTATACAAACGAATAAGCTAAATTCATGGATTGAAATTTTCGACTTGACCGGGAAGTGGATGCTAACTTATCAATTAAAACAAAACAGTGAAAGTATAGATTGCAGCCATTTGCCCAAAGGATGTTATATCATAAAATTAAAAGATAACAATAATATCATTTGTCGAAAACTGATAATCCAATAACTTTGAGGCATTGAAAAATAAAAGCGTATTATTACTTTTTCTAGGCTTAAATAGTATAACTATTTCATTTGCTCAAGTGCTTCCCACTTTTGGCAATAGTCGTTCAGGTGCAGCAGGTATGCAGTTTTTAAAAATATGGCCAGATGCTCGATCGGGTTCTTTGGGTGGAGCAGTTACGGCAATTGCCAATGATCCGTCAGCAGCTTATTGGAATCCAGCGGGTCTTATAAAAGGAGATACAGGCAAATTCAAATTACAGATTTCAAATACCAGATACTTTGCCAATACGAATCAATATTGGGTTTCTGCTGTTTTTAATCGCGGTAAATATGCTAAATTGGGACTTAGCCTTGCTTACAATGATTATGGAAGTATGATGGAAACTACCGAGTTTCAGCCATTTGGCACAGGGCGTGCATTTTCAATGAACAGCTGGACTCTGGCCGGCAGCTATGCCCGTGTGCTAACCGATTTTTTCTCCTTTGGCTTAAATATGAAGTGGGCCCACGAAGGTTTAGCAGGAGTGGCGGTTAATAATTTATTGTTCGATTTTGGCTTGCGATACGATCTCGATATCCGTAATGCGAGGTTTGCAGTTACCATTAATAATTTCGGTGCCAATGTGCAACCCAATGGGCATATGTCCGTGCTCAAATTTAGCGGGCAATCTGATATTGCAAGCTATCAACGTATATCTGTACCTGCTGTGTTCCGTTTGGGGTTTGCGATGGACGCTTGGCGTGGCAATAACCAATTTATTATAGGCACTGCCCAACTAAATCATTACAGTGATAACAATGAAACATTGTCCATTGGAGCTGAGTATGCTTGGCATAAGTTATTGTATCTGAGGACTGGATATGAGTTTGGGATTGATGAAGGAGGATTTCCTTCGGCAGGTTTTGGCCTAAAGTTGCAAAAGCGTGCAGGAACTTTGAGTATAGATTATGGTTTTTGTAATAAAATCAGATTGGGTAACACGCACCGTATAGGTCTAGTTTGGAATATGAAACGGTAAGTTCGGGAATTACAGCTATACAGGCAGGATTTCACATAAATAAAAAAGGCAACCAGAAATGGTTGCCTTTTTTATTTTGTAATGGTTAAAGACTACTTGTGGTCAGCACCTTTGTGCATGTCACCTTTTTTGTCATCTTTTTTCATTTCTCCTTCAGCTGGTTTAGCTGTAGAGTCTACTTTAGCTGTTGTGTCAACGACAGCAGGAGCCATAGCATTCTTGATTGAATCTTGAACGCGTGCATTTTCGATTGAATCTGCAGCATTCTTAGCTGCATCGTCTTTTTTGCCGCCTTTGCAAGCAACGAATGATACCATAGAGGCAACCATCAGTACTGATAATAATTTTTTCATGTTGTTTTTTTTTGAATTAATTAATTAATTTATAAATCGCTGCAAAGGTATAAACTGAATCCGCAATTGCAAAAAAAAAATTATTTTTTTCTGAAATAAATCTTCAAAGGCACACCGGTGTAGTTATATTTCTCTCTAAGTCTGTTCTCTATAAACCTTTTGTAAGGCTCTTTTACATATTGAGGTAGGTTACAGAATAGCAAGAACTGCTGAGGTTTGCTCTTTAATTGCGTAACGTATTTGATTTTGATAAATTTGCCTTTTAACGAGGGTGGAGGAGTTTGTTGTACTACTTCTAATAAAAACTCATTTAAAGCATGCGTGGGTATCGACACATTCTTACGCAAGTAAACAGCTACAGCCATCTCAATAGCTTTCAGTATTCGCTGTTTTTCTTTTGCCGAAACAAATAAAATGGGCACATCGGTAAAGGGAGCTATTTTTTCTTCAATCAGTTTGGTAAATTCTTTGGACGAATTCGTGGTTTTATCAACCAAATCCCATTTGTTGACCAAAATCACAATGCCTTTTCCGTTCTTTTCGGCTAGGTGAAACAAAGCCTGGTCCTGACTTTGAAAACCTTCAGTGGCATCTATCATCAGCAATACCACGTCAGCATCTTCAATAGCTTTGATACTACGCATCACTGAGTAAAATTCAATATTGTCCATGGTAGCCGATTTTTTGCGGATACCAGCTGTATCTACCAGCAAAAACTCATGCCCAAAAGCTTTGTAATGGGTATGTATGCTATCTCGGGTTGTTCCGGGGATATCCGTAACAATATTTCTTTCTACGCCAAGCAAGGCATTGGTAAGCGAAGATTTGCCAACATTGGGTCTACCTATAATAGCAATTTTTGGCAACTCGGTTAAATTTTCTTCAGGGGTATTTAAATGTTTAGCAACCTCATCCAATAGGTCTCCGGTGCCACTGCCAGTCATTGATGAGATAGGGAAAATATTTTCGAAACCCAAGGCATAGAATTCAGCAACATCTGCAAGACGTTCGTAGTTATCTAGTTTATTTGCTACCACAACAACTTTTTTATTGCTACGGCGTAATAAATCGGCAAATTCTGCATCGAGGTCTGTAATCCCGCAGGTTATATCTACCATAAAAAGCAGCACGTCCGCTTCAGCAATAGCTATTTTTACTTGGTCTCTAATAGACTTTTCAAACACATCATCACTTTTCTTTACATAGCCTCCTGTATCTATAACAATAAATTCTTTATCAAGCCATTCTGCTTCTGCATAATGACGGTCTCGCGTAACGCCACTAACATCATCTACTATTGCTTTCCTTTGCCCTACAAGTCTATTGAACAATGTTGATTTTCCAACATTGGGCCTACCTACAATTGCTACCAAACTCCCCATTATTTTTTAGTTATATTTTTTTCTTCCCCTTTTTTAATAATACTATTGAAAAAGTCTTTATCATTAGTAGCATCTATCCTAATCATTATTTTAGCTTCACTTGCCCATTTTGTATTTGGGAATTTTAGTATGAGATCGTTAAATTTATCTTTAGCTTTACCAAGTTGCTGCATATCCATTTGCAACATGATGGCTTCTTGATACATCACAAATGCACTTTTTTTATGTTTAGGAAACATCTTTTGAAATTTCTCCATCGCAATCTCAGCTTTTTCAAACTGCATTATCCGTTGATTCAAAGATGCAATGCGAATGAGGCATTCAGGAACAAAAGTATCCATAGGGTAGGCATTCACGAAATGTTCGTAATACGTAATCAGTGAATCGCAAATCCCTAAAACATTTTCATTCTTTTGAATGGATGTATCGGCCTTTTGTTGCCAGGCAATTATTTCATCAATACTTTTTTCGCGGGGAGTTTTTTCTTCGCTACCGCAGGATAAAGCTATAAAAATGAGGGGATAAAATAGTACTTTGATGTTTCTCATAAAAGTACGCAAAGTTAAGGTAAAATAAAGGTTCTGAAGGATAAAAAATAACTTAGGGGTAGTTATTTTTTATAAACCTTAAAGGTAAAACCTTTTGCAGCTTTTATTATAGGCTCAGAAACCATGGTTAAAGGGTAGTTGGTTTCAGCTATATACAAAGTATATTCTTTTGGCATTGCAGATTTTGTTTTGTTAAAATCGATTCCCACAACACCTGGCTCAGGGTTCAAATCGTACTCGCTATTGTCTTTTAAATTATACAGCACGGCTTGCCCCAATTTGTCTCCACAAACAGTAATAAAGTTATTTGCTTTGTTTAACTTAAAATCAATTCTTTTAGTTTCAGCAGATCCAAAGCTATCAAGAGGTGTTTGTATTAAGGGAACAGTAATGGGTTCAGGTTTAAACTTGAAGTATAGTGAAAGGTTCCAAGCCTCTGGACCATCATCGTTAAAAGAAGCCAACACATATTTCTTCTTCTTTTTAAGCATATAGCATGAGCTAATTCCAAGTTCTTTCGATTCGTATATAACCAATATACCTTCTTTATATTCAAATCCAGCCAATATTTTAGCTTCAGTTATTTTTGATACATGATTTAAAAATTTTTCTTTCTTATCACCTGCCAATAGAGCTATTAACTGATCTTGTGTGGTAAGATTATACAGAGAAAGAATTTTATCGAAATTTTTCTCACGGTAAGCATATATAAGTTCGCCTATGGTTTCCCATGGAGTAGACCTTTTTGTAGTACCGTCAAATCCATCCTCTTTGGCAGGTAATTGGCCATCTGTTTTGTCGAACAATTGGCCATTGTATTTATATACCAACTCACTTCCAATTTTATGTGTGGGGTCATTCATAAGTCCAGTAAACCCAGCAGAGAATTTAATCTCAACAGGTTTGAACTCATAATAAGGAACTTTTGCTTGAGCAACTGCTGCCAGCGGCAAAAGAACGGCGATGATATATTTAGTTAAAAATGACACGATTCTATTGTAAAGCACTTTTGGTTAGATACGTTTTATTTTATATTCTAGTTTTACAAAGGGAAGGGTCCAAATTCGTAACCATCAAAAAGTGTATATTCAACGGAATATTTAAATGTTTCAAGCGTAGTAACAGTTCCAACTACTTTTATTTTGCCCAAGTTGGCTTTCCACTCACCAGTAACAGGAGGTGGTATAAAACAGTAGCTAACACTTGCTGAAGCTCCTTCTACTACACCCTTCAAATCAGCGGTAATTAATCCTCCAGCCAAAGAAGCACCAATACCTAATCCAAAACTAATTGTTGAACCTAAATCAGCACAAATTTTTGGGGCATCGCAAGTTGTTTGACGATTCAGTGTGCCTGTAACATTTACTGAAGCTTCTAATAACGCATCTAATGAAGCAACATAAGGAATACCATATATAGGGAATCTACAACTTACGCCTGCTTGAACTACTACTGAACCATCAATTTTATCTACGTCTTTAAGAGCACAAGGACCTAGGCAACATTTTTTAGATGCTGTAACGGTTAACCCGCCTGTAACAGTAAATGATGGAGCACAAGGACTACCTGGTGCATGGGAAACAACTTCAGCAGCTTCTTTAAGTAAGGTTCCAATTTTTGTAAAATCTACGGCAATTGGAGTTGCTGAAAGTATAATATTTTCATTAACAGTGATAATAGATGAGGTGAGGGCAACAGTATTGGCAGAAGCAACCACATTTATCAAGCTAGTAGCTCCCGCAAAGCCAATGGCTGGCGGTGCAACTACAGCAGGAGCAAAACTAACAAGAGGGTGGCATGGACCATCAAAAGTTAGTACTGCAATATCTTTAACATTCTTTTGCTGGCTTGTACAGCAAGGTAAAGCAAAACCTGTTAAGTTGTTAGGCCTTATCACACCATTTGCAGTATAGCTAACTCCTCTTACGGTATAAGTAGCCGTTACATTAATATTATTAAAATTAGGAGGCAGGTTTATTTGTATATCATTTCCAGCCATTGCACCAAATGGTGTTTGCCAAGTAACTGTTCCTTCATTACCAGGGTATACATCAGCATGCAAGGTTGCTGTTCCATCAGAACAATTCATTGCGGTTGGAATTTCGCAGTTAATACTAAAAACTTCAAAGTCTTGAGTTACGGTTCCTTGTTTTCTAACTATTTCGTGAGTACCACCAAATGTGCCGTGGAAAATACAATTGCTATGTTCATGAGCAACTCCATCAGCTTCAGTTGCACAATTATACGTGCTTAATATTGCGGCTCCATCAGCGGCCCCGCCTTGAGGTCTGCTAAAAACAACATCGTATGCGGCAACTAATTTAGCATTTACGCTATTACCAGGTGAAGGACACTTTGCTATTAAAGGAGAAACCTGACCTTGCCAATTTTTAGTCTGGTTGTGTCCAATCGACATGTCGTTAGGTGTTACCTGATAAGTAATTGGACCTACTACGTTGATGGCAACATTGCCTTCTTCGTATTTATCGGTGGTTTTACCTTGCTGCCCTTGGAAATTGCTGGTTTGCCCTGTTTGCTTACTCACGTATAAATACTGATGAGGGAGCTCCTGAGCAAATATTGTAGGGTTTTGCCCCACAAATAATAATGCTAGCAGCAATAATGATTGTATTTTTTTTCTAATCAACTTCATTTGAGTCATGTTTACTTGAAATCTTAATTCAAAAGTAGTTTATTCTAAATTATAGTTCCAAATTATTTTATCAAATTTGTAAGGTTTCACAAAAATTCATTTATGGCTTACTTAATTAAGGATTGGAATAATCAAAATTGAATTGATAATTAGATTGTTAAGCTTTTTTTTAGTCAATTCTCAATTGCAAGAAAAACACGCCTTACATTTTACTAATTTAAGCGTTTAATTTTGATATTTTTTGGTTGAGATATAATAAGCGGAACGGTCTCCACACTTACCACACTATTATCTAACCCAAATGCTCTAGTAGTGGGAGTACTCAATTTTTTTAATTGAAAATACATGTCAAGAGTAAAGTCTTCAATAAAAGGTAAATCATTTTCGTAGCTCATAAATCTGTCGAATACTACAAACTGAAAATCGCCTGCTATATGATATTTTTCTAAAGATTTGTAACGACTTGTTATTGATACTTCATGTTGTTTTACCAATTCATCAATTACTTTTCTGAAATACATATTGATACGTTGCTCTACTCTAAATCCTAAATTGAAATCAACTCTTATTACTTTCCCAGGTATCAAATGGTGAACTTTATACTCAACTGTGTGTGGCTCATCACTTGTATTCACATGCAATAACCAATAAACATCAGCTCTTTTAGGCTTTTTCTTTAGAATGCTATTAATAATCTTAGCCTCAATTAAGTTGGGATAATTAGAGTTTGTTAAATAAACCAAGTTGCCAGCATGTTTTGGGATCTCAGTATCTGCATGCAACTCTTCTATCATCGGTAGATATTTATGAATATCATTATAATGGATGTACCTTTTCTGTATCTGTCGGGCTTTATGCCATATATACATGACAAAAAGAAGCCCTGATGCCAATATAAGTGTAATAAAACCTCCGTCTTTAAATTTGCTGAGGTTTGCAACCAAAAAAGTTATCTCAACAGAAAGGAATATTAGTGTGAGTGAGATAACAATCATTGGATTTATCTTTCGAGATAACAACCAAGCTGTAAGCAAAATTGTAGTCATTAACATGGTTAATGTAATGGCCAGCCCATAAGCAGCTTCCATTCTACCTGACTCTTTAAAATATAAAACAACGCACACGCAGCCAACCCAAAGTATGTTATTAATGCTCGGCACATATAATTGTCCTCTGTGAGCTGTAGGATATTTAATACCAACCTTCGGCCAAAAGTTTAATCGCATGGCTTCACTAATTAAAGTAAATGAACCACTAATTAAAGCTTGACTTGCAACAATAGCAGCAATAGTTGCTACAGTAATCCCATAAGGTAAAAACCAATGTGGCATCAATGAATAAAACATTTTTTCTGGAGCAGCTTGCCCATTATGAGCAAGCAGAAATGCACCTTGCCCAAAGTAATTTAACAAGAGCGTAGTTTTGACAAAAATCCAACTTGTACGTATATTGATGCGGCCGCAATGCCCCAAATCACTATATAGGGCTTCAGCACCAGTGGTACACAAAAATACAGCACCCAACAACCAAAAACCTTGAGGGTATTCTGCCAAAAGTTTATAAGCATAATAGGGGTTTACAGCTTTAATAATTTCGGGATATTGTATTAAACCAATTACGCCCAGCACTCCTAACATAGCAAACCACACAAACATTAAAGGACCAAAAGTTTTACCTACTAAGGTTGTGCCCCATCGTTGAAATGCAAATATTATAGTAATAATTACAATAACCATAGGAACGATTTGGTCAGTTGTTATGCTTGGATTAATCATCTGCAAGCCCTCAAGTGCTGAAGTCACAGAAATTGGCGGGGTGATAAAACCATCAGCCAAAAGGGTACATCCACCAATAATTGCTGGTATGTATAACCATTTGCGATAACGACGAACTAATGCATATAAGGAAAATATTCCGCCTTCTCCATTATTATCTGCTCGAAGCGTTAAAACTATATATTTGATAGTGGTTTGGATGGTTAAAGTCCAAAAGATGCATGATATACCTCCCAGAACTAACAATGGATCGAAATTTAACACACCGCCTTCAACACCTTTGCCTTGCTTGATTATGGCATCCATTACATATAAAGGAGAGGTTCCGATATCTCCATAGATGATACCCAGTGTGATGAGCAGGGTGCCGAACGAAAAGCGGTTGATTGTGGTGCCTTGAGCTGGAGATTCCATTTTAAAATTAGTGGGGCAAATTTATCGGACTTTAAAACCTTGTTGTTATCGTTAGCTTAAATTTTATTTGCTTGATAATGTATATGATGGATTTTACTAACAAAAAAAACCGATCGTAGACCGGTTTTTTTTTAGATAATTCTTAACAATTTTTAGTCTTCAACTAATTCTCCTGCTAACTTAGAGTCAACAAGAATACGTCCGCAGTTTTCGCAAACAATAATTTTTTTGTGCTGCTTTATTTCTATTTGTCTTTGCGGGGGTATAGAGGCAAAGCATCCACTGCATGAGTCGCGTTCGATAATAGAAACACCTAATCCGTTTCTCACATTGCTGCGGATACGATAATAAGCGGCGTATAATCTTTCGTCAACAATTTTGTGGGCTATTTTACGATGTTTGTCCAATTCTTTTTCTTCCTTGGTAGTCTCTTCTATAATATTATCCAATTCACTTTTCTTATTTGCTAGGTCTTTATTACGTTCGCTGATTTCTTCTTTTAGTTTCTCTACCAATTCATTTTTGTATTTCACCTCAATCTGAAAATCTTTGATTCTTTTTTCAGCTGCCTGAACTTCTAAACCTTGAATTTCCACTTCCTTAGTCAATGCATCATACTCACGGTTGTTTTTTACATTGGTAAGTTGGCCATCGTACTTTTTAATAAGTGCTTGCGATGTTTTGATATTGTGCTTATTGGTAGCGATGGTCTCCTCCAATTTGGCAACCTCAGTATTTAAGTTAGATTGACGGGTTTCAAGGCCAGCAATCTCATCTTCTAAGTCTGCTACTTCCAATGGTAACTCTCCACGCATCGATTTTACACGATCAATTTGAGAGTCGATAAGTTGTAGTTTGTAAAGTGCTTCTAGTTTTTGCTCAACGGTAGCTTCCATGTTGTTTATTAATAATAGTTTATGGGGTTGGTATCTATTGCCGAAATTTGGGCTGCAAAAGTAAGGTATTTTTCTCTCAATTTTTCTAAAAGCAATTCATTTGTAAATATTTCACTTTCATAATGCCCGATATCGCATAACAGCATGGTATCTTCGGCTATAAAAAAGTCGTGGTACTTAAAATCGGCAGTTACGTAAACATCTGCTCCGGCATTTTTGGCAACTTTTTGCAAGAAACTTCCACTTCCTCCGCAGATTGCCACTTTCTTTACTTTGCCGTTGTATGATTTGGTATAACGGATGCTCGAAAGGTTCATCTTCGATTTTAAATAGGTTAGCCATTCTTTCACTTCCATTTCACTTTCCAATTCGCCAATTGCCCCGCTTCCTATTTGCTGATGGTCATTTAAGATTAGAGACCAATAGTATGCAACTTCTTCATAAGGGTGAGAAATAAATAGTGCTTGTTGTACGTGACTTCTTAAATGCACCGACACTATTGTTTCAATGCGGGTTTCAGGTTCGTTATGTGTTTGATTTTTTTGACCTACGAATGGATTAGCCCCTTCTCCAGCTCTAAAAGTTCCTATACCTTCGCTATTGTAGCTGCAGTTGTCATACATGCCAATGGTGCCAGCACCTGCTGCAAACAAAGCATCACGAACTGCTTCGGCCTGAGCATGAGGGACAAAGGTAACCAACTTTAAAAGTTGCCCTTCTTTATGTTGCAATATATGTAAATTTTTCAGCCGAAGTTTCTCGGCTATTTTATTATTTACCCCCCATAACACATTATCTAAATTGGTATGTATGGCATAAATGGCAATATCGTTTTTAATGGCCATCGTTACGCAACGTTGCACATAATCGCTACCCGTAATTCGTGTAAGCCCGCCAAAAATAAGCGGGTGGTGGGCGATTATCATATTGCAATTATTGTCAATAGCTTCTTGCACCACGGCTTCGGTTACATCTAAAGTAATGAGTGCTTTGGTGAGCTCAGCATTTGCATTTCCAATAAGCAAGCCGCTGTTATCATAGCTTTCTTGCAGATGGGGTGGTGCTATACTATTCAGGTAATTGCAGATTTCTTGTATTTGCATGGGGCAAAAATAGTGGATTAGTTTGGGAGTAGTTCTGATTGGCGACAACGCCAACCAGAGGCAGAAATTTATTGTTGTATTGAGATTTTAATACTCGATATCACCCAAATTGTGCTTTGATAAAATAAAAAAGATAAAGAACTTACAAAAAACATAAGGAATCCGAATAATGTAAAAGCATCTATAGTGGTCAAATAGGAATATCTTAATTTTTCTACTAAAATAAATTGGTACAAAAAGTCGAATAACAGTGTTGAAATGCTAAAAAGCACAACAATTATATATTTGTATATAGGATTCTTTTTTATTATTCTTTCGAGTATAAGTGTATAAAAAAAAATTATCATATGATGTATAAAGGGGATCAGGCCATTTTTTTTCATGAACCAATAATCATCGCTTGATATATAGTACCACCTAACAATCTCAGATATTAATAGGTCGATAATTAGAAAAATGATTGACAACAAGATTAGAATATAGATATGTTTAGATACTTTCATCACATCGCAAATGTACCCTCTCCATGCCCAAAATATAAAGTATCAAATGTCCATTTCCCCAAATTCAATTATCCCACATCCTCCTGTTAACAATTGCTTCTCCTTGATTTTCAACGTGTGGAAAAATGCGATTTTATACTAAGACTTTCTGTGAATAATTATATAATACACATACCCAGGATTTGAACATCAAGCTATTACGCAAACACTCCACATTAAACGCACACAATATATAATACTGTGGACAATCGACTACCTTTGTAGATAGGCGTGGGCTATAACTATTTTCGCACTCCAGTAATCAGTGGTTAGTAAGCAGTAGTTAGTGCCATACGGGTACATTAGATACTATTTTTTGCCGTCCCGATAACTATCGGGAGGTACTGACTACTAACCACTGTTTACTGACCACTAAAAAAATCATTCAATCATAACTCATTCAATTATTCAATAATAAATGTCTTCCCAATTCAAAAAAAAACGTACCGATCTTAATGAAATGACAGCCGCCAATTTGGTAAACGAATTTGGCAAACTCCCACCTCAAGCAATCGATCTTGAAGAAATTGTGCTGGGTGCACTAATGCTCGAACGCGACGCGATGGAGCGTGTTGCAGAGATTCTCGAACCTCAGATGTTTTACAAGCAATCGCATCAACTAATTTATGAGGTATGCAAAGCATTGTTTGCCCGTGCTGAGCCTATTGATATGCTTACCGTTACCAGCAACCTGCGAAACCAAGGCAAGTTGGATGAAGCAGGCGGTGCCTTCTATGTATCGCAATTAACAAATAGAATTGGCAGTGCCGCACATATAGAATTTCATGCCCGTATTGTATCGCAAAAATATATACAACGCGAACTGATTAGAGTAAGTAGCGAGATACAAAAAGATGCATATAATGATGAAAATGATTCCTTCGAATTATTGGATTCAGCTGAGAAGAAACTGTTTGAAATAGCAGAGTCCAATATATCAAAAACCTATGCAAAAGTTGATGATTTGATTGTGAAAGCTATTAAGCAAATTGAGAGTGTTAAGGACAATAAAGATGGTTTATCGGGCGTGCCGTCAGGCTTTACCCATTTAGATAGGATGACAAGCGGCTGGCAAAGAAATAATCTTATAATTGTTGCCGCTCGACCCGGTATGGGTAAAACCGCTTTTGCTTTATCAGCAGCACGTAATGCAGCGGTAATGGCCAAGAAAGCAGTAGCAGTTTTCTCGCTCGAGATGGAATCGGTGGAGTTGGTAACGAGGTTAATTTCATCTGAATCTATGATACCTGGCGGCAAATTAAAAACAGGGCAACTTGAACCACACGAATGGGAGCAGCTCAACAAAAAAGTAGTGCAATTGGGCGAATCAAAAATATTTATTGATGATACTGCTGCACTATCGATATTTCAATTAAGAGCCAAGTGCCGCCGCTTAAAAGCACAGCATGATATTCAATTGGTGGTAGTGGATTATTTGCAGTTGATGAAAGGGGATGACAGTAATAAAAACAGCAACCGTGAGCAAGAGATAAGTTATATAAGTAGGTCGTTAAAATCATTGGCTAAGGAGCTTGCAATTCCTATTATGGCATTAGCACAGCTTAACCGTGAAAGTGAAAAAAGGGGAGGAGGGAAAATGCCGATGTTGAGCGACCTGCGTGAATCGGGCTCAATTGAGCAAGATGCGGATTTGGTAATGTTTATACATAGACCCGAGTATTATGGCGTGATGGAAGATGCTGAAGGGAATAGTCTTGCGGGTGTAGCTGAGATTATTATAGGAAAACATCGTAACGGAGCAACAGGCAAAGTGAATGTTCGTTTCCAAGCCGAGTACGCCAAGTTCTCCGATTTGGATGAATACAATACTTATAATATTGAGGAACATTCAGGCAGCAGCAATTCAGGACCTGAGCCTTCTGTTACCATTACTCGCAGCAGTAGAATGAATGATGATGATCCTTTTTAAGGGTCGTACCCGCTGAGGTCGAGAAAATTCACCGTCATTTCTGCATATTGGGGTGTTTTATTCTGCAAACCCCCAGTATGCAGATTTTTTCAGGAAGAAGCTTTTTAAAGTTTGTGCAATGAATTAGGCATTTAATATGTATTTTTGCATGTCATAAAAATAAATATATTCAAAAAAATGAAAAAAGAATTTACTAATTCGATGGTTAAATTTATTAAAGTAGCAATTTTTATATTGTTCTTTATTTTTAATTTTAGCCATGCAAAAGCTCAATGTTATACAGGTCCAAATTACTGTATAGCCACTACCACCAATGTTAATAGTTATAGTATCGGGTTGCAAAACGTGACCTTTGGTTCAGCTATTAACAATTCTACCAGTGCGACAGGTAATTCGCCCAATTATTTCGATTTTACAAATTTAGCGGTTTCGGGAATTCCAGGAACTGTGATTAATTTTTCGATACAAAATGGGGGGGGTAATTCTACATCTGCCAGAATTTTTATCGATTGGGATCAAGATGGTTCATTTACAACCTCAGCAACTGAGCTGGTTTGGACATCTGCAACTACTACAGCAGGAGCAACCGTGTCGGACACATTTAGTATACCTTCAGGTCAAGCAGCGGGCTTATATAGAATCCGTGTTACGGGTGATTTTGGCGGAAGTGCTTCAGGAAATCCTTGTAAATTAAATTATGGTGAAACTGAAGATTACTCCTTGATCGTCACCTCGTCTTCGAAAGATGGAATAGCAAAATCACACATATCGCCGTCAGCTTTTTCTATTGGTAGTGACACGATACGATTTTCATTGGTAAATTTATTAGATACTATAATGACATCGGTTGATATTGGCTACCAATTAGATAATAATACACCAGTTATACAATCATTATCAAGTCTTACAGTTCCAGAGGGTTCGATTTATACTGCAACTTTTGACACTTTATTAAATTTAACTACCGCAGGAACTTACAGTTTAAAAGTATGGTTAAATAATGTAAATGGTGGTGGTACTATTACCCCAGCAAATGATACAATATGTAGGTCATTTATATTATGTACTTCACCTTTAAATGGAAGTTATACTATTGATCCCAATGGAAGTGGCAGTTCTAATTTTGTTTCATTTACGGAAGTAGCAACAGCTTTGGCAAATTGTGGAATTTCTGGCCCTGTAGTTTTTAATATTTCTGCAGATAGTTTTTATGAGCAGGTAAGTATTCCGTCCGTTTCTGGTTCCTCTCCAACAAATACCATAGATTTTATTGGGTCAGGAATGTATAATACAACTTTGTGTTATAGTGGTGTTTCATCCGATCCGCACACGATGCGTTTAGATGGTTCTAAATACATTAATTTCAGAGATATGGCTATCAAGAGTTCTTCATCAAGCGATGGTTGGGTTTTAAATTTCTTAAATGCTGGTAATAGCAATGTGTCTCATTGTTTAATTGAATTTGTTGGAGCTGCACAAACTTCTAATAAATCAAATTTAGCGTGTATAGTATTTAATGGAAGTAATATAACCATGAGTGGACAGAGCACAAAAATTGACAGTATAAATATTGATACCTGTATCATTAATTATGGGTATGATAATGTATATATGTATTTGGGCGGAAATAATCAAAACGCTATTTTGCAGTTCAGAGGCGATAGTTTTACTAATGCTTATTATAGTTCAATTTATATTTGGCTAAATGCAAGGTTATGTCATAAAATTATTAATAATAGATTTTCACTCAGGTCGGGAGTTAGTAACCAATTTGCAATCTGGTCGTGGGCTAGTGCCGCAAGTAATTCAAGCTTATTTAGTGAGATTAGCAATAATAAATTTACTTCGCTAAATGGTTATGGAATTGCTACCACTTATGCTGGAGGTAGCGGCGGGGCAAGAGGCCAAATATATAATAATGTGTTTGGACCTGGTGCTCGCGGTGTAACTAAATATATATCTGGTGCAGGTGCGGCTTGCTGTGCTTTTGATGGTTGGAATATTTTCCACAATACCATATATATGGACTATAATAGTGGGGTTTCAGTTGGTGTTGATTTTGGAGGGAATACTTCTGGAACCAATGTATCAATTAAAAATAATATTTTTTATAATGCAAGTACCTCTGCCAATAATATAGCAATTGGAGCTTCAAATTCAGGAGCCATAGGTGGTGTTGATTATAATGATTACTATACAAATTATGCCGGTGGAAATTTAGCTACAATTACGGGATCCAATTTTACCGCGTCAAATTATTTGGGTACTTATCCTAACGGATTGGGTCTAAATTCACTAAATAGAAATGTGTCTTTCTTTTCTGGTAGCGATTTTCACCACACCACTGCTTGTATGAGTGGCGAAACTGGTCTTGGAGTTACTTACGATTTTGATGGGGTTTCACGCACAACACCTCCAGATTTAGGAGCATATGAAGTGTCGGGCGTACCGCCAGTAGATGCAGGTGTTTCGCAAATTGTTACGCCAGTCTATCCTGTATCTGCAGGGTCTCAATCATTGTCGGCCTTGGTTAAAAATTACGGATCTGATTCTATTTCAAGTTTGACCGTCTATTATACAATTAATAACAGTGCAATTGATAGCCAAACCTTTACTTTTAGCCCGGCACTTTTTAAATGTGACACTGCAACAGTTACCTTTACAAATAGTATAACTATTGGTTCAGGTACTAATACTATAAAAGTATTTTCGGCTTATCCAAACGATACATTTTTGACCAATGATACGGCTCAAAATACATTTTGTGTAGCTATGGCGGGTTCCTATACTATTAATTCAAATAATTCTGCATCAGCAACTAATTTCACAAACTTTAATGCAGCGATAACACAGTTAAATTGTAGCGGCATGTCGGGTTCTGTAGTATTTGACGTTTCGGCAGATACCTATACTGAGCAGGTAGAAATTGGGATTATTAAAGGTTTATCAAGCACCAATACATTGTCGTTTATTGGACATGGAACTGATAGCACCTTACTTACCTATTCTGGTAGCTCTACAGCACCTCATACCCTTAGATTGAGTTCTGCCAATGATGTAACCTTCCGTGATATGAATATACAAGCAACTAATGGTAATTATGCTTGGGCAGTTCATTTGATGAATTCAAGGCATAATAAATTTGGTAAGTGTAAAATTGAGTGTAGCGGTTCTGCTGCAAGTTCTGCCGCAGGTAGCATAGCAGCTGTGGTTTTAAATGGTAACACAACTTCCATAAATACCCAAGGAGCAAATGATGATAACTATATCGATAGTAATGTGATTATTGGTGGTTATTATGGTATATTGTGTGATAATAATGTAGCAAAATATGTTAACTATATTAGAAATAATAATATAAGTAATTCCTATTATTCAGGTTTATATGCTTATGGAAATCAAGCCTTGAAGGTATTAAATAATAAAATTGAAAATCGTGCTTCAAATAGCAATAATTCATCAGGTATTTATTTTTATTTTGTTTTTTCTTCGACCTCGGGTATATATAATGAAATTAAGGGTAATTATATAAATAATGTGGGACAATACGGTATTTATATTCAATATAGCCAAGGAGGTGTAAATGCAACTCGCGGTGAGATGTATAATAATATGATAGGAGGTAATTACACTAGTTCGTCTACTGTTTACGGAATTCATATGTACTATGCCCCCTATTGGAATGTATATCATAATACGGTGTCAGTCGCTTCAAAATCTGGTTCATCACACAGAGCATTATATTTAAATAGTTATGTTTACCGTTCACAATTTATAAATAACTCTTTTGCCATAACCAATGCAAATGCTAGTTCATCGATTGTGGTTGAAGTTGCAACAGGTACTACACTGCCCGACAGTTTAAATTACAATAATTATTATAATGCAGCCGATACGTCATTACTATTATTGGGAACACAATATTATAATTCTACGAACTTCCAGGTAGCATATCCTAATGGAGGTGGAGCACAATCTTTCGAGGGTGATCCACAATATAATTCAGCCAGCGATTTGCATGCTACAGGTACCCAGTTAGATAATAGAGGAAATGCCTTAGGCTTATCAGTAGATATCGATGACGATACACGTAACAACACCACACCGGATATAGGAGCAGATGAGTTTAGTGCGATTACCACCAAGGATTTCTCACTTAACAAATTATTATCACCTGTAGCTGCAGGATGTTTGGGAGGTTATAATCAAACCATCACGGTATCGATTAAAAATACAGGTATTGACACAATAGATTTAACCAATGATACCGCTTGGGTTGCAGCAGAAGTAACAGACCCTAATAGTAATATACTTACTTATGGTCCCGTAGCAGTAACCGGCAAAACATTTTATCCGAAAGATGCGATGACTGTTGATGTAACAAATAAGTTCGACATGTCTGACATTGGAACCTATTATATACGTCCTTATGTAAGCTATAAAAATGATACGAACCATAATAACGATACTTTGCAGAATCTTAGTTTTGATGAAACGAACCCAGTTCCAATTTTATCTTTTATTCCTTCAACAAGTATTTGTAGTAACGACTCTATTAAGATGTCGGCAGTAGATAGTAAAAACACCAGCGACTTCCAATGGTATTATAATGGATCGCCTGTAAATGGAGCAACCGACTCAGTATTCTATGC
>CANJUD010000004.1 GCA_947477885.1 Bacteroidota bacterium
CTTTATCATCTTGAAAACAAATATTGCAGATGAAGATGTGGAAACTGAATATAGAGTAACCTATTTTGATGATCAAAAAATAATTCTGATGTACAGAAGTAATAGGAGAATTTATAACTTTATTTTGAGTAGATAAATTTTATTTGCCGATACAAAACCTCGTAAAGATGGACCCTAGTAAGTCGTCGCTCGTTATGGCA
This sequence comes from Bacteroidota bacterium, assembly GCA_947477885.1. GTDB lineage: Bacteria > Bacteroidota > Bacteroidia > UKL13-3 > UKL13-3 > CANJUD01. Next base: position 201 of record CANJUD010000004.1, read on the forward strand.
CCCGTAATATTACCCAAATGCTGTATCGCCTCCCTTATATCAAATGCCACCAACTCACCACTGATATTATTTTGAAAACCTGCTTTTACGGTTTGTAAACATTGTATAGTTTCTTGCAGGCTGGTTACATGGCGTGCATTGGTTAATACTACATCATTTTCGTTGGGCTTGTGGGGGAGGGCAGCGGCTAGGGCGGTTTTTAGTTGTTCTATTCCTTCTCCAGTTTTGCTGCTGATGGGTAGGATATTGTTATAGTTTTTAAATGCAGATAATTTTGTTTCTATATCATTGCAAGCATCACATTTATTTGCCAACCATATTATATATTTATTTTCCAATAATAAGTGTGAGGTTTCTTTTTCTAATAGTTCGGGAGTGGTATCATTGATATCGAAAACATATAATACTACGCTTGCTTCACTAATCTTTTCTATGGTGCGTTCTATTCCCATTCCTTCAATGGCTTCAGCATGTTGGCGTATGCCGGCCGTATCAATCAATCGGAAATTGATACCATCTATGATAATGTTTTCTTCAATCGTGTCACGTGTGGTGCCTGCAATGTCGCTCACCAACGCACGGTCTTCGTTTAACAATACATTGAGCAAAGTCGATTTGCCAGCATTGGGTTTGCCTGCTATTACAGTCGGGATTCCATTCTTTATCGCATTGCCATAATGAAAAGTATCAATCAGTTTTTCCGATTTTGTTATAATCTCATCAATCAGTTTATATAAGTGCTCTCGGTTGGCAAATTCCACATCTTCCTCCGCGAAATCTAGCTCCAATTCTATCAAGGCCGCAAAATCAATAAGCTGCTGACGCAAAATTTCAATTTCTTTTGATACACCGCCACGCATTTGTCCAAGTGCGGCTTTATGTGCTTTTTCATTTTCGCCTGATATTAAATCTGCCACCGCTTCTGCTCTACTCAAATCCAGCTTACCATGGGTGAAGGCACGCATGGTGAATTCTCCCGGCTGTGCCAAGCGGCAGCCATGCTTTACAAACTGTTGTAATAACAATTGCTGAATATATATAGAACCATGGCAGGAGATTTCAACCACATCTTCCCCAGTATAACTTGCAGGTGCTCTGAACAAGGTAATCACTACTTCATCCAATATCTCGTCTGTTTCCGGATTGGTGAGGCTGGCAAAAATGGCTGAGTAGCCGGGCTTGTCAGTAATATTTTTGTTTTTGATAAATTTCTGAATAGTCCCAATAGCATCCTTGCCCGAAAGTCGCAACACGGCTATGGCTCCCATTCCGGGCGGTGTGGCCACTGCACATATAGTATCGTTGTGGTTGTAAAATAATTGCATATAAGTGCCGCAAATTTAAACTTTAATAAACTGTTAACCGTATCAACTAAAACATTTATTTTTGTGCCCATGAAATTGAAAAAATATATAGTTATTTTTTGCGTATTATTATATACTTCAAGAGCTTTTGCTGCTAATATATTATTGGTAATTGATGACGAATGGGAATGGATTAACAGGGTAAATTATATAACAAAAAAAGATGCAAGCGAAACTGCGATAAAAAAGCAGATGCAATTAACGTTCTACACATCTCTACAAAACGAGTTAATCGCTAATGGCCATAAAGTCACAGTGCTTTTGTTATCTGAACTTCAAAAGCAAACCACTGGAGAAAGTATATTGTCAACCTCTAAATTTTCGCCCATGCCCAATTACAAACATTTGAGAGATAAGATTACTGCTATATCGCCCAACTATACAAGTTTAAATAGTAGCTTGCCTGAACTGCAGCCATACCTTTCGGCACAGTTAACCAAGTATGATTATATTGTATCATTGAACCGCGTTAATTTTTCGCATAATTTTGGGAAAGCATTTTTTAATAGAGGCAAAAGACAAATCAATATGCATTTTGATATTATTGATAAGGACAAAAAAAGGATAGCAGGCAAACTTTGCCAAATGCACCTCAATCTAAAAAAATCTGCCTCACCTCAAGCCGCTACCATCTTGATGAATGCCCCCGCTAAGCAATTAGCTTTTGCTTTTCAGCCCTTTATAGAAAAAAAATAATTTGGTTTTCTCAACTTTTTGGGCAAATATTGCAATACGAATCATTTAATACTTAAGAATTATGGCTTTAATGGGTAACAAAAATACAAAATCACCTGAATTCAACCCCAATTTGTTGAATCTTATAAATAGCGGAACCGAAGTTATTGGTGATATCATATCCAATGGTGATGTTAGAATTGACGGCATTCTTCGCGGCACCGTGAATACAAAAGCAAAATTGGTAATTGGTCAGACAGGTATTATAGAAGGCGATGTGAAAGCCCAGAATTCTGATATCTCAGGCCAAGTGAAAGGGAATATTATGGTGGACGATCTGTTAGTATTGAAAAGCAACGGCAAAATTACTGGCGATATCACTACCAAGAAAATCATCGTTGAAACAGGCGGAGAGTTCAATGGCAAATGCCAAATGCAAAGCAGCGGAATCAAAAATGCTGCACCTGCATCTGCTCCTCAGCAAAAAGCTTAATTAGCTTCATCAATTTTCCTGAATCCCTCTACGGGTAATATTATATATTTTGCCCGACGATAAAAAAATAAACGGCTACGTAAAATATTCTACCCTGGCAATCCAGCTAGTGGCAATAGTATTCGGACTTACATTCCTAGGCCATTTTATCGATGGTAAATTGGAAATCAGATTTCCCTTATTTACTGTTGTGTTGGCATTGTTGTCAGTATTTGCAGTGTTGTATTATCTGATTAAGAGTATAAAGTAGAAAGTATGAGGTATAAAGACTTTGTCGCTGCTTCCGCTACTATATAAAAAATACTGGCTTAGCGGTGCCAAGGTAAACTAATTGTCTCAATTCGCTTGCGTCTCGGTATTTTCGGGATGGATACGTACTTTATACTTGCTACTTTATACTTTATACTTCTTCCCCTATCTTTGCACTACTGAAAAAATACATCGCCATATCATTAATCACAGCATATCTGTTCTGCACTACGGAGCTGCACCAATTGCTTAAGTTGCCTGTGTTGATTGAGCATTTCACTGATCACAAGGAGCTAAATCCCAATATTTCTTTTCTAGATTTTTTAAGTATGCATTACGCAGCTACTGAAGATCACGACGGAGAAAGCAATAGCACCGATACCGAACTCCCTTTCAAATCGCACGACAATTGTATTTCGAGCAATAGTTGTATAGGAACCCCAGCATCATTCGAGAGTTTTTCATTCGACCCATTGTCGGTAATACAGAAAAATATTCCTATCCATTCCGAGGCATTTATTGCTTCCTCATTCCTTTCAAACATCTGGCAGCCGCCACAATTGAGTTAATTATTGTAGTGAGTAATATGTATAATACTTTGGGTATTTCACATGGTAATATTGCTCTTTATTTATTACTTCGAAAAGTAAACTTTTAACTTTTCGTTTTTAACTTTTAACTTAATATAATATGCTCAATAAAATTATTGGGTTCTCTGTTAAGCAGAAACTCATCATAGGGCTTTTCACTTTAGCTCTTATAGGATATGGTAGTTACCAGTTCACCCAACTGCCCATTGATGCCGTGCCTGATATTACGGATAATCAGGTACAGGTTATTACCATTGCTCCCGCATTTGGAGCTACGGATATAGAAAGGCTTGTTACATTCCCCATCGAACAAGCCAATAATAATATAGCAGGACTGAAAGAAATCCGTAGTTTTTCACGATTTGGTTTGTCATTGGTTACCATCGTATTTAATGATGAAACAGATATATATTGGGCGAGGCAACAAGTATCAGAACGCTTACAGAAAGTACAGGGACAAATCCCCAAAGGTATAGGCACGCCTGAGCTTGGGCCTATCACTACCGGACTTGGGGAAATATATCAATATGTAGTTCGGGCCAAACCGGGCTATGAAAAAAAGTATAATGAAACTGCTTTACGCACTTTGCAAGACTGGGTGGTGCGAAGGCAGTTGATAGGGGTGAAGGGTGTGGCAGAAGTGAGTAGCTTTGGGGGTAAACTAAAGCAATATGAAATAGCAATTGATCCCAATAAACTTCAATCATATAATATCAATATGAATGATGTTTTTAAAGCTTTGGAAAATAATAACCAGAATACTGGTGGTGCATATATAGAAAAAGGCCCCACTGTATTATATATAAGAAGTGAAGGTTTAGTGGGAAGTTTGGATGATATTAATAATATATCGATAAAAAGTACAAGTGGTGGAACGCCTTTATTTATAAGGGATGTAGCAGATGTGAAATTGGGTTTTGCAACACGTTATGGTGCGATGTGTTATAATGATCAGGGAGAAGTTTCGGGTGCGGTAGTGATGATGTTGAAGGGAGCAAATAGCAATCAGGTAATTAAAAATGTGAAAGAACGCATTGCACAAATTCAAAAAACTTTGCCTGAAGGTGTGTTGATAGAACCTTTTATCGACCGAACAAAAATGGTTGACAATGCTATAGGAACTGTTACCAAAAATTTATTTGAAGGAGCATTGATTGTTATATTTATTTTGGTAATATTTTTAGGCAATCTACGAGCTGGACTCCTAGTTGCATCAGTGATTCCCTTGGCAATGCTATTTGCAGTTATTATGATGAATCTTTTTGGGGTGAGTGGAAATTTAATGAGTCTCGGAGCTCTCGATTTCGGACTTATAGTAGATGGTGCTGTTATTATAGTTGAAGCAGTAATGCACCGATTGGCTCACAGCAATAGTTATCATAATATTATCCGATTAAATCAATCGGATATGGATAAGGAAGTGAATACTTCCGCTGGTAAAATGATGAGCAGTGCGGTATTCGGGCAGATTATTATATTGGTGGTTTATCTTCCTATTTTTAGTTTGCAAGGTATTGAGGGGAAAATGTTTAAGCCAATGGCACAAACGGTGGCGTTTGCATTATTGGGAGCATTTATATTGTCATTAACTTATATACCCATGATGAGTGCTCTATTCCTCAGTAAAAAAGTAAAACATAAAATTAATTTTTCTGATAGGCTGATGAGCAAAATAGAATATATATATCTATCGATATTGAATAAGGTTTTGACTTTCCCTAAAACTATATTTTTAAGTACGATTGCATTATTCCTTTTGGCTGTTATTATATTATCTAGTTTGGGTGGCGAGTTTATCCCCGTGCTAGAGGAAGGAGATTTTGCGGCAGAAACACGAGTACTCGCGGGAAGTAACTTGAATACCACAATAGAAAAAACTCAACAGGCAGCACATATATTAAAAACACAATTTCCGGAAGTAGAAAAAGTAGTAACAAAAATTGGTTGTGGCGAGGTACCAACTGACCCTATGCCTATGGATGCTGCTGATTTAATGATCATCCTAAAAGATAAAAAAGAATGGAAATCAGCAAGTACTTTTAATGAATTGGCTGATAAAATGACGGACGCTTTATCGGATGTTCCTGGCATTACTGTGGGTTTTCAATACCCCGTGCAAATGCGTTTTAATGAGCTGATGACGGGGGCACGGCAAGACGTGGTATGCAAAATATTTGGCGAAAATTTAGATACTTTATCGTTATATGCAAAAGAACTTGGAGGTATCATAAATGGGGTGGCAGGAGCAAAAGATTTATATATAGAAACGGTAACAGGAATGCCACAAATTATTATAGAATATAAACGGGCTGCAATTGCTCAATTTAATATGAATATTTCTGATATAAACAAAGTGGTAAATACTGCTTTTGCTGGGCAGAGCAGTGGTTTGGTATTTGAAGGTGAACGACGTTTTGATATGGTAGTGAGATTACAGAATGACCACCGTGAAGATTTAAAAGATGTTCAAAATTTATTAGTTCCTACACCTCAAGGTACTCAAGTGCCATTATATCAAGTGGCCAATGTAGAAATAAAAGATGGTCCCAATCAAATACAAAGAGAAGATGCCAAACGTAGGATAATAGTAGGTTTCAACGTGAGAGGTCGTGATGTGCAAAGTGTGGTAAACGAGCTGCAAGAAAAGGTAAATAAACGTGTTAAGTATGCAGCAGGTTATTATACAACTTATGGTGGTGCTTTCGAAAATTTGAATGCTGCAAAAAAACGACTGATGATAGTTGTGCCCATTTCATTATTACTCATATTTATATTATTATTCTTCGCATTTGAATCAGTAAAACATGGCCTGTTGATATATTCTGCAATTCCATTGTCAGCTATCGGTGGTATTGTATTTTTAGCTTTACGCGGTATGCCTTTCAGCATCAGTGCAGGTGTCGGATTCATTGCCTTGTTCGGTGTTTCGGTATTAAATGGTATTGTATTAATTGCAGAATTTAACCGACTCAAAAATGAAGGTATGGACGATTTAAAACGCATTGTTTTAATGGGAACAAAAGTGCGATTGCGACCAGTATTAATGACTGCCGCAGTTGCGTCACTTGGATTTTTACCGATGGCACTCAGCACAGGTGCGGGTGCTGAAGTGCAGCGACCGCTCGCTACTGTAGTAATAGGTGGGTTGATTACCGCAACGTTGCTAACCTTATTTGTACTGCCTATATTATATGTTTTCTTCGAGAAAAGAAAATTTGGAAAGCAGAAATTGAATATGAGTATTATAATAGGATTCCTTTTTTTACTTAGTTCTTATCATACTTCATCAGCACAATCTCCTATTAGTTTGCAAGCTGCAATTGATAGTGCCATACATAATAAGTTATCAGTGAAAAACGGAAAGTTAAAAGTTGAATACGAAAAAAAATTGATAAACAGTGCTTATGACATCCCTCAGGCAAGGATGGATGCAGGGTATGGGATGATTAATAGTAGATATAAAGATACGCAGTTTGGATTAGGACAAACAATCAATTTCCCCACAGTATATAAATCGCAAAAGAAACTATATACTGAGTATTGGAAAAGTAGTTTATTGAGTGTTGCTGTATTGGAATCGGAAATAAAAAGAGATGTTTCTCAAGCATATTATGATATGGTTTATTTGTTTCAAAAACGAAAAATCTTATTACATATCGATTCTATATATGCTGAGTTTTTAGCCAAATCTGCTATTCGATTGAGCAAAGGAGAAAGCAATGTGCTGGAGAAAATAACAGCCGAAACGCAACGCGGGCAAATCGCTATGCAGCTTGACCAGCTTAAGTACGATATCGAAATATCTCAATTAGAATTTCATGCATTGATTGCTACAGAAAACAGTTACATACCTGATGAAACCGAATTGAAAATTAAAATGGAATTCAATTTAGATACTTCCATTTTATCGCAACATCCAAGTATTAAGTTTTTGCAGTATCAAAATAATATAGCTCTGGCCAATATAAAATTAGAACAGAATAGACTGTTACCCGACTTGTCATTTTATTATAGTAATATGAGCATGAAAGGCGTGGGCTCCGATAATAATTATTATAACTATGCTACGCGTTTTCAATCGGTGCAATTTGGGGTGGGGATACCGGTATTTTATGGAGCACAGAAATCAAAAATTGCAGCGGCAAAGTTGGGCTTAACTATTTCAGAAAATAATTATCATATTGGTTTGAAAACGATGCAGACGGCTTATAATTCTATCGTTCGACAATATAATAAATATCTGCAAACTATAAAATATTATGAAACTACTGCCCTAAATAATTCTAATTTAATATCTAAAACAGCCAATATACAATTTGTGGATGGTGATATCAATTATTTGGAATGGGTGCTGCTCACCAATCAATCAATAAGCATTCAGAATGATTATGTTGATATATTAAAGAATCTGAATGACAATATTATCCAATTAAATTATTATAAAAACAAATAGAATAATATGAAATCGAATATATATATAATACTTGCTATGCAGATTTTGATATCTTGCAGTAGCAATAAAACCGAAGAGAAAGCGACTACTTTAAACTCTAGTGCTCTTATCACGCTTAATGATGCACAAGCAAAAAATGCAAATTTGAGTATTGGAAATTTGGAAAAAAAAAATATTACATCTTTGTTGAAAGTAACGGGTAAAATAGACGTACCTCCGCAGAATATGGTATCAGTAAGTGTGGCTTTGGGTGGGTATTTGAAATGGACAAACTTGTTGCCTGGTATGCGAATAAAGAAAGGGGATTTATTGGCAATCATGGAAGATCAACAATATATACAATTGCAAGAAGAGTATCTTACAGCCAAAGCAAAACTCAATTTTGCAGAAAAAGATTATAATAGACAAAAAGAACTCAACCAAATAAAAGCCAATAGTGACAAGATTTTCCAACAAAGTGAATCAGATTATATTGGGTTAAAAGTACAATTCAAATCGCTCTCAGAAAAACTCAAATTAATTGGAGTAAATCCAGATAATTTGAATGAAAATACTTTATCACGAAGTGTAAATATATATTCACCTATTAATGGTTTTGTATCAAAAGTAAATTTGAATATTGGCAAGTATGCAACGCCTGCAGAAGTACTGTTTGAGTTAGTAAACCCCGATGATATACATTTGAATTTAAAAGTGTTTGAAAAGGATTTGGATAAATTATATGTGGGACAAAAATTAACAACCTACACCAATAATCACGAGAAAAAACACGTTGCTGAAATAATATTAATTAGTCAAGACTTATCTGCCGAACGCAGTGCCGAAGTTCATTGCCATTTTGAAGACTATGATAAAACCCTATTACCCGGAATGTATATGAATGCCGAAATAGAGGTAAAACGTGGCAATGCTTATGTACTGCCCGATGATGCGGTGGTGCAATTTGAAAATAACCAATACGTTTTTATACAAAAGGATAAAAACATATACGAAATGGTGCAGGTAAAAATAGGTATTGTAGAAAATGGCTTCACCGAAATAGTACTTGCCGATAATATCAACACCAAAACCTTTGTAGTAAAAGGTGCTTACACGCTATTAATGTCGCTCAAGAATAAATCGGAAGAGTAGGGGGGGAAGGTGCAGGCATTCATCAACTCAGCCTAGCCAAAGCGTAAGAAGAGTCGTTGAATCTGCGTACGCATTTGCAAATATATATTATTCAATTTCATAACCCACCAAGCTACCATCCCAATTTTCGTCATAGGTTGTAAATTCTATATAAGTAATTTCACCACAGGTAATATCAATAACAAAGCACAATCCTTTTTCTATACTGGGCAGCTTGATGCGTTCCTCATTACTATATAATGCATTTAGCTCTGCGTCGATTTTGAGGGCAGAATTATGGTAAGTAAAATTGACAAACAATCCGGTTCCTGTTGGGTTTCTTGCCGTTACTTTTAAAAAAGGTAGATGAGGTATTAATGCAGGATATTTATTAGTTAATCCTTTTAAAAGTATCAATTCAAGTTCGCTTGGGTTCTCCATATTTTATTGTGTTGGAAACTATATTATTAATTCGAATGGCTGTAACATGCGCAGCATAAAGCGCTTTATTTTATATTGGTTAGCACCTTCAGAGCCTCTTCAATGTGCTTTTTAACGTTCAGCAACGAATTAAATATATATATTACAGTTCCAGTTTTATCTACAATATAGGTAACACGCCCCGGAATTAAGCCGAATAGGTTTTTGGGTACTCCAAATTTCTCTCGCACTGCATTTCCTTTGTCGCTTAGCAATGTAAATCCAAGTCTATTTTTTGCAGCAAATTGCTGATGACTAGCCACCGATTGGCCACTAATTCCTATTATTATAGCATCGGCATCCATAAAAACTTCAAATTGATCGCGGAATGAACAGGCTTGCGTAGTGCAGCCCAAGCTGTCATCTTTAGGATAAAAGTAAATGACTAATTTTTTGGTACCTATCACTGAATTCATGTCGAATAAACTTCCGTTTTGGTCTTCCAAGGTAAATATGGGTATCTTATTCCCTATTTTTAATTCGTTCATTTTTTGCTAAAAAAATATTGATCCAATTTTAATTGCTGCTAAGCCATTCCACGTTTATAATGATTTCATTTTTTCTGCCTATAAATTGAAATGGTGGATTATACCCCAAAAAGCGGCAAGTTCCTATGCCACTAATTCCATTTTCTTTCAAAAGTTTTTGTAGCTTTAGTGCGTAAACTTTCATATCCTTATCACTGGCATATCCGCCAAATTTTATCACCGCAACGTATTCAGCTGCGGTATTAGATATTATAATGTTTGAATCGTTCGGTAGCGGTAGATTTGCTTTCTCGTAATCAGCCGGCATTACAAAGCTCATGGATGAAAGTGAGTCATTGATATCCATATGAACCGGGCTGGTCATGGCTATTTTTTTATTTCCATCATTCCCACCAAATATATAGCCTGCAAGTTTTCGGAAACCAGGACTCGCAAGGTCCTTGTAGGTTTTTGCATTGGAAGTAATGGTTGCAATGGTAGCAGAAGGATAAAATCTGATTTCAAAATCATTATACTTTTTTATTATAGTATATTTTTGTTCTTCAATTTTATTAATTGGCATTATTACTAAAGATTGAAATAGTATGACTGCTACTAGAATAGTTGCACCTGAGATGATAAGTACGGTCATTTTTTTCATTTTAAATTCTTAAAGTTGATATACCGCCATCCACATGTATAATTTGGCCAGTTACCCAGCTTGCTTTAGGGGATAACAGAAATTCTACCATATTCGCTAAGTCCTCGGTGGTGCCGATTCTTTTTAGTGGGTGTCTTTGGGCATTGGCTTCCCGCTTTTGATCGGTATTTAATAATGAAGCTGCCAAAGGTGAATCGGTGAGAGAAGGTGCTATACAATTAACTCTGATATTCGGCGAATACTCTGCGGCTAAAGCTTTAGTCAAGCCCTCTATTGCACCCTTTGACGTTGCTACTTGAGAATGGTAGGGTAATCCTGTTTGTACAGCAACGGTGGAGAATAATATAATAGCTGCGTGTTCGCTTTTCTTTAAATTTGGAAACACCGCTTGTATGGTTTTAACCGCACCAATCACCTGTAAATTGTAGTCATTTATAAAATCTTCAGGTTTTATTCGTGCAAACGGACGCAGATTAATACTACCCGGGCAATATATGATACCATCTAAAGTATCGGGTAAAAAATCAAGAGTTAAGTTGTCGTCTAACACATTTAACGGATAATATTTTAGCTTTATATCTTCCGATTTGGTGATATTCTTATAATACGTTCCAAAAACTTGATGGGCAGATTCAGCTAATTGTTCAGCTAGCTTTTTTCCAATTCCTGATGAAGCTCCAATGATTAGGTAGTTTAGCATATTTGATGAATTTTAAAACGGACTAATGGAAATATAGTTTTTAGAGTATTTGTATGCTAATATTGTTGTCGATACTATTAAAAATTTTAGTACAAATTGTTTAAAAGGAAACAGATATACTTGAAACTATAAGACAAGAATTTAGCTAAAAATTGATTTTGATTTTTTTGATTAGCACCTAAATCGCTATGCAAAAACTCATTTTATTGGACTTGAAATTTAAAACTCGGATTTTTCCCGCTTTTTGTTCAGTATTATAATAATGAGTATAATTGGTTGTTAAGGCACACAGTTTTGTATCTAAATGCAGGTATGAAACTATGATTAATCTATTACAAGTCCTTTCGAGCAGCTTTTGAAAATTCACTAAAAGTAGCAACTATAAACACCAGGAATGAAACAATAACAATAGTTGTATATATAATAAAGTCTGTATTATCCATATTATTTTTGTTTTTTAGAGTTTATATAAATTAATAATAAAAGCATGGTAGGAGGCCACAATCCAATAAATATTGCTCTATCATGCTCTTTTAGAACGGTGTAATAATACTCAGAAATAAATATGAGTACCCCTGTTAGTGCTAAAATCACTAATTCTGAAATTTTAAAATTTTTTAACATATATTTTTTTTTAAGTTCAAATATTTAATTGTTCAAACATCTGTCTGTTGTATTTTGTTTTTGACATAGCAAAAAAAGTGGACTACAAAATAGAATCATTTGGTTTGATGGATAACAGAAAAACAAAACATGATAAAAAAGTGTTTGAGTAATAGTTTGTCGACACAAGAAAAAATAGTAGAGGTTAAAAATTTAGTTAAAAACTATGGCAGTTTTTGTGCGTTACAAGATGTGAGTTTTGATGTTTATCAAAATGATGTATTTGGTTTTTTAGGCCCAAATGGTGCTGGCAAAAGCACAACAATTCGCACCATTTTATCGTTGATTAGACCATCAAGCGGAACTATTTCCTTGTTTGGTAGTTCGCTGCCTGAGAACAGAAATTATATATTATCAAAAATTGGTTGTATCGTAGAAAAACCAGATTTTTATAAATACCTATCTGCTCAAAAAAATTTAGAATTGTTTGCAGGTATTTCGGGTAAAAATATAAAAAAATCGAGAATAACCGAGTTACTAGAATTTGTGGGGTTGAATGGCAGAGAGAAAGATAAGGTAAATGGTTTTTCGCATGGTATGAAACAGCGTTTGGGGATTGCTCAAACACTTTTGCACAACCCCGATCTGATTATTTTGGATGAGCCTACAACAGGATTAGACCCACAAGGCATCATTGACATTAGAAATTTAATTCTACAACTTAAAAACGAAAAAAATAAAACGGTTATCATTTCTTCTCACATTTTGGCTGAAATAGAATTGATTGCTAACCGAATGATTATAATAGACAAGGGTAAGACAATTGTGCAAGGCGTTGTTGCCGACCTGCTAAATAGTCAAGAAATTATAGTAGGTTTTACTGTAGATGTAGTTGAAAAAGCACTTCTGATACTTCAAAAATCTGTTTTTGCAACTCGAGAAATTGTGGTGCAAGATTCAATTATTATGATTAACACCTCAATAGAGAATATTGCACTAATTAATAAATTATTTTGCGATGGTGGCATTGGCGTCAGTTCAATTGAAACCAAGCGAAAACTAGAAGATTATTTTTTAAAACTTATAAAGGCTTGATGCTAATAAAAAGTACCTATAACGAATTAATTAAGATTGCTTATAAACCCAGAAGCTTTATAGGTATTGGCGGTTTAATAATAATAATCAGTATTGTATTATTTGCCATGAAGGTTGATGGCGATTTATACATATCGCTTATAACTGGTCAGTTTGAGCAATCGCTGACTTTTGAAGGAACAATATTAAATGGGAATTTAATTGCGTTCATTATTATTCAAATGCTTATAATACACGTGCCTTTGCTCATAGCCTTTGTAACTGGCGATTTGGTTTCTGGCGAGTCGGCAATGGGCACCATTCGCTTGTTATTAACCAAACCCGTTTCACGTAGCACTATATTATTGTCAAAATTTTTGGCAAGTTGTGTATATACGCTAGTGGTTATTTTATGTTTGGCATTTATGTCGTTTGTATTAGGAAAAATATTATTTGGCACAGGCGATTTGATGGTGCTAAAGTCGGATGGATTAATCATTTTTCAGGAAGGTGATATAAATTGGCGATTTTTTTACGGATTTTCCATCGCCTTTCTTTCACTAATTACCGTTGCAACATTGGCTTTAACGCTGTCGTGCTTTTCTGAAAACTCAATAGGACCCATAGTTGCAACAATGGGTATTATATTATTATTCACAATTATAGGCTCAATGGATGTGCCAATTTTTGATAATATTCGGCCGTTTTTATTTACAACGCATATGGCAGCGTGGCGTTATTTTTTTGATGACCCATTAAATACAACTAACATATTGTATTCCGTTGCAATTTTGGTTACCCATATTATAGTTCTCCTTGCTATTGCTTTTTATAAATTCAATAAAAAAGATATTTTATCATGATGTTTAAATTTAATTTAAAAATATTATTACTATTGTTTTGCAGTGTGAATGCAATGGCACAAGACCCACGCTTATTATTAAACAAAGTTCTAGTAAAATTAAGTCAGGCTAAGAATTACAAAGCTGACATTAATATATCCGTAGACTTACCTTATATAAAGATGATGCCCATTAACACCAAACTATATTTTAAACAAAAAGACAAATTTAAAATTGATACCAAAAGCATTGCGATATTACCAAAACAAGGTTTTTTACAATTAAATATGCTGCTAACAGACACGGCAAATTATACAGCAATTCAGCAAAATCAGCAAGTTGTAAATGGGGTTAAAACAAGTTTAATAAATTTACTTCCCAACAATGATACTGGTGACATAGTGCTTGCGAAGCTATGGGTAGATGCACCAAATAAAGTAATTGTTAAATCACAATTAACCACTAAATCTAGTGGAACTATTATTACCGAATATACTTATGGGTCGCAACTGGCTTATGGCTTACCTGATGTAATTAAGTTTATTGTGGATGTTAAAAAGTTTAAAATTCCAAAGGTTTTAGCTGGAGATTTAAATACTACTAAAAGCAAAAAAGTCGAAAAAAGTTCAGGAGAGATTGTTGTAATATTGAAAAATTATGAGGTTAATAAAGGAATACCTGATTCTACATTTCAATAGCTTGCATTTTATTACCATGTAGTTCGCTTTATAAATGATTTTAGGAGTAACTGAAAAAGACCGCGATCTTTCACTAGAAAGATGTGGGTCTTTTTTGAGAGTATTGGAGGTGCAACTATGGTGAGGGTTTTAGATGAGGACAAAATTATACAAATCAACCTAATCATAATTCAGACAGTGTGGGAATGTGTGGTATCATGTTCAATGCTTAGTCTGCATAACGCAGGGTTAATCATAGCGCGTAAACTCAAGGTATTCTTCCTCGTTCCTGGTCAGAATGACGGCAGGGCAAAAAAAAAGCACCCCGTTAGGAGTGCTTTTAAATGTTGTTCTGTCGTATTATAACTACTTCACCTTATCTACCACAGCTTTAAAAGCTTCAGGGTGATTCATGGCTAAATCTGCCAATACTTTACGGTTAAGTTCTAATCCATTTTTATGGAGTTTGCCCATAAGTGTGGAGTATGACATACCGTGGATACGAGCTCCGGCATTGATACGAACAATCCATAGTGAACGGAAGTTGCGTTTTTTTGTTTTGCGGTCGCGGTAGGCGTAAGTTAAGCCTTTTTCAACTGCATTTTTAGCAATGGTCCAAACGTTACTACGAGCTCCCCAATAGCCTTTGGCCATTTTAAGAACTCTTTTTCTGCGGGCTTTACTGGCCGCATGGTTTACCGATCTTGGCATAGTGTATTATATATTAGTTGGTGGGGGCGGTAACCACACTGGGTCACACTTGCTTTCTATTATAGAAGCCCTTTTCCGGTTTTTCTTGATTTATACTGAGCTCAGTCGAAGTATTATTTACCTATCGCTAACAGGCGACGTACATTGCCCATATCAGCATCACTCACGATTCCGAAATGGCCTAGGCGGCGTTTGCGTTTGGTGCTTTTCTTGGTAAGTATATGGCTTTTATAAGCATGGGCCATCTTTACTTTGCCTGAGCCTGTTATCTTAAAACGTTTTTTGGCTCCTGAATTTGTCTTTTGCTTTGGCATGATATCGTCTATTTTATTATTTTAGTAGTTAGTAAATAGTAGTCAGTAGTTAGTGGCTGACGCCTATTTTTATATTTTATAGTTGTTATTTTTTATTGTCCGTGGTTGGTGTCCCCACCAACTACTTCTCTGCTCTACTTCGCTGCCTTCCCCTTCGGTGACATTAGAAGAAACATTTTCTTTCCTTCTAACTTTGGTAATTGCTCCACTTTGCCCACCTCACTGAGGTCTTGTGCAAATTGAAGTAATAATACTTCGCCACGTTCTTTATATACGATCGATCTTCCGCGGAAGAACACGTATGCTCTTACTTTGCTTCCCTCCGATAAAAAGGTTTTGGCATGGTTGAGCTTGAATTTGAAATCATGCTCATCGGTATTCGGGCCGAAACGAATCTCTTTGATTACATTTTTCACCGAGTTTGCTTTCAACTCTTTCTGTTTCTTCTTTTGTTCGTATAAATATTTATTATAATCAACAACTTTACAAACAGGTGGCTCAGCATTTGGTGAAATCTCCACCAAGTCAAGTCCTTGCTCTTCTGCAATAGCCAATGCGTCTTTGGCAGAATAAACACCTAACGTTACATTGTCGCCAACTAGGCGCACTTCCCAAGCTGTTATCCGCTTGTTGATTCTAAATAGTTCTTCTTTTTTTTTCAATTGATGTTATTAATCTCTTCGTTTACTTGCTGTATGAATTCTGGAACTGATATTTTACCTAAATCTCCTTGGCCATGTCGGCGAATTGAGATTTTGTCTTCGGTCATTTCTTGTTCTCCTATGATAATCATATACGGAACTTTCTGAACCTCAGCGTCTCTTATCTTCTTTCCAATTTTTTCATTACGGCTGTCAATGAAGCCGCGAATATCGGACTTTTTAAGCACATTCAAAACATTTTGTGCATATTCCTCATATTTGTCTGAAATTGGCAGCACCGCCACTTGGTCGGGGGCGAGCCATAATGGGAAATTACCTGCATAATGTTCCAACAAAAATCCGATGAAACGCTCGTGGGTACTCAGTGGTGCACGATGTATGATAATAGGATGTTCCTGTGTATTCTCTTTGGTTGTATAAGTTAAATCAAATCGGCGGCCCTGGGCAAAATCTACTTGGTTAGTGGCCAAAGTAAACTGGCGACCAATGGTAGAATATATTTGTATATCTATTTTGGGACCATAGAAAGCAGCTTCGTCCATAATCTCAACAAAAGGAATATTGGCAGCAATCAAAACTTTGCGAACCATCTCTTCTGTTTCAAGCCAAAGCTCGGGTTCATTTATATATTTTTGTCCCAACTTAGCAGGATCGTGCTTGCTCAATTGCATCACATATTTATCGATTCCAAATATTTTGAAATACTTTAAATACAAATCATTTACGGCTCTAAACTCTGTTTCAAATTGTTCTTTGGTGCAATATATATGTGCATCGTTCATCTGCATAGAACGCACACGCATCAAGCCAAACAAACTTCCTGAATCTTCATATCTATAACAGGTTCCATACTCAGCCAAACGCACGGGCATATCTTTATAACTGTGTTGTGTAGCCCCAAATATTTTATGATGGTGCGGACAGTTCATGGCTTTCAGATAATACTTCACATTATCCAATTCCATAGGCGGGAACATGCTATCGGCATAGTATGGCAAGTGACCGCTGCGTATATATAATGCTTCTTTGGCGATATGCGGAGTTCTTACTCTCATGTATCCTGCTTCTGTTTCCGATTTTTTAGCAAGCTCTTCAAGCTTCTCAATTATCATAGCACCCTTTGGCAACCATAGTGGAAGGCCAGGTCCTACTTCATCATCAAAGGTAAATATTTCAAGTTCTTTACCCAGTTTGCGGTGGTCACGTTTCTTGGCTTCCTCCATCATTTCGAGGTACTCAGTTAGCTCTGCATTTTTTGGGAATGTAACACAATACAAACGGGTAAGCTGTTTGCGTTTTTCATCGCCACGCCAGTATGCACCGGCAATGTTCATCAACTTAATAGCTTTTATAAAACCTGTATTGGGTATATGTGGCCCACGACATAAATCAGTGAAATTTCCTTGTTGGTAGAACGTGATTTCGCCATCGTTCAATCCTTCAATTAATTCCAATTTATATTCATCACCTTTCTCGGTAAAGTATTTTACTGCATCGGCTTTACTTACATCAGTGCGGTTATAGGAGTTGCTCTGCTTGGCGAGCTCAGCCATTTTATCTTCTATCTTTTTAAAATCGTCGGCTGTTATAGTTTTGTCGCCAAGATCTATATCATAATAAAATCCTTGTTCGATAGGAGGGCCTATTCCGAATTTGGTTCCAGGGTATAAAGCCTCAACAGCCTCAGCCAATAAGTGGGCCGATGAATGCCAAAAAGTGCTCTTGCCTTCTGCATCATTCCAGGTGAGCAATTTTATTGTAGCATCTGTATTAATAGGTCGTGTGGCATCCCATACCACACCGTTCACTTCAGCGGCAAGCACATTTCGTGCAAGTCCCTCACTAATTGATTTGGCCACATCAAGCCCAGTAGCACCAGCCTCGTACTCCCGCACCGAACCATCGGGTAATGTAATGTTTATCATATTCGTTTTAAATTCTAAATACTAATGTCTAAATTCTAATTGGGGGCGGCAAATTTAATTGATAATGGTGAATTATAAATTATAAATGAATAATGCTACTGCTTGTCACCCTGAGTTAATCGATGGGTGAAGGATTAGTAGCTATCCTTGTTGCCTGTCTTCGATGAACTCAGACTGACAGGTAGTACCTTCGCCGCATGGTTATCCAATCCGACAAATTTACGTTACGCCCCCTTCGTATAGAAGATGCAGAGCGTATGGCCGAGTTTTGCAATAATAAAAAACTATGGATTAATATGCGTAATCGGTTTGCCCATCCTTATACTTTAGAACATGCGAATATATTTATTGAAGATTGTTTAAATCGTGATCCTTTAAATGTATTGGCAATAGAAATAGATGGAGCATGCTCAGGAACTATTGGTATTTTTCCAGGTGAAGATGTATATATAAAAAGTGGTGAGCTTGGTTATTGCTTAGCCGAAGAACATTGGGGAAAAGGTATCATAACTGAAGCGGTGAAATTGTTTATGGATTTATATATTGCCAAGCAATTTAATCTCGTGCGTATTTATGCCACTGTATTCGGCTGGAATCCTTCATCGATGCGTGTACTTGAAAAATGTGGATTTGAAAAAGAAGGTATCGGTAAAAATGGAATATATAAAGATGGTAAGTTTACGGATGAGCATCGGTTTGCGAAGGTGATATAATACTTTTTGCGTCATTGCGAGAAGCGACGCGCAAGCCCTGTGCAGACGGGAGACGAAGCAATCCCCTTGGGCGTATGCTCGGAGTGATAGAAATTCCCGAGCTACGCCGCGTGGGAAGCCTTCTCGCATTGACGGCTTAAAAGTATATTATATAATTAGGCATCAACTTTTCACTTTTACTTGTTAGTTTTCACTATATTGCCTACCTTTGCCGAAAATTTATTAATGATATCATTTGAAGAACTAGGTCTAGATGACCGACTTATTCAGGCTATTAAAGACCTGAACTTTACCAACCCCACCGAGATTCAAGAAAAAGCCATACCCGTTCTACTATCGGGCGAGAAGGATTTTATAGGATTAGCTCAAACGGGCACAGGAAAAACCGCAGCCTTTGGCTTGCCTTTACTACATTTTGCTACACAAATTAAGAAAACCCCCATGGCTCTGGTTATATGCCCAACCCGTGAGTTGTGTATGCAGTTAGTTAAAGAGATGGAGCTTTTCAAAAAGTATTTGCCAGGTATCGAAGTAACTGCCGTATATGGCGGTACCTCTATCTCTATGCAGATTCGTGATTTGAAACGTGGAACCAATATCGTTATTGCTACTCCAGGTCGTTTGATTGATTTGATTGAACGCAAGGCTGTAAACCTAGCTAACGTGCATTATGTAGTGCTTGACGAAGCCGATGAAATGTTGAACATGGGATTCCGTGAAGACATTGAGTTTGTATTGCAAAATACTCCATCACGTCAGTGCACTTGGTTGTTTAGTGCTACCATGCCTTCGGGAGTAAGGCAGGTGAGCAAAAAGTATATGGATACTCCTGTTGAAGTAACGATAGGCTCAGCAAATACCACCAACAAAAACATTGATCATCAATATTATATAACTTCACATCGCCACCGTTTCGATACCTTAAAACGTATTATAGATTTTAATCCGGGCATGTATGGTATTATATTTACCAGAACCCGTGCCGATGCACAAGATATCACAGATAGATTAACTCGTGAAGGTTATGATATCGATGCACTGCACGGCGACTTATCGCAACAACAACGCGATAAAGTAATGGGACAATTTCGTGATCGTACCTTACAATTATTAATTGCTACCGATGTGGCTGCTCGTGGTATTGACGTGAAAGAAATTACCCACGTAATCAATTATGAATTGCCTGATGAGATTGAAGTATACACGCATAGAAGTGGTCGCACAGGCCGTGCTGGAAATATGGGAATTTGTTTGTCTATTATAACTCCGCGTGAGTCTGGTAAATTTAGTCAGATACAAAGATTGTCTAAAGCCAAATTCAATAAATTAGAAATACCATCGGGTAACGATGTATGTCGCAAGCAGTTTTTTGAATTTATCGACCGCCTTCTTAAAGCAGATATTTCGCATGGCAATTATGAAACTTATATGCCTTTGCTTACTGAAAAATTTGCTGAAATGAGCAAGGAAGAAGTATTGCAACGCGTTGCTGCAATGGAGTTTGATAGGTTCCTTAAGTATTATGAAAATGCAGAGGACTTGAATACCCGTGAAGGATCAAACGACCGTGGAGATAGCCGCAGCAGTAGAGGTAGCGACCGTGGAAGTGATAGAGGCGGACGTGGTGGAAACGAAGGTCGTGGTGGTAGAGGAAATGAAAGAGGCGGAGACCGCGGCGGAGATAGAGGTGGCGACCGTGGCGGACGTTCATCATTTGGCGTAGACGATACTAACAAAGAAAGATTATATATAAATGTAGGAATGAAAGATGGTTTTTATAAAGCCAGCTTCCTGCAATTTGTATTAGATATGAGTGATCTGCGTAAAGATAATTTGGGCAGTGTTGAATTACACAAACTTCACAGCATTGTATATGTCGATCGCAAACTAGCCGATAAAATGGTAAAGTCCATCGACCGCAAAAGCTTTAAGGGGCGGATGTTGAAGATGAACGTCGATCAAATATAACATACGATATACGATGTACGATATACGATGTTTGCTGACGCCGTTTTTTATGACTTTTCTTAATTAATAGTTCCCAATTTTAGAGTATTAAATATTTATGAGACACTTATGTGTCGTCCTTAATATTTCGAATTTAAATACGATGTTTGCATTTTAAATTTTCTAGATTTATGAGAGAAGAAATAAAATTGCGGACTAAAAGAATTGGGTTGGATATTATTATGCTAATTGATGAATTGCCCAGCAAACCTTCATCATGGGCAATTGCGAAGCAAATAGTTAGAAGTGCGACATCTGTTGGGGCAAATTATCGTGCGGCCTGTCGAGCCAAATCAGAGGCTGACTATATAAATAAACTAAAAATTGTTGAGGAAGAAGCCGATGAAACTATTTATTGGCTTGAGATAATAGAAGAAGGTAAAATGCTACCAACAGAAAGAATTTTATTGATAAAAAAAGAGACGAATGAAATTCTTTCAATCATAGTTGCAACCATTAAAACCATGAAAAACAAAATCAAAAGTTAAATGCGGCCTATTTCACATTTTAATTTGTAAAAAAAACTGCGTCAGCGTAAATAAGCGTCAGCAAAACATCGTATATCGTATGTCGTACATCGTAAATAAATTATATACTAATAGTATAAAAAGCTCTAATTCTTAAACCTATAATAAGGTCATCTTTTTTATTGGGAACTGTAATAAGTTGTTTATTGCTACATATACTTCCTTGAACTACCCAATTCTTCCAATTGTATTGCCAGCCAACTGATACTACTGCATTATTAAAATAAGGAATTGGAGGTTTTGTAACAAACTTTTGAGCCTCATCTGTATTGTTAGTTCCAATATGTCTGTAGTCTATTTTTTGCTTTGCAAAGATATCAATATCGGTTCCCCCACTTAACACTATCATACTATTTTTTAGGAATGAATTGCGACTTTTTAAGAAAGGGATACGAGCGGAAATCTGCAAAGGGATTTGCAACAAAGTACTTTTTATATGAATATCTTTTATATTATTACTGTCAGGCAAGTGGTTTCCAAACTCTTGTTGGAAATTTCTTCTTCTTGGATCACGGTCATGGAAATCGTGTGGGTCATGATAACGTTCATCGGGGGGGAGCATCCATTTTAATCCCAATCCTACACTAATATTTTTATGGAATACATATTCCCCTAATACATTAATTCCCCAAGGCTGGTTGCCTTTTTCAAGACCAGCTCCAGCCATTATATACTGTTTTGATTTAGGCTTTTCAGGGCGAATTGTAGGTTGGAGTGTATCTACAGAATTTTGTGATGTATCGCGATGTATGATAGAATTGTCGCTATTCTGTGGTATATTTTCTATGTCATTTTTGGGAATATTTTTTTCAATTTCTTTGCTTGAATTGTCAATAGCTATATTATTCTCTTTCTTAATTTCTATGATAGGACTAGATTTTTTATCCTGTTTTTCAATATTATTATTTGTTACCCTTAGCGCAGTCGAAGGGTTTATTGGCGTATATTTTTTATTATAGCTATTATTTATATTGTTTTGTAAGGGAATATTTTTATAAGTATTAGGTGCTATATTGTTAGTCGACGTGGAAGAGGTATTTTCTTTTATATATACTGTATCTGGTTTTGTAACGGGTTGTTCTATATTATTTTTTAAAGTATTGATTGTTTGGCTAAGTTCTTCTTGTTTGTTCATTTGCGAAATATTCCAAACGGTAAGTGCTACTACTGACACACCTAGTATGGCTATAGCAGCTTTGGTCCAAGAACTTCGGGATATAGTTTTGGCCAATGATACATGCGTATTCGCTTTTACAAATTTGTGTACTTTGTCGATATCGGCATCGGTGTATTGCGGGTTGATGCTGTTTAACTTTTGGTTAATTGCGTCATCAAAATTTTCAGTTTTCATGTATTTTTAAATTTTTTGATCCATAAACTAGGTATAGGTGTGGGTAGTTGGTCTTTATCATACTTTGCAGTTTTTTGCGTGCATCTTGTAGATTAGATTTTGAAGTTCCTTCTCTAATGCCCAGCAGATCTGCAATTTCGCGGTGGTTATATCCTTCAATAACATATAGTGTAAAAACCATACGATAAGAAGGAGGTAATTGTTGTACAAGTTTTAATATTTCTTCAGCTGCAATTTTTCCAATTACATCTTCTGTCACATCTACCACTTCTATATTATCTAAGCTGTCTTGGTTATTATATTTCTGCCATTTACGATAATAATCTATTGCGGTGTTCACCATAATTGTTCGCAACCAAGCTTTAAATGGTTGCGTATTGTCGTATTTTTCTAAGTTGTTAAATACTTTTAAAAACCCGTCATTGATCATTTCTTCAGCTTCTTCTCCGCTTGCCGCATATTTAAGGCAGATGGTTTTAGCATAGCCGAAAAACAATTTAATAAGAGCTCGCTGGGCTTGTTGATTGTCTGCCAAACAAGCTTTTATAACACTTTCTAAATCGTGTTCGTTGTATCGGGTGTTCTTGTTAAAAAACAAATTAGGGCTTTATTTACTAGTGATTACGAAACAAATTTAAAAAGGGTGGGGTGCAATTGGTACCGCTAAATAAAATCCTGTCTTAAATTTTACTTTCAGAATATAAATGCTTAAGAACGTTGTGTTAAATAAATTATTTATTAATATTGCCCCACCTTTTTATTCAGCTTAGCGTAATGGAGGTTAATCAATCTATTCAAATAAAAATCAACATGAAATTTTCAATTCACGAAACCCTGTTCGGCCTTAGCCAATTCAAAAAAATAACAAGTAAAATAATGAGTAAAAAATCATTTTTAATTATAGTTATTATATTGGGATTTACCGCCAAAAATAGCTTCTCTCAAGATAATACCAAGGTATTATTTAATGTACCCAAAGTAAAGCAATTTGGATTCTATATAGCACCAGAATATCAATACGGACAAATATCAAATGAGTATACTTCGTTCAGGGGGATATCGGCAATGGTAGTTCTAAATAATAGATTGGGGATGGGGATAGCTACTCAAACTATTTCCAGTCAAACATTTGCACCAGCGAGTATCAATTCTGATCCCCTAAGTAGCACTATTTATAGTCTTCAATCGCGTTTCACGGGACTTAAATTTGAATATATATTAAAGCCTGCCAAACTTTTACATATTACATTCCCTTTATTGATAGGAACAGGTAATGCAGCAGCCGTGCGTTTTGGAGGGGGTGGAAAAGGTCGAGGACCTATGCCCAATGCTTATTTTGTGGTTCAACCAGGTGTGCAAGTTGAACTGAATTTGATAAACTATATAAAACTATATACAGGTATAAACTATCGTTTGTCAAAAGGCAATAATATTATAAATCTAGATTTGCCCGGAAATACATTACAAGGATTGTCGTTCAATATCGGAACCAAAATAGGTGTTTTTGATAGGGCTGTAAAACGAGGAAAGTAAATCAATAAAAAATAAAACAGCTACCTAATTTATATATAAACCATGAAAAAAAGAATTATCAGTATATTAACCTTAGTTTTTTTTGTGTTATCATTTCAGCATTCAAAAGCCCAACAGTGGGGAGACTATACTTTGTATAGTTTGATGAATGGAACAAAAACCACATTATTAGATACCAATGGAACCTCAGTTAAAACATGGACGCATGCCACCACCGCTAAATCAGCTTATTCCTGTTATTTAATGCCAGGAGGTTATTTATGGAGAAGTGTGAGTCGTGCAGGTAATTCCTTTACAGGCGGACCTATAGCGGGAGAGATTCAAAAGGTTGATTGGAATGGAAACGTTCTCTGGGACTTTGTATATTCTACCTATGAGTATTGTACACATCATGATATTTGCCCACTCCCCAATGGAAATGTTTTACTGATTGCATATGATAGAAAATCAGCATCGGATGTGGCAAATGCAGGTTGCAATTTTTCTGGAGAAGTATGGAGTGATAAAGTGGTTGAAATAAAACCCACTGGTGCTAACACCGGCGATGTAGTTTGGGAATGGAAAATTTGGGACCATATAGTGCAGAATGTAAATAGCAGTAAAGCAAACTATCAATCATCAATTGTTAATCATCCGGAGTTACTGAATGTAAATTATAAGATTACAAAAGACTGGATACATATGAATGGGGTAGATTATAATCCGATATTAGATCAGATATCTGTGACTTCCCATAACATAAGTGAAGCATATATAATAGATCACAGCACTTCCGCAGCAGAAGCTGCATCGCATCAAGGTGGGAATTCTGGGAAAGGTGGAGATTTTTTATATAGATGGGGTAATCCTGCTGCATATTCTGCCTCGGGTTCTGCTATATTGAATGTATGTCACGATGCACACTGGATACCTGAAGGTGCACCCAATGAAGGAAGATTGGTTGCTTTTAACAATAGGGGAGTTTCCAGTTCTCAGTCGAGTGTCGATCAAATTGTAACACCTCGTAATGGTTATAATTACGATATTACTTCAGGCTCAGCATATGGCCCTTCTACCTATGATAGCAGACATGCTTGTAGCGGATACACAAGTAATGCGGGCAACTCAGAGCAATTGCCAAATGGGAATATGCTAGTATGTGTTGCATTGTCAGGATATATATATGAAATTGATCCAAGTGGAAATTCTATTTGGTCAACTACAATACAAGGGGCCCCGCAACAAGCACACAGATATAGTAAATGTTTTACAGATAATCAACCCCCAGCAATTCCAGTAATTACAGAGAACAATAAAATTTTATCATCTACAACAGCCACCACCTACCAATGGTATAAAAATGGTTCGAAACTAAGTAATGATACAAACCAAACTTATACTATAACTGATAGCGGAGTGTATGTTGTAAGGGGCACGGATGCCAATGGTTGTGTGAAACAGTATTCTCAGGGCTATAAGTACCCAGCAGCTGGTGTTGTTGCAATTTCTGAGGTGAATGCGTATACTAATCTTAGTATCTATCCCAATCCATCAGCTGGCATTTTTAATATCAAAACTGAATCAGCAACTAATATAATTCAAATGAGTATATTTGATATACAGGGTAAAAGTATCATGTCGCAAAAATTTGGTAGTATTCTTGATATGAGCAGTCTTGAATCTGGAATATATTATATTGTTTTTACCACCAATTCAGGAAATTTGATCTCTAGGAAAATATCTTTAATAAAATAATGCCTATGAAAAAAGTATATTGTTTCACTCTTGTATTTTTGGCATGCATGTATATAAACCATGTTCAGGCAAAGAAAGTGAAGTTTGCGGTTAATATGAATGGGCAAGTTATAAATGCTAATGGTATACATGTAAGCGGCGATTTTCAAACTGCAGCAGGCTTTGCAGGTGGTGACTGGCAAGCCAATACCACTTTGATGACTAAAGAAACGGACACCAATATATATTGCGTGATAGTTGATATTCCTGCGTTCAGTAAATACGAATATAAATTTGTGAACGGAGACCAGTTTTATGAAGTAGAATTTGTTCCTGTTGAATCGAGAGTGGGATATAATTTTAATGACAATCGTTGGTTTTATGTAGATTCAATTGCAAATGATACCACCTTTGCGGGGGCAATTCTTTTTTCAGGTAATGCTCCCGCAGGTCATAAACTGGTGCGTTACTTGGTGGATATGCAATCAGTTGCTTCGGTGTTAAAATCGGGTGTACATATAGCTGGGAATTTCCAAAATTGGAATCCAGCATTAGTTCGTTTATATAGTTTTGGTGATAGTATTTATGAAATTATTTCTTATGTTGATACTGGAAATTATGAATTTAAATATTACAATGGAAATTCATTGGCTACTTCAGAAAATGTGCCTAGCAGTTGTGCTGTAAATTCAAACAGAGCAATCTATGTAACCAAAGATACGGTGCTGAATGCGGTTTGTTTTTCAAAATGTTTTACTTGTACTAATACAGGTTTTGAAACCGAGATGTCGATGATTAATTATCAGATTTTCCCCAATCCAAGTACGGGTTTCTTCAGCATTAATTTTAATGATCTTATCACTTATCACCATGTAACTTTAATGGATGTAACAGGAAAGGAAATAGGTGATTATGATATATATAATGATCATAGTTTCAGCATACAAAAAACTGCATTAAGTTCAGGTGTTTATTTTATAAATGTGATGAGCGGCAATGGTCTTCGTTCATCTCACAAATTGATTGTAAATTGATATGGGTAGATTAAAAAGTAATATTTTAATATTATTGCTATTGCAATTTTTCACTGTAAATACATTTGCACAAACTACTTTTTATGATATCTATAAGCTACAAAAAATAGAAGTAGTTTTCACCCAATCCAATTGGGATTATCAATTGGATACCGCAAAATTGGGAGCCGATGGATATATTATGGCCAAATCTGTTACTATAAATGGAACAAAGTTCGATAGTGTAGGAGTGAAATATAAAGGCAGCAGTTCTTATGATTCAACACATACAAAAAATCCTTTTCACTTTGCCTTGGATAAATATATAAACCAGTTGTATCAGGGATTTACAGATATTAAATTATCCAATGGCTATTCTGATCCCTCTATGATTCGTGAAGTATTGTCATATCATATTTTGAAAAATTATATGGATTGTCCAAAGGCAAATTTTGCTCAATTATATATTAATGGTTCATATTGGGGATTGTTTACCAACGATGAGGATATCAACAAGAAATTTTGTGTGGAACATTTTTATGCAAGTAAAAGTACATTCATCAAATGTAATCCATTGAACAATCCTGGACCCAATGTTAAAAGCAATTTAAAATATATATCATCTGATAGTTCGGCCTATTCAAATTTTTATGATGTAAAGTCGAAATATGGGTGGAAAGAGTTAGTTGCTTTGTGCGATACTTTATCCAATCACCCTAAAAGTATTGACGCTTTAATGGATATGGATCGCGTAATTTGGATGTTGGCATTTAATAATGTCTTAATAAACTTAGATAGTTATACGGGAGTTTTTTCGCAAAATTATTATTTATATAAAGATAAAACCACCCGATTTAATCCCATTATTTGGGATATGAATATGTCGTTTGGTGGCTTTCCTTTTGTAGGGAGTTCTAATAGCAGCATGGGCAGTTTAACTGTAGCCAATATGCAGCAATTGCCCATTAACATACATGCATCAGACCCTTACTGGCCGTTAATTAACGTAGTAATGGCGAATGCAAGTTACAAGAAAATTTATATAGCCCATATGCGAACTATAGTAAATGAAATATTTGCAAATTCATCTTATGAAACTATGGCAACAGCACTTCAAAGTTTGATTGATACAGCAGTGAAATCCGATAACAATAAATTCTATTCCTATACACAATTCCAAAATGGAATGACCACTAATAATACAGTTGGAAGTTACACAGTTCCAGGAATAAAAAATTTAATGGATGCACGTATTACTTATCTCAAAGCAACAGGCGATTTTCAATACACAAGCCCTGTTATTACAGCTCTTTCGACCTCTACGGTCACTGCTTTATATGCTTCAGTAAAAGTTACTGCGAATATAGCAAATGCTAATATAGTTTATCTTGCATTTAGGTTTGACTCTACGCAAAAATTTATTAAAATTCCAATGTATGATGATGGTGCCCATAATGATGTTGCGGCCGGAGATAATATATATGGAGAATCATTCACTATGCTCTCTACCCAGGCACAGTATTATATATATGCTGAAAATGCACAGGCCAGTATATTCTCACCCGAGCGGGCTGAGCATGAGTTTTATTTGTTGAATATTTCCTCGTCTGTTTCCACTATTTCTGAACAGAAAACAAGCTTTGAGTTATACCCAAATCCCGCAAGTGATTTGATTACCTTACGTTTTGAAGAGTTGATAAAAAATTCAAAACTATATATATATAATACTATTGGACAAATTGTTTTATCTGAATATATAAAACCAACATTATATATAAGCACTTCTGATTTTGCAAACGGAATTTATTTTGTAAAAATAGGGAATGTGGGAATGAAGAAATTTGTGGTGCAGCATTAAGTTTTGTTGTCAGTCTGAGTTTATCGAAGACCGACAACAAAACTTGTTAGATGGAGCAGTGAGTCAGTTATTTCTCTATTAGCAATGTCTTTCTTAATGCCCGTCTTCGATAAACTCAGACTGACAGTTTTTTTACCCAAGCATCTTTTTTTCATTTACCTACGTTCAGTGTTATGACATGTAACCCAAAATAACACAATTATGAAATTCCCAATTCAACCCCGCAAAAATCTTTTAACTATTTGTATGATAGTTATTGGTAGCAGTCTCATCTATTTCTCATTTGCCAATAAGGAAAGAATACTTAATTTTCATATCGCTACTTATAGCGGTACCACTGATTCGTTATTGCCCAATGTAAAAGTAGAGCTATCAAATGCTGTAAACAAATATACATTTTTCACCAATTCTACTGCGTACAATTCTAGTTGGGTTGCACCGGGTAAGTATTATATAACATTGAGCAAACCCGAGTTTTTAACTACGGCCGATTCTGTTGTCGTATCCTATAAAACATCTCTATATATTAAAATGTTTATTGATAAAAAAGCTATTATAAGTTTTGAAAATCCTACGGACATGAATAAAGATAGTTTGGGCAGAACTATGATAGAAGAAAAATCTTTAAACCGCGATGGAGCAGGCAAATACACTGCTGGCGAACGCACTACTGATGGGGAGAGTCTTACTCTTAAAAGTATATCTATTCCTCATGCTACAATAGATAGAAAAACTGAAAGTGCAGATTATTATAGAAAGGCTGATATCGCTCCCGCATCAAAAACAAGTTATGATTTAGATGATACCAAAAAAAAGAGAATTAAAGGCGAAATGGGTAAAACTATTCTATTAGAAACTCCTGATGCACCCAATAATATAAAAGCAGGTATGCTCACCGCTGGCGAAGTAAATGATTTCAGCAAATGGAATATGTGGAATGATATAGCCGAAGGTGATTTGAAAACACATACAACCGTATGGCAAATGCAACCCAAAAATAGATATACCGTACAAGTAAGTAATAAAGATAATTTTCCTGTAGTAAATGCAACAGTAAAATTGTTCGACAAAAAGGGAAATACTATTTGGACGGCACTTACGGATCAAACTGGCAAAGCAGAATTGTGGGCAGAATTATATAATATTGCACAGCAAAGTAATAATATATCTTGTAATATCTCTGTTAGTATTAAAGACAATGTAACTAATATAAAAGATGCAAAACCTTTTAAGCAAGGAATTAATTTTATAAAAGTAAGTGCGGAGTGCAGCAAAGCTGATACTGTCGACATAGCTTGGGTAGTAGATGCAACAGGAAGTATGGGTGACGAGATATCATATCTTAAAGCTGAGCTTAGTGATGTGATGCAAAAAGCAAAAGCCAATCATCCCGATTTGAATTTTAGATTAGGTTCCGTTTTTTATCGTGATTATACTGATTCTTATTTAACGCAAACAAGTCAACTTAGCTCGGATATAACTCAGACAGTAAATTTTGTCAAAAACCAAAATGCCGGCGGTGGTGGCGACTTCCCCGAGGCTGTGGATACCGCGTTGAGCGTAGCAATGAATAGTTTGAACTGGAGTAAAAATGCAAGAACAAAATTATTATTTTTAGTATTGGATGCACCTCCTCATGCAAATCTTGCTGATATAGAACGGGTAAAAAAAGTAATAGAAAAGGCCGCGAAATTGGGTATACATATTATACCTGTTGCCTCAAGCGGAATTGATAAAAGTACAGAATATTTGATGCGTTGCTTAGCATTAACCACCAATGGAACTTATGTATTTTTAACTGACGATAGCGGTATTGGTGGTTCACATATAAAGCCTACAACCGATGAATATAAAGTAGAAACATTAAACGGATTATTACTTCGTTTAATAGATCAATACACATTAATGGTAAGCTGCAGCAAACAATTGCCCGACACATTTAAACAAGTGAAAGATACTATACAAGTATTAAATAAATTTAATCCAAAAGATACAGCTAAAAATGATAGTATACAATTTACACAAAATCTCCAAAAGGATACAATAGCTGTTGACCCTCATCTTAAATTCACCAATTGGAAATATTACCCCAACCCCACCACAGGCCCGCTAACCGTGGATATTGAAGGACAGATCAATGAATTATTCTTAACAGATTTTGGCGGAAAAATATTAATAAGATTACAACCTGGTAATGAAAGAACATTCAATTTGAATTTGGAACAATATCCTTCAGGTGTATATTTCTTGAGGTATTATTATAATGATAAGGTATTGGATGGGAGAGTGGTTTTGCTGCATTAACACGCACTATTTTTAATATAAAATTAACCCAAGCCGGCTGATAATATCAATTATTTTCAAATCACCCTTCTCGTCTAATTCTTTGAAATGTTTCTATATCAATTTTGTCTTGGGGCCTTCCTGTATTGACTTTAGTAAGAAACAAATGGTTTAGATGTATTATCGGAAGCATTAACCCATCAACTTCAGCTATAATTTTTAATTCTGCAGCTTCATCATACTTTACGAGATTAACATAGGTTAAAAAATCTATCTTTTGAGGTTCAATGCCGATACTAAATACAAGATGCTTTGTGAAATCTAATTCTAATAGTTGTTCCAAACTTTTCTCATCAAATCCTTCTTCAATAAGAGCTTTATGTAATATAATTTTATTTTCTTTCTAGGTTTGACCCACAAATCAATATCGCCCGTGGTCCTGCGATATCCATGGTAAATAACTACCTAAGCACTAATTAGCATAAATTCAACTTTATGTTTAATAAGTGTACTTAAAATTGATAAGTGTTCTTCTAAAAGTATATTCACTATATTTTGATGAAGTTAATTTTTTTTTCGAAAATATTCTTCCTAAGTTCGTCTTTATAAACTTGTTTGATAATTATTACAGCTTCTTTTATTCTATCTATCGGTGAAAGGTTTCTCAAATACTCATCTTCAGCATTTTTTTGTTCTTCAAAAGAACTATAAATAGTTATAATTCTCTTACTTTGGTAATTCGCAGCAGGTTCACTCACCAAATTATCAGTTATATCGATATCCTTATTTTTTTCTTTTTTTCATCAGATTTATTCTGCACAAATTTAAATCAAAAATTTTGATTTACTGCCACATTTAGATTTGACAACGTTGCTTGTGTCGACGCAAACAAAGTTGTCAATTCTCTCAATCCCCTAGAATATGCATTTGAAAACCAAACGCCTAGAAAAAAATTGAAAACAAATTTTGCATTGAAGTCATATATGCATACTTTTGCAACCCCAAATAACCATTTGGAAAACGGATCGGTAGTTCAGCTGGTTAGAATGCCGCCCTGTCACGGCGGAGGTCGCGGGTTCGAATCCCGTCCGTTCCGCATACGTTTTGAAAGCCTTGTCAACTTGATGAGGCTTTTTTTTGGGAAAGTTTTTTAATTCTGCTCCCCACTCCCTTAACCTCCTATATACATAAATCCATTATATTTGCCTACGCAATCTTTATATGTTTCGTAACCCTACACCCACCATGATTTCCCTGCTTACCGCATTTATTGTGGCATTTGTGGGCAGTACGGTGGCTTATATAATATCGCATAAATTCAACGTTGCGGTTTTCCTTTTTGGTATTATTGCTTTATCCTCATTTTTGGCTGTGTATTATGCTTTGGAAGTATTTATTTATCGAAAAATAAAATTGATATATAAAACTATCCACGACGTGAAAAGTCACAAAAAGGAGAGTCCGATACTTAAGAAAATTGATTTGGAATCGGACCCTATTAGCGAGGTGAACAATGAAGTGATAAACTGGATGACCCGCAGTAACAAGGAATTAGAGGATTTGAGAAGCCAAGAAGCTTTTAGACGTGAGTTTTTGGGCAATGTGAGTCATGAATTAAAAACTCCCATTTTTAATTTGCAGGGGTATATTCATACACTTATTGATGGTGCCATTAACGACCCTACGGTTAATATTAAATTTTTAGAAAAAGCAGCCAAAAGTGCTGGCAGAATGGCGGACTTGGTGCAAGATCTCATCAACATATCAAAGCTTGAATCGGGAGAGAACCAGCCAGAACTGGAACGTTTCGACATCAATGATTTGGTCCATGAAATATTTGACCAAATTGAAATGCGTGCAAAAAATAGGGGCATTTCACTTAGAATAAAAGACGGGTGCGATGATGTGTTTTGTGTTCATGCCGATAAGTCTCAAATACGACAGGTATTGGTAAATTTAATTGTGAATGCCGTGCAATATGGAAAAGATAATGGACAAGTAATTATTGGTTTTTACGAAATGGGCGAGCATATACTTACGGAAATAGGCGACGATGGTGAAGGAATAGACAAAGAACATCTGCCCCGCTTATTCGAGCGTTTCTATCGCGCAGATAAAGGACGTTCGCGTGATGAGGGCGGCACGGGTTTGGGCTTATCTATCGTAAAACATATAATAGAAGCACACGAACAAACCATACATGTGCGAAGTACCGATGGCAAAGGAACCACGTTTGGATTTACCCTTGATAAAGCATAATATAATGTATATAGATAAATTGCCCAGTTCTCATTATTTTCGTGGGCTGATGTTGAGGATAGGTTTTATTTTATTTTTAATCACTAGTTATCAAATTTCATTTGCTCAAGTAAATGAACATTTTGACGATGGGGATTTTTCTGCCAATCCTGCATGGAATGGTAGTACAAGTTTATATAGTGTTAACGGTAGCAAGCAATTGCAAAGCAATGGTACAACAGGAACTGGAGGTGAAACATCCTACCTGTCCACTGCATCAACTATGGTGGCAAATACCGAATGGAGTTTTTGGGTGAAGTTTAATTTGAGTCCAAGCATTCAGAATTATTGCCGTTACTATTTAATGTCCGATCAACAAGATTTAAGCGGTAGTTTGAATGGCTATTATATACAATTAGGTGGAAGTACAGGAAGTACAGATACCATATCGCTGTATAAACAAATGGGAAGTAATAGGGTGCGAATTATTGCGGGACGGGCATCAACAATTGGAAAATCATTGAACCAATTGCGGGTAAAAGTACTACGCAATAGCACTGGACTATGGCAACTCCTTAGCGATACAACGGGCAACCAAACATATGCTGTTGAAGGATCGGTAACCGATAATCAATATACCACCACTTCATATACAGGTACATATTGCAGATATACCGCCACCAATGTATTGAATTTTTATTGGGATGATATTACCGTTAAATCGAGTATTGATACTACGGCTCCCAATATTACGAGTATCAATGTATTATCGGTTAATAAATTAGAAGTAGTATTTGATGAGCTGGTAGAATCTACATCAGCTAAGGTTTTAACAAATTATATAGCAAATAACGGATTGGGAAATCCATCCAGTTTGGTATTTGATAATGTGCAAACTGCAACCTTAACTTTTGCCAATAATTTTAGTACCAATACTACCTATACTCTAACCATTAATAACGTAAAAGACTTGTCAGCTAACCAAGTGAGTGGTTTGAACAAAACTTTTAAATATTCTACCCAAACGGTAAAACCTGTTTTAATCAACGAAATATTTGCAGACCAATCTCCCAAAATAGGATTACCTGATTATGAATTTATAGAATTATACAATCCCAATAAGTTTAGTATCGACCTCAGTAATTGGACCATCAGCGATGGTACTTCCACAGGTACATTATCTAATACATTCGGTACACCCATTATTCCGGCAGATAGTTTTATCATCATATGCTCACAAGTTTCATCAGGCGATTATGCTACTTATGGGCCTATAGCTATTGCTAGCAGTTTCCCTTCGTTAAATAATACAGGAGATAATATAACACTTAAGAACAATTTGGGTCAGCTAATTAATGAAGTTGATTATACTGATAAATGGTATCATGATGGAAGCAAGGCACTAGGAGGGTGGAGTTTGGAGCGCATCAATCCATTGACCCAATGCGATGGAATTAATAACTGGACAGCTTCTAAAAACCCAAATGGAGGTACACCTGGAACTCGTAATTCTGTTTTGAGTAACGCCCTCGACAAAACTCCTCCCGACATATCATATATATATTATTTAAGTTCAGATACAGTTATTGTTGCTCTTTCTGAGTCTATAACGCCCACTTCATTTAACAGTGCTACATTTGTATTTAGTAATTTTATTTCTATCTTAAGTAAAAAAATCAATGCAACTAACGATACCATTACACTGATTTTGACGAGCAAAATGGTAAAGGGACAAGCCTATAATTTGCAGATTACGGGTTTGATGGATTGTGAAAACAATACCCAAAAAATGTCGAAAACTGTAGTATATCAGGATTATAAAATTGCCGAATTTAATGACATTGTAATTGACGAAATATATACAAGTCCACTGCCCAATACTCCATTGCCAAATGTGGAATGGGTGGAGTTAAAGAACCGCTCGGGAAATCCAATCCTGATAAAGAACTGGACCTTTAGCGATGGCACTACAACATCTAAAATCCCATTTGCAGTGCTTAAACCCGACAGCTTTTTGGTGATATGTCACGAAGCTTATGCCGGTAAAATGTTTCCTTATGCAACCACAGTAGGTTTAACTTCGTTCCCACCATTAAATAATACGGGCGACAGAATATTATTGGCAAATGAATTTAAGCAAGTGATACATGCAATAAACTATAGTGATGCCTGGTATGGTACAAGTTTGAAAAAAAGTGGTGGATGGAGTTTAGAAATGATAGATACTGATAACCCATGCAGCGGCGGCGGCAATTGGAAACCTACTATAGACAAACTTGGAGGAACACCAGGTAGAATTAATTCAGTTGAGGCTTCAAATCCTGATAACCAGAAACCAAAATTGGCAAGAGTATATACACCTTCTTCCAATAAATTACTATTATACTTTTCTGAACCTGTTGATTCCTCATCTATAAATATAGATTCTATAGAAATAAGCAATTTTACCTTATTGCCGCAATCCATTAAATGTATTTCTCCTGATTATACTGCTTACGAACTTATATATAATGATACTTTTGCCCATCACAAAATATATAAAATATCTATTAAAGGCTTTTATGACTGCAGTGGAAATAAAGCCTATGATGAGACCTTGGAATTTATGTTGCCAGAGGCAATAGATACTGGCGACTTGGCAATTAATGAAATACTGTTCAACCCCAAACCAGGTTGCGTGGATTATGTAGAGTTGGTAAACAAAAGTACCCATGCAGTCGATTTAAAAGAATTACAATTGGGAGGTATTAAGGATGGACAATTAAATGGAATTACCCAAGTTGCTCCCAATGGATATATATTATTGCCAAACCAATATGTATGCTTGAGCGAAGATGGGGATGTAGTAAAAACATGCTACCAAACTCTAAATCCACTGTGGTTTTGCAATGTTGCAAATTTTCCAACTTATTATAGTGATAAAGGAGGAGTGGTAATTATAAACAATAATTTACAAGAAGTTGATAGGTTTGAATATAATAAAAATATGCACCATTTATTGGTTGACGATGACCAAGGTGTAAGTCTCGAACGTGTTAATTATACTAGACCCACATTAGAAACTACAAATTGGCAAAGTGCAGCAGGGGCAGTAGGTTTCGGCACACCAGGTTACATAAATAGTCAATATAATGGCACAACACTGGGTGATGATTTGTTGGATATTTCTCCAACTGTTTTTTCTCCCGATGCAGATGGAATTGATGATGTATTGAATATAAATATCAAGTTTTCAAATGGTGGATATGCAGGTAAATTATATATATATGATGCAAATGGTTATTTGGTAAAAATATTGGCTAGTTGGCAAGTGCTGGGTGCCAATGCATCGGTAAGTTGGAACGGCTTTAAAGACAATGGTGACAGGGCCGCGGTTGGTCATTATATCATAGTACTCGACTATTATAACCTTACAGGCAAAACAGGAAAAAGCAGAAAAGTTTGCGCACTTGTAGAGAAGAAACAATGATAATGATTAATGGTTAATGGTTAATGGGCTGACGCCATATGGTAGCCGCAAATGAAATACAAAACTATATAATGATCTTTGAGCCGCCGCCGTCCAGATAGCGATGCACTAATTACTAACTACTAACCACTGACTACTAGAAAAATGACTAGAATTATATATATATTACTACTCTCATCAACACTCACCTCATGCAGAAACGATATTAGTATCAATGCGGCTTGGAAAGAGACAGCGGTTGTATATGCTTTATTAGATGCAAATGAATCGACACATTATATTAGGGTCGAGAAAACCTTTCTAAATTCAGGCTCGGATGCTTTGCGGGTTGCGGGTGTGAGTGATTCTATATATTTTGATACTTTGCAAGTTTCAATTAGGCTAATGAATGGCAGCAACGCAGTACAAAATATTGATTTTTCTGCAGATTATAATGCACCCAAACAACCAGGAGTATTTGGCACAAGCAATGCCGTATTATATTCGTCGCAGGCAAAACTAAAGCAAAATGGTACTTATAGTTTGTATATAAAAAATCCGCGAACAGGTAAAGAATATACCAGCACGATAAATATGGTACATAATTCATATGTATTAACTAAAACAACCTTGTTCTCAATTTCTCCAGGTCAAACTATTGTATATTACTTTTACACGGGAATTAATGCATTTGAATATGAAACAGCGCTCACGTTGCATTACTCAGAATATGATTCAGTAACCAATAAATTATTAGGTAAACATTCTTTTAATTGGATAGCTAGGAATAATATTATAGTAAACGATCCCAAAACGAGTAAAGAAGTAAGATTTGAATTGGATGGAGGTAGTTTTTATAATCAGATTGCTGCCAATATTTCAAAAACTCCTGGTGTGTGGCGAACGATGGATACATGCGATGTTACATTTCACGGAGCAGGTGAAGAATTGTCGAATTATTTAGCTTTAAATAAACCAAGTTTGTCCATCGTGCAAAAGAAAACAGATTATTCCAATATTACCAATGGTTTAGGAATATTTAGCAGTCGCAATACCAATCTTGAACAACAAAATTTACCTATTTCAGATAGTACAAAGTATTATATATATTCAAATCCAATAACTGCTGGTTTGGGGTTTAGGAAACCGTAAACCATTTAAAATCTTAGAATTATTATTTTATATTTGTTTGCACAATCAACCTTATTTATTGCTAATTTTTATGATTTAATTTTAATTATTATTAAATCCCTATTAGCATCATTTTGTCTGATAAGTTTATTTTTTGCTGCCTAATCTAATCCTCGATTGAAAAGTAATTCTAGCATGGTAATTATTGTCTTTTTTGTATTGGGTTATAAATTGTTATACAAAATACACTAAGGAGCCAAAGTTACAACCTCCCACTTATCTCCTCCATCTTTTTTATACGCAACCCTATCATGAAAGCGATTCGGCCTTCCTTGCCAAAACTCAAAATAGTTTATATTTACGATATAGCCTCCCCATTCTTTTGGTTTCATCACATCGTGGCGGCCACCAATCATTAGTTGTTTGGCTTTTTCTTGTAGGTCTTTTTTGCTTTCTATCTCTTGGCTTTGGGGCGAGACTGCCGCACTCACTTGGCTTTCAAAAGGTCTAGAGTTAAAGTATTGTATAGATTCTTCTTCTGATACTTTTTTTACGGTGCCTTCCATGCGAACTTGTCTTTGCAAATCGAGCCAATTAAATACCAGAGATATATTGGGATTTTCGCTAAGTTCTTTTCCTTTTCTACTATCATAGTTTGTATAAAACACAAGTCCATCATCATCGAAACCTTTCATTAATACAACACGGGCCGAGGGTTTGCCATCGGCTGTGCAGGTAGCCAGCACAAAGGCATTTGGCTCATTCACTTCCGATTTTACTGCTTGCTCAAACCATAATTCAAATTGATGAAATGGACTGGGATTAACTTCATCTCTGTTTAAAGTCCCCATGGCATAATTAGCCCGCATTTGTTGTAATATATCTTTTTCCATTTGGGTGCAAAAATAAAGCCGCATATCCAAGGATACACGGCTTATTATTATAATATTGATGGCATATTATTCTTCTTTATTTGCTGGACTCTCCGCAGTTGGCTCTTCCACTTTGGCTTCAGCAGTAGGAGTGGGGGCAGCAGTTTTTACTTCTTCAGTCTTTCCCGTTTTTACATTACGAAGTGTACGAAGCTGATCCATAAGTCCGCTTATTTTCTTTTGGGCATCTTTAATTTTTTCTTCTATCTGTTTGGTAAATGCACCTGAGTTTTTACTATTTGCAAAGAAACCCATATTGTTTTGCCAAGTATCAATATCATGTTTCATTAACTTGATTCTTTCACTCAAACGCTTCTCCTCACTATACAACATATCCTTGCCGTCTGTTTGCTTGGCAATAACCTCATAATGGTTGCGGTGACGTGTTACATTGTTGCTTTGGAAATCTTTGCGTATGCGCTGGTATATGGCATCCAATACCGCTTTGAAACGTTTTTGCACATCATCTTTTAGTTTGATAGGAACAAAACCATAATTGCCCCACTCGTCTTGAAGTGTTTTAGCACGTTCAATCAAATTTTCATTGCTTTCTTCTTTGGCAAGTTCTTCAAGCTGCGTTATAATTTGATTCTTCGCTTCTAAATTCTTAGTTTCATCCTGAATTTTCGATGCGAAAAATTCTTTCTTCCTTTCAAAAAATACATCACAAGCAGTACGGAAACGAACCCATACTTTCTCGCTATGTTTCTCGTGCACAGGA
The DNA here is from genome assembly GCA_947477885.1 of Bacteroidota bacterium. GTDB lineage: Bacteria > Bacteroidota > Bacteroidia > UKL13-3 > UKL13-3 > CANJUD01. The sequence goes on from CANJUD010000004.1 coordinate 39,719, forward strand.
CCCGTTTTCTTCCACTCATCTTGAAAAGCTAATAGACTTTTTGTAGCATTGCCCCAGTCTTCGCTGTTTTGCAATTCTAATGCTTTGGCACATAACTCATTTTTAATTCTGAGGTTTTCTGTACGGGCTTTTTCTATATTTTTAAAGAAGGTATTTTTGTTATCATAAAACTTATTGATGGCTGCTTTAAAACGGTCCCAAATCTCATCACTCAGTTTATTAGATACAGGGCCAACAGCTTTCCACTCTTCAAATAATTTATTGGCATCATCTATTTTAGCTACCCATTCTTTCACAGTATTTGCTTCAAACAAACCAAGCTCGTCGGCTTTTTCGCAAAGAGCTATTTTCGCATCTAGGTTTATCTGACGCTCGCCTTCAAATTCTTTATATTTATTGGTGATGATTTCATATACTTTATCAGCCGCTTCTTTAAATCGCTCCCACATCATGTCTTTGGCTTCCATTGGCACAGGACCGGTATTTTTCCAATCCTCCCAATACTTCTTTTGCATGATAATTGTTTTACGCAAAGAAGGTTCTTCAAGCAAAGCATCCATCTTCAAGCAAAGTTCTATTTTTACTTCAAGGTTTTTTCTGCGGTCAAGTTCTTTTAATTCATTATTTATACCTAAATTATCATAAAACTTATCGAGGAAATAAGTATATTTATTCCAAAGCTCTTCTCTAGCTTCGTTAGGAATAGCTCTAATAGCTTTCCATTGATTTTGTAAATCTTTTATTTGTTGTAAGCTGCCACTAGAGTCTTCTTGCTCAGCAATCTCTTTTATTTGATTTAAGATAGCACGCTTCGCTTCCAGGTTCTTAAGCTTCTCTTGCTCAAGTTGCTTGCGATAAGCTTCTCTGCGGTTCGCAAATTCTTTGTAGGCACTATTATAATCTTCTTTGGTAGTATCGCTATACTCAAAATCTTCACGAACACCACCATTCTCAATAAACACTTGCAGTGCAGCTTGAAAATCTGCATTCCAAAGTACTTCAATAATAGGACGTAGTTTTCTGAAAGTTTGTGAAGCCTCATTCAGTTCTGGCATTTTAGCTGCCTCCCAAGCCATAGCTACTAGTTCTTCTTTGCTATGCTTTTTTAAACTTGCCACCTCAGCTTCCGAAACATATTCAGTAACTTGGTCATCACTATGCTCTTCCTCGTGTGTTTCAAATAAGGGTATATCAGTAGTTGCAGTTTCTGCTTTTGCCTCGGTTGGCTCAGCTACAGGAATTTCCTCAGCTACTACCTCAGCAATTTTTTCAACCTCCGTCTCAGCCACAGGTGCTTCTATAATAGTGGTTTCTTCAACCACTGCTTCAGCTACAGGAGTTTCTACAACAGGATTCTCCTCAACTATTACTTCAGCTGCAGGATTCTCAATTTCGGGAATCTTCTCTACCTCCGTTTCAGCAATGAGTGCTTCTGTTATTTCTTCAGCAACTACCTCTTCCAAAGGAATATATTCTATCGTATCTTCAGCTACTGTTTCATATGCAGGTGCCTCTTCAACAATTTCGTTTGTAGTAGATAATTCAGGATTTCCCAACTCAGCTTCTGCAACTTCTTCCGTTAAGGCTTGCGTGTCAACGGATTCGCTGTTTTCAATAGTTTCTGGTGTTTCGCTGTTGGTTTCTTTAGGTAGATTTTCTTGCTCGTTCATTACGTTTTTGGTTCTTGGTTCAACTGATAAGGTACCTTTTTCAGTAGGAAGGGTTGCATCTTCTTGCATTTTTTTGAATCTTTGTTTTTAAGGTTTTGATAATCTTTCGATTAGAAATTAGATAACATGCTTTATTTTTTATGGAGGGCCTCAATTGAATTGGGTTTAACTTTGCACTCAATAAAAAAATGGATGCGAAAATAGTTGAATGTCCGCGAGATGCCATGCAAGGGCTGAAAGAATTTATTCCAACTGATGTAAAAATCAGGTATTTAAATTCTTTGCTCACTTGTGGCTTCGATACTTTAGACTTTGGAAGTTTTGTGTCTCCGAAGGCAATTCCTCAATTGGCAGATACTGCCGAAGTGCTTAGCGGACTGCAGATGACCGATACAAAATTGCTGGCTATTATAGCAAATTTGCGTGGTGCAGAAACGGCAGTATTGTATGATGAAATAACTTATTTAGGTTTTCCTTTTTCCATCTCCGAAACTTTTCAGCAACGCAATACCAATGCCTCGCAGGCCGATGCTTTCGAAATGGTGAAATCAATTCAAGAACTTTGTATTAAACATGATAAGATATTGGTTGTATATCTTTCTATGGGTTTTGGAAATCCTTATGGCGATGTATGGAATGTAGATATAGTAGCTGATTGGGCCAACAAAATGCAAGCCCTCGGCATTAAAATTATATCATTGGCAGATACCGTGGGAGCAGCCCAGCACGTAAATATATCATACTTGTTTAAGAACTTAATTCCATTATATCCTGAGGTAGAATTTGGAGCACATTTTCATACCACACTCACCAACTGGCAAGATAAAGTAGATGCGGCCTGGCAAAGTGGTTGCCGCAGATTTGATGGTGCTCTTAAAGGTTACGGTGGTTGCCCTATGGCCAAGGATGAATTGACTGGAAATCTGGCCACAGAGAACTTATTATATTATATACAAAATACGAAAATAGAAACGAATATTAATATTAATAAATTTAATGAAAGTATGATAATGGCAGATCAGATTTTTAATCGATATCATTAATTATATATAATAGTTTTAATGAAACAAATCGGTTACTTCCTTTTTAGAGCAACAGCACGTGTGGTGGGCTTAATGCCTTTGTGGGTATGGAGGATCTTGATGTTTGTATTATATATTTTTATCTATTATCTATTTGGATACAGAAGAAAAGTAACACGAGATAATCTAGAAAAATCTTTTCCCGATTTTAGCAAAGAAAAAATTAATGCCATCGAGAAAAAATATTATAAACATTTGGCACGATTGGTAATAGAAGTATTTGCCAGCAAACACTTAAGCAGAAAGTTTTTCGAAAAACAAATTCCTGTTCACCATGCAAATTTAATCACCGACTATACCAGCCAAGGCCGCAAAGTAATTATGATGAGCGGACATTTTGGTAATTGGGAATGGGCGGGAATAAGATTGGGATTATTAGATGATTCACCCCTGCATATTATATATAAACCTGTTACGGATCCCTTCTTCGAAAAGTATATGAAACAACTGCGTATGAACTTGGGAAACGAAACGCTGAGTTTATATATGATGCCACGTCACCTGCTCACACTCAAAGGCTCCTGCATTACCTGCATTCTCGCCGACCAAACACCTGCCAGCACTGAGAATCTTTGGTTAAGTTTTCTTGGAAGAGATACTTTATTTTTTAGTGCTATTGAAAAACTGGCACGCCGAATAGACGCGGTAATAGTTTTTGGAAATATGTTGCCTGGAGAAGATGGACGCTATAATATATCAGTTGAATTAATTGCTGATAATATGTCCCAAATTCCCGAAGGACAATTAATGCCGATGTATGTGAAATTACTAGAAAGAAATATATACGAGAACCCCTATAACTGGCTGTGGAGCCATAGAAGATGGAAACACCAGAAACATTGAATGATTGAATGAAGTATGATTTAATAATTTGTTGAATATAGTAATTAAATTTATATGATATGAAAAAAGTTAAACTAGTGATTTTGTTTTTCAGTTTGTTATATATTGGCAGGGCAAATGCATAGGAAAATATCAAAATACTTCCATTTCAAGATTTACTAACTTTGCTTATGTTGAAATTTTGAAAGTGAATATTTTTACAGTGAAAATTTGTAATTATCTATTAGATTCAACCCAAGACGGATTCAATGTGTACTGGAATCTGGGAGTTTTGTACTTAAATTCTAATTATGGCTTTAGAGAAAATATTACAAACACTAAATATATAATAATAAAAGACAATTTTTTGCCAAATGTTGGATATGAAGGGCTATTGGTATTAGGATAAAATCGCCTTATTCTTTTGGGATTTTTATTGAAGCCGGCTTTAATAAATTAGGCGATAAAATGAGAACAGTAATTGAAGGCGGTTTATCCTTTTATCTATACTGATAGCAATTAAAAAATAGCTAAAAATAAATATATATATTAAGCTTGGAAAGAAAATCTATATTAGTTCTCTACTATAGGAGTTGTATCCTCAACCGAAGTTGTTACATTCGCATCCGTACTTTCTTCTTCCACAACTTCCTCCTCCTCAACAGGTGCTTCTTCCACCAAAGGATTTTCCATTGTTGACGGAATTTCATCAAGCGAAGGAACTTCGGGCACTTCAGGATTTTCTGCAGCCGCAGCAGCATTTGCCTGCATAACTGTATTGGCAGAAATAGACATAACAAATTTATTACTCAATACAAATTTAAAATTGCCAACTTTTAGCAAATCTTTGGCTGTATCGTTTTCATTTAAAGCACGTGCAAAGTCAAGTGCGATTGCAGAAGTTTTTTTGCTTTTTTGAGAACGGCCCTCGTTCATTTCCAAATCGAACGGGAACTTGCTGTTCTTTTTATCACTAGCTCTTTCAAAATCTATTTTATCCATTTCTATGGTTTGCACTTCACCACTTCTAATAGCTGACTTTACTTTCAGCGTAATTAGTGGTAAAAATTTATTCCATACAGATTGATATATATTGATATTGCTCATAAATTGTGATTTGGTTGCCTGATAATTTGAATGAAACTTGAAGTTTTCTTGGTGCAAAAGTAGTTGATTTTATGCTTATTTCCTTCAATAATAAATAAGTTGCCTATTTTCAAGTGTTTTACTTTGCGGTTTGATAGAAATAACTATCATATATTGCGAATATAATCCTTACAAAAATCCTGTAATTCCGGGAAGAATGCTTCGTAATCTTTTTTATAATATATATATTCTCGTTCCAAATCGCTTGCTGCAACAGCCATATTAGAAGCATATTTGGTGCGGCGTGACATGGCCTTCAATATAAAATCCATTCCCTCAAGGGTTCGGTAAGCAAGCAGCCAATTATCTTTTTGCATATATACCAACATATTCTGCGTGCGTTGCGGCAGTAAGCTTTCATTGGCTTTTAAAAGTTTGAAAACATTATCTGAAAAAATTTCAAGAGGGGTGGGGCAGAACAGCTCAAATTTACTGGCTAAGAAATGATCCATAAATACATCGGCCACAACCGGACTATATTTCCCTTGTGTGGGGCGAAGGCGTTCTTTGGTTTTCAATACCACTGGATGATTGTCAGTAAACGCATCAATGGCTCGGTGCATATGTATGCCTTTCAAAATATGTTTATCTATATGGTCTATTTGGCTCCCTTTTAGATGGTCGGCGATAAAATTACCGATGATCAAATGGTCTTCATTTCCACTTAGATAGATATGGGCTAAAAAATTCATATAAATATTGTTCAATATTAAAGAACATTTATTTGGTAATTCTGTTTTAAGTTGCAAGCCGAAAAATCAACCAATGAATTTTACCGATACCGATTCTCATAAGCGGAATACGCTTTTCCTCATCCTGGGTTCATTCTTTATTACCAATGCTTTGGTGGCCGAATTTATTGGGGCCAAAATATTTTCATTGGAAGGAACTTTAGGAATTAATCCTTTTGATATTAGTTTGCTAGGCAATGAACACATGTCTTTCAACCTTACGGCGGGCGTTCTGCTGTGGCCTGTTGTTTTTGTTATGACAGATATCATTAACGAGTATTTTGGAAGCAGGGCCGTACGATTTTATAGTTATCTGGCAATTGCAATGATATTATATAGTTTTATTATGGTGTTTGGAGCTATGAAACTTGAACCTGCAGGCTTTTGGATAATGAAGGAAACCAAAGCAGGGCCTATTAATATGGATGTGGCTTACAATATTGTTTACGGTCAAGGCTTATGGATTATTGCAGGCAGTATGGTGGCATTTCTTATTGGGCAGTTATTGGATGTGGCTATCTTTCATCGAATAAAGCGTGCTACTGGCGAAAAACATATATGGTTGCGAAGCACAGGCTCTACCTTAGTTTCGCAGTTGGTTGATAGCTTTGTGGTATTATATATTGCTTTCTATATCGGGAACGATTGGCCTTTAGAAAGAGTACTTGCTATTGCATTAATGAATTATATATATAAATTTGTAATTGCTTTAATTATGACTCCTGTTATATATTTGGTGCATGGAATTATTGATAGATGGCTCGGGAAAGATTTATCACACAAAATGATGCAAGCGGCACATAGTAAACAGTAATAAGGAGTAAGGAGTAAGTTTTGCCGAATGGTCCATACTCCTTACTCCTTAATCCTTCCCCAAATAACAACAACACACATGAACAAAATATTCACACCAATTATAATAAGTTTTCTTTTGTTTTCATGCAATGATTGCAAGAATGCTGCAGAGAATAATGATTTAACAAAATCCAAAATATTGGATAAAGTTAAGACATTGGCAGTAACAAAATATTCATATATAATAGATTCTGGAAAATATGTGAAGGGTGGTATGATATCAAAACTCAAATCACATTATGATGAAAAAGGGATGGAGGTAGATGTTAATGTATATAATAAGGATGAATATTTAACCAATAAATTCCAAACAAGCAATAATGATAAAGGGCAAAAATTAGAAAGTAAGGACTTTAAGCCAGATGGTAGTTTGGGAAGAAAAATTGCTTATAAATATGATAACAGTGGAAATATGACTGAAATTAATTTATATACCGCCAGCGATAGTTTAGTTTATAAAGGGGAAAAAAAATATGATAATCAGTGCAACGAGATTGAGTATAATGAATACGAATCAACAGGTAAATTAACCAAAAGAGCTACTTATAAATATGATGAAAAAAGGAATGGGATAGAGGTAAACTATTATAGTCCCGATGGTAGTATAATAAATAAATATACAAGAAAATACGATTCGAAAAATAACATGATTGAGCTATTGATGTATAATAATTCAAATACATTATTAAGCAAATCATTATATAAATACGATGACAAAGGAAATAACGTTGAGGCTAAAAGATATCATGCAGATGGCAGTTTAAGCAATCAGTCTTTTTTCAAATATGAATATGACAAGAATAGTAATTGGATAAAAATGATAGAATACAATACAGAAAATATTCCCGTCAGGCTTGAAGAACGAATGATTGAGTATTATTAGTTTGAAACAATAAAAGTTAGCTCCAAATAAAACAAGCATCTTTTCTCTTTATTTTTTGTCCTTCATCTATTTCCTGTGTTTGTTTGCATTTGCTTAATCAAAAAAAATATGAAGAAACTATCTATTGTCATTCACCTCTTGTTTAAATAATGAAAGAATTTAAAGTGGTAAACAAGAAGAAGAAATAAATTATAATAGCGGTCTAATTAATAAGTGAGTTCTTTTAGTTTAGCCAAGTATAATAAATATAGGTTGGCACAAGCCATTGCGTCACTTAATGCATCGTGGTGGTTTAAAGATATTTCATATTGCCTGCATAAGGTGGCTAAATTTTTTCCATATATTTTATAGGTACATGCTTTTTCAAAGTCGGGCTTAACTATATTATAATAATCCAGAGTTTCGTGAAGACAACCAATATCAAAAGCGGTATTATGTGCTACCACTTTTTGATTATGTATATAATGTTTGATGTCGTTCCAAACAGCACTAAATAGAGGAGCATTCATCGTATCTCTCGCACTAATACCATGTATTTCGGTGTTTCTGTAAAAATAAAAATTATCTGGTGGGCGAACTAATCTATTGATTTTATCTACCACTTCACCATTTACAACCCTCACCAATCCAACCTGACAAATGCTCCAGCGTTTGCCGTGTGCAGTTTCAAAATCTATGGCGGTAAAGGTGTGTGGCATGTATAAAAAAAGTCCTTAGTTTATAATACAAAACTAAGGACTTTTTATTATACAACTTTCCAAAAGTTATAAACTTTTGGAAAGCTAACAGCTAACTATTTATTACTTTCAAATGCTTGCTTAATCAAGAAACTTATATATTGTCTATGTGCTGTAGTTTCTTTGTTAACTGGCGTTGCACCCACAGCTGGTGCTGCATTCACCATGCCATTGATATTTTTCAATGATTGATATACTGCTGCTTTGGCAACAAAATCACCACTGAAACTTCCCAACATATCTATCAAACGAGTTACATAAGCTGCTTGCAAATTTTGGCGAACCGTATTCACATTTGCTCCTTGGTCATCTTTGAAAATGGCATTGGTTAATTCGCCCATCATATCTGTAACGGTATATTTATTTCCATACTGGCGGCTATCTGTTAAGCGACGCAAAGTATTACTGCTAAGCAAATGTCCGAGAACACCTGTTTGTATATTTAATATACGTGAATGTATTTTTGGGTCTTCTGTATTTCCAAAGAAATTAAATCCCCTGCGTTGCATTTGTAAGTATGGATATAAACTTTGAGCAGCATCAAAAGCATCAGGGGCAAATATATTTTTCGCCAGTATGCTCATCGCTTTCTTTTGGTCGGTTAATGGCACTGGAGTATAGGGTTGGGTAGATCCAAGTTGCCCCATGAATCCTCGGTTCACATACACGCCACCCACATAACGGCTTACTACTGTTGCAGCACTGTTCATCTCACCAGTTAATATCAAATATCCTTGACGCAATTCTTGATAGCTTTGTGCGGGTTTATTATATTTGTCTTTCAAGCCAAGCATATAAGCATTCACCAATTTAAAACGACTAGCTGAATAACCCAAAACGTCTTTACTAATATCATTGACATTTACTCTGGGGTCGATACCGTTAAATGAACTACGCATATCATCAGCATCATTACCAAAAATAAGCAAACTATCATTCGATTTTTCTAAAATCTGTGTGATTCTTCTTTCTTCAGTTGAAGCATTTTCGTCGGCTGCACTATATGCATATTCTATTGCCCAATTATCATAAGGACCAGGTTTGTTGGTAAAGTACAATCCTTGCTTGGCCTTGTCAGCAGCTAGATTCACGGCTGGGTAATCCATTACAGAGGCTGTTAATCCCAATCTGTCCGTAATAGCTTTATCATTCAATTGGTCGGGCCACAGCATTTGACTAGCTTTCATATTGTGATTCAAACCCATGGTATGTCCCATTTCGTGCAATACCAAATAGTATAAACTTTGTTTTAGATATTCTTTTACATCAACCTCACTTGCACCTTGAGCTGCCAAAGCTGTGCGACCCAGTATCATATTATGCTGCATACTTTCGCCCAATTGGCAGCAGTGTTTTCCTTTCACATCAGTCTCTTCTTTTTCATTCTCTATATTTAGTCCCGATGCATTGAAAAGTTTTTCTTGTTTCAATCTGTTGGTCACAAATATATATTCGAGCATTATATCAGCACCCATAATCTGACCAGTACGTGGGTTCACAAAACTAGGGCCATAGCCACCAAATGGGGGATTGGGAGAAGAAGTCCAACGTAATACATTATATCTAATATCACCTGCATCCCATGCTGCATCATCGGGTTGTTCGTTTATTACAACTGCATTTTTGAAACCTGCTTTTTCAAAAGCTAAATTCCAACGCAGTCCAGCTTCTTTTATAATAGGACGGAATTCTTTGGGAGTGGAGTTTTCAATCCACCAAGTGATTGGTTCAACAGGTTCGCTGATAGCAGCTGTCGGATCTTTCTTTACTAAATCCCACCGATGTATCATATCTTTATATGGAGTAGGAGATGTAGAAGTCATATCCTCTACCTCGGTGCTGAAGTACCCTACACGCGGGTCATCACGGCGTGGTTTAAAATTATTGGCAGGCATTTCAATCAGCGTATGTTGCAAACGCACAGTTACTGAGCGTGCATCCGCTACTTCGCTTCCACCACCATTCATGGGCATGGGATTATCATATACATAATCAACTATTACATTGGTATTATAGGGATAGTTATGAATGGAAACATATTTAGATTTGTCTTTATTCAATCCACCCAGGCTAAAAAAGAAAGCGGCAAATGGACCACCCGAAGGAGCAGGTTTTACTTGGTGAAGGGCTTCACCCATAAATATACTATTAGCATCCAATAAATATTCTTGCTTGGCAGTATCATATACAGTTACTTTTAAACTTGCCAATACCGCATCGCTCACATTTGCATCGGCCGATTTACTGATGGCATTTTGTGGGTCGAAATAGAAATTGGTATTTTTACTGATGAATTCAATTTTATCATAATATTTGCGTAGACCGAACACACGATTATCTCTAAAATTTCCGCGATTATGACCTGTTTCCACCAATCCATTTTCAGAATAGGCAAAGTAAATATATTCTTTATCAATTTGACTTTTCTTAACGGATATCCATAAATTCCCAGTCGTGGTGTCCTGATAGAGATTGAATAGCCCTTCGAATTTTTTGCAAGGTTTTACTTTTTCTTCAAAAGCATTTTTCTTTTTTTCATCGGGTTTTGAGGGCTTTTCCTCGGTTGCGAAAGTGCTTCCAATTGAAAATGCAAAGATTAATGCGTAGGTAATATTTTTACTCATCATATTTTTTGTTTTAAGGAGTTCGTGAATTGAAAATTTCATAATTGGTTGTTTAGAAATTAATATTTTTTTGAATTTTAAAGGCTGCGAAATTAAGCCTGTATCTGTTTCAAAAATGCATTTATAAAAAAACCGCCATTGAGACGGTTTTAAAAAACATTTTGGTGGCGATTATTTACTTGCAGGAATAGCCTTTTTCTTCTCCTCATCTACAAGCGTTGCCCACTGCAATAAGTAGCCGTTTTTGAAATAATTAAGTTTATTTATGTCAACCAAAAACCTTCTACAGTTTTCACGAGGGTGAATATCACGGCGTTTTAAGAAATCGGTTTTAGCGTATGATGCTCCAATTTTAGTGAGTGCTTCGGCTTCGGTTAAATTAGAAGTTGATTTAAGCAATGCTGACTGCATCAATATGCTGCAAGTGGAAACATATCTTCCTATTTGTCCAAACAATATATCAAATTCGTAGGTCATCTCAACTTGGAATAGGTGATTGCCATCGGGTGCTAATAAAACGATAGAAGGCAGAATAAATATGTCATGCTTCTTTGCATAGGTGGTCCCAAATTCCTGGGCAATATCACCATTGATACAAAAGTACTTTGGCCCAACAAATTTTCTAATTGAATCACTCGACATTATTTCACGCGTAAATTTTTTACTGGTATAGCAATGTTGCGAATGTATATAGATTAAAATGGGTTTGTTCTCCCTTTTTGCATAGGGAATTATTCTGTCTAAACCCTCTTTCGACATATAAGAAATGCCTCTTATTTCAGAATAAGCTTGAAAGCTTGTAATAAGTAATAATGATACAATAAATATATTGCGCACTTTCATTTTTTAAATTTAACATCACGAAAATAGGTTAAATTTTTTACTTCACATCACACTTTATCAAATGGTGCTATATTATGTCTGAAAGGTTAGATATTTTATACAATCCATATTTTTGATGGATTTAAGACTAAATTAGGATCCAATGATTTTTTAATAGACTTATAAATTTCAATAATTTTTGGATCCATGAATTTGTGGAAATAGGGTCTCTGCACATGACCTATTCCATGTTCTCCGGATATAGTGCCGCCAAGTTCAAAACATTTGGCAAATATTTGGTTAATTGCTTCGGGAATTTTATGCTGCCAGTAGTCGTTATCCAAATCATCTTTCAATATATTAATGTGCAAATTTCCATCGCCCGCATGTCCATATATTATAGTTCTAAAATTATATTCTTTTTCAATACGGTCTATTTCGGATAATAGTTCAGGCAAATAAAAACGAGGTATTACGGTATCTTCTTCTTTATATACATTTCCATGTTTAGCTGCTTCGCCAATACTTCGGCGTATTTTCCATATATTTTCTTTTTGGTCCGCACTATCAAATGTATATATCTCGAGGCAGTTGCTTGCGTATAATATTTCCGATGCCTGCAGTGCTTCTTCTTCCAATGTATTAAGATGATTACCGTCAAACTCAATCAACAGAAATGCTTTTGATTGAGGAGGGTATTCAAATGTTTTCCCCAGGAATGACAATGAAGTTTGCAATGCTCGAACTGTAATAAATTCACAGGCAGAAGGAGTGAGGCCGGCCTGAAAAAGCATGGCTACATTTTTACACGCATCTATATTGTTTTCAAAACATGCCAACATCAAATAATCGAAACGGGGCAGAGGGATTAATTTTAAAACTATTTTGGTAACTATGCCCAAGGTTCCTTCGCTGCCCACCATCAATTGCGTAATATTATAGCCTGTTGAATTTTTGAGCACGTTGGCTCCGGTATTTATAATATCGCCATTGGCTAGTACAACCTCCAAATTGAGAACATAATCTTTGGTAGTGCCATATTTTACTGCCTTTGGGCCGCCGCTGCTATGTGCAATATTTCCCCCAAGCGAGCAGGAACCTTTGCTAGCTGGATCGGGAGGGTAAAAAAGGTTTTTTGCTTTGGCAGCATTCTGCAAATCTTCATTGATAACTCCAGGCTCAACTATTGCTTGCAAATTTTGTTCATCAATTTGTATTATATGATTTAGTTCTTTTAGGTTCAACACCACACCGCCCATCACCGGCAATGCACCGCCAGACAGACCAGTGCCTGCACCCCGCGTAGTAACTGGAATTAGATTCAGGTTGCAATATTTTACCACACCACTAATCTCTGAAACATTTGCAGGTATGATAACCACCTCGGGCATAAAAGATAAATTTTCAGTATAATCTTTCGAATTAATTTCTAAAGTTTCAGCATCTAAATATACATTTTCTTCTCCAACTAGGGATTTGAAAATTTCTATATCTGTTTCAATTATTTTCTTATACATTAGAGTTGTTTTATATACGTCCGTCATCCTATAAGAGCCGCCTTGGTTAATTTATTTCAGCATGACGAATTATACATTTTTTAATCATGCAAAAATATATAATATATAGTGACTATTCGCATTATAAAATTAACATAATGGTGTTGGGTTTTATTTAATAACTTCGCGGATTCTATATGCTAAGGACTTTGCTGCTCATATTAATTTCACTGTTGATAAATTCTTGTCTTAAGCGGTTTATCAAATCGGATAAAGAAATTGAAAAACATTATAGTAATAAATTAATCAAACCTCAATATCATACCTTGCATACTTTGGGGTTTAAAGTTAATTATGCAACAGTATGCACTGATAGCACACTTCCATTGCTAGTGATGATACATGGTGCACCAGGTGCATGGTATGGCTGGATGGCGCAATTGGATGATACTATTTTGCAAAAGAATTTTAGAATGTTGGCATTCGACAGACCTGGCTATAATAAATCGCGAGAAGGTAGAACGGTGAATGATATAGATAGCCAAACTATGATCATAAACAAACTCATTGAAATGCATAGAATGGGAACAAAAGTAATAGTGATGGGTAGGTCGTATGGAAGCCCAATAGCAATAATGGCGGCTGCACTGCACCCTGAGTGGGTAGATGGACTAATGCTCATTTCATCAGCAACAGATTCAGTATCCGAAAAATATTATTGGTTTTCTAGACTGGGGAAAACCAAGTTGGTGCGATGGTTGCTGCCCGCACCATTAAATACAGCAACGAATGAAAAATTTGCACATCCATTACAGTTAGGCAAGGCCAAAAAGTATTATAGTAAAGTAAAATGCCCCGCCGTAATTATATATGGCGACAAGGATTACGTGGCCTATAATATAAATTCAACAAAACTTGATTCTGAAATGCTGAATAGTCCACACAAGTTGATATGCGTGAAAGGTGCTGATCATTTTATCGCATTGAAAAGACCCGAAATAGTGCGGGAAGAGTTAATGGAAATGCTATCTAAAATAGGAATAGTTCCAAACTACAAACATTGATGATTAGCAGATATAAGTTATTTCCCTGGACAAACTATTTCACCTTCTGCGGTTTTCTCACCTTTTTCGCTTTTTGCGGTATACTTATATTTTCCGGGTTTCTTCATTAGCGATGTTTTGTTACGGAATACTACATCAATAGCTCCAGCATATTTGCCTTCTATGAATATATAAATTTTACCACAGTCTGTGCAATCGCAGGTAAATTCTACCATGTCGTATTGACTCTCATCTACCATCGTAGTTGATTTGTCATCGTCTTGAACTTTTGCTGTTACTTTCAAATCCAAAGTGTTTTCTTCAATCAACTTAAAGCTACTAAAGCTAAAAGTGATGGAGGCAGCTATAATAATATATACTAATTTTTTCATGATCTTAGTTTTTTATTTACGGGCTTTTGGTGTTTTACCTTTTGGAGCTTCTTTTGCTGGTTTCTTAGGAGGAAGTTTAGAGATGAAAGCTTTACCAGTAACTTTCACTGTTGTACGCCTGTTTGCCTGATGTTCGGTATCCGTACACTTTATAGATGGTTCCATGCCTTTTTCTTTTTCACAAGCACAATCATTTACCAAATATGTTTCTCCATATCCTTTGGCAACTAGTCTTTCTTTTTCAATACCATTGCGAATCAAATAATCAACAGCTGAATCAGCACGACGTTGGGATAGGTTAATATTATAATCGTAAGTAGCACGACAGTCAGTATGCGACCCTAGCTCAATAGTAATTTTAGGATATTTATTTAATATACCAATTAATGAGTCTAGTATCAACGCAGCATCAGGACGAATGCGGGCACTATCCAAGTCGTAGTATATACCTGGAACATTGAAATATTTGTCAACAGGTAATTCATCCAAACAAAAATCTTGACGGAGCGTAGTCGATACTTCTATTCCCATTGTGGATACTTCTTCTACTTTGCTATCAATATATAAGTCCTCACGTTTTTGTGCATATAAACTATATTCAGCATTGGGTTTTAAATTGCATTTGGTTTTGTACTCACCCTTCGCATCTGTTTTAATAGTAAGCACTTCATTATTGATACTATTATTAATAGTAACTGTTGCATTCGGAATTGGTTGATGATCCACACATCCAGTAACTTTACCCACTAAACAAATTTCCATAGGCAATAAATAGAAGCGGTAAATATCGTCGCCACCCTTACCTCCAGGTCTGTTTGATGTGAAATATCCAGTCTCTTTTGTTTTGTCGCAAATCAAGGCAAAGTCATCTCCGCCTGTGTTTATAGGCCATTTCATATTTTTAGGTTTGGTCCATTCTTTACCTACACCAGCTGAGTAAAAAATATCCATTCCACCCATTCCAGGGTGTCCATTTGAAGCGAAGAACAAACTTCCATCATCATGCACCCAAGGATAAACTTCATCTTTAATTGTATTAATTGTTGGGCCGCAGTTTACTGGTTCGCCCCAATCTTTGGTCTTTTTATTATAACGTGCAAACCAAATATCTAATCCGCCAATACCACCATCCATTTCACTTACAAAATATAGTGTTTCTCCATCAGGCGAAATAGATGGGTCGGTGCATTGATACAAACTATCATTGTTGAAATTAAGCAACTCTGGTGCAGCATATTCTTTACCATTGTCTTCGCATGAGTATATTTTGCAGCGTTTCTCTTTACCATCACGTCCATTGCAAATGGTCAAATACACTTTTCCTTTTTTATCGGCTTGGCATGAACCATCGTTATAAGGCGAATTAATTTTACCCTTCAAAATAACTGGCGGTTTCATTTGAGCCGTTTTAAGATTGATGGTAGTAGAATATAAATCTGAAAAACCTCCAGATGTCCATGGATATTTTTTGGTTCCATTTCCACCGGGTCTATCAGTAGTGAAAAGTACTTGATCTTTTTTATAATAGGCAGGGGCGTAATCAAAATAGCGTGTATTAATTACTTTGCAATTTTCGATGCGGTATTTTGGTTTATCCTTTTTCCACTTTAATGCTTGCTCACTACCAGCTATCATTACATCGGCAAGGCTATCATCGGGGTTAGATTTTTTATAATTGTTAAATTCAACAATAGCTTGCTCGTAATGCTCATTAAGCATTTCAATGCGGCCAATGTAATAACCTATCAATGGGTCTTTGTGCTCCTGCTTAATGGCAGTTCTGAACCACTTTTCAGCGTCTTTAAAATTATCAGCCTTATAATATGCCTCGGCTGCACGGTATGCTGCTTCTGCACGTTCGGGTTTGGTTTTTGATTTTGTATATACATTTTTGTATACTTTGGCAGCTTCTCCATAAGCCAAGCTTTCTTCTAAAATTTTGCCTTTTTGTATAGTATCCTTACCACCACCACAACTAAATCCGAAGATCACTAACGCAATCATCATAATTGCAGATTGCTTGAGCGTTATTTTTGTCATTTTTAAAAAAGTGAGTTTTTGGTCCTTTATTTCGGGTGTCAAATTTGCGGAAAGAATCGACACAAACAAAATTTTAAGATTGAACAAATTAAAAAAAATGTTCATAACACGCTGCATCCTTTGATAGTCCATGGTTTTATTACTTTGTTTAAGTAAAAAATATTTCCATAATTTTGTTTTTAAAGGCTAAATACTACTAAATTTGTACACCAATGATTCATCAATCACCCCTAAAAGTTGTCTGCCTCGTCGTAATTTTTATAATTTCTTCATCTTTTACTGGAGGAAATAGTTCCGTAAAACTTGCCCGATTAAAATATAGTGGCGGGGGCGATTGGTATGTGAGTCCAACTTCCTTGCCTAACCTTATTCAGTTTTGCAACCAAAATCTTGGAACACATATAGCCGAAGAGGAAGACCCTGTGGAAGTAGGGAGTCCTGAGTTATTTAATTATCCATGGGTTCATATAACTGGGCATGGCAATATGTTTTTCACAGATACTGAATCAAAAAATTTACGCAACTATCTCATAGCAGGCGGATTCTTAAATATTAATGACAGCTATGGTATGGATAAATTTATCCGTCGCGAAATGAAAAAAGTTTTTCCAGAATTGGATTTTATCGAACTTCCCTACACCCACGCACTTTATCATTCAGCTTACGATTTCTCGACTGGACTTCCCAAAATTCATGAACACGATAACAAACCCGCCCAAGGTTTCGGACTTATATATGAAGGCAGGCTCATTTGTTTTTATAACTATGAATGCGACCTCGGCGATGGCTGGGAAAATCCAGAGATACATAAAGATTCTCCCGAAAAAAGAACCAAAGCACTGCAAATGGGAGCCAATATTATTAAATATGCTTTTGGGAATTAGTGGTCAGTAAACAGTAATCAGTAGTTAGTGCTGACGCCGAATGGCACTGACTACTGTTTACTGACCACTGTCTACTAAAATGAAAAATGTTAATTATTAAATAAAAAATATTCACGATGTCATTCTATTTTAAACAAGGCCAAATACCCCGCAAACGTCATACACAGTTTCGCAAACCTGATGGATCATTATACTCAGAAGAGTTGGTGAGCACTGAGGGATTTAGCAGTATATATTCATTGGTATATCATTCTCACCCGCCTACTTTGGTTAAGGAAATTGGAGAACCATTTAGTGTGGAGCCTAAAGTCGCATTGGCCAAAAATATGCAGAACCGTTCTTTCTTCACCTTTAAAACCGAGCCTTGCGACGATTATATAGAAAGCCGAAAAATATTGATGTGTAATAAAGACTTATATGTTACTGCTGCTGCACCCCGCAAATCGACTGATTATTATTATAAGAATGCCGACGCCGATGAAGTGATCTTTGTTCACGAAGGTAGTGGTACTTTTAAAAGTGTATATGGCCAACTGGATTTTGCTTATGGCGATTATTTAGTAATACCCCGCGGAACTATATATCAATTGCAATTTGTCAATGAACAGAATCGTTTGTTTATTATAGAATCATTCAGTCCCATTCGTGCACCCAAAAGATATTGTAATAAGGACGGACAGCTATTGGAGCATTCGCCTTATTGTGAACGCGACATCAAAACCCCCGAAAGACTTGAAACACATGATGAACAAGGCGACTTTAAAGTAATGATTAAGAAACAGGATTTAATATATCCATATACTTATCAAACACATCCGTTCGATGCAGTGGGTTGGGATGGATTTGTATATCCTTATATATTTTCAATCCACGATTACGAACCGATAACAGGTCGCATACACATGCCACCACCTATACACCAAACATTTGAAGGAAACAACTTTGTAATATGTTCTTTTGTTCCCCGTTTGTTCGATTATCATCCACTATCTGTTCCTGCACCATACAATCACAGCAATGTGGATAGTGACGAATTATTATATTATGTGGATGGAGATTTCATGAGCCGCAAACATGTAGAACGCGGTATGATATCACTACATCCCAAAGGCATTCCGCATGGGCCACATCCAGGCACAGTAGAGAAATCGATAGGAGCGAAGGAGACTAAAGAATTGGCAGTGATGATAGATCCTTTCCATCCATTACAATTAACTGAATATGCCATGGCAATGGAGGATAAGGGGTACTATAAGAGTTGGGTGGAGTAATTTAATGATTGAATGAGGTGTGATTGAATGGTTTTATTAGTTAAAAAATAATGATATATATTTGTTGTTCAATTAATACTTAATCTATGTATACTTACAAATTACATTTACATAAGGAGGAAGATGGAGGGTTCACAGTTATTGTGCCTGCTCTGCCTGGCTGCATTACTTATGGTGAATATATTGACGAGGCTGTTTCAATGTCCAAAGAAGCTATAGAATTGTATATTGAAGAATTGAAAGAAAGAGGCGAAAAAATTCCTGATGATACCAATACTGTGGAATACTCTTTAAGTATATAAAGAGATGAATTTATCTCCGACCTACCTAATAAAGTTATTATAGGCTCATGAATTTTATATTAAAGAACAAAAGGCTCACATCGCTTATATTTCAATCCCAATACAAATAAAACGGTGACAGTGCCAGTTCACGGTGGAAAGGACATGAAAAAAGGAAAGTTCTTAGCCATACTAAAACAGGCTGGAATAACTAAAAGTGAAATTTGATTAATATACCTATAAATGTCCGACAACTTCATCACCATCCTCACATCCCAGCAACCCATTCAACTTGCCATTATCCGCGGCAGGCTAGAGTCGGAGGGGATTGAGTGTTTTATTAAGGATGAGCTTACCATACAAGTGCAGCCGTTTTATTCCAATGCAATTGGTGGGGCAAAGTTGCAGGTAAGGGAGAGTGATGTGGATTTAGCGAATGAGATTTTGAGGGAAGGAGGGTATATAAAATAGCCCTTCGACTTCGCTCAGAGTGCACACAAAATAATAATTATAAAATATCAAATCTCCTTGAACCATCGTACCGAAATACAAACCACCAATGCCACGCCCATCATTGGCCTGGGCACCAAAGTTCTCACTATCGGCTCTTGCTTTGCTGATAATATTGGAGAACGGTTGCACGATGATAAACTTGTAGTTAAAGTAAATCCTTTTGGAACTGTATATAATCCAATAAGTATTTTTGATTTATTGGCTGACTCATTGACTCATGTTTTGCCTGATGAAAAATTATATTATAACGATGGGGAAACTTGGCAGCACCATGGTTTTCATTCTACGTACTGGGATTTTGATAAAGATAAACTTAGCCATAAGTTGCAAAAAATATTAGAAGATACTGGGAAGTTTTTGAGAGAAGCAGATGTATTGATGATTACTTTCGGCACCTCGGTTATATATAAACTTAAAGATACAAAAACTCTTGTAAACAATTGCCTCAAAAGGTCTGCAAAGGATTTTGAAAAAATAGTTTTGGGATTAGATGAAATAAAAAAAGCGTTTGATTTATTATATACATTGCTAAAAAAAGAAAATCCCAATCTCAAAATTATATTAACCTTAAGTCCTGTCCGACATATTAAAGACGGGTTGGAATTGAATGCTGTAAGTAAATCCTTGCTTAGGTTATTTTGCAATAAAATTGCCAATCAAAAAGATATATTATACTTCCCTGCCTACGAAGCTATGATTGACGATTTGCGTGATTATAGTTATTATAAAGATGATTTATTGCATCCCAATAATAGGGCAGTTGATTATATATATCATAAATTTGGGGAACAATATTTCACCTCAGAATATCACACTTTTTTGAACAGGTGGCAAAAATTAAAACTTCAGTTAGCCCATCGCCCACTAAAGCCCGGCACTAAGGAGCACCATTTTTTTTTACAAAACCTATATAGTGATTTGGAAATGCTTAAGGGCACTGTTGATGTGAAGAATGAAATGGAAGAAGTGTTTCTTTTGATGAAGAATTATTAGTACTCTTTACATAAGACATTCAAAACCACTCGTCATGCTGAAATAAATTCAGCATGACATCATAAAGCAGATTCTTATATATAATAATTTAAAACCCATCATACTTCCTCAACAACTTCAAAAATACCTCTAAATCCTTTGGATAAGGTGCTTCAAAAGATAATTGTTCCCCATCCAGTTCAAAAGATATATTTCTGGCATGCAAAGCCACTCTCTCAAATACAGGTTTCTCTTCTGTATATTTTGCTATCTTATAATTTCTTTTAAACCAGCTCATCATTGGCGATTTACCACCATATGATAAGTCCCCACAAATAGGCGTATTCTGACTCGCTAGATGCACACGTATTTGGTGCATACGACCTGTAGTAGGCTTGCATGAAAGTAAAGTAAAATGCCTGAAAAATTCTATGGAATTAAATATAGTTTGAGCAGGTTTGCCGGCATAGTCAATTACCACTGTTGCTTTCTTTGTCTCCCGGATCGGAAGATTGACTTCAAGGTTTTCCATTTTTTTAACGCCATCCACTACCGCATAATATTCTTTATATACCAATCTTGATTCGAAAAGTTTGTTTACTTTTTTAAATATATCACTGTTGGTGGCAGCTACCATAATGCCCGAAGTCTCGCGATCGAGGCGGTGACAGAGCTGTACGCTGGGGAATTTTTTTCGGAGTAATTGTAATAAACTCGTAGTGGTAAAATTTCGTTCGTCGAGACTGGGAATAAAGGGTGGTTTGTTTACCACCAGCAATCCATCATTATTATATATAATATTGTCTTCGTAATTAAATTTGGGTGCTGCCATTATTCTAGTTTATAATCCTTTATTATTTTTTCTATCTGGAAATTTTCTACTGGGTCATAAGTTTCATCCAAATCATAGCCATATAAACTAGAAAATGAATTATAAAAAAACTTTTCGGCACTGCCATAGTAATCACTCATGATCCCATACACGGTGCTTCCCGTTTCTCGGCTTACCAGTTTTACCATGATTTTACCTTCATCAATACTAAAGTTTTTGAGTTGTTTCTGAAATGATTCTTTTAACTCTTTGGAATATTTTTTAATAAATTTTTTTCTTTCTTTTTTTGACTTGATTGCTTGCAGTTTTTGCTCCACTTGTTGCAAATGGAAAGCAGCCATTTTAGCATAAGGCAACACGAATTTTACCCTATTGATAAGCAAATGATAAGCTTTCTTTTGCTCAGGAGTCATCTTGGAGGTGTAAGTAAATGTAGGCAACTCAGCAGCCTCAATGGTGTCGTTCTCAACTACTACAGTTGTGCGTTGAGCAAATGTATTGTTTGAACATATATATATTACAATAAAGAGAATCCTGAACTTCATATATATAATCTAAGATGTTTATTTGTTATTAGATTTTGCTCTTCTTAAAAAAATCGCAAATCGACAATTGTAAATGTATTTAACAATTATTGTGCTGAATTTTCCTCAACCACAAATTCTGGTTTTTTAGCAGCCCATTTTTTTGTGAGTATAATACCTGCAATCCCTACCAACATTATTAACACAGCTATCAATTCAGCCTGCGTAAAACTGAAGCCACGCAAGTGATAACGCTCATTCACTCTAATTTGTTCTATCAGCAAACGTTCTGCTCCGTTCATTATCATATATATAGAAAATAACATTCCTGGAATACTTATACGTTTGCGTAGCATCCATAATACCCCAAATATTACAAGTGCCATCAATGTTTCGTAAATAGGAGTGGGGAATACGGGAAGCGGCAATTGACTGCAATGAGGGCCTATACATCCAGGTATGGGCAGCCCTTCACTATTTACATTGTGCGGGTAATTGAACGACCATACCCAATCAGGTAGGAAGCTCATCCAGCCTGGTTTGGGAGCCATATTTACAATGCCCCAATCACCGTCGCCACTCAATTGGCAACCGATTCTTCCCACACCATAAGACAGTATTAAAGCAGGTGCTGAAGCATCAATTAAATGTAATAAGTTTATATGTTTCTTGCGAGCATACCATAATACAGCAGCTGCACCACAAATTAATCCACCATAAAAGGTGAGTCCACTAAATGACAGTAAAGAACCTACGGGGTCTTGTATAAGCAAAGCTGGATTTTCTAAATTGTCGAAAAGTTTAGCACCTATTAATCCCCAGATAGCTGCAAGGCCAGTGATATTTCCCATTAGTTGATGGGGCTTAAATATAACAGTTTTGATTTCATGAGGCGATTTGCGATTTTCTCTATCTTCACTCCAAGTAAAATATGCCATTATCAGTGCCAAAAGCAATCCTCCTATAATACTTCCGTTCCACGATAAAATTGCATCTTGTGGGTTGGTAGAAAAACTATTATAGTCAGTAAACATTAATCCAAGTTTAAAACCTAATAAAAATCCTGTTACAATGGAAAATATATAATCAACTTTGGTTTTGGGTTTGCCTATTTCCATTTGTGTAGGTATATCAGCAAACAAGCCAACCTTACGTTTCAGCTCTTTTACCATTAACGAATAGGCAGCCATAAATGAGATAGCCAATAACAAACCAAATGTTTGAACGGGGAGTAATATATCAATACCGAACAGGTACTGCAATATTGAGGTGAGGGTAGGAAACAAATTATTTTATATTTTTTAATTGATATTTTATATTTTTCTAACACTGCCCATGGTTGGTGGCCCCACCAAACACAAGGGGATGCACAACTATTTCTGCGGTACTTGTTTATTACATGTTACACATTTTCCATTTTTATGTACTTTGGGGTCGCCATATAGATTGAGTGAATGGGCAGTGATATTAAAGTTTAAGATACCACCTATCATATTTTGTATTTGTTGGATGCGTGGATCACAAAATTCTAAAATTTTATTACAGTGATTGCATATCATATGGTCGTGTTGCTTATATCCGAAGGCTTGCTCGAACACGGCCATATTTTCGCCAAACTGATGTCGAGCCACCAATCCACACTCTAGTAATAAATCTAAAGTATTATATACAGTTGCACGGCTCACTCTATAGTTTCTTGCTTTCATTTGGTCATATAAAGTCTCTACATCAAAGTGTTCTTTCTTTGAATATATCTCCTCCAAAATCGCAAACCGTTCAGGCGTTTTACGCTGACCTTTTATTTCCAGATATTCAATGAATTTTTGCTTAACAGTTACTTTTATATCTTCCATCAGAAATTACATATTATCATACTTACCAAATTTTTGCACGCTCTTTTTCAGGCTTGAACATATTGCCACTCTTTATATTAAATGCCTTGTAAAAATCATCCATATTGCTCACAGGTCCGTTGGTGCGGAACTCTCCCGGGCTATGTGGGTCGGTCATTATACGTTGGCGGAGTGCAGCTTCTGTAATATTATTTTTCCAAGCATTGGCCCATGATAAAAAGAACCTTTGATCGGCAGGAACTCCATGCACAACCAAATTTTTCTTGCCTTCATCGGTACGTTTAAATGCCTCTAATGCAATCATCAATCCACCCAAATCTGCAATATTTTCTCCCAAAGTTAACTTGCCATTTACATGCACATCATCAAGTAATGTATATTTATCAAATTGCGAAACTACCATTGCAGTTTTAGCATCGAAAAGTTTTTTGTCTTCATCAGTCCACCACATTTTCAAGTTCCCTTCTGCATCAAACTGGCAACCTTGGTCATCAAATCCATGCGTCATTTCGTGGCCTATCACCGCTCCGATAGCTCCATATATCATGGCATCATCTGCATTCATATCGAAAAATGGAGGTTGCAAAATCCCAGCAGGGAATACAATTTCGTTCAGTGAAGGATTGTAATAGGCATTCACCATTTGTGGTGGCATTCCCCACTCAGTTTTGTCAACCGGGCTACCATATTTTGCAATCATTCTATTGTATTCATACTTCGATGCTTCCATTACATTCAATACGAAATGTTGGTTCTTTATTTTGCAAGTACTGTAATCTTTCCACTTATCGGGGTAGCCAATTTTCACCATGAACTTATTTAACTTCTCAGTGGCTTTTACCTTAGTTTCTGCACTCATCCAATCCAGTTTCTGTATACGATCACGGAAAGCATCTTGCAGATTCTTTACCATCTTCAGCATACGTGCTTTTGCTTCTGCTTGAAAATTCTTGGCAACAAATATTTGCCCCACCGCTTCGCCCATCATGCCTTCTACCACTTTCATAACACGTTCCTCTCTAGATTTTTGCGATTTTACTCCACGCAATATCGTAGAATAAAAACGGAAATGTTCTGATACAAATTTGTGGCTTAAGTAGGGAGCAGCATCACGAATCAATTGCCACCGCAAATAGGTTTTCCAATCTTGTATCGTAAGCTCGGTCATCATCTTATTCACCTCCTTAAAAAAATCGGGCTGTCCCACAATTACACTGTCCACTTTGGGCAATCCAAAATGTTTTACCATTACTAACCAATTTGTATTTGACGATAAGTCATTGGTAAAAGCTTGTAAAGTCATTTTGTGATAACTGGCATAAGGGTCACGCATGGTTACCCTGTCCATACTGGCCTTGGCAAGGCGTGTCTCCATTTGCATCACAATGTGTGCATGGGGTCGTGCATCTGCATCTACTTCGCCCATCAGTTTAAAAACAGATACCATGGTATTCTCTAATTCACTGCGCAGTTTTATGCTTTTATCATCACTGTTTATATAATAATCTCTATCAGGCATACTCAATCCTCCTTGATTGAAATAAGGAATCATTTGCGAGCTTTCTTTTAAATCCTGATCTACTGAAAAACTAAATAACATCCCATTTCCTTCACTTTGCCATTTGGCCAACAATGCGTTAAGGTCATCCACATTTTTCATTTTTTTAATCTCTGTTAAAAATGGATTCAGTGGCTCAATACCTTGCTTCTCTAAAATCTCACTGTCCATTCCGCTCTTATAAAAATCACCAATTCTGCGGCGGTTGCTACCTATTGGGTCATTGCTTATGGCTGCACTTTCTAATATATTCAGTAATATTTTCTTATTACGTTCTTCCACTTCATTAAAGCTTCCCCAACGACTTTCGCTTGCTGGTACGGGATTGTTCTTAATCCAATTGCCCACCGCATATCGGTAAAAATCATTCCCTGGATTCACCGTGGTGTCCATATAATTGTGATGCAGTGCGTCTCCCATGGTGCTGTGATTAAGGTTGGTAGCGGCTATAGCAATGCTTAGTACTGCTAAGATTGAAAATTGTATATATAATTTTTTCATAATAAGTATAACACGGATCCGGAGTGCAAAGGTTAATCAAAAAATGTTAAAGATATTAATTATTTCTCCCAAAAATTTAATGTGATTCCATCAAACGAACCTGAGCTCATCAACAGCAATACTCGGTTATTATAATCAAGCTGTTCCAAGAAAATATTCAGGTCAGCAGTTTGGTCGAATATTTGGGCCTTGGCTCCAAATGCTTTTTGCACTTCGTCTTTCTGTAAAGGCTCCATCTTTTTTATCTCGAACGAATGGGCATTATAATATACTATAATATCATCGGCCACATCCATACTGCCTTCATATTCTTTCAAAAAATCTTTGTTCAGGCTACTATAAGTATGCAACTCAAAACAAGCAGTTAGTTTTCTATCTGGATACTGCTCCCGCACCGCGCTCACCGTAGCTTTAAGCTTGGATGGACTGTGAGCAAAATCACGATAAACTGTAGTTTCATCTCTATCATATAATACTTCCAATCGTTTTGCCGTTCCTTCAAAAGTTGAGATTGCTTGGTAAAATTCCAGGTCTTCCACACCCAGTTCTTTCGCCAATAAATAGATGCCCGCCAGGTTTTGCAAATTATGTCTGCCAAATATTTTCAATCCCACTTGGCCAATATCTGTTTGTATCAAAGTCTTATAGCCATCGGTATCGATAGGTTTGTTCTCTAATTCTTCGTAGGGCAATAATTTCAAACGGTCTTTGTGTTTTGCAGCCAGTGTTTGCAAATGTTCATCGCCTGCGTAATAGGCTAGGGGAGCACCATCGGGCAATTGGTTCACAAATATTTCAAACTGTTCAATATAGTTTTCAAACGTAGGGAATACATTGATGTGGTCCCACGCAATACCAGTAAGCATCGCTATTTGCGGATGATACAAATGGAACTTCGGTCTTAAATCTAAAGGAGAAGTTAAATACTCATCACCTTCTAATATAATCAATGGAGCATCGCTCAATTTCACCATCGTATCAAACCCAGCAAGTTGCGAACCCACCATATAATCAAAATCTTTTTTGCACTCACGCAGCACATGCATCAACATGGCCGTACTCGTAGTTTTGCCATGGCTGCCACCAATTACTACACGGGTTTTGTCCTTGGCATGTTCATATAAAAACTGCGGAAAAGAGTAGATGGGCAAGCCCAGTTCTTTGGCTTTAAGCAGCTCAGGATTATTTGCTCGAGCATGCATCCCAAGTATCACCCCGTCCAGTCCTGCATGTACTTTATCAGCAAACCAGCCAATCTCATCGGGCAACAAACCCACATGGGCAAGCCTACCTTTTGCAGGTTCAAATATCTCATCATCGCTACCCGTAATGGTATGCCCCAGTTGGTGCAGAGCCAATGCCATATTGTGCATCACCGCCCCGCCTATTGATATAAAATGGTAGTTCATTTTTGTGATGCAAGAATAAGGAGGGAATTTTATATTTTAATAACGAGTAATATACAACTAAGCCAAATAGTATGTCACAACTGCGGTCTCCCCTCATGAGAGATTTAGAGGGGCTTTTGTGCCCAAGTACTTTATACTATGTACTTTCTACCTTATACTATTTTGGGCGTGCCCCTCTGAAGCATCGGGTCGGGCCATACGCCTTACTTCGTGCCGGCTGCTGTCCCTCACGCGGTCTGAACAAGATTGTTGTGATTAAAGGATTAACAGGATTTTATACTGTTCATATGGTTGGACACAGTCGATGGTTGGTGTCCCCACCAACCCAAAGATGGATTCTAATTATTTGCCTTTGGTTGGTGTTTTCACCAACCAAAATAACTCACTTCATCCGCAACCAACCCAACACCCGTCCATTGTTAATTTTAAACTTGTGGTAGGCTGACTCTAGACCCATATCCACCCGAGGTTTATCAAATACACCGGGATTTTGTTGTATAATAGTTATGCTGCTTTTATTCACCGCCGATATAATAGCTACATGTCCATAGGTGTTTCCAAAATGCCCATCTAATATTAATAAATCACCCACCTTGGGTTTTGAATTGCTAGGGTTTGAGAATTGTAATAAGTTTCTAGCTGCATTTAGTTCGCCATCCTTTACGTTTTTATTATAGAAATCTTTGCCATTACCATACGCATCGGGCATTTTGTGATGATAGTATTCATAATAATATCGCTTCACAAATTCCACACATTGGTATTTCAAGCCAATATTATAACCGTCCTTAGCGGTGTTCCTTCCTTCAGTGTGGCTCACACGGCCATTATAATATACATATACGCCATTCAAACTATCTACTTTGTCTCCAATATGAAAAGTAGGATTGGGGCTGCTTGTTTCAATGCGATGATATATAAAATAACTACTAGCAATTAGTACAACAGATATTAATATAATATATAGCTTTTTCATGAGGTGTATTGCAAAGATAATGTCAAAGTATGAGGTGCAAAATTAGCAACTCAAATTACCCCGACACAAATTGTCAAAACCACCCAATACATTTGCCATTTCAACAAAATATATGAAATATGCAAATACAAGTTATCCAAAAGAAAATTTATGAAATAAGAGATCAAAAGGTAATGATGGATTTTGATTTATCAGAACTGTACGAAACCGAAACCAAATACTTGAAAAGAGCAGTAAAGGCAAACCTCAAAAGGTTCCCACCTGATTTTATGTTTGAACTTACTAAAAAGGAATTCGAAACTTTGAGGTGCAATTTTAGCACCTCAAAAAAAGGAGGAACTCGGTATATGCCTTTTGCATTTACTGAACAAGGCGTGGCAATGCTAAGTGCAGTGCTCAACTCCGATAAAGCCATTGATGTAAATATATCTATTATAAGAGCCTTTGTTATGATGCGGCAATTTGCTATAAACTATAAAGACTTAGCAGATAAAATTGCCAAACTTGAAAAGAAAAATAACAAGCAATTTAAAGATGTATATGAAGCACTCAACTTGTTATTATCAGATAAAGAAACTGAAATAGATTTTGAGAGCAGAGAACGGATAGGATATAAACAAGCGATTGCAAGTTGATTGCTACTAATGACGATGTGGTGATATGGTGAGCAGCCTGCACTGAGAGATAGCCGAAGTGAAGTCGAACCACGAACCATACTCAAAACTTAATTAGTAGGGTGCCCACTATCATACCAAGTCTTGAAAACTTCAAGCTCGCTCGCACTCAACTTTTGCCTAGGCATACTCCTTCTAGTATATATAACTTTGTATAATTGGCTTATATTGTTTTCTATCGTAGTAGCATCATAAGGATTGTATTCCCATCTGCCCGCATCACTGGCATTGGGGCGGTGACAGCCTCCGCAGTGGTTATCGAACCAAGGTCGCATTGTGGTATTTGCAAATACAGTTGGGCTTGAATGGGTGCATGAGTATAACAAAGTAGCAACAACTGCGAGTGCGAAAAATACGAGGGTTATTTTTTTTATGGTATTATATATATTGCTTGTATTTGTTATTACGAAAGTTATTATAATAGGGTGGGGTAGTAGGTTTGTAAATCGTATGCTTCTCCCGATCCGAATAAGATTCGGATTTATTCGGGACCGCTCAGCATGGCAATCGTCATCGTAAATTCACCGCCTTTTTTTCATGACCATCATCATCTTTTGAAAGTACATAAGCCATACTTTCCACTAAACGGCTAAAAAGTCTTATAACACCATCAGGATATATATTTGCTAACCGATTTCACAATTATGAATCTTAACAATTTTACCATCAAAAGTCAGGAAGCCATACAGAAGGCTCAGGAACTTGCAGCCAGCAGCGATCACCAAGCTATCGAGACTGGCCACTTGCTCAAAGGAATTCTGCTCGAAGACCAAAACGCCATCCCATTCATCATGAAAAAACTGAATATGAATGTGAATCGAGTATCACAAACAGTAGATGTTATTGTAAGCAGTTATCCCAAAGTGAGTGGCTCTACAAATGGGCAATATCTAAGCAATACTGCCCAACAAGTTTTAACCAAAGCACAATCAGAAGCTACATCTATGAAAGATGAATATGTTTCTGTTGAACATATATTAATGGCATTATTAGCCAATAAAGATCAAGTAGCACAGATGCTAAAAGATGCAGGTGCTACAGAAAAAGATTTGAAAAAAGCTATCATAGAATTGCGTGGCGGAAATCCGATTACGAACGCAAACGCCGAAGAAACTTATAATGCATTAAATAAATATGCACGTAACCTCAACGAACTGGCATCAGCCGGAAAGCTTGACCCTGTAATAGGTCGCGATGATGAAATACGCAGGGTATTACAAATATTGTCACGTCGTACCAAAAACAATCCTGTATTAATAGGCGAACCTGGTGTAGGAAAAACTGCCATTGCCGAAGGACTTGCACACAGAATTGTAAATGGCGATGTACCCGAAAATTTGAAATCGAAAACAGTTTTTAGTTTGGATATGGGTTCACTCATTGCAGGTGCAAAATTTAAAGGGGAATTTGAAGAAAGATTAAAAGCTGTAATAAAAGAAGTAATAGGCAGCGATGGCCAAGTAGTATTATTTATTGATGAAATACATACACTGGTAGGAGCAGGGGCAGGTGGCGACAGTGCCATGGACGCTGCCAATATATTAAAGCCCGCACTTGCCCGTGGCGAGCTTCGTGCCATTGGTGCAACTACGCTTGCCGAATATCAAAAGTATATAGAAAAAGACAAAGCATTGGAACGTCGTTTCCAAAAAGTATATGTGGATGAACCCGATACCGAAGATGCAATTGCGATATTGCGTGGATTAAAAGAACGCTATGAAGTGCATCACAAAGTGCGTATAAAAGATGAAGCTATTATAGCTGCCGTTGAACTTTCACAAAGATATATAAATGATCGTTTCCTGCCCGATAAAGCTATTGACTTAATAGACGAAGCCGCTGCAAAATTGCGTATCGAAATTGATTCTGTTCCAGAAGCATTGGATGAAATTGAACGCAGAATCATGCAATTGGAAATTGAGCGTGAGGCCATCAAACGTGAAGGTATGGAAGGTAAAGTAAAAGATATAGCAGCCGAACTTGCCAACCTAAACGATGAACGAAATAGTATGAAAGCGAAGTGGCAAGGAGAGAAAGCTGTAGTAGAAGGCATACAAAAAAAGAAAGAAGAAATAGAACAACTTAAGCACGAAGCCGACCAAGCTGAGCGTGCCGGAAACTATGGACTGGTAGCAGAAATTCGTTATGGTAGAATAAAAGAAACAGAAGAAGCATTGGAAAAATTCCAAAGCAAATTGAACGATATACAACATGATAACCCCATGGTGAAAGAGGAGGTTGATAGTGAAGATATAGCAGGCGTAGTAAGCCGTTGGACGGGCATTCCTGTTACACGTATGCTACAAAGTGAAAAAGAAAAACTATTACATTTAGAAGCTGAATTGCATAAAAGAGTAGTAGGGCAGGATGAAGCTATTGAAGCCATATCAGATGCGATACGCAGGAGCAGAGCAGGATTGGGCGATCCAAAAAAACCAATTGGTTCGTTTATATTTTTAGGAACTACTGGTGTTGGAAAAACAGAATTAGCAAAAGCATTGGCGGAATTTTTATTCAACCAAGATACAGCGATGGTAAGAATTGATATGAGTGAATACCAAGAGAAACATACAGTAAGTCGTTTGATTGGAGCTCCTCCTGGATATGTAGGTTACGAAGAAGGTGGACAGTTGACCGAAGCAGTTCGTCGTCGTCCATACAGTGTGGTGTTGTTAGACGAAATTGAAAAAGCACATCCTGATGTATTTAATATATTATTACAAGTTTTAGATGATGGGCATTTAACCGATAACAAAGGCCGCACAGCCAATTTCAAAAATACAATTGTTATAATGACCAGCAATATTGGTAGTCATATTATACAAGAGAATTACGAAAACTATGATCCTGCAAAAGCTGAAGAAATATCAGCAAAAACCAAAAACCAATTGATGGATGTATTGCGTAAAACCATACGTCCTGAGTTTTTAAATAGGATTGATGATATAATCATGTTCGAACCTTTAACACGTGAAAACGTGGAAGAAATTGTGCAATTACAATTCAAACATTTGCAAAAACAATTAAAAGAACATGATATTCAATTGGATGCTACTATGGAATCATTAGAATGGTTAGCTCAACTTGGTTATGACCCCACACTCGGTGCACGCCCCTTGAAACGCGTATTGCAAAAGAAAGTAATGAACGAACTAAGCAAACAAATACTAGCAGGTAATGTGAAAAAAGACAGCCATATTATGATGAGTTTGGATGAGGGGAAGAATTTGGTTTTTAAAGAAGTGCCCTTCGACTCCGCTCAGGGTGACAACAAGGAGTAAGGAGGAGGGGTCTATCTTTAATTAGCTGTACCAATAGTTAAAGTTATATTATAATAAAAGACGAAAGGTGTAGTTTATACTATTGGCTTTCGTCTTTTTGTTTTTCTACCGCGTCATCCGATAGCTATCGGATGCGAGGAACGAAGCAATCTCATCCTAAGCAGAATATATTATATAATAGTATATAAGGGAGTTATTAAGAAATGTTAAAACTGGAAAACTATTTGGAAAGATTGTATTTATAGGATATTATTGCAAGTGTATAGGTAGTTGTTTATGAAAAGTATATAAAAGTTAGCTCCAACATTTTTGAAAAATTGTTAACCATAATATTTCTGCAATAAACAAACTGACCAAGACAAAACACTGCCAATAATTAACGTAAGTAGCCGGCCATAATTTTAATATTTCACAGCGACATGGTTTGGCGTTTGCGGATTCTATTTTTGCATCGTAACAATCAAATCATTGTCAAAATGAAAATTCAAAAGCATGAAACGCCACAGCAAAAAGAAAAAGAAATAGAACACCTTTCTTTTATTCAATCAAATGGTTCAGTAAGTAAATATGGACTTGAAACTTTCTTTGAGAAAACTTTCAATTGTTTAAAAGAAGAACTTCAACGATTGAGGAACACAATTTACGATTACAACCAGCATGAATACATTTTTGCCCTAAATGAAAGGGCTTGGGTAGGTGCATTTAACAATGCTATTTTGAGAGCACTTCCCGATAGCACTGTTACACTGCAAGAGTTTGGAGTTTACGACAAAAAACATTTCATCGGCAGAGCTGATTTTCTTGTTTATTGGAAGGATAAAAATAACAAGCCGCTTTATCTTCTTTTTGAAGCCAAGCAGTATGAGGAGACAATCAAATCAGAATTGCTTGATGATGCAACCGAGTATCTGCATACTGTAAGAATACAAGGACAAAAATATTTTGATGCAGAAGAAGAAACTGAATACTATAAAGATAAAAATGTTTTAGTTATTCCAATTGCTTTTGGTTGGATAAGAAAACCAGACTTTTTAAATGAGGCAAAAAAATATTTTGAAGGTGGAGAAAAGAAAGATAAGTCAACAGATTTTTGCTCTTTGTATTTTGAAGGTGAGCATGGTGCTTGGGTTTATGGGAAAATTTATGATGCAAGAGAATCAATTACTCTTTTAAAATAATGTCTAAGCGAGGTTACGTATCAAGATACTTGCTCATTCTGAAAAAACTGAAAGCAAAACCTTACAGTTCTTATGAGGAAATGCAAAATTATTTTGACAATCAGATTGATTACTTGCAAATGCAGGATGATACATTGAGCATTGGTTTTTCAAAGCGAACATTTCAACGTGATATAAGGGAAATACGAAATCTATTTGGAGTGGATATAGAATATTCAAAATCCGAAAAAGGCTATTTTATTTCGCAGAGTGAGATGGAGAACATGAACTTTCAAAGAATGATTGAAACATTTGATATGTTTAACTCATTAAATTTTTCTCAGGACTCGAAGCCATTTATACATTTGGAAAAACGGAGACCCCAAGGAACAGAAAATTTATACGGACTGCTTCATGCAATCAAAAACAAATTGCAGATAAAATTTTCTTATCAGAAATTTTGGGATGAAGAATCAAGTACTCGGACAGCAGAACCTTATGCCCTAAAAGAGTTTAAGAATCGTTGGTATGTTTTAGCAAATGACATGAAGGAAGGACTAATCAAAAGTTTTGCTCTTGATCGTTTGGCAAATCTTGATATTACAAAAAAGTCATTCTTCTATCCTGAAAATTTTGATATTGAAGAAAACTATCGCTACTGTTTTGGAATCATTAGCCCAAATGGAAAAGAACCGCAAGAAATAATTTTATCCTTTGACCCACTTCAAGGCAAATACATCAAATCATTGCCTTTGCACGATACACAAAAAGTTTTGGTTGACAACGAAGAAGAACTTCAAATAAAATTAACTTTATGTATCACCTTTGATTTTGTAATGGAACTTTTATCATTCGGTGATCACATGAAAGTTGTTAAACCAAAATCACTGATAAAAGAAATTAAAGAAGCACATCAGAGAGCATTCAAACAATACTAAATCAAGCAAATTTGAACGGATAGTATATTATTTCAAATCACTGTTTGGTATACATCATGAAATAATAGAAACAACGAAAATGACACTAATAAAAAACATATATGAACAAAATAATTGAGAGCCATTTTATACTTGGACAAGATAGTAAACTCACTAATCTTATTATTGAAGCTTTTGGCAGTAATTGGGATGAAAAAGATCTGGGTCAAAATGGACATATTGTTTTTCTTGATATAGAACCAATACAGACTATTATTTCCTCTATAAGTTCAAGTTCTGAGCCTAAATTAGAAAAGCCATCCTTCTCAGACTATTTAAAAAAGATTGATTATTCAAACTTTGATAATCTTTTGTTGCTTGTTTCTACTTATTCGTGGGGTGACTATGAGGAAATCTTGAAGAAAGTAAATAACACATTCGGATTTGAGAATAAACATCTTGACATGGTGTTGAAGGAAACAAATGGATTGCTTATATACTCATACCAATTGGAAAACTTGTTCATTATGGCAACAGGCTCTGACATGGAACAAGCAGTTACTTTCAGAAAAGATATCAATAAGAAAAAGGCTATCACATTTGAAGAATCTAAAAAAATGAAATTATTCGGCACCACATTGCATGCAATTATGGAGGACAGGATGCCACTAATAGGGACTCGTTATGGTAGGTATTCCGAAACATATAAATTGTATCAGTATCTGAATTTATAGTTTTATTTTGCTAGCTTTTTTAATTTCCTAATCAACTTTTCAATCTCATCCAATGGTAAGCGATCATTCACAGTTTTAAGTATCTCTAAAAATCTAATACCTACCTCGGGTGAAATTATTTTTTGTTCTACTATAATTTGTATTACCCACAAACTCCCATGTACTATAACACCTTGTTCAAGTGCTTCATTTCGTAACTTTGCATCACCTGTAAGCAGCGGACAGTTCAATTGCTTTGCTTTCCATAATACTGTTTTATCAATCAGCGTTTTGAAAAACCTCGTCGTTTTTAAATTTTGTACCTCATCAATTTCCTGTTCAGTTAGTTCAAATACTATAAGTTTTTGCGAGCGAATAAACATTTCAATTTGCTCTTTCTGTTCCGATTCTAATATTTCGCCTTTTACAAAATCTGTTGTGCATATTTCAAAATCCAACGCAAAGAACTCAGGCAATGCCTGAATCTTTATGATATCAAAAAACACACTCGAATCTGTAATTACTAGTTTCATACTATCTGGTGTAATTGCTCCCGAAACTTCCATGCTGATACGCCGAGATAATAAGCCGCTTCATTTACTGTTAAAATTTCTTTTGATAAGCCGAGATACACCAAACGCTCCATTCGCACAGGTTTTTCTTTACTCATATATCGTCCCGGTTCATTCAAACTCAACTTTCTTTCTTTATAGCCTATATTAAATCTTCTATATATATAATCTGTAATAATTTTTAAATGCAATGCTCTCGAAAATATAGCAGTGAAAGAAATTCCCCACCGTTCTTTAATCAATACCAATTCGTTTTGATAGAAATGAAAACGGTCTTTGCTTAATTCTTTCAAAGCCATATCAGCAGGATATAGAACAGCACTGGCAAAAGCATGACACAATTTTTCGGTTTCTTTATCAGTTAATTTATCCGAAAAATTTAGTGCGTGGTGAGCCAATTCATGCATTGCGGTAAATCGTTTTCTAACCACATCTTCTCCAGGCTTTTTACTTTTTCTTAGAACAATAATTTTATGATTGTCAACATCTGCTTTCATTCCATCAAAGCCATCGGGAGCATCTAATTCAATGACCTTGTAACCTTTGTCTTCCAGCATTTCAACCACATCGGCTATTGGATCATATCCCAGTTTCCATTTGTTTCTTAGCTCTTTTGCAGCGGCTTCTGCATCATCTGCATTATATATAACTTTATCATAACTGAAATATTCTGATTTTTCTTGAGGGCTTATCAGATGCTCTAATTCCAAATAGCTTTCGCAACTTTCTTTTGCTTTTTCCTCAATAGCAATTTGCTCTGTTTTTGAAATTTTAGTAATATATTTTCGGTAGTCCACATTTGTGAGTTCCACATTTACTGCAGGAACTGAATAAAAATAATCAGCAGGAATACTCAAAGCATTTGCTAAGGCAAGTAATACCTTACTATCGGGTTTCATTTTACCTTGTTCGTATTTATGCAATGCCTGACGAGAAACAACTTTTTCAAGTTTGTTTTCTAAGTCCTGCAAGGACATACCTGCCATCTTCCGGGCCGACACCAGTTTATTTCCAAATACATTTTCCATTGTTTTATTTATATGAGCACTTTAATTGTTGACAAAAGTACCATATTTTTTAGAATTGTCAACCAATAAATTTTAACAAATTTTAAACAGTAAGCAAAAGGAATGGTCAACTACTTGCTTCATTCTAAGTAGATATTGACTCTAAAACGTGTATTACAAAAGAAAGTAATGAACGAACTCAGCAAACAAATCTTAGCGGGCAATGTGAAAAAGGACAGTCATATGATGATGAGTTTGGATGAAGGGAAGAATTTGGTGTTTAAGGAAGTATAATATATTACTCCTTAGTATCCCATTCCCACACAGAATAATACTTGGCAAACTCTATCAATCGTTTATGAGTTTTAAATACACCTGTAGGAGTTTTGGAGAGCAATAGGTCCCAATTTGCATTGGGTGTTATAATAAACTTATAAGGTGCCGAATCGAGTGCTTCTATGGTGCGAATTCCAAATTTTGTTTTTGCATAGCCAATCAAATCACGGTCGTACGGTTCATATTGGTCTAGTGGTTTCGAGAGTAAAATAAACTGGGTTATGTTTTTACGATTATTATAGCTCGATTTGAAATAGGTTTTCATGGAATACAGCCATTCATTGTAATAGATTGTTGGTTCTGCAGCTATTAGAATTGGCGTATTCTCATTCGTGTTTTCTTTAATATATTGCAGCATTAAATTTGATTTTATCCCTTCATCAGCATATATATAAGTGCGGTAGAAAGCCACAACTACTTGGCATGTAACCAAAAATACCGTGATTAAAATAACATACTTATAATACTTTTCGATATAGTTTAACATATATAACAATCCAAAGCATACTGCCAATGCTGGTCCTATTGCAGATGGGATTAAATATCGTTCGGTCATAGCAGATTTCATGTATATAACAAATTGTGGTCCCAATAGCAATACATTGAATATAATAACAAATCCAAAATCGGAATAGAAGTTTTTGAATAGTGATTTTATTCGCTGCGGCGAATTATCTCTCTGATTTTTAATCCAAAATAACAATATCAACCCCAGTGAAATGGCAAATCCATTGGTGAGCAAAAACAACCACACCGCTGATTTTAAAATGTTTAATATATATTTGAGCGAGAATCCATCATACCCCGCATACCCTATATTTTGATTGCCCACCAAAAACTTGATGCAAGCCAAACCTATGACAACGAGTATAATATTAGTAATACAAAATATCTTGTTATTCTTTACAATATCCCAACTAAAAGTTTGATATTTCATATAGAGCATCCATACCACAAAAGCTGGAATAGCAATCAAAAATGTTTCTTTGAACAGTGCTCCTGAAATAATAAATATGCTATAAAATATATATTTTAGAATCGTAGTGAGATTTGATTTTGTATGCAAGGTATATATATAACTTGCGGCTAATATGCAAGTAAGCCCTTCTGTTTCGCCCAAGCCCAGCCTGTACCAGAGGGCTACTTGCATACCCATCATACTCATAAACGAAAATAAAAGAGCGAATGAAGCATTGTTTTTATAAGTCTTTAATCCCAAAAATAAAAACAAACATGCAGTAATCATTGCATGCAGTAAATCATAATAGTAGTAATTGGAAAAAGTATCGCCCCAAAAATATATTTTGGTGATATAAGTAATATAATAAAAAAATCGGAAACGGATATCTAAATCATTACTAATCCACTTATGCATAGTGTGCCAGTATCCATTGGCTTTTAAGTCGTCGGATATTTGATATATGGCATGGTCATCAGTAAAATGAAAACCACTCTGAAAAGCCCCACTAAGTTTTAAAAACAAAAACCAAAATAGACTGAGTCCAATAATTATATATATATTCCTTTTGGTATTTTTCATTTACAATCAATCACTCCAGTTGTATATATAGTATTATGACTTATCCTTTATAATCTTTCAAATAGGCTGCAGCTCTGTCTCTATCAGGAAGTTTACATTCATAAAATCTGTAAAATGCCAATCCTTTGCTAATTCCAAAGACCGAGCATTTACAGTCATCGTAAAAGTATTCGAGAACTTCTTGCACCTCTCTTGCCTTATTTACGTGTTCGTGGTTCATCAGCACATGATAGGGGAGTTTGTGTTTGAGCCAAAATTCAATACCGGTGGTAAGGGTATAGCCCAATTTCCACATAATAGTTCCTTCATTGGGAATAGAAATACGCAGGCTCCCGCCTTCGTTCATCATCAAACAACTTTTAGCAACCACCTTCGGTAGGTCGGTAACATGCTCAAAAGTAGCTATAGCTGTTATGCGGTCATATTGTTGTTTAAGTTCTATTTCGTCAATATCATCATAAATATTGCGAACTTTACTGAGCAAGGGATTTCCTTCAAACAAACTTTTGAAAGGCTCAATTATATCGTATGGGGATGCATCTTCATACTGCAATTGGTTTAAGGTGCCTGCACCGATTTCCAATGTGGCTTTATCGCTTTTGCCCACAAGGTCGGCAGCAGCTTTTTTGTGCAGCCACTCTTCCATCTTATTTGATACAGAAGTGGCGGCAGTAGCACCATCACGGTTTTTCCTGTAGTGTTCAGCATAAATTTTTTGGTAGGCTTCAGGCAGCACTGACCTTTGTTTGGGGAATTTTTCGAACATAGTTTTGGTTAAAAAAGGTTTCAAAAATACAATAAAATAAATATATGGAGGCACCGTATTTTATATCAGCTCAAAGTTTCTTAAATTTGACCCGTGAAAAAATATATACTTCCGTTGTTGATTCTGGTATTCATAAACAATATTAATGCTCAAAAAAAAGACGCTTATATAATCTATAACAATAAAGGCAAAAAAGTGACGTATGCCCAAATGTTAAAATCAATGTCAGCGGCTGATATCGCTCTGTTTGGCGAACAACATAACTGTGCAATTGCCCATTGGCTGCAATTAGAAACAATCAAAGATTTATATAGTAAGCGAAAGCTAACCTTGGGTGCCGAGATGGTTGAGGCGGACAATCAAACGCAATTGGATTTATATTTGAACGGTAAAATAAATCAAAAGGCTTTTGATACTACTGCCAGGCTTTGGCCCAATTATGCTACAGACTATGCACCCTTGGTAAATTTTGCAAAGGATAGTCATTTGGTTTTTGTTGCTACCAATATTCCGAGAAAATTTGCAAATCAGGTAATGAAAAGAGGTTTTCAAACCTTAGATAGCTTAACTCCACAACAAAAGACTTGGATGGCTCCGCTACCTATGGCTTATGATTCTACATTACCTGGATATATAAAAATTGTAGAAATGATGGGCGGACACGGTGGTTCCAACATGCCCAAAGCCCAAGCCACCAAAGATGCGACCATGGCGTATTTCACGCTTAAAAATTATGTTTCCGGAAATCTGTTTGTACATTTTAATGGAGCATTTCACAGCGATAATCACGAAGGAATATTATGGTATCTGAAAAAAGATAAACCCAATCTAAAATATATAACAATAAGTACCGTAACCCAACAAGATATATATAAACTAGAAAAAGAAAATATTGGCAAGGCTGATTTTATAATCTGTGTAGATGAGGATATGACGAATACTTATTAGGAATAAAGAGTAAGGAGCTGACGCCGAATGGCACTTATGCCTTAATCCTTTTTCCCTAATGATTCTTCTATTTCTTCGGAATTATATATTCAAACTCTTTGCGATAAAACAGCCCTACACCTCCTGACATTACATTCTGGCTTAATACTGGATTGCTAGTATTGCGGTTAAAAACGTTCAACCTGAAATTACCGTCCTTGGTAATTAAATATTGGGCCGATGCATAACCCAGTTGGGTATTATCAATATTGTATGCAGCTTCCAATATAAATTTATTATTGAAATTTTTAAGCAATCCGATAATAGTTTGTTTTGATTGCGTGGTATTCGAAGATTGATAATTAATAGTTACTTCCCATCCCGGAACTACTTGCGAAAGCCAATTACTCGCTTGTGCTGATAGCAAATCATTCACACTCCCGTTTACACCACCTGTAGTGAGACTGCCTACATTTAGGCCACCTGTAGATGAGCCCTGCCTAGGTAAAAAACTTTTAATAAACAATAAACTAAATACTTGTCTATTCAGCTCTTCCGGGTCGCTTTCTATTTGCTTGAGTGCAGTGATTAAAAAAGTATTATTGTCACTATTTTGGTTAGCTACATCGGGAAACTCAAGGCCAAATTTTATTTCGGGTTGTAATAGTAAACCTCGCAAGTACATGATGGTATTTACAGTAATAAGTGGGCTGCCACTACTTGATGAATTGAGCAATGGTGCTGGGCTTGCTTTTATTTGATTATATGCTGTCATGTTCATCTGTGCTTTAAATGGATCGCCATCCCATATTAATGTGCCACCACTTTTTATTTTGAACATTTTATTATATATATTGAGTGCAGTAAACAAATATTCTCCTTTTTCAATAGTATATAATCCGTACATTTTAAATTCACCTCTGCTATCTATTTCTAGTTTTAAATTTCCGTTTCCTTCACCTTTTATAATATCGTTTATTGCCTTGTCAAATATCAGTTGTACCTCGGCATCAGGAGTAACTTCCAAATTAAAGTTCATTACAAAACCACTTTCATCCTTGGGTTTCTGAGATACCACTTTTTTCTTAATTTTTGAAGTGTCTCTAGAAGTAAATTGTATAAAATCGCTCACATCGGAACCTTTATCATAGTTGATAGGGATGAATATTTTTGTTCCCTTTTCGCTTTTTGCATTAATATCCATTTGTATATGATCTACTGGGCCTGTAAACCGAGCACTACCGCTAGCATAGGCTACACCATAAAATAATATATTGTCTTTTTCAGTAGTATTTAAACACATCATATTGCGAACTTTTTTTAATGCCAAATCCAATACATAATTATCATAGCTCTTGTGATAAATTCTTCCTTCTAACATCGCACTACCTTTAATTCCTGTGCGATCTTCGAACAACGAAGCAATGCCCATATCGATATATTTTTTTTCAAGTTTTACAGTATGGTTATATATAATATATCTTGTTCTGAGGTAATCAATCGTTAATGCAACTTCTTCTATATATATATATCCAGTTACTATGGGCTCCTTTAAGGTTCCACTTACTTTAAGATTCGCACTGGCCTTACCTTTAAGATTACTGCCTAGAAATTTAGCATACGATTCAAAACGTGATAAATCGGCATTGGGTAAAAGTAAATCTAGGTCAAGGTTATTGTTTTTAGATAGGTTTACCGTGCCATTTATTTTTAAATCTTTCATATAGCCAGATACTATTTTTATATTGGGAATTAATAGATTTTTACCTTGGTCATACTTTATTTTAAAATCCATTTCACCAACAGTATCTTTACCCAAAACAAATTGTTGTACATCTAAATCGGCATTAATTATAGGGTTGTCCAATAATCTGTTCACATATATTAGTCCCGATGCTTGGCCATGCATACCGCCTTGCACCGTTTTCAAAAAGCCATTGATGATATCCAAATTAAAATAATGGCAACGCACATTCAGCCCGCTTTCATAACTATGGCTTACTTCGCCGTCCAGCGACACATAAGTGCTACCCTGTAATATATTAAATTCAGGAATTATATATTTGCCATGGTAATAATAAAACCGACTATCATTTCTAATTTTAAATTGTTCATCATAAGCCCATACTCCTGAACTATCAAAATAAGCCATAATGGTATCATGTCCCAATCTAATATTACCCGTTAAATCGAAACCATAGTTATTTAATTTTTTAGCACAATTTATTTTGAAAAATATACTTCCACCCTGCATAGTTGCATCTAATTTTGTCATATCAAAATTGATAGAATCGTTTAGGTTCATTTTGGTAATACTCCCATTAATTTTAGTGATATCTTCATTCTCTGGCTTAACAGTATTAAAGTTAATTCCTTTAAATGATACATCGTCCCAAGCAAATTCAGAACAGTTAATAACGAGCTTTAAATTTTCATCAGCTTTATTATAACTTCCTGTTACTTCCCCAGTACCAATTTTCATGTGAGGAAATAATAAATCTGTAATGGGTTTTGTGCTTTTTATCGCAAGTTTAAAGTTTAAATTGTGATCGAAAGCAATGGGCATTCTAGTGGCATAGTCAGGGAAGTAGTGATTGAAGAAATTATTCATGGCCACAGGCAAACTTCCTAGGTTATACTGCCCGCTAAGGTCCAAATCGAGTATATCAGATTTAATGGATAAGTTACTAATTTTATCATTGCTATTTGTATAAAAACCTAAACTCACTGTTTGAAAAGTTTTATTATTTCTATTCACAAAAAGATTCTTCAATATGATACCACCCTCTATATTTTTTGCAGAATTCCCAGTAATATCTAGTGATAAATTGGTGGCAATTGTAGATGCGATAGTATCGAAATGGAGTGGAAGAAGATTCGCATTTTTAATAGTCGATTCAAAACTAAAATGGGGCAACTTGCCGCCAAAATCGATTATCCCCGCCATATTAAAATCTATATTGGGGTCAGCTACTATAATATTTCCTTTAAACGATCTGTGCCCGAATTTGCCATTTGCAGTAATATTACTATAAGTATATGATTTATATTCTACAGAATTAATCATTGAATTAATTTTAGTATCAAGGTCACCTATTGTAAACCCACTGCCATCGATACTTGCGCTGCAGGTAATAAGGCCAACCGTAGGACTCATATTATAGAATTTTCCTGCATCAAATTTGTCTAAAGTAAATTCTCCTTTATAGGATGGTTTCATTCTATTGTTAGTTGGAAACTTCATATTTAGATTGCAAGTGCCAATTCCCAGTTCTGTTTTTATATTTCCATCAATAGCGAAATCAGAGATATAACCTCTAAAATTTCCAACAAAATCTATAATCCCCATTTTAGCAATTTGCACAGGTAGTTCAGGGAGGTGCAAGATGGTTTCCATTTCATCTTTTTCCGCAGTAGCTTTACTAATATCAAAACTCATGTGCGTTTTTTCTACATCAGGTAGGCCAGTAAAGCAGGCATTTCCATGCACTACAGTTTTTGCTCCATAATTTATTTTCGCATTTAAAATTCTTAAATTGCTAATAGGACCTTTAATGTTTCCACTAAATAAATAATCTTCAGTAACGCCTTGCATTATATAATTAAAGTACACCAAATCGCGTGCACTCACCTTCGAGTTTATAATATGCCCATCAATTTTAACTGAATCAACAAAGTCTTCCAGATCCTCATAATCATTATAAGTCAACTTCAGTTTATTTCCTATTTTGCTGTATGGAGTACTAAGTGAGAAATTATCGAACTGCATTGTCTTATCGCTCACAGCCAGCTTGGCTTCAACATTGGTTACTTGCCAACCACATTTCTCTATAAAGTTAAATCCAGTTATTTTGCAACTGATAGAATCATCAATCAATTTTATATTGTTTACTGTGGCGTTGAGATTTCTGAACTCCATATAATTCAAATCCAGTTGCCGTGTGTCAGGTTTCTTTCGTTTATCGCTCCAACTAATCAAACTATTTTTCAGTTCAACATCACTGATATTTATAATAAATGGAGGTTTCTTGGGCCCACCTTTTACACTAGGTTTAGAGAAATATTTTCGGATAAAATCAAGATTATTTCCCTTCACACCCGGGTGAACCATAAAGTTTAATCGAGCTTCTTCCAACACAACTTTATGTA
This sequence comes from Bacteroidota bacterium, assembly GCA_947477885.1. GTDB lineage: Bacteria > Bacteroidota > Bacteroidia > UKL13-3 > UKL13-3 > CANJUD01. The sequence continues at coordinate 83,675 of CANJUD010000004.1, forward strand.
CTACAATATCTCGAGTAGTAAAAGTTTTTAAATCAAGATAAGCTGTTAATTTTTTGATACGACAAAAACTATCTTGCTGCTGGTCGTTCATTATTACACCATAAAATTCGAATTTATAAAAAGTGAAAGCCACACTATCAATATGTAAAGTGGTTTTTAATTCTTCACTGTAATACTTCTCAATTTTATGTATAAAATAATTTTGAAATGGTTTGCTGTTGAGCAACACAAACAAATTGGTGGCCAGAAAAAATATGGCCGATACCAAAAATACTGATATTTTTGTGAACTTTTTACGCAAACCTTGCTGCAAAGTTAACTGTTATAAATTTAATGTCCGATATAATCATTCTTGCTATAGAATCAAGTTGCGACGACACGGGTGCCGCTGTGGTGGCCAATGGCAATATTCTTGCCAACGTGGTTGCGAGCCAAAGCATACACGAGAAATGGGGTGGGGTAGTGCCCGAGCTCGCATCACGTGCCCACATGCAACACATAGTGCCGGTGGTACACGAGGCTTTGCAAATTGCCGAAATCGATAAAAAAAATTTAAGTGCGGTAGCTCTCACCGCAGGTCCTGGACTTATTGGTTCACTGTTGGTTGGTGCTACGTTTGCAAAAAGTTTTGCCTTGGCTTTGGATATTCCCCTCATCAGCGTGAATCACCTGCAAGCCCACGTAATGGCATTGCTCATTGATGAACCCAAACCCAGTTTTCCGTTTTTATGCCTGCTCGTTTCTGGCGGACACACCCAACTGATAGTTGTAAAAGCCCCACTCGAATTTGAAATTATCGGACAAACAACCGACGACGCAGCAGGGGAGGCCTTCGACAAAACTGCCAAAATTTTGGGACTAACTTATCCTGGCGGACCATTATTAGATAAACTTGCCCAACAAGGAAATCATACCATTCATAAATTTCCCAAACCGCAAATTGCAGAACTCGATTTTAGTTTCAGTGGATTTAAAACATCGGTATTATATTATATAGAAAAACAAAAAAAACTCAATCCGGATTTTGTTGCCGAAAATATAAATGATTTGTGTGCCGCTATACAATATACCATTGTAGAAACGCTCACAGATAAAGTATTAAAAGCCATCGAGCAAACAGGAATTACCCAAGTAGCCATAGCCGGCGGCGTAGCAGCCAACAGCGGACTCCGTCTAAAACTACAATTATTATCCCAGCAAAAAGGATTCGATTTATATATTCCCGCTTTCCAATACTGTACCGACAATGCCGCAATGATTGCAATTACTGCCCATTATCAATATATGAAAAATGATTTCGCGGATCAGAGTTTGGCTCCTTACCCTAGAGTTTCAGTCTGAGTTTATCGAACACGTTTGAAGGTTTGTAGAATCTATTAACTGCATCTGGTTTGCTTAGCAGCCAAAAAGAAGCAGCACACAACTATCCATCCCAATCAATCGAATCTCCCTTAACAGGCTCATCAGGCTTATCTTTCTGAGGATTTAGTTTATCATCATTCACATCTTTAAATTCCTTTTTGAATAATTCTTTCACCTTTTCTTTTTCTTCTTTGATGTTTTTAGATGCTTCTTTTTTAAATCCTTTTTTATCATAAGCAATTTTCACATCAGGAGGTACACCCGTCATGTGCAAATAGAGGTAGATGCCTCGCCTGCCTTCGTCTATCAGTTCGCCAAACTCATCGCCGGTATTTTTAGCACGTTTCTTAAACAATACTTCATTCAGTTTTACTTTTATATAATAGTTCAAGTTATTATTAAAATCGTGTTCGCCTTTTATACTCAGGTTTATGGCATTCGATTGTATATTCATTTGCGACATGTGTATGATGCCATCATATATCACAATATCATTTTCTAGTTTGCTAATTTTTAAGTTGCGGAGTTCGTTTACATCAATAAACTTGGCCATTTTAAGTGCAGGTTCAAAATTGTTCAATTCCCCATTTTCTATCTGCAAATGTCCTTCTGTTTTCATCTTTTTGCTTAGTACATTTAGTTTTTCATCAAAATATATAAATGCCTGCAATCCTTTGATGGTAGATTTCCCGCCAATTTGTTTATAAGTTAGAACATCTTGCCCAAAGTTATTAAAGTCTTTAAAAAACTCACTCATGGATATATCATATATATTGCCCTTTGTATCGAGTAAAAATCCATTTTCTATTTTTCTAAAATCTAAAGATTCAAAAACTATATTACCTCCAAACGCATTTGCTTTTAGGTTTTTTACAGTTATATATTGCTCACCCATTTGTGCAGTTGCAGTCGCATTCTTAAACATAAGTTTATTGAAATCGAATTGGTCGCAATCAAATTTTATTTTAGCTGAAACTCTTGGTGGAAAAGCAAAAGCACTATTTTGAGAGTCGCTAGTAAGACTACTTTTATATATAAAATGTTGTGATGAAAGGGCGGCATTCAAATCTAAAATTCCCTTATTAAATATATAACCATACCAATTGCCAAGTTTCCCTTTCGCATCAAAATCGCTCTCATTAAAATAACCAGTAAATTTGTTCAGTTCTATATTGCTTTTGTTAAAAGTCAATACGCCATTCAAGTCTTTTAAATTATGCTCAGGCATATTATAACTTAGGTTATCAAATGAAATTTGTCCTTCTGCCTTAATATTTTCTTGAGCCGACTTACCTTTTACAGGATCATATATAATATTAATATTAGCATTTAATTTCCCCGATACCCTGAGCGATCCCGAATTAGATTCGGGAGAAGGGTTGCTTTTTTTAGCCAATAAAAATTGCAAATCAGCAGCATCAATTTTAGCATTAAGTTTTGCTTCAATACTAGGATTGGTAAGGCCTTTAAGGTATAAGTTGCCCGCAATATTACTTTGCTTTATATTAGCAGTAAGGGTGGGAATATGTAATATACCGTCTTCTACATCGCTATTTTTTTCTATATGATATTCACCTTTTAAATTTATATTTTTTACCTGATATTTATCTTTATATAATACCCCATTTTTAACGCCAAAATTTACTTTAAACTCAGGTGAATTATTCTTGTCTGTCCTGCCATTTAATTTGCAGTCTATATAAATATCACCCTCACTTTTGTATTCATTTGCATTGATAGATAGGCCTAGCAACGAAGCCAAAGAGGTGATTTTCATTTCTTGTCCTTTCACTGATATATCGATAGTTGACGCATTCCCATAATATATATTCCCCTCAATTCCTGTATTTAATTCTCCTGAAATAATGGTACTTTTTTGTATTGCAAATATTTCTTTATCAAAATTTACAGCACAATTCAAATAGCTTTTGAGAACTCTGTTTTTACAAATGAATATTTTATTATTTTCTATTTCCAATTGATTAATATCGCTTCGCTGCTCAAATACAATTTCATTATTTTTTATGGTTCCTGTTGCTGTTAAACTATTGATATGAAAGGCAGTAACGATTTGATTTTGTATATGTTTAAAATTGATATTCCTGAGTTCAATATAATTTAATTTTAGCCAAAATTTACTGTCTGCTTTGCTGCTATCAGCTTTTACTATATCATAATTGTAATTCCCTCTTGCATCCACAAATCCGTCAATAGAGCCATTATCTAAAAGTATATTGGAGATTTGATAGTTTTTGGTCATCACATCCCAAATATTAAAATTAATATAGGCATCTTTCACGATCAGCAAATTTCCTTTTCCTTGTTCAGGTTTATTGATGATACGAACTTGCTCCAAATGCAAACCAATATTGGGAAAATGCTTGAACATAGAAATCTCGACGGAGCCCACTTCTAATTTCGCATCGATTCTATTATTTATTTGTGCAACGGCATATTCTTTTAGGTCTTTGGCAAAATACCAAGCCAAACCATAACCTATCAAGGGCAGCGACAGGATAACAAATAAGCTAATCCACAGTATTTTTTTGAGACGTTTCAATGGGTAAATATATTAACGCAAAAAACGATATTATATTGCAAGAATGGGTAATATAATAATCAACAATAGTAAACTAAAAGGGGAGGGGTGACCTTAAAAATGGATATATATACTTGCCCATTTACTCGGCTTTGTCTACATTTGCATCATGATTGTTGAAATGCATCCATATCCTTATTATAGTGATAATTTAAAGCAGAATGAGCCGCTTCATTTTTTTATAGCCAATACATTCAAGTCATTTCAAAAGGAATTTGATTTGATGGCCAGTAATTTATTTATGGAGCCTAAAAAACTAGAAGAGCAAGCATTTGAACAGGTTGATAGTTCGTGGCTGGGTTTGATGAATAGTGCCATAGTAAAGTATTTTGGAGATGATGTAACTTGTCTACAGGAATTTACTTCGCTCGATAATAAAGAAAATAAAACCCGATGCGATTTCATGGCTCGTTTATTATATCCAAAAACTCCAATCGATGTTTTATTTGAAGTTAAAACACAAGCTGAAACCAAAGAAAATTTAATGCTTGATTTCGGTTTTAAAAATGAAAAAGAGCAACTAAGATTGTATTATAAAGATGCCAGGGCAAATTATTTAAAAAAGGCATACGCTATGCCTATTTGCTTTGGTGTTCTAGGCAATTCAGAGATGGTAAAAGAGGCAATAAAAACTTATCCCAAAGGCTATAAAGAAAAAAATCCACTTACTGATTTTTGTGTGATATATCATAATACAAGAAAAAGTAAAGGCTTGTGGGTATATGGAAAAATCAATATTCCACAAGGAGCAATTGTATATTCGTAAATTAATTTTATGATTGAATTTCCCAATGCAAAAATAAATTTAGGTCTGCGGGTGTTGCATAAACGCCCAGATGGGTACCACGATATTGAAAGTATATTTTTGCCCGTGCCTTGGTGTGATAATTTGGAAATAATACAAAATAAAAGTACGGATAAAATTACTTGGAAGAATTATGGTTTGAATATTCATGGAAATCCAAATGATAATTTAATTTCAAAGGCATACAATCTACTCGACAAAGATTTTAGTTTACCTCCAGTCAATATAAATTTATTAAAGCAAATTCCTATGGGAGCGGGAATGGGCGGAGGCTCTAGCAATGCAGCATTTGCACTTAAAGCATTCAATAATATATTTAATTTAAGTTTAAACGATGCCCAACTTATGCAGTGCGCATCTCAATTAGGTGCTGATTGTAGTTTCTTTATTCAAAACAAACCCGCTGCAGTGCATGGTATAGGCGATAAAATTTCTATCATAGATTTTAAATGGCCTTGCAACTATATATATATAGTTTACCCTCCTTATCATATTAACACCGCAGATGCATATAAAAATATGATACCAAAAGATATATATGATACTACATTAATCGAATTAATAAAACAACCTATACAAATCTGGAAAGATACTATTTTCAATGATTTTGAGAACTACGCATTTAGTATATATCCAGAAATATTAGCTTTGAAAAATAAAATCTATAATAGTGGTGCTTTGTATGCTTCTATGACTGGGAGTGGATCAGCGGTTTATGGTTTTTTTGATAATAAGGAGCATATAGACCTCCCAAAAAACTATAACTGTAAATGGCTAGAGATAAAGCCCGCTAAGGGACGCAGGTAAGCTCAATTACCAATGCTGGTTTAGTTAAGGTATTAAGAGGAAGACCCACACCTAAAGAAATAGAGAATCTCCTAGTAACAAAATATACAATCCCCATTACTGCTTGGCTTTGCGTATTTTTTCTCACACATCGTGTGCAACTTTTTACTTATTTCGTAATCAAAACCGCACATCACGCCTGGGGTCAGATTGGTTCCATCGTAATACTTACTGGCATAATATGCACCAGCGTATAGTTTCAATCCATCAATCCGAGGTTGATATACAAAATTTTGGAAAATCCACATTCCATTTTTAATAGCAGCGTCGTTTCGCCCCAATTGAATACCAGTAGCAGTTTTTATTCTTTTGGTTAAAATGAACTCTTTTTGGACATTAATACATATCACCGAACTTGCATAATGCCCATGCTTAATGGAAAAATTGGTTTGGAAGACATTCATGCATATTTCAAAACCTTTACCCAAGCCATAATCTAATGTGAGATTAGAAATATGTTGATTATTGAAATTTAACTGTTCCTGAACAAATAATTTATACCTAGTCGTAATATCAGATGAAGGAGCATTAAACAAGCTTTGTTGGCTAATAGCAGAATTGTATAATATTAAAAAGTAAATTAAGGCTTGTAAACGCATCAATATAAATTGGGACAAAGGAAACTCCAATAAGCTTTGAATTCTTAATTAGCATGCATAAAAAAGCCCAATACAAGAGTATTAGGCTTTAAATATTGTAAATACAATCAGATTCTTAAATTTTGGTTATTCTTTTTGTTATTTTAGATGCATTACCATTGTTGAAAGTAACAATTTCCATCAAATAAATACCAGATGGCAAATCGCTAAGGTCTATTTCAAATTTAGGGCTAATGTTGTTCGTTTCTGTAATAAAGGCATTAATCATTTCTTTACCGATAAGGTTTCTAAAATGAATCTCTACCTGAGAAGTACCAAGCTTGTCGAAATTAATCTCGATATTAATATTTTTCGCAACAGGATTGGGATAATAGTTCATTTTGAAATTAGGCTCCCCAAAAACATCGGCAGGCTGATTCACATCTACTGGAGATGAAATGGGTTTAACAGCTGCAATAGCATACTGAAGGTTAAAAGCAATAAAAATAATAAGTAGAATTTGTTTCATGTGTTTTTAGGTTGATATTTACAAAACTAAGTGATGTTTGATTTAGTTACCAAATTTATTTTCGTTGTTAACATTTATTGATGCCCTTCGAAGTCTGTCGTTTATTGCTAATCCTATGCCAAAGCTTGGAGCAGGTTCAGCAAATATTTTATCCACTTCCATGCTGTCTATTTTTCTGAGCATCTCAAAAAGGTTCTTTGCAGCCTCTTCTAAATTGCCTGACTTGCTAAGTATAAATTGGGTTGCTTCAGGTACAAATATTTTATAATTTTGGAAATTAAGCAATACATTATTGGGAGAATTTCTTACACCTGATTCTAAGGTTATTTCGCCAAAAATTAAAGTTGTTTTTGGTGCGTAATGACTACTTAGCATGCCCGGAGCAATAATATTTTCAAATGGCGCAATAGTTGGAGTTCTAATTATATCAATGTAGTTAGAAATTTGCTCTTGCGTAATAGCTCCAAATCTGAGAATTTCAGCCTGCTTGTCCACAAATGAAACAATTGTAGATTCTAATCCAATCTTACATGGCCCTCCATCTAATATATAACTAATCTTGTCACCTAAATTTTCTTGTACATGCTCTGCTTTGGTCGGACTTATATACCCTGATGGGTTAGCACTGGGCGCAGCTAAAGGGAAATCTAGCAACTCTAATAATTGTAGGGTAACAGGATGATTGGGAACCCGTAAGGCAACTGATGAATGCCCTGCTGTTGTTAGGTCAGGAACAATTGCTTGTTTGGGTAAAACCAATGTAATAGGGCCTGGCCAAAAAGTCTCAGCTAATATTTTTGCTCCGTGTGGGATATCCTTGGCGAATCTTTGCATTTGTGCAGCATTTGCCAAGTGCAAAATCAAAGGATTAAAACTGGGTCGTTGTTTTATTTCATATATTTTGGCTACAGCATCCGTATTTAATGCATTTGCGGCAAGACCATACACTGTTTCAGTTGGGATAGCTACAACTCCGCCATTCCTCAATATTTCGGCAGCAAGCTCAATATCATGACCGATCTCGGCCATTTAAAAGAAACATTCACAATTAAGTCGTTCAGAGAATGCCAAGTAAATAATCTCACTAATTAATTTCCAATCATCTGGCTTTAATATTTTTTCTAAATCTTCTTTCTTTATCCAATACATTTCATCTACAAACGCATTTTCACTTCCAATACCGGTTGGGTCGTATAATGGACTAATTGCAAAAAGCATGGTGTTAATGCTTCCGGTTAGAGGGTCATTTACTATTTTTATGATAAATCCAAAACCCATCAGTGAATCAGTAATAAAAGGTATTTGATAAGCAGAGTCATAATCAAATTCAGGATTGCTAGGATCTGGTTTAATACGGATATTGCGAATCATTTGAAAACGGGATTTTACATCAGCACCAATCAACTTATTAGTAAACTCTATATTTTCCCAAATCGTCGCACGATCAGATATTGCAGCATTATAAAGCTCAGGGCCAAATGCTTTATATTTTTTCCAACGGTCTGCAAACATTGAACTAATCGTTACGATATCTTTGGTCCCGCTTGTGAAATTTTCTATAGTTTTCCATTCATATTCTCCCAATAAAGCGTTGAACTGCCCAGCATTCACATAGCCTAGCAACAGCATATTGTCTTCACCATCTTTGGGGCGTTTATAATACCAAGCATATAAGGTAGGATTTACTCTTTTAAAACCCCATAACCAAGTACCTTCAAAAGTTACCATCTCTGTGGTATCGCAGGTCTTATATATTTTCTCTTTTTCAAAATATACATCTTTGGTTACCTTAATACTATATTGTCCTATTTTTTTTAATTCAGCAGGTGTATATGTTTTTTGCAATTTATCGTCTTTATATACATAAATTTTATTCTGACTTATCGCATTATAAGTTTTTAATGATATAGATTTAAATATACCCGAATAAAATCGATGAATGGCACGTTTAGAAGCTTGTACTACAATTTGGTCTTGTGCATTTAAGTTAATTGTAACAGCAATGAGAAGAGATAAAATAATATTTTTTTTCATAATAATTTAGATATGATGTTGGATCGCTTCTTCCAATAATTGTTCCTTTTTAATTGGCACAACACCCAAATACTCGCAAACTAAACCACCAGCAAGATTTGACAATTGAACCACACGATCCACCGGTAAATTTAATGCCAAGCAAAGTGAAGCTACACTAATTACTGTATCTCCAGCACCGGAAACGTCGGCAATAGTGCGTAAATGGGCAGGAATAATACTTCGTTGCCCGTTTAAACTATAATATACACCATGCTCACTTAATGTGATCATTGAGATTTGATGTGGCATTTGTTCTTGCAGATGCTTAATAGCACTGTGTATAGAATCACCATCTGGTTTTATGGAGATTGTTTTTAGGCCATCAGCTAATTCTTTTAAATTGGGTTTAAACAGCGATACGCCTTTGTATGAAAGGAAATTACGTTTTTTAGGGTCGGCTACTGTGGGTATATTATATTTTTCGCTTAAGTTGATAATTTCCTCAATTACTCTCTGTGTAATTACACCTTTATCATAGTCTGAAAATATAACCACATTGGCTTGAGGGAGCAGTTTCGTTACTTTCTCAAGTAATTGGTTTTCTTCATCAGTATTCAGTAAATCTGTTATTTCCTGATCTATTCGAAGCATTTGGTGATTATTACCAATTACCCTGGTCTTTACAGTTGTCTGCCGGTCGGTTGATGAAACAATACCAGTATCAGCAAGTCCGTTTTCTTTTAATAGGTATTTAAATATTTGAGCATCGTTATCATTACCAATTACAGAGCAAAGCAGGGGAGTAGCCCCTAATGATTTAATATTGAGTGCCACATTGGCTGCTCCGCCCATCCTGTTTTCTTTTTTGTTAAGCGTAACAACAGGTACAGGTGCTTCTGGAGAAATTCGGTCAACTTTGCCCAAATAGTAGGCGTCAATCATCACATCGCCAACAATTAGGGCTTTTAAATTGGTAAAGTCTTCGAATATTTGATTGATTTCCATTTCGTTTTTTAATGCAATTTTGCTAAAGCTGTCTTAAGACGTTCAACGGCTTCAATTAGTTTCTCATCGGCTGCTGCATAGCTAAATCTTAAGCAATTTGCATCGCCAAATGCATCACCTGATACCAAGCTAACATAAGCATTATTTAGCAGATACATACATAAATCTTCGCTGTTAGTGATATGGTTTGTACCATCAGTTTTACCAAAAAAATCCCTCACATTTGGAAACAGATAAAATGCTCCACCAGGGATATTGGTTTTCATGCCGGGTATTTGTTTCATCATGTCCAACACCAAATTACGCCTACGCAAATAAGCATCTCGCATGTCCCAAGTGGGTTGCAAATTGCTATTAAGTGCTGCAATTGATGCTCGCTGCGCAATAGAACAAGCCCCACTGGTAAATTGGCCTTGCATTTTCTCGCAACTTTGAGCTATAAGTTTACTGGCACCGATATAACCAATTCGCCAACCAGTCATGGCAAATCCTTTGGAAACTCCATTTACAGTAATTACACGTTCAAATATTGATTCAAATTGAGCGATGCTTTCATGTTTACCCACAAAATTAATGTGTTCATATATTTCATCCGATATGATATATATATCGGGATATCGAGCAAATACTTCTGCGAGTGCGGCTAGTTCTTCTTTAGTATATAAGCTCCCAGTAGGATTGCAGGGCGAGGAAAAAATAAACAAGCTAGTTTTGGGTGTAATAGCTGCTTCTAATTGCGCAGGTGTAATCTTAAAATCATTCTCAACCGAAGTCTGAATATGAATAGGGTTGCCTTCAGCTAGTCTTACCATCGCGCCATAACTTACCCAGTATGGATTTGGAATGATAACTTCATCACCAGGATTCACAGTGCATAGCACCACGTTCATAATACTATGTTTAGCACCAACACTCACCACTATCTGATCGGTAGGATAATTTAGATTGTTTTCCCTCGCAAATTTATCTGAAATGGCTTGTCTAAGTTCAGGATAGCCAGCTACTGGAGTGTATAATGTAAAACCTTCATCAATAGCAGCCTTTGCAGCATCTTTAATATGCTGCGGGGTTTGAAAATCAGGCTCTCCGAAACTTAGATTAATTACGTCATGCCCTTTGGCAGCAAGCTCGCGGCCCAACTTGGCCATGCCTATGGTTTGTGATTCGTTGAAACGGTTGAGTCTGTTGGCTAAGTGCAGCATATAATTGTATAAAAGGCTGCGAAGATACGGATAGTGTTATTTTGAATAATAAATTTTGTTCACTGATGTCCAATTAAATTGTCACACCAAATCGTGCTGCTCATCTGAAAACATCAAATGATTTGCCTGAATATCTTCCATTAATTTTTTCTCCATTACCAGATTATATACAAATTCCATTTGTTGCTCTTTAGTCCAATGTGAATTATCCAAAACTATTGCATCATCGGCTTGCTGAAGCGGGCTTTCTTTGCGGGAAGAATCTATATGGTCGCGCTCGCTCAAATTTTGTTTTACTTCATCCATAGTTACATCTTCGCCTTTGGCCTGTAACTCTTTATAACGCCTTTGTGCACGTATTTCAGGGTTTGCTGTCATAAATATTTTTAGTTCAGCATTTGGGAAAACAGCAGTGCCAATATCGCGACCATCCATTACAATCGCTTTCGATTTGCTCATTTGTTTTTGAAGGGCTACCATGGCATTGCGAACTTCTTTTATTGTGCTAACATTACTCACATGCATCGAAACATTCATTCCTCTGATTTTGTCTTCCACATTTTCGCCATTTAAATAGGTATCACTGTTTTTTGATTCTGTATTAAAATGAAATTCAATATGAATATTTGATAATTCTGCTAAAACTATTTCAGGCTTAGTATAATCCAAATGTTTGCTCATGAAATGAAAAGTAACAGCTCTATACATAGCTCCAGAATCAATATAGCGATAATGAAGTTTTTTAGCCAAGTCTTTGGCCATGGTGCTTTTACCGCAACTAGAAAAGCCATCAATTGCTATGATTATTTTACGCATAGATTTCACTTCAAAATTGAGCAAATTATTTTATAAAAGCAAACATTATTTTTTAAGCATACAATGCATAAATACAGAAGCGGTTATGTTAATCGTGACTCAATGATTAAATATAAGTAATTATGAATCAATAATAAATGCAATATATTCCCACTCATAATTTATATTATGTTAAGTTGTCAATCGAACTTACAACTGATCATCTTAAATGTTTATACTTTATTTAGTTGGTTGGAACATGCACCCCATCAGTATATCTTGTAGTAGTAGCAATCTTAGGTTCAAGCACTCTCCCTATCCCAACAAATCGTTGGCGATACCAAGCTTGATCTAGAGAATCTAATCGAATACCGATATTGCTGGCTGAATGTATAAACCAAATTTTTCCACCGTCAGTCGATGCGACAATTCCGCTGTGGCTTATATAGTAGCTTCGGGTTCTTTTATTGTAATATCCGAAATATATAATATCACCTTTTTGAGCAGTTTCATTAGTTTGGGGAATACTCACTTTTCTTTGCTGCCCTGCCTCATGTGGCAATTTGTATCCAAAGCGTTTAAAGCAATATAATACGAATCCTGAACAGTCAAATCCCCTTGCATCTGCACCTCCATATCGGTATCTAATTCCTAAATGACTTTTGGCGAAACTGTATAAACTATCGCCCGTTGTTGAATCGTTAGGGCTGTAAATATTTTTAGTAACGGAATTCGTATCTGAGAATGCGCGAACTGTAACCTTATGATTTACTTTACGTTTTTGATAAGTCTTTTTGTGTTTTTTGCTTTGTGCATTACCTACAAAAGCAAGTGATAAAGCAAATAAAAATAATATTATATTCTTAACTTTTTTGTTCATTTATTAATTCCCGTGCAAAGATAGAGCTAAATATCAAACAAATAGAAACCAAGTGTTTGCAAACAAAAAAATAGACTCCGCAATGACAGATTTTCCCTTATTTGGACTATCTTTGCCGTTCATTTTGAAACGGGTACCCCAAAATATTAATGTGTTAGTTTTGTGTTTCTTATTGTTGGCTGCCTCGTGCAAAACAGAATACAGCCGCATTAGCAAAGACCCTGACATGCAAAAAAAGTTGGAATTTGCGCATAAATACTACAAAGAAAAAGAGTTTGAAAAAGCGATGGTATTGTTCGACCAAGTGTCGGCCTTTATTACGGGACAAAAAGAGCAAGAGGAAATACAATTTTACATTGCCTATTGTAATTACAATATGGGCAATTACGATTTGGCATCCTACCTTTTTAAATCATATCACGAAAACTACCCAAGTTCAAAAAATGCTGAAGAATGTTATTATATGTATGCTTATAGCCATTATATATCTTCTCAAGGATCTGAATTGGACCCAACCAATAACTATAAAGCTATAGAAGAATTGCAATCGTTTATAAATATATATCCGGATAGTAAACATGTTGAAGAATCGAACAAATGCATTGATAAGTTGCGCAGTATTATGGCGACAAAGGCTTACAATAATGCGAAACTGTACTATAAAATAGAAGACTACAAAGCTGCCATTGTTGCAATTAGAAATGCGATTAAAGCCTGGCCTGATATTGAACAGCGGGAAGAAATGGAATACCTAGTAGTGAAATCGTATTACCTCTTAGCATTGAACAGTGCTGAGTATTCTGAAGAAGATGGAAAAATTAAAAAGATAAAATTGGAACGCTACCAAAGTATGATAGAAGCTTATTTATTGTTTAAAGAAATTTACAAGGAAAGCAACTACATGGATGAACTGATAAGCTATTATAATAAAACTCAAAAAGAAATAAAAAAACTAAGTTAATACATTTTAATTATGCCAAACCCAAACAAGAACGTAACAACCACTACAATTCCTCGCGATTTACGAAGCATGGAAGAAGCCACAGGCAATCTTTACGAGAGCATTGTGATTATTTCTAAACGTGCCAATCAAATTGCTGCTCAAACCAAAGAAGAAATCCACACAAAAATTTCTTCATTCCACCACGATAGTGATACTTTAGAAGAAGTATTTGAAAATCGCGAACAAATTGAAATGTCTATGACTTATGAAAGACAACCCAAGCCCACTTTGGTTGCCATTGAAGAGTTCTTAGATAAAAAAGTTTATCACCGCAACCCTCTCAGAGATACGCAAGAGTAAAAATTATTATAATATTAAAGGGGCTCAGCAACACGGGCCTCTTTTTTTGTTAAATGAACTTAAGCGAAAAAAAAATATTGCTTGGTATCACTGGCAGCATTGCAGCCTACAAGATACCTATGCTAATTAGGGAGTTGAAAAAGCAAGGTGCCGATGTAAAAGTTATCTGCACACACGATGCTTTAAATTTTGTTACAGCCCCTACCCTGTCTACATTATCATGCAATCCAGTGTATTCCGATTTTATTAAGAATGTAAATGGAGAATGGGCTAACCATGTAGATCTTGCACTGTGGGCTGATACTATATTAATAGCACCAGCAACTGCAAACACGATAGCTAAACTAGCCAACGGACAATCGGACAATTTGCTGATTGCAGCCGCAATGTCTGCCAGCTGCCCTATTATTGTTGCTCCTGCAATGGATCATGATATGTATATCTATCCAGCAACTCAAAATAATATCGCCAAGCTAAAATCTTATGGGCATTATATTATAAATCCAGAACATGGAGAACTAGCCAGTGGTATTATAGGCGAAGGTCGTTTGCCAGAAGAACGCACTATCATAAACCATATACAGCAAGTATTAACAACTCCTAAAAAATTTACTGGAAACACCGTATTAATTACCGCGGGCCCTACACAGGAAGCTATTGACCCCGTGCGTTACATTAGCAACCATTCAACTGGAAAAATGGGGATTTCATTGGCAAAGGAATTTGCATTTCATGGAGCGAAAGTTATTTTTGTGCACGGGCCTATCTTCATGCAACCAAATTCGGTATTTGGAGGTCTAGATATTGAAGCTATTGAGACTGTTGATGGCGAGCAAATGGATAAAGCGGTATCAAAATTCTTTAAATCTTCCGATATTTGTATTATGGCTGCGGCAGTTGCTGATTATAAACCCAATATTGTTTCTATCAAGAAGATAAAAAAGGGATCTGACACCGCGAAGTTAGAACTTGTTAAAACTACCGATATATTATATAACTTGGGTAAAAATAAAAAGAAAGGCCAAACACTTGTAGGATTTGCTCTTGAGACCGACCACGAAGAAAAAAATGCAATTTCGAAACTGCAGAAAAAAGACTTGGATATGATAGTGTTGAATTCATTGAACAACAAAGGAGCTGGATTTAAATACAATACCAATCAGGTAACCATGATATGCAAAAACGGAGAGAAACTAAAAACACCACTTAAAAATAAAAATGAAATAGCTCTGGATATTCTAAATCAAATTTATAAAATAAGGTTATGAAAAAATTGGTGCAACTATATATAGTGTTCGTGTCGTTATTGTGCAACAACGTAACTGCCCAAGAACTGAATGCAAAAGTTACCATCAATGCAGAAAAGTTAGGGACAGTGCCTGATAAAACAATTTTTAAAGACATGGAAAAGGCCATCACAGAATTTTTGAACAACAGGAAATGGACCAATGATCAATATCAATTAGTTGAACGAATTAACTGTACCTTTTTTATCAATTTAACGGAGATGGCCACCGATGTTTTTAAAGCTGAAGTTGATATACAAAGTACGAGACCCATATATAATAGCAATTACACATCGGCCGTGTTTTTTACGCTTGATAAGGATTGGTTATTTAAATATAGCCGGTATGAAAATTTGGAATTTAACGAAAATCAATTTAGCTCTAACTTTACCAGCATGCTCGCTTTCTACGCATATGTTATTATTGGAATGGACTATGATAGTTATGCTTTAGAAGGCGGAACTTCTAATTTTATTAAAGCTCAGCAAATCGTAAACCAAGCTTCTACTGCATCTGAACCAGGATGGTTGTCATCAACAGGAACACAAAGTAAAAACCGCTATTGGCTTATCGAAAATTTACTTAATGCCAGATACAAACCATTTCATGAAGCAATGAACCAATATTATCGCAAAGGAATGGACGAGATGCACAAAGACTTAGATGGTGCCCGCAAAGAAATTTCCAGTGCCCTTACCCAAATAAAAACTGTTTGGAAACTATCACCCAACCTTTTTTTATTACAGTTGTTTTTCTTTACCAAATCGGAAGAAATTGTGAACATTTATAAGGATGCATTGCCTGCAGACAAAAACAAAATAGTAGAATTGCTCAATGAGATAAATGTGCAAAATGCCACAAAATGGCAGCAGATATTGGGCAAATGATTTATTAAATAACTCCAGAAAATGTATCTAAAATCAATATATTATACCATTTTGATTTTAGGTATATTAAGCGGTTCTTACACCCCTATCCATGCTCAAAAAGGGAAAAATAGCTCCTATCAAGAGTGGTTCAGTTTGGGTTATGGATACACTGCAAAGATTGGAAAGAACGACTTATTGGGAAACACTTTTGGCCCCTCGTTCAATATTAAACCTCGCAATACAAGTTATATGCATCATATAGGTTTGCAATATACCAAAGCTTTTACGGGTGCATCTATATTGTCCATCGATTATGGATTGGGCTTACCCTATTTCAAATCCAATAAATTCCTTATGTGGGGTATCACTGCCCTGTCGGTTCTTAAGGCAGAGCTTTACTACTCCAGTGCTGCTTATGTAGGTGTTAACCTAAAAGTAGGTGCGGCATGGTTTTTTGTAAAAGAAGCGGGTGTGGGTATTGAGATTTTTTCCAATATCAATTCATTTCACAACATGCATGGTGCAAGGATTCTGCTAATACTGAAGTAGGATTTAGGGGTCAGGTTCCGAAGTTTCGGAACGGGATTCGGGGGGCTGACGCGACAATTGTTAGGCTCATTCAATATTTCGTCCCTATATGACTTTGCTATTAATCGCTATTTTTTTTCTACCGATATCACGTCGCGATGAGACTTCCCCTGTTACCTGTTATTTGTTAGATTTTTGCGTAATTCCCCGAATCCTGACTACTGAATCCCGAATCCCATCTAGGTGTGTGTAGCCTGTGCGTAATTCCCTGAATCCCGAATTCTGAATCCCGAATCCCAATCCATATCTTCGCAACCCATAAAATGTCAGAAATAACCTCTAAAGAAATTTTATTAAAACGTGTAAGGCAGGCGTTAGCGGAAAAGACCAAAAACCCTTTCCCCGATGTAGAATTGGATTCTTCAGTATACCGCGAATTCGATACTGATTTGGCAGTAGAGTTTGCTGAAAACTACACACTAGCAAAAGGCTCATTTGTATATAATGTCCATATATTTGAAGCGATAGATAATTTTATTTCTTTAAATGAGAATAAACGATGGACCAAATTAGTTTGTAAGGATGATACGCTTACTAAAAGATTTGCTGATACAGGAATCGAGTTTCAAAAGAATCATAAAAGTGGTGACTTTATAGATGCATTTGTTATTTCATGCGAATGCTTAGTGTCAAAAACAGGTTCAATAGTAATTAGCACCAAACAAACCAATATCGAACTCACTGATGAATCTCCTTGCCTAGTGGTATTTGGCTACACTCATCAAATTGTTCGTGAAATGAAAGATGTATTTTCACTTTTTAAAAACAGATATGGAAATAATTCACCTCGATTTATTAAATGGCTAAGCGGCCCTTCAGTTGAAAATACAATTGAGATGATGGAACTACCAGGTTTCCGAGGCCCTGTGGAAATATATTTGTTCTTGATTGATGAAAAATAACTCTTCTCACTAACGTGTTCTATGCACTCAGGGTATCAAAAAATAGAATATATTTGCCCCCTTACTAAAGCCAGACGGCAATGGAAACAAAATATAAATTACATCTTCGGCTATCGCTCAGTGCAGGCTGCTGAGGGTGAAAATAAAAAATAATAATTTAAAAATAAAAAATAATATTTTATGTCTCTACACCGCAAAAAAAGTTTGAATGATCTGATGGGCAACGTGGCCACAGATGAACACACACTGAAACGTACACTTGGCCGAGGTAGCCTGATTGCACTTGGAATAGGTGCTATTATTGGAGCTGGCCTATTTGTAAGAACCGCCGCCGCCGCTGGCGAGCATGCTGGGGCCGCTGTTACACTTTCATTTATAGTGGCTGCTGTGGGTTGTGCTTTTGCAGGTTTGTGCTATGCTGAGTTTGCTTCTATTATACCCATTGCAGGTAGTGCCTACACTTATGCTTACGCAACCATGGGTGAGCTTGTTGCTTGGGTTATTGGTTGGGCATTGGTGCTAGAATATGCACTGGGAGCTGCAACAGTTTCCATCGCATGGAGTGAATACTTAAATAAATTGTTGGCAGATTTTAATGTGTTCGGGGACCATAAAGGCTTAGCGTACGAATGGTGCCACTCCCCTTTCGAATTTATCAAAGATACAGCTACGGGTGTTGAAACAAGTGGTATTATCAACCTGCCTGCTCTCTTTATTCTCGCATTGCTCACCCTCCTTCTCATACGTGGTACCCAGCAATCAGCTATTGTGAATAGTGTAATAGTGGTATTGAAAGTTTCTATCGTTATTATATTTATTGCTTTGGGTTGGGGCTTTATCGATGCTGCCAACCATACTCCTCTTATGATCCCTGCCGATATGCACGATGTGATTCAGCAAAATGGGGAACCTTTTAGTTATAAAGATTTTTGGAACCATGGTTTTGGCGGTGTAATAGCCGGTGCAGGTGTGGTGTTCTTCGCATTTATCGGTTTCGATGCCGTATCTACGGCAGCACAGGAAGCCAAAAACCCGCAGAAAGATATGCCATTTGGTATTTTGGGTTCATTAGCAATTTGTACAGTATTGTATATATTGTTCTCTTACGTTTTAACAGGCGTTGCTCCTTTTACAGATTTTATTAGTAGTGGTAAAGAAGCTTCTGTAAGTTTTGCAATCACCAAATATATGGCAGAATATACTTGGCTAGCCAAGCTTATCACCATCGCCATCCTAGCGGGATTCTCCTCCGTAATATTGGTGATGCTTATGGGCCAAAGCCGGGTATTTTATACCATGAGTAAAGATGGCTTGCTACCTAAGGCGTTTTCTAAATTGGGTAAGTATCAAACACCTTATAAATCTAACAGAATGTTGTTTTTGTTTGTTGGTTTTTTTGCAGCTTTTATTCCTGGAGATGTAGCTGGAGATCTAACAAGCATAGGGACTTTGTTCGCCTTCATATTGGTTTGTGCAGGGGTATTGATACTGCGTAAAACAGATCCGCAATTAAAACGTCCTTTCAAAACCCCTCTTGTTCCTTTTGTGCCAATTGCAGGGATTCTTGTTTGTACCTTGATGATCGTCGGACTTGACATTAAGACACAAATCGGCTCCATATCATGGATGCTTATAGGCCTTGATATTTATATGTTATATAGTTTAAAGAACAGCAAACTGCATCATAAAGCAGCTAACTTTAGTATAAAACCATTGTTCAATACAGGAATAGTCCTTTCAATATTGTTGGCAGGTTTGGCTGTAACTCATCACCTCCTGTTGAAGAGAGACGCGTTAGGTAATTTGTTAAAAGCAGATGATGATGACACTGTGTTGTTAAGTATTTCTTTATCAATAGCAGCTATTCATTTGATATTATTTGGTGTAAAATCAATGATGAAGCCTGCCATAAAATAATGGACAAAATAACACCATGTATTGCCATCCACGGAGGAGCTGGTACTATTGAGAAATCTACCCTAACGCCTGAGTTACATGATATGTATACCCACGCCCTTAACCAATGTATCCAAGCTGGATATCGTATATTGCAGCAAGGCGGTTCTGCAATAGATGCAGTAACAACCTCGGTAACTGCTTTAGAAAATGAACCGCTCTTCAATGCTGGCAAAGGAGCCGTATTCACCCACAGTGGCGGGCACGAGATGGACGCTTCTATTATGGATGGTAGCAACCTTATGGCAGGAGGCGTTACCTGTGTTCGCAATATCAAAAACCCAATCATGCTTGCACGAACAGTAATGGAAAAATCAGGCTTTGTGTTGTTGAGCAGTGATGGAGCTGAAGAGTTTGCTAAGCTTAATAATATAGCTTTCGAACCTAATGAATACTTTGATACGGATACTCGATATCAACAGTGGCAAAAAATAAAAGATAGCGAGTTTATGCAATTGGACCACAATGTGAACCTAAAAAAAGGAACTGTAGGAGCAGTCGCACTAGACCAATATGGAAACCTTGCAGCAGCCACTAGCACCGGTGGCATGACCAATAAAAGATATAATAGAATAGGCGACACACCTATTGTAGGTATTGGCACCTATGCAAATAATAATACCTGTGCCATTAGCTGCACAGGCCATGGCGAATACTTTATTCGAAGCGTTGTAGCCTATGATGTGAGCTGCCTGATGGAATACAAAGGACTCAGCCTGCAAGAAGCATGTGAGCTGGTAGTGAACGATAAACTAGTAAAACTTGGCGGCGAAGGAGGACTGATAGCTATTGACCATTTGGGTAATATTGAGCTTCCATTTAATAGCGAGGGAATGTATAGGGCTTCGCAGAAAGTTGGCGGGGAGCGGTTTATTGCGATACACTAATCCCACTAATTTATTTTCCTGTTTTCATCTGACTCGTCCTAAAATAAGTACACAGTATAGTTGCTGGAACGAGCAGGAACAACTCAAGGCATTAAATGATAATGCTAGGAATGAAGTCGATGCTCAAATAGTGGAACTTAAAAAGAAATACCCCCCCCATATGTCGAACTACAAGATAGCAATGGAGCTTGATATCAACCAAATGCGAGTAAAAAGGGTGCTTAAAAGGACATTTTTTTGATTGCTAACACTACTAATAAGCATTTTTGTGTTAGTATTGTTAGTAAGAGTTTTGAGAGACCCATGTTTAAACTATGTTTAAACCAGCCAAATTGTTTTAAAACAAAAAACCCTGCTACTTGCAGGGTTTTTAATGTGTGTGGGGGATACTGGGTTCGAACCAGTGACCCTCTGCTTGTAAGGCAGATGCTCTGAACCAGCTGAGCTAATCCCCCATTTTTTTTGGACTGCAAAAGTAAGCAGTATATTTTTCTATACAAATATATTTTTACTTTTTTTCTCCCTCTCCTTCGGAGAGGGCCGGCGTGAGGTCAAAAAAGCCCGAACAACTTAATGTCCGGGCTTTTTTAAATATTGTTATTATGATTGTGGTGAGCTGAGTCGAACCATCACCAACCATAATAAGATCTTACTTCACAATCATCCTGCGGCTGGTCGATTGACCGTTGCTAGTGATTGTATAAATATAAATTCCTTGAGCAAGATTGGCACCATTAAATTCAATGGTTTGTTTGCCTGCACCAAAGTTATAGTTGTTAGTATATACTTGTTGTCCCAATAGGTTAGTTACAGCGAAGTTAACTTTACCAGTTTGTTTCATTTCTATGTTGATGAAAGTGTTATCTCTGAATGGGTTTGGTTGGTTCTGGCCAATTGAGAACATTATGTTTTCAACTTTGCTGATACCGATATTTCCTGCTCTGATATTGGCAGTATATAATTCCAAGTATTTAATATCACAGGTTTGTGCAGGATTATTGGTACCATTTGATACAAATGAACCTGGGTCTGATTTCTCTTGGTAGGTAATATGAAGGTTATTATCAGCAACACGAGTTTGCGAAGGGAAACACTCTTCAACACCACTGGTATTGGTAATATTAAGTGGTTTAGACCATGTTAAACCATTATCGCGTGAATACACTACATATATATCGCGGAAGTTTTCTTCGTCACCTGTGTTCTCGTCAAGTTCAACCAACGATACATAGGTAACATATATAATACCACTGTCATCCACAGAAGCAGAAGGTTGCGATACTACCGCACTTACAGTATTGGTAGCACTAAAGTTAAGCGACTGTCCATAACCACCAAATGTTACATTTCTTGCATTTGCTTGATAGGTCAATGCTCCATCAGCATCAATGTCTATTGCTTGGCCAACTAAAGTTGCAGGATAATAATCGTTTGTAGCAGTGTTTATCTTGTCCATCCAATGCATAATGCCATTGATAGCTGGGCTTGTTTTGTAGTAACGTAAAGTATCTTTGGTTGAAATAGAATCATAGCTAAGAGCAAGGATAGGATAGAATACATGGGTAACATCATTTTTATCAACCAAAACATGCACTGAACCATTGTTGATTATTGCTTCTGAACCATTAGGAATAGGATTTGCTCTATTAAAAGAGTCAATGATTATCTTAGTCCAATTTTGTCCTTCGTCGGATGATTTCCATAGTGCTAAGTCAGCACCTATACCACCTATTACATAAGAAATAACATTATCACTTGCATCCACTGCATATTCATCTCCAGAAGCACCGGTATAGCGAACAGAATCATAGCCAGGAAGTGTTTCATTTTTTACTGTCCAAGTTTTGCTGGTTGCATCATAAATGGAATAAACTGTAGGTCCTTTAACACCCGATTTAACAAATGTTTTAGGTTGCACTGAATTCGAATCAGAGAAAGTAGCGATCATGAATATTTTATTTTTCAATACCGCTGCACGTCCCCATATCGGTCCTGGTGACTGGGTAGCTGGATAAGTATCATCCAACACTACAGAACCTGCATAAGCTCCGTCGCCAATAGCAGTGTTTTTGCTGAACATAAATCCACCAGCTAAACCAGTAGTAGAAACGCTGTGAGCAAGAATAAACTCTTTTTGGCCCCCACCCTCAGAGATTACTCCGATGTTAGGCCATCCCACACGTTGGTTCTCAATTCTGTTTTTAGTTAATAACAAATCAGTTTGAAGCCAGCTTGTACCATTATAATGGTTGTAACCGCTACCTCTACTGGGCCATGGAGTTGCATCGCTGGCAGTTGTCCATACAATACTAAGTTTGTTGCCAGGGTGCATAATTATGCGACGTGCGACCGCAGCGTTCGATTGGAGATCGTACTCAGTCTGCCCAATGGTAACTGAACCTAATGCTGAAGCTGATGTTTTGTTAGATGTTGTCGATTTAGGGCTTGGATTTAGAAAAACCGCATCCGTTTTGGGTGTCATTTTAATGAATTTACTAGCAGGCATAATCTGGGTTTGACCCCATGCTATCATAGGTAGAATAGCAAATAGTGTAAATAATTTTTTCATGTTTAGTTAATAGTGATTTTAGAATTGCAAATCAAAGGCATTTATTTCAAAGTTGTACTTAATAAAACTAATTTTACAGAAAAATGGTTGCATCAGTTGAATATATATAGCAAGAGACTGAGAGGACAGTAGTCAGAAGCCCGAAGTTTAGTTGCGTAAGCCAACTTCCGTCTTCGACCTTCCAACTTTTTAACCCATAATTTGAGCCAACATTTCTTTATATAGTTCTTTATCAGGGGTTCCCATATCGCCAACACCCTTTGCTCTCAAATCGAAATTGAGCAAGGCCGCCATCACTTTTTCTATTTTTACTTTTGCATAGTTTCGTGCAGCATTTTTATAATCGTCGGCAGTGTAGTAATTTATGCCCAATGCATCAGCAATTGCTTTGTTGTTTCCCTTGTCTGGAAGGTGTTGTAAAATATATAGTTTAGCAAAATATCCATATAATAAACTAATAGTGGGTATGATGGAGTTTTTGCCGCTCCCCTCCCCCATATTATTCACTATTTTTAGTGCTTTGGCAAAGTTGCGTTGTCCAATAGCAGACTGTAATTCGAATACATTGAACTCTTTACTAATGCCCACATATTTTTCAATATCTTCGGCAGTAATTTCTTTGGCATCGGGTTTATTGATCAAGATTTTATCTACCTCGTTTTCTATCTTGGTAAGGTCGCTGCCAAGGTGCGATGCCAAAAGCTCGGCATTGCGAGGTGCTATATCCAAACGCCTACCGTGCAAATAACTGCTAATCCAAGTATGGAGTTTATAATCCGGGACAGGGCTACTCTCAAAAACCTGCTGATCTTTAAGCACTTTGTAAAACTTGGTGCGTTTATCCACCTTATCGCTTTTCCAGCACATCACCAGTATAGTGCTTTTTAGTGGGTTTTCGAAGTATGGAATTAAGCTATCCGTATCTTTTAAGTTTTGGGCTTCTTTTACAATAATCACTTGGTAATCGGCCATCATGGGGTAACGTTTGCACATGTTTACTATTTGCTTGCAATCCGTATCGCGTCCATATATAATAGTTTGGTTAAAGCTACGTTCGCTTTCGGTTAGCACATGCCCTTCTATATAATTACTAAGTTTATCAATATAGAAGGCTTCACCCCCCATTAAAAAATATACAGGCACAAATTTGCATTGCTGCAATTGCTGCATGATGGTTTTAAATTGCCCTTCGGTGTCTACTGTTTTTGCCGCTGCCATATATTTGCCGTGTAATAATGAAACTAAATCTGCCTGAATATCACTTTGAGTTGAAATCCCAAACAGCGGAGCAAAAAAAACTGATTTACGACACAATACGAAAAAAATTTATCCCACTCACCCCCGAAGAATGGGTAAGGCAACACTGGCTTAGATATATGATTGAAGAACTACAAGTGCCCGCTTCACTTATTGCAGTAGAGGCTGGCCTCAAACTAGGCCGCCTGCAAAAACGTGCAGATGTGGTAGTGTATAATAATACCGGAGCTCCTATTTTGTTATTGGAGTGTAAAGCACCAGGCATTCCAATAAGCCGTGATACTTTTGAGCAAGCAGCACGCTACCGTATGCAGTTGCCCGTTAAGTACATGTGCGTGAGCAATGGCTTGCAACATTTCTGCTGTGCTTTTAGTGATAGCGGAAGCTATGAGTTCTTAGACGGGGTTCCACTATTCGATAAATGGTAGTTTTCAAAAGCGGAAAAATAAAAAACATTCACTATTATTACATTCCGTTTTTTTTCATTTGACTATGAAAACCAAAAGAATATTAACCCTACTGTTCCTTTATTTTTTCTACAACAAGGTAGGGCACAGTTGTTCAATAGCATGGGGCGCTTTCATAATCTCATATTTGCGGGGGCTGGTTATACCTTGTCTTTCGGAAACATTAGTTAAGGCCTTAACCTCACACGTTACTTCAAACGCTTAAAAAAAGATATTGTTCAAACTTATTTATAATTTTGTTTTTGAACATTATGCAACACTTTCCAAATTTTTAGACTCTGTTCATTTAAAGAGAGGTCTTATAAAAATTAAAACAAAAGTATCATAGTTAGAAGTTCCCAGGCAACCATTTCTTATTTTTTGTGCCGTATTAAGTATTAGAGACAAAATAACTAAATACGATTTAGACATTGAACCGAATAGATTGGTTTTGGGTTATTAATATAAAGCAGTCTGCAATAAAATACATGCTGCTTTTCTTATTATATGATAATGCAGAACAATTACTAATGTTTCTATAATACTTTCTTCGCCCCGCAATTATTAACAAAATGTGCAAATCGTAGACACATTTTGTTAACTTCCTTATCATAATTAAATAACTAATTATATACACTTTGGTGAAAGTGCAAACCAACTTTTGTGTCCTAAATTAATCAAACTAACTATTAATTAAAACCCAAATGGAAATTAAAAAATTTACCCAATTTGTGCTGGTGGCATCTATCATGTTGTTCACTGTATTCGCAATTGATGGTTGCCGAAAAGAGCAAGTAACTAAATCTGCTGTCGTAAAATCTTCTGATGTCCCCAAAGCCTCGTCGACTGGTTTCCCTGAACAGTTTGAAAGTGGAAGCAAAGCAGCTTACGCCGCTGCTAATGTTACTTTAGCATCTGGTTCTTGGAATTTAAACAATGTACTTATCGGCACCTCTGCATCTGACCACAAAAATGGCAGTCAAGCATTGCGAATTACTTCTACAGGTATCGTTACTATGAATTTCAATGTAACTGCAGGTGCAACTTCAGTTTCCGTTTCACATGCTACTTATGGCAGCGATGGAACTAGTACTTGGGAGTTGGATGCATCAACTGACAATGGAACTAGCTGGACACAAGTAGGAAGTACCCAAACTACTTCATCTAGTACTTTAAATACAGCAACATTTAGCAGCCTTACCTATACAGGCAATGTGCGTTTCCGTATCAAAAAATTAACAGGTACAAGTTACCGTATTAATATAGACGATTTTGATATACAAGATAATAATAGCTCAACACCTACCCGCGATAACAATATGGGAATGGGTAACCCTAGTGGTGCAACTACCAGCACCTCTGATAGTAATAATTTCTTGATGAGCAAAACCCAGTATACCTTGGCCTACAACAATAGTAAAGGCGGACCAAAATGGGTGAGCTGGCATTTGAGCAGTGCTTGGAAAGGAACGGCCACCCGTTGCGATTGTTTCACTGGCGATGCTGCTTTGCCTTCAGGGTATTTTAAATCAACAACAGGTAATTATACCAATACAGGTTTCGATCGCGGCCATATGTGCCCCAGCGACGACCGCGATGGCAGCAGTACTGACAATGCAGCTACTTTTTTAATGACTAACATTATGCCCCAAGCTCCTATACTTAACCAACAAACTTGGGAAAGTCTTGAAGCTTACTGCCGCAAACTTGTTACCAATGGTTACGAGTGTTATATTATATCAGGTGCTTATGGACAAGGCGGCACAGGTAGCAATGGCGGAACTACCAATACAATTGCAAGTGGCAAAATCAATGTAGGTTCGCACTACTGGAAAGTTATAGTAGTATTACCAATTGGTAGCAACGATGCAAGTCGTGTTAGTACATCAACCAGAGTAATCGCCATCGATATGCCCAATAACCAAAATGTGAATGCACAAACTTGGGGTTACTACCGCACCACGGTTGACGCTATAGAATCAGCAACTGGATATAATTTTCTTTCAAATATCTCAACTACTATACAAAGCACAATAGAGTCAGTAGTTGATAGCGGACCAACACAATAAATAATTTTTTGGATTAATATATAGATTATTGCCCGCTTCTTTTAATTAAGAGGCGGGCCTTTTCTGTTTTATATTAAAATGATGTGATATTTTCTTACTTTTGCATAACAAAAATAAAAAAAGTATAATGAAAGCAATAGATATCAATACTGCGCTTATAGAAGGTTATTTGAAATTGTTGGAAAACTTGAGCCCAAGTAGCAAGCTTGATTTAATTTCTAAGCTTACACTTTCTGTTAAAGCAGAAACAACCGACAAGAAAAAATCTTTCTATAAAGCTTTTGGAGCCTGGGAGTCGAAGCTGACAGCGGATGAAATAATAGACGACATCAGGAATAGCAGGACTTTTAACAGGAAAATTGAAAAGTTTTGAAAAAATATTTGATTGATACCAATATCTGCATCTATTATATTAAAAGCAAATTCGACCTAAAGAAAAAGTTCGAAAAAGTAGACCCTGAAAATTGCTTTATTTCAGAAATTACTTTAGCCGAATTAAAGTTTGGAGTTGAGAATAGTGAGAAAAAAGAAAAGAATCAAAGGGCACTCGATAACTTTCTATTTGGGGTGAATATTGTTCCAATTTATCATTATCTTGAATTGTATGCAAAAGAAAAAGCAAGACTAAGAAAAGAGGGAAATACCATTGATGATTTTGATCTTTTAATTGGTATGACGTCTATTGCTCACAATTTAATAATGGTTACAAATAACATTATGCATTTCAAACGTATCAAAGAAATTGTATTGGAAGATTGGACAAAATAATATCTATACAGATTATATATATTCCTTCCTTACTCCCTAAATTTCCCCTCATTAACAATTAACAATTCACCATTAACAATTATCCCTTGACCCCCATCATCCAAATACACCAAATTACCAAAACTTTCACCGTTGGTCAAGAACAAGTGCATGCTTTAAAAGGTGTTGACCTTGTTATTAATAAAGGAGAATATGTAGCGTTAATGGGGCCATCTGGTTCTGGCAAATCTACTTTAATGAATATGCTGGGTTGCTTGGATACACCAACGAGTGGAACTTATATACTTAACGGTACCGATGTGAGCAAAATGGATGATAATGAACTCGCTGAAGTTCGAAATAAAGATATAGGTTTTGTATTTCAAACATTCAATCTCATGCCACGCCTAACAGCTTTGGGCAATGTTGCTTTACCTTTGGTATATGCAGGAAAAAATAAAGAGACTAGAGAAGAAAGAGCCACCGAAGTTTTAAAACATGTAAAGCTAGAAGACCGTATGAACCACAAACCCAACGAGCTTAGTGGTGGTCAACGCCAGCGTGTGGCTATTGCTCGTGCCTTGGTAAATAATCCAGCTATAATACTTGCTGATGAACCAACAGGAAATTTGGATACCAAAACCAGTATGGAAATAATGGCTTTGTTTGAAGAAATACATCAACAGGGAAATACTGTAATACTAATTACACACGAAGAAGATATAGCTAAGTTTGCATACAGAGTTGTACGCTTACGTGACGGCGTAGTAGAAAGTGATGAGCAGAATACCAATCGTTCGCGAGTGAATGCTGTGTTTGGTGATAGCAGTGTAGCGGTTGGTGGGGATGTTGGGTAGCAATGGAAGTGGTCGGTGAAAACACCAACCACAGGCAAAATATGCTGCGGTCGAAAGTAGCAGTTGCGGTTGGTGGGGACAAAGAGCAGTAGCGGAAGTGGTCGGTGACAACACCGACCACAGGCAAATGTCAGTCTGAGTTTATCGAAGACTGGCAAACGGAAGAGTACTCACCCTGTCGCTCCTCGATGAACTCAGAGTGACAAGAAAATACAAAATAATATCCCGATGCTATCGGGAGTAAAATATAAAATATCGCGTTGTGCCAAAAATAAGTAACGACTCAATAGCAGACCAACTGAAGTTATATAGTCAGTTGATGGATTTGCATGGTAAAGACCCTTTTAAAGTTAAGAGCTACGCAGGTGCCTCCTATCGCATTGATAAACTTCCTACCAATTTATCAGAATTAGATATACCCGCACTTGAAAAAGTGGATGGTGTGGGCAAAAGTTTAGCAAGTAAAATACATGAAATAAACGAAACAGGTTCATTCAAAGACCTGCAAGAGTTGCTTGCCGAAACACCCGTGGGTGTGATGGATATGCTCAATATTAAAGGTATCGGTCCTAAAAAGGTAAGGCAGATTTGGAAAGAACTTGATATTGAATCGGTAGGTGAATTATTATATGCCTGCAACGAAAACAGACTTTCGCAGCATAAAGGTTTTGGCGAAAAAACACAGCAAACTATTATAGAAGGAATTAACTTTAATGCAAGCAATACCGGCAAACTCCATTTTGCAAAAGCCGAAAAAGTAGCAAATGAAATACAATTATTATTAGAACAAACAAATGTATTTGAAACCATTACAATATCAGGCCAACTTCGCCGCAAATGTGATGTGATAGAACTGTTTGAATGGGTTTGCATTGCAAATGAAGATTATATAGCTGACACATTGCAAACATTACCACAATTGGAAATAGAAGATGAGCAAGATGAATATATACAATTTAATATATTAGGCTCCTACCCTGCTATTATATATAAATGTGCCGATTATAATTACGATCAAACGCTTTTTGAAACTACTGCTACTCCTGAACATTTAAACCTGATGGGATATACTTCACTTACTGATAAGGAAATATATGAAGAAGCAGTATATACTAATTTGCAATTGCCTTATATAATTCCTGAAATGCGAGAAGGGTTGCATGAATTGGAAGTAATAAAACGAAAAAGCAAAATTATTGAGTTGTCTGATTTGAAAGGCATCCTTCACAACCACAGTACCTATAGCGATGGTCAGCATTCACTCAGAGAAATGGCTGTGTATTGCAAAGAATTGGGTTACGAATATTTCGGTATTTGCGACCACAGCAAAACTGCTGTTTATGCTAGCGGGTTGGAGGTTGAACGTGTTCATCAGCAACATATAGAAATTGACCAACTGAACAAAGAACTTGCACCCTTCAAAATATTTAAAGGAATTGAAAGCGATATATTAGGTGATGGTTCACTTGATTATAATAATGACGTACTGGCAACATTCGATTTTGTTGTTGCATCAGTTCATCAAAACTTAAAAATGATTGAAGAAAAAGCGAATGCCCGTTTGCTAAAAGCAATCGAAAATCCATATACAACTATTCTTGGGCACCCTACTGGAAGGCTGCTTTTGTCTCGCCCCGGCTATCCAATCGACCATAAATTAATTATTGATGCCTGCGCAGCTAACGGTGTCGCAATCGAGCTAAATGCCCACCCGTATAGGCTTGACATCGATTGGCGGTGGTTGTATTACTGTATGGAGAAGTCTGTTCCCGTTAGTATCAATCCCGATGCACATAAGAAGGAAGGCTTCCACGATATGCAGTATGGGGTTTATTCAGCAAGGAAAGGCGGCTTGACAAAAGATATAACTTTGAATGCTCTCAGCAGAGACGAAATAGGAAAATATTTTATAACGAAACATAAAGTATGACAAAGTTTCCATTATATATTTGCAGAATCTATGTGTGGAATATTCGGGGAGTTTCTCCCTAACTTCAAACTTACGCCAAAGGATGAATTTATTAAATTAAATAATCTTGCTACAAAACGTGGCCCTGACTCAGATGGTTATTGGAGCGATGAACGCATGTGTACCCTTGGTTTCCGTAGATTGGCTATTATCGATTTGAGTGATACGGCCAACCAACCCATGCATAGCCATAAGAATGATTGGGTAATAATATTCAATGGCGAAATATACAATCATTTAGAACTGCGTGAACAACTGCCCAAAAGCAAGTACAACTTCAAAAGCCACAGTGATACAGAAACCATTTTGTGTTGTATTGAAGAATATGGATTTGAAAGAGCTATAGAAAAATTGGATGGAATGTTTGGTATAGCAGCTTTTCATATACCTTCTGATAAACTATATTTGGCTAGAGATTTTGCTGGGATTAAGCCTGTGTTTTATGGTTTTAAAAATAACAATCTTGTATTTGCAAGTCAATACGATCAAGTAGCTTTGCATCCATTGATAAAAGGTGCAAGTTATAATAATGAAGTATTAAAAACTTATCTGAATTGGCATTATGTTCCTGCTCCATTAGGCTTGCATGAAGGCACTCATCAACTTAGGCCTGGAGAGATTATAGTATTTGATAAAGGAGGCATGGTTTCAAAGAAAATATACTGGGAGTTCCCCAATCATATAGAATCATCAGTTACAAATGAACGTGAGGCACTAGATATAATTAATGATTCGCTTAAGCAAGCAGTAGCAGATGAAATGCTAAGCGATGTTCCATTGGGAGCTTTCTTGTCAGGCGGTATAGATTCGCCACTTATCGTTAATTATGCCAGAAAAAAATCATCATCAACCTTAAAAACATTTTCAATAGGCAGCGATAGTAAAAAGCACGATGAGAGTGAAGATGCACGCTACTATGCCGAGAAATTCAAGACAGAGTTTTTATTGGACATGATGGATTCTGATAAAGCTGCATTTTATCTTGAAAATGTGATGCAAGGAATTAAGGAACCACTTGCTGATTTTTCTGTGATACCCACATGGCTTGTCTGTAATCATGCACGTAAGCAAGTAACAGTATCGCTTTCAGGCGATGGAGGCGATGAACTTTTTTATGGTTATGAGAGATTTTGGTCATTGCTGAAAAACAGGAAATTTTCTTTCATACCTAAAGGCATGAGATATATAGCTTATGCAGCTGATAAAGTTATCTCAAAAAATAAATATATAAATAGCAATTTCTTATTTAATAAAATGGGCGAAGCCCATGCCCACTTGCATAGTCGTTTTCATACTACCGATATCAATAATATATTTCCTGAACTAGAAAACACGAACACTTCTCCCCTATTCGATGCCTATAATTATATTGATTCAGGCAGCGAAAAAGATATGTTACTAAAAATGGCCAAGGCCGAGTTTTATGGTATGATGCAAAAAACATTAGCCAAAGTTGACCGCATGAGCATGGAAAACTCTTTGGAAGTTCGTGTCCCTTTTTTGAAGAAAAGTTTTATAGAAAAAGCATTAACTATTGATCCGTATTTGAGTTGCAAAGACCAAAAGAAAAAGGAAATATTAAAAACATTATTAAGAAGTAAAACGGGACATACACCCAATGATAAGTTTAAACGAGGCTTCTCGGTACCACTAGACAAATGGTTACGAGAGCAATTAAAACAGCCAGTATATGATACTCTTTTATCAGATAGTTTTATTACAACTTTTGATATAGACAAAGAGAAACTTCAAAACATATTGAACGTGCACAAATCGAAAAAGGCAGATATGAAATGGCCTATATTTACGTTGTATGCTTTAGCTATAAGCCATGCTAAAATCAATTGATTGTATCAATGCACTCCAAACCCTATAAAATACTTTTTACAATTCCCAATTTCGACACTGCAGGAAGCGGAAAAGCCATGCTTAATATAGCATTAAGGCTTAACAAGGATATATTTGAGCCACATATATGTACAATATCCGATAGCGGAAAATTCTTTGACACAGTTAAAAAAAGTGGTGTTCCCGTTCATGTGTTCCCTTATATATTGAGAGGCAAACATGGTCGTATAAAATCATTGCTTCATGCTTGTAAAGTTTCTCGGTTTATTAAAAAAAACAAGTTCGACCTTGTGCATTCTTTCAATTATTCTGATGATTATTATGAAGCACTTGCATGCCGGCTAGGTGGTGCCAAATGGGTATATACAAAAAAGAACATGAGTTGGGGTGGGAATGGTTGGCGTTTTCGCACGATGCTTGCAAATAGAATCGCAGTTCAAAACAATGACATGATGCACGACTTCTTCAATGGTGGAAACGAAAAAACAACGCTGTTGCCAAGAGGTGTAAATACTTATGAATTCAAAAAGATTGATTTACCTCAAAATCTTCTTAAAAAAGAATTCAATCTCAATGCTGATATTAAAATCATCACCACTGTTGCCAACATAGTTCCCCGCAAAGGAATTGAATACTTGATAGATGGATATGACCTCATCAAAGATAAATATCCAAACACGGTGGTCTTTATTATTGGCGACGACAGGGATGAATATGCACAGAAACTCAAAGATAGGATTATTGAGAAACAGCTTTCCCATAAAGTATACCTAATAGGCAAGCGACTAAATATAAATGAGCTCTTGAATTGTTCAGATTGTTTTATCCTTCCCACAACAAATTTGGGCGAAGGCAGCCCCGTAGCTCTTTTAGAAGCCATGGCTGCAGAGTTGCCATGCATTGCCACAGATGTATATGGCATTAGAGACCAATTGAAAACCTTGCCCAGTCAGATGTTTCAAGAATCAGATGCCAAAAGTCTGGCAGTAAAACTGGACTGGTTGCTAAAACTAGAAACCGAAGAACTTAATAATATAATTTCACAACAGTCAGACCTAGTTAACCACAACTACACTATTGACATTGAGGTAAAAAAACATGAGAAACTTTACTGTAAAATTATTAATTAATATTTGGTTAATACGAAAAAAAACCTCTAAATTGCACATCCGTTTAATTTTCTCTCTTAAATCTGGTATGTTAAAAACAGTCAAAATATTTTTCCTCCTTTTTGCAGTAGTTAACTGTGCAAATGGACAAATTACGATTACCCAAAACGATATGCCATCCAATGGTGACCAAATAAGGTATACCAATGCACAAACTCAGAATACTGGATTCTCAGCTACTAAAACTGGTTCTAATCAAACTTGGGATTTTTCTAAACTAGTACCTAATAGTCAGGATGTATATAATTTTAAAAGTTCTTTACAAACTAGCTACTTGCTATATTTCTTCAATACAATTGGGCTTAAAACTCAAGACTCACTAAATTTATTCATTGCAACTTTTTCTGATATTTATGATTTTTATAAAAAGAATAAAGATAAGTGGAGTATTGTTGGCCGTGGTTTTACCTATAGTAAAATTCCTTTGCCTGCAAATTTCACCAAAGAAGATATTATTTATAAATTCCCTCTAAATTACGGGGATATCGATACCAATGATTATGCTTTTAAACTAAGCGACCCAACTGGAACTTTGCCTATCTCTTTCAAAGAATATGGTACCCGAATAAATACTGTTGACGGATGGGGAAGTTTGACAACACCTCATGGTAATTTTGATTGTGTAAGAATAAAATCCAAAATTACTTATATAGATTCTATTAAAGTATCCAATTTTTCTTTCGGTATCCCTGGTACACGTTACGAATATAAATGGCTAACCAATGGCGAGAAAATACCTGTCTTGCAAATAGACGGTACTCAAACGTTCAATACTTTTACAATATCATCTGTTAAATTCAGAGACGATAAAAGAGATATAACACCTGTCGCAGATTTCCAAGCTGATAAAACTTTAATATTGCCAGGACAACCTATTAACATTAAAGATAGAAGCACGAATTCGCCTACTTTGCATATTTGGGATATCAGTCCAGGCAATTTTCATTATGTTAATGGAAGCAATGTAGGAAGTCCAGATATCACAGTAGTTTTTGATACGTTTGGTAGCTACAATGTAAAACTAAAAGCCGAAAATAGTGCTGGCAGTTCCACTCGTACGAAATCGAATTATATCACTGTTTCAAAACTAGCTTCAATTGAAACAGCAGTGGGAACAGATAATTTCTTATTATATCCGAACCCTGCAGCTGATAAACTGTATGCTCGTTTTGGTCAAGTATTCGAAAAAATAGAAATAGAGCTTTACGATTTAACAGGAAGAAAGGTATTGAATCAGTCTTTTTCAAATTGTCCTCAAGCAGAAATAGAAGTTAAGAATTTGACACCTGGAATATACGTGGTTCAAATAAAATCAAATAAATTTACTGAAAGCCAACTCGTTAAAGTAGAATAAGTTTAATTTACTTTTAACTTACTAAACCTTTACTGACATTTGTTGTCTACAACTGAAATTTACCAAAATCAATTTAATTAAAAAATGAAAAAAATTATTTATTCTTTGCTCCTACTATGGGGTTTAAACACAAATGCCCAAACTGTAAAGTGGGCAAAAGATTTTGGAAGTACTACTAGCGATATTGGTACAAGAGTTATATCAGATGCTAGTGGCAATACTTATATTACAGGCTGGTATACTGGAAGCATGACAATGGGATCAACGTCCCTCACAAATCAAGGAAATAATGATATTTATCTTGCAAAATTAGATTCAACCGGTGCCCCCGTATGGGCTGTTAGTGCCGG
Organism: Bacteroidota bacterium; assembly: GCA_947477885.1. GTDB lineage: Bacteria > Bacteroidota > Bacteroidia > UKL13-3 > UKL13-3 > CANJUD01. The sequence continues at coordinate 118,718 of CANJUD010000004.1, forward strand.
AGGTGCAGGCGATGACCGTGCTTATGGACTAGCGATAGATGCTAATGGTGATTTATATCTAACAGGATTATATAGTGGTACCGCTACCTTTGGCACAGGAGGTAATTCAGTTAGTCTCACTAGTGCTGGCAATTCAGATATATATGTGGCTAAGTATAATAACTCTGGTACCTTGAAATGGGCAAAAACAGCTGGCTCTACAAATAATGAAAGGTCACTTGGATTGGCATTGGATACTAGCAATGATATATATATATGTGGTTACTACAATCTTTCAGTTGGTAAACCTACTAATGTTAATGCTACATTTGGAAGTTATACTGTAAACGGAGTTGGCAATGGAGATTTTTTCGCTGCTAAAATAGATAATAGTGGTACGTGGAAATGGGCTGTTGGAGGAGGCAGTGCGAATGCAGCTGCTGAAAGTGCAAATGATTTAGCTTTTGATAATTCAGGTAATCTATATGTTGTTGGGCAATTTGCCGACTCTGTAAATTTTGGTACTGGTGGATATAAAGTTACAAAAGGTGGACTTGATATATTCCTTGCCAAACTAGATAAAAGCGGAAATGTAAATGGTATTTTTACAGCCGGAAGTAGAGGTAATGATAATGCAGCAGGGGTGACAATAGGTGCTGATGGACGAATATATATTGGAGGTGGTTTTAACGCAGTGCAAGCAAATGGAGGAAATAACACTATTACTTTTGGCTCATACACCTTAACTCCCCAAGCTCAGGATGCTTTTATAGCATGTTTTGACAATAACCTATCTGTTAAATGGGCGAATAACTACGGAGGAACTCAGAATGATAATATTCAAAAATTAGCGGGTTCCAATGATGGGAATATTTATGCATGTGGTTCATTTAATGGAACTGCATCATTTGGCTCTATTTCATTAACTTCTTTAGGTAGCAGCGATGTGGTAGTTTGTGCTATTGATACCTCCTCAACAATGCAGTGGGCATTAGGTATGGGAAGCATGAACGCTGATGACTGCAGAGGGATATCTGCTAACAATAATGGAAAACAATTTATCACAGGGATTTTTAACACCGCAGGAGGTGCCGCAGTTACAGGAAAATTTGGTAGTCAAACAATAACTTCTGTTAATTCAGGCGATATTTTTGTGGCTGAATTTGCTGGTTGCCCCGGTATTAGTTCTAAAGTAAGTGCGAGTGGTCCTACCGATTTCTGCCAAGGAGATTCGGTTACTTTAACAGCAGCAAATGGTGCAAGTTCTTATCAATGGAATTTGAATGGATCAGCTATCAGTGGTGATACTAGTGCTGCTATTACTGTTAATGCCGCCGGCACTTATGATTGTGCAATTTCTAACAGTCAAGGATGCACTCAAGCATCTGTGTCAGTTACGGTAAATATTGGCACTCCCCCAACCGCTAGCATATCAGCACCTGCAACACAGTTTTGTACTGGCGACTCAATCGTTCTAACTGCCAATGCAGGCAATGGCTATACTTATAAGTGGTATTTAAATGGTACTGCTCAATCAGCAAATTATACTACCACTAGTTTATACTATGCTAAGCAAGCAGGAGATTATACTTTAGAAGTAAATAATTTTGGTTGTAAAAAGATTTCTTCAAAAGTTACATTAACAACAATTGCTTCTCCAACAGTTACTATTAAAGCAAATGGTTCCACCACGTTTTGTTCTGGCGACTCTGTACTTTTAACTTCGGATACAAACTCCACATGGACCTACCAATGGCAGCTTAACACCCAAACAATCAACAACGCTGCTACCGATCAGTATTATGCTAAAACAGGCGGCACTTATCGTATCATTATAAGCACACCTGCCGGATGCACAGTAGCTTCAAATAATATAGTAGTGAACGCACCAAATGGGGCAAACGCTCCCCTGTTTGTTCAATATCCGCAGGGGCAAAATTATCTTTGTAAAGGTAATTCTTTGTCTATGGGAACTAAAGGCGCTGGTGGTTCAACCTACCAATGGTATAATGGAAGTTCAACTATTGCAGGTGCTACCAATAGATTAATTGCTGTAACAAAAAGCGGTGTCTACAAAATTCAAGTTACGGCAAATGGTTGTTCAATATTCTCTAAAGATACTGTAATCAATTTTATAAACGAAAATGCAGCAATCAGCCCAAGTCCTGCAGCAGGTTTTTGCCCCAACGATACTGTAACTTTGAATGCTATCTCTGCTGATGCAGGATCTACTTACCAATGGCTGCTAAATGGCAATACCATAAACGGTGCTACAAATAGTTCGTTAAAAGTTACCGCTACAGGTTCATATTCAATATATGTATATGCCAATAAATGTATTGACACAATTACACCTGTAACAGTTACCCAATTTACAGCACCCGCTGCACCTAGTATTGTTACCAATGTAAATAACTTGGCATGCTCGGTTACAGCTTCATCTTATCAATGGTATTTAAACGGTGTAGCAATTCCTAATAGCAATACACAATTTATATATGGATGGCAAACTGGATTTTACTTGGTAGAAATAACTGATGCAAATGGATGTAAAGCAAAATCTCAATTACTAAGTTTTACAAACAATGGTATAGAATCTATTAGCGTTGAAAAAGCCCAGATTATGCCCAATCCAAACGCTGGGTATTTCTCGCTCAGTTTAAATTGTCCATATAGTTCTACAATTCAAGTTACCGATATGACAGGCCGAATCGTATTAAACCAAACTTATAATAGTTTAAGCGGCTTAACTGCTATCGACCTTGGTACACAACCGGAAGGTTTATACTTGCTTACAGTAAAATCAGGCAATAAACTTTGGAGAGAAAAAGTACAAGTGACAAAATAAGAAACACAATGATATTTACAAAAGCCGTCCTCCTAAAAAGGGCGGCTTTTTGTTTTTTGTTGAAAATTGGTGGATGCTATGCGGTCATATCAAGTCGTAATTTGCCCTGAACTTTTATACATGGTTTTGTGTTGTATAATAGCAATTCTAAAATAATTTACGTTAACTCTTAATAATAATATATGAAATTTTTCATTGACACCGCAAACCTTGACCAGATAGCCGAAGCACAGTCTTTGGGTATATTAGATGGGGTAACAACTAACCCTAGTTTAATGGCAAAAGAAGGCATCAAAGGCAAAGCAAATGCAATTAAACACTACAAAGCTATCTGTAAATTGGTAGCTGGTGATATTAGTGCTGAAGTGATTTCTACAGAACTTGCTACAATTATTTCAGAAGGTGAAGAACTAGCAGCTATCGATGAAAAGATAGTAGTAAAAGTGCCGATGACTTTAGAAGGATTGAAAGCAATTAGGCATTTTAGCAATGTGGGTATTCGCACCAATTGCACTTTAGTATTCAGTGCAGGGCAAGCCATATTGGCCGCTAAAGCTGGAGCAAGTTATATATCTCCATTCATAGGCAGACTTGATGATATTAGCTATGATGGTATACAATTAATTGCTCAGTTAGCTGGCATATATGCCGTGCAAGGATTTCAAACCGAGATATTAGCAGCGAGCATACGCAATCCAGTGCATATCGTGCGGTGTGCTGAGGTGGGAGCACATGTAATTACAGCTCCGTTAGAACCTATTCTGCAATTATTGAAACATCCACTTACTGATATTGGCCTGCAAAAGTTTTTAGCCGACCATCATAAACTGAACGACTAGTCAAAAGGCATTTCGAATTATATTATACAACTATATGATATTGTTGTAATCTAAAATTATTTTTACAAGAAAAATGGAACACATAGAATGTTTGATTATAGGTAGCGGTCCTGCGGGATATACTGCTGCTATTTATGCTGCACGGGCAGATATGAAACCCGTTGTATATGAAGGTATGCAACCTGGTGGGCAATTAACAATTACTACTGATGTAGAAAACTATCCAGGTTACCCAAATGGAATTATGGGGCCCGAAATGATGGAGTTATTCAAAACTCAAGCAGTAAGGTTAGGTACAGATGTGAGATTTGGTCTTATTACATCTGTCGATTTTTCATCGGGTAAACCGCCATATATTGTATCAGTTGATGATAATATACAAATTTCAGCAGCTACTGTTATCATAAGTACTGGTGCGAGTGCTCGTTGGTTGGGTATCCCAAGTGAAACTAGACTCAATGGTTCGGGCGTATCTGCCTGTGCGGTATGCGATGGATTCTTTTTCCGTCAACAACCTGTTGCTATTGTTGGCGGTGGAGATACAGCTTGCGAAGAAGCTAGCTATCTTGCCAAAATATGTAGCAAAGTATATATGCTCGTGCGTGGAGATAATTTCAGAGCATCGAAAGCTATGCAACACCGTGTATTGAACACTCCCAATATTGAAGTATTGTTTAATACAGATACTGATGAAATATTAGGAGATAAAGCTGTAACAGGGTTGCGTGTTAAAAATAATAAAACAGGGGAAACGAGGGAAGTAGAAATTGGTGGTTTCTTTGTTGCGATAGGTCACACCCCCAATACAACTATATTTAAGCCTTGGATAGAAATGGACGCAACAGGCTATATTATAACAAAACCCGATAGTACCCATACCAATGTAGAAGGAGTTTTTGCTTGCGGCGATGCACAAGATAAAACTTATAGACAAGCTGTTACAGCTGCTGGCACTGGCTGCATGGCTGCGTTAGATGCTGAACGATATTTGAGTTCAGTAATGCATAGTAAATAACATATAATATACTACCATGACAACTTATAACGAAGAATCCGCAAAATCAAATCTTGACAATCTGAATGGGTGGAATTATAATGATAATGGGATTGAGAAAAAATTCATTTTCGAAAATTTTAGTGAAGCTCTGTCATTTATGGTAAGGGTCGGCTTGTTGGCTGAACAAATGGATCACCATCCTGAATGGTCGAATGTATATAATAAAGTTGATATTAGACTAAGCACACACAGTGCTGGGGGACTTACGGATAAAGACTTCAACCTTGCCAAATCGATTGATAAATTAACTTAGTCTATTAAACTATTTTGAAATTAATTATATCATGAAATATTACTTTATATTTCTTAATTCAAAATAATCACATACAAGCATCTCTCAGCATTTTAAAGTAAGCACTTCCCTTTTCTTTTGCAAAATTGATATTTCTTTCAGGTATGTTTTCGGGGTTGGGATAATTTAACAAAGCTTGCTCAATACTTTCTTCTCGTAATAAATGCAGCATTGGGTAAACGGATCTATTAGTATAATTTGCGGCATCGTTTATATCAGAATCAGCAAAACAATAATCGGGATGAAAGCTTGCAACTTGATATATTCCTTCATATCCTTCATCAACAATTAGTTGTTCTGCCAACGAAACAATATATAAATAATCTTCAAATTTATAGAAAGCATTAGGGAAAATTAAAAAGCTTGTTTCTATATTTTCATCTTCATCAAGCCTTATACATTCATTGTTAAATGCTTGCAAACTTTTATCGATATTATTACTCTCTTCTACTTCATAATGAATGGTATTATGCTTTACTTCCTTAGCTGCAAAAGGACAAAAATTGCAACCAACTACCACGTCGGTAATCCATTTCTTGGTTTGTTCAATGATAGTTTCTGACGGAAGCATATGTTATATTTTGAGGTCTTGAAACATAAAAAAAGAGTTGCCATTTGACAACTCTTCCTATATGTGGGCCCACTTGGAATCGAACCAAGCACCTACTGATTATGAGTCAGTTGCTCTAACCGAATGAGCTATAGGCCCCACGAATAATAGCTTGCTAGAATTCGAGTGCAAATATATGTACACATTGCCTAGCTAACAAACGTGTCAAAAAAAAACTATTATTTTTATTATAGTAGCAATAATGTCACAGTTGTTTATCATTACCTTTGTGGCATATCTATTGACCAACAAATCAAAAAACAATTACATGGCCGAAGAAGAAAAAAAATCGTCAAACAAGAATCCACAAGCAGATCCAAATAATCCTTTTAAGAAAAAGAAAAAGAATAATTTGCCTCAAATTAATTTCTATTGGTTTTATATAATACTAATAGTAGGATTTGCTGCCATGTATCTTTTCCCAAAACCTAGCGTAGAATCGGTAACTTGGTACGACATCAAAAACAAGATGCTCAAAAACCACGACATTGAAAAAATAGAAGTGGTAAAGACGAAAGACGTAGCAAAAATATATATTAAACAAGAGCGTTTAAAAGAAAGCCGTTATAATGATATAAAAGGTAAAGAAACAACAGGTCCACAGTACTATATGGACCTAATTAATCCTGAAAAGTTTTTAACAGATCTTAGCAATGCCCAAACAGAATTTGCTTACCAGGAAAATGAAAAGATAGAGCCCAAACGTATTGACGAATCAGAAACCCCTTGGTTATTATACCTCATTTATGGCGGTCTCTTTTTTGGTGCTTGGATGTTTATCATGCGTAGAGTTGGTGGACAAGGTGGAGGGGGCGGAGGCCAATTGTTTAATATTGGCAAATCAAAAGCTACACTGTTCGATAAAGATACCAAAGTTAATGTGACCTTTGCCGATGTGGCAGGTTTAGAAGAAGCGAAAGTAGAAGTAATGGAGATTGTAGACTTCTTAAAAAACCCTACTAAATATACAAAACTTGGTGGCAAAATCCCTAAAGGTGCTTTATTAGTTGGTCCTCCGGGAACTGGTAAAACCCTAATGGCAAAAGCTGTTGCAGGCGAAGCCAATGTGCCTTTCTTCTCACTTTCAGGTTCTGATTTTGTGGAGATGTTTGTAGGTGTTGGAGCTTCACGTGTTCGTGACCTTTTTCGCCAAGCAAAAGAGAAAGCTCCCTGTATTATATTTATTGATGAGATTGATGCTATCGGTCGTGCCCGTGGACGTTCGATGGTGCAAGGTGGAAACGATGAACGTGAGAATACCTTGAACCAATTGCTTACTGAGATGGATGGATTTGGAACTGACTCAGGTGTTATTATACTTGCTGCTACCAACAGACCTGATATCTTAGATTCGGCTTTGATGCGTCCAGGTCGTTTTGATAGACAGATATCGATTGATGGTCCAGATTTGAATGGACGTGAGCATATATTTAAAGTGCATTTGAAACCTTTGAAACTGGGTGATGATATCGATCCTAAAAAACTTTCAGCACAAACTCCAGGTTTTGCTGGTGCTGATATTGCCAATGTATGTAACGAAGCTGCCTTGATAGCTGCCCGTAACAACAAAGAATGTGTGGAAATGCAAGACTTTCATGATGCCATCGACCGCGTGATAGGTGGGCTTGAAAAGAAAAATAAAATTATATCACCCGAAGAGAAAAGGATTATCGCTTATCATGAAGCTGGTCACGCTATTAGTGGTTGGTTCTTGGAACATGCCGACCCTGTTGTAAAAGTATCTATCGTGCCTCGTGGCGTTGCTGCATTGGGTTATGCCCAGTACTTGCCCAAAGAACAATATTTATATACTACCGAACAACTTACTGATACCATTTGCATGACACTTGGTGGACGTGTAGCTGAAGATATTGTATTTGGAAGAATATCAACCGGTGCATCAAACGATTTGGAACGTGTTACCAAAACTTGTTATGCCATGGTAACCATGTACGGAATGAACAATGCTGTGGGCAATGTAAACTTCTACGACCCAAACAACGAATACGGATTTACCAAACCCTATAGTGAAAAAACTGCTGAGATAATAGATGAACAAGTTCGTGAAATGATTTCTGCAGCATACCAACGTACCAAGAATTTACTCAACGACAAACGTGATTCACTAGAGAGAGTTGCCAATGAACTTTTGAAAAGGGAAGTAATTTTCCAATATGATTTGGAAGAGATACTAGGCAAACGCCCATTCCACCAAAAAACATCGTATGATGAATTTGTGAATGGTGCGATACAACCTGAATTAGAAGCTCTCCCAGCTAGACCTGAAGCAGAAGAAGAAAAGAAAGAGGATATTTAATATACTATAATATATATAAAAGCAGCGTGTCTTTTGGATACGCTGCTTTTTTAATACAAACCCACTCCGATTTATACTGTGATTACAAATCACGATTCAGTTAGCACGCCAATTGCAAATCGGCGTGGGTTGAGAAGTGCGACACTAACTTAAAATTTTATTTGGAAAGCAGAAATTAATGTAGTTACTTTGTAATTACAATTAACATAAGCCATGAATATATCAGTAATACCAATTGGAAACTCTAAGGGAATACGACTTGGAAAATCTTTGCTCGAAAAGTACAACATCAAAGATGCTGTTGAAGTTATACTTGAAGAGGATTATATCATCATAAAGCCGACCAGTTCACCAAGAAAAGGCTGGGATAAAGCATTTAAGAAAATGCACGAAAATGGAGACGACAAGCCATTAATGTCGGACATTTTTGATGACGAAAATCTTGAAGAATGGAATTAAAACAATATCAAATTGTATTGGTCAATTTAGACCCGACAATCGGCAGCGAAATGAAAAAGACTCGCCCTTGTGTTATCATTTCTCCGAATGAAATGAATAAGTATTTGCAGACTATTGTTATAGCTCCAGTTACCAGTAACTCTATACCATATCCAACTAGAGTTGAGATAAAGCATAACAAAACTAAAGGCTGGGTGGTTCTTGACCAGATAAGAACAATTGATAGGAAAAGAGTTGTTAAATGTTTCGATTCTTTAACGGAAAAAGAAATTGTAAAAATTAAGACCACCATTCAAGAAATATTTGTTGACTAAAACTCGAAATTCTATTTTCTTTGAGAAAAGCAGCATGTGAAAATCGCCACCTTCGCAAAGCCCGAAACCGTTACAAGTCCCCCAACCTAAACACCTCCTTCACCTTATACCCCCGCTCCCCCAACTCAACAGTGCAGCATTCATTCACGGGGTCGTGCTCAAAGAACAGCACCCAATTATTTGCAGCAGCCATTTCTAAAAAGCGTTTCTTCTCATCCATAATATCCAGAGGTCTGATATCGTAACCCATATTATAATTAATGGGAATATGATGCATGGAAGGAAACAAATCAGCAACAAAACATACAGTTGTGTTTTTATAGGGAATCATGGCCACCATCATCCCGGTTGTATGTCCGTCGGAATAGAACAAATCAAATGGCATATCATGCCCATCATCCACAAACTTTAACTGACCCGATTCTTCCATCGGCAATAGGTTTTCTTTTAGGAAAGATGCCTTCTCTCTGGGGTTAGAATCTAATGCATTTTCCCAATGTTTTTTGCTAGTCCAGTAGTTTGCGTTTTGGAAAGTGGTTTTATATTTTGAGCGGTCTTCATTCCACTCAACTCCACCGCCAGCATGGTCAAAATGCAAATGCGACAAAAAGTTGTCGGTGATGTTTGAAGGTGCAAAGCCTAGGTTTTGTAGCGATTTTTTTAGTGAATCATCGCCACTCAAATGGTAGTAGCTGAAGAACTTTTCGCTCTGCTTTTTCCCTATTCCATTGTCGATTAAAATCAGTTTATTTCCATCCTCAATCAGCAAACAACGCATAGCCCATGTGCACATATTGTTCTCGTCGGGTGGGTTTAGTTTTTGCCAAATAGTTTTGGGCACAACGCCGAACATGGCACCGCCATCGAGTTTGAAAAAGCCGGTGTTGATGGTATGGAGTTTCATGGTGTTATATATACTTAGACGACAAAATTATGATATTATTCGTGAACATATTTTTAATTTATATGGTATTCTACGACTTTCGACGCGTTTCAATATTTCGTCCCTGCGGGACTTTGCAAAACTACATATCCATTTTTGCTACCGATATTTCGTCCCTATGGGACTAACTTATTAATATGCATAATAAAAAAACTCGTAGGTATGAAATATCGGAGCACAAAATACCACAAGAGAGAAAAGTCCCATAGGGACGAAATATCGGTAGGACAAAAGACGACAAGAAAAGAAAGTCCCATAGGGACGAAATATTGAATTTCCCGAACGATTAGATATAAATTGCTACACCCATATTTTAAAATGCTCCCTCGCTTGATCTTTCTTGAAAAAAACCAAGCCGAAGCGATACAAATCAATAGTGATAGTAACACCAGGCATATTCTGCACTTCAAGCCACGCCAGTTCCATTTCTTTACTCCAGTGTATATCATCCAAAACTATTATAGTTTCATCATGCGATTTCTCAGCAAGCCAGCTAAAATATTTAATTGTGGGAGTAAACTTATGGTTCGCATCAATAAATGCAAAATCTATTTTGTCAATCAAAGCCTCAGTTTGCGGTAGCTTATCATCAATATTTCCATTGAAAACGGTGATGGTATCTGACAATTTCATTCGTTCAAAATTCTGTTCAGCAAATGCGGCTATTTGCGGGCTTCCTTCATACGTGAAAAGCTTGGCGGATTTATCGAGAGCTGATGCCATATATAATGAACCCACGCCTAGCGAAGTTCCCAATTCAACTACCAATGATGGATGTGCAAATCGCACCAATCGGTGCAAAAGCCTGCCCCACTTGGGTGTAACGGCTGAGCGATTTGCTATTTCAGAAACTTTAAGTTTTTTATTATTGGTCTGGCCGGCTCCTAATTCTATATGTTCTAGTGTTTGAGAAGTATTTCGCAATTCATCAAAATATATCTCGGGTAATTTATAAGCTATATGCTCGCGCTTATCAGCAATTACTTTGGTTGCCAAATCATATACAAAGGGCGAATGTACCCCATGTCCTAACCTTTTGGCGGTGATAAAATGATTAACAAATGAACTAATTCTCGACAATTATTTTTTATCGTCTTTAGGATCTCTATTATATGCTTTGATAATTTCTCTAACCAGTCTGTGTCGAACTACATCTTCTATAGTGAGCTGAATAACGCTGATACCTTTAATATCTTTCAATCTGTCAACAGCAGTAGGTAAGCCCGATTGTTGTTGCTTGGGCAAATCTATCTGTGTGATATCGCCTGTTATAATAAACTTTGCATGTGGTCCCATCCTAGTTAAAAACATTTTCAATTGCAGCTCAGTTGCGTTTTGTGCTTCGTCCAATATTACAAAAGCATTATCCAAAGTACGGCCACGCATAAAGGCCATTGGGGCAATTTCTATCACACGACTTTCTATATACTGCTTCAGTTTCTCAGCAGGAATCATATCATCCAAAGCATCATATAGCGGACGCAAATACGGATCTATTTTCTCTTTCAAATCGCCCGGCAAGAAACCCAGGTTCTCCCCTGCTTCTACAGCAGGTCGGGCAAGTATGATACGTTTTATTTCTTTGTTCTTCAAGGCTCTAACAGCCAATGCAACAGCAGTATATGTTTTTCCAGTACCCGCTGGTCCAATGGCAAACAGGATATCATTAGTCTCCATCGATTCCACCATTTTCAACTGGTTGGGCGTGCGGGCTTTTATTACTTTACCATTGGGTCCAAATACCAATACATCTTTATCTGTAGATGCTTGTGGCGTAGATTCCGAATCGGGTTTATGATTAAGTAAATCGGCAACATGGGTTTCAGTTAATGAGCCTTTCTTTAACAAATAGTCGACAAGTTGTGCTATTTTAACTTTCACATCTTGTATTTCATGGTCGTCGCCCACTATTTTGAGTTGATTGCCACGGCTAATAATTTTGGTTTTAGGAAATGCCGCTTGGATAATTTTGAGGTTGGCGTTGTTCACACCAAGGAAGTCGGAGGGATTAACCTCATCGAGCATAATTTCGATTTCGTTCAAATTGTGGTAAAGGTTTTAATATATGGTGAGTGTTATTGGGTTAATTTTGCCCCAAAAGTAATAATAAATATTTCCAAGTGCAAATCATTTCTTTGTTAAGCGACTGGCAAAATCAATCTGTATATGGTGCATGGGCAGAAGCAGCTTTGCTTTCTAGGGCGGCAGATTTGCGTATCATCGAGCTCAGCAATCAAATTAATAATTTCGATTTGCCCCATGCGGCTTACTTGCTCAATATATCTTTTGCTAAGTTTCCTGAAGGAACTATCCATATCAATTATATTGAAAGCGATAAAAAAGATAAAAAGATTCTTATTGCTCGTGCAAAAGGACAATATATAATATCAGCCAATAATGGTTTTATATCCATGCTTGATGATATAGAAAAAGTATGGTTTTTCGAAAGTGTGGAAACACCTTTTAATTATATAAATCTATCTGCAGATATTGCGAAAAGGTTGAGCACGCATGAAGCAATCGCAGAGTTTGCAAAAGAAACCAAAGATTATTTAAACCTGAACGAAGAGTATGATAAACCCTCACTCGCAGGCAATATGCTCACAGGCCATATCATGCATGTGGATGGATTTGGAAACCTGCATACCAATATTAGTAAATCATATTTTGATAAGAATATAGGCGTAAAGAAATTTACTTTGTTTCTTCGCAGACACGATACACACAACACCCTGCAAACACATTATATTGACAGACCCGAAACAGAGATTGTGATATTCTTCAACTCTTCAAATTATATGGAAATAGCCCAAAACAGACAAAATGCAGAAAAACTGATGGGGATGAAACTGGGAATGAAAGTGATTATAGAATTTTAGGCAATGTCAGTCAGAGTTCATCGAAGACGGTCTTCGGCAACACAAACCAAAACAGCATATATATGATAGTAAGAATCGTTCAAATGACTTTTAAAGCTAGTGAAGTAGATTACTTTATTGAAGAAGTATTTAACCGCTCCAAAACATTTATAAGAAACTTTGAAGGTTGTTCTCATTTGGAATTACACCGAGATGCAACTCAGAAAAATATATTATATACTTATAGCATTTGGGAAAATGAAGATTGCCTAAATGCATATAGAAACTCTGAGCTCTTTAACAATACTTGGGCACGAACAAAAGTTTTATTTACCGATAAGCCCAAGGCTTTTAGTTTGGAGAAATTGCAGGAGGTATTATAATAATATCATCCATTCAGGGTTTTTTTTACAAACACCCCGTCCTTCCTCCATCCACCGGCACATTAATTCCATTAATATAACCCGCAAGCGGACTCGCCAAAAAAGTAATTGCATTCGCAATCTCACTCGGGTTTCCAAATCTTCCCGCAGGGATTTCGCCTAGCATTTCTTTTTCTACCTCTGCCCTATCGTGGCCACTGTTTTTTGATTTATTTTGTATAATAGTTTCCAATCTTTCTGTACTCGTAGCTCCAGGTAATACATTATTTACTGTGATACCAAATGATGCTAACTCATTCGCTATAGTCTTTGCCCAGCTTGCTACAGCACCACGAATTGTATTTGATACACCAAGTCCTTTCAAAGGCTGTTTAACAGAAGTGCTTATTATATTAATTATTCTTCCATAGCCCGCTTCTTTCATACCCGGAGAAAGTGTTTGCACCAAAATCTGATTACATAATAAATGTTGTTTAAACGCATTCACATAATCCATTGGGTCAGCGTCAATAGCTTTACCTGCTGCGGGACCGCCGGTGTTGTTCACGAGTATATGGCAAGTATTTGTCTCCGCCCAGGCTTCTATTTTCTCTTGCAAAAAAACAGGTTGGGCAAAATCGGCTTGTATATAATTGTGGGTTTGGCCTGCTTTGTTATCCAATGTTTTTAGGGCTTCTTCTAGCTTTTCTTTGTTTCTAGCAACCAAAGTAATCGTTGCTCCGGCTAGTGCCATTTGCTGCGCAGTGGCAAGACCAATTCCTTGGGTTGAGCCGCATACAACGGCGTGTTTAGTTGTTAAATCTATCGTTATCATATATCTCTTTTTTTAGTTTGTTGTCATGCTGAACTTGTTTCTAAATCTCTATTAACACTCGAAAAGGATTCTGAAATAAATTCAGGATGACGGTGCGGATTGTCCTGTTGTTAATTGCTCTTTACACTTTATTTTTGAAGCCACAATTTTACGCACTTTATGAAACTTTCCCGTATTGTTTTTTTCTTTTGTTTTTGCTGGCAATTCTCTCACGCACAAAATATGATAACACCCGAAACCCTTTGGAAACTTGGCCGTATAAATGAGCCTCGTCTTTCGCCCGATAAAAAAATGCTGATTTATGGCGTGAAACGCTATGATGTAGCCGAGAACAAAGGCACTACTACATTATATAAAGTAGGTTTCAGTGCTACCTCTGCTCCCAAAGCAATTGCAGACTCAACTTATAATCCTTCGGCTGCAAAATATTCATCTGATGGTAAACGTATTGGTTTCCTATCAGCAAAAAGTGGCAGCAGCCAAGTATGGGAAATGAAAACTGATGGCAGCAGCAAACACCAAGTTACCAATTATCCCGATGATGTAAATGGCTTTAGCTACTCGCCCGATGGAAAACATTTGATGCTGATCATGGAAGTAAAGCTCGACCAAACCATCACCGAACAATATCCTGACCTGCCCAAAGTAAAAGCAAAAATAATCGATGCCCTCGCCTACCGCCATTGGGACCACTGGGAAGACGAAAGCTACAGTCATATATTTTATGTAAAGTATGATAGTGGTTTAATTACCGGAACGCCTTATGATATCATGAAAGACCAACGCTACGAAAGTCCCTTACAGCCTATGGGTGGCGAAGAACAAATATGTTGGAGTCCTGATGGGAAAAGTATTATATATACTTGCAAAAAGAATTCGGGAACTGAGTTCGCTTATTCTACCAATAGCAATTTGTTCTGCTTTGATATGGACACCAAAGTAACAAGCAATCTCACCGACGGCATGGTGGGCTATGACCAAGACCCACAGTGCAGTGCCGATGGTAAAAAATTATTCTGGCTTAGCATGGAAAAGCCAGGTTACGAGAGCGACAAAAACCGTTTGATGTGTTACGATTTCGACAAGAAAGATAAGTATGAAATTACAAGTACCCTCGATAGAACGGTAGATAATTTTTGCATCGCACCACACGGCCAACATATATACTTTATTGCCATTACTGAGGGTACTAAACAAATATATAGTTACGATTTTAAAAGCAAAAAGATAAACCAAATCACCCATGGCGATCACGATTATTTGAGTGTGGAATGGCAAAATGAAAAAACATTAGTAGGCAGCAAACAAAGCATGAGCATGCCCACCGAATTATATACTATTACAATTAGCAAAGGCAAGGAAACCCGCGTATCGCATGTAAATGATGAGTATTGGGGAAAACAAAAAATGGGCAGAATAGAAAAGCGTTTTATAAAAGCCACCGACGGAAAAACTATATTAACCTGGGTTATATATCCTCCCGATTTCGATGCTGCAAAAAAATACCCCACACTATTATACTGCCAAGGCGGCCCACAAAGTCCCGTCTCACAATTTTTTAGTTACCGTTGGAATTTTCAGTTAATGGCAGCAAATGGATATATTATAGTAGCACCCAACCGCCGCGGACTGCAAGGCTTTGGAAAGGAATGGAACGACCAAATTATTGGCGACTACGGTGGCCAATGTATCGCCGATTACCTCAGTGCCATCGATACCCTAGCCAAAGAAAAATATGTAGACAAAGACCGCCTGGGTTGCGTAGGTGCAAGCTTTGGCGGCTACAGTGCGTATTGGTTGGCAGGCCATCACAACAAGCGCTTCAAATGTTTCATCTCACATTGTGGTATGTTCAATATGGAAAGTTGGTATGGCACCACCGAGGAAATGTTCTTTGCCAAAAACGACCAAAAAGGCTCGTACTGGGACAACCCCACAAACTATAATAAGTTCTCGCCTCACCACTTTGTACAAAACTGGGACGCTCCTATTCTAATCATACATAACGAAAAAGATTTTCGAGTTCCCATTGGCCAAGGCATGGAAGCCTTTACCGCAGCCCAAAGCCGCAATATCCCCAGCCGCTTCCTCTACTTCCCCGATGAGAACCACTGGGTAAGCAAACCACAGAATAGTATCCTGTGGCAAAGGTTGTATTTTGAGTGGTTGGATAAGTGGCTCAAAAAAGAATAGAGAAAAGATTAAAGACTAGGGCTGTTATCATTTATATACATCTCATGAAAAAGAAGAATAAAATTTCGACGCTATAAAAGTGATGCGTGAAATTAGAGACCAATTAAGTTTAGAGATAATGAACATGACCTACGAAGTAGGACGAGCATATTTAGATAAACTTTTAAAAGAAGGATTTGTGAAGAGCAAATAGTTCTCTTTCATAGCTCGGAAACAACTAATTTTATTTGTCCATTGATTTGGCCACCTCTACCCCATCTTTGTAAAACTTACATTCAGTTGCATTGCCTAATTTATCATAAGTATTCCAAACGCTGTCTTGTTTTTCTTTTTTTGTAGTAACCTTCTCCGTCAACATATATTTTGAATTTGAACAGTGGAGCATGGAAGTATATGCTGGTTTTATGGCTATTGAACATAACAAACAAACCATGTCACTGTCGCCTTATATTACTTGGGCAGTTTGCAAAAAAGATGCACCACCCATCGAAGAAGATTTCATGTTACTACGAATAGCCAGTGAGCCCGATTTATGGGAATCCAGAATGGCAAGCCAGGCTCCCATCCCTCCTATCTATGTACCCATTATTAATACTGATATTGCGAATGCAATGACTTATTTAAATACTTATCTCAAACAACAAAATACTGATGCATTGGGCGAAAAAGTAAAATCAATAAAACAATTAGATATACAGTTTATTGTAACATGGGCCGCTACCATTGCAATGTGCAGACTTCAAATAAAGCACTTAATGCAAACGATGCGGAACGCATACAATTACTTCTTTTAAATCTCCCGCACCAATGGCAACCAGCCCAAGAATATAATATAGTAGACGGCGACAAGCTATATAAAGTCAATTATAAAGTGCATTTACAAATTAAGTTTTAATGAAAACCAATTCATTATATTTGCAAACAATACATACACAGTTTTGTTAATTTTGGAAAGTTTATGTTTCATAAAAAACCACACAGGAATGCAGAGCCGCCAAAAGATTTGGGATTTGGCACCCAAGTACAAAGTGGACAAGGGCGATTGATTAATGGCGATGGCTCTTTTAATGTGCGTCGCAAGGGATTTCCATTGCTTGAGAGACTTAGTTTCTATCACCAGCTTATAGCGATGCCTTGGTGGAAATTCCATTTGCTGGTATTCCTTGTATACTTTGTCGCCAATTTATTATTTGCTTGTGTGTATTGTATTATAGGTTTGGAACATTTGGGCGGCATGCAAATGGATGCCTCTCCTTTGGATAAATTCTGGGAATCGTTTTTCTTCTCAGCACAAACACTTACTACAGTTGGTTATGGTCGCATTAATCCTGTTGGATTTACTGCCTCAACCGTTTCGGCCATTGAATCATTATCTGGGTTGCTAGGTTTTGCCTTAGCCACCGGACTTATATATGGTCGATTTGCCCGGCCAGTTGCCAATATATTATTTTCTAAAACAAGTGTTATAGCCCCTTTCCAAGACATGAATGCCTGGATGTTTCGGATGGTAAATGCACGAGATAATCAGTTGATTGAAGTGGAAGTACAGGTTAATATTACCTATATAAAAACAGTCAATGGAAAACCACTTAGGCAATATGCTGCATTGGAATTAGAACGAAACAAAGTAACCATGTTCCCCACTACCTGGACCATTGTTCATCCGCTTACTGATAAAAGTCCGTTATATAATATTGGTCCTAATGAAATGCGTGACATGCAATTAGAGTTTATGATCATGGTAAAAGCTTTCGATGATGGATTCTCAACCAATGTCCATTCACGATATTCATATATAGTGGAAGATGTGGAATGGGGCGAAAAATTTGTAAATATACACGAAACCACACCTGATGGAAAAACACTAATACGTCTTGATAGACTGGACTTGCGTGAGAAAGCAGAACTACATGGTACTGGTGTTAAAACAGAAAAGCCTGGTCAAGCAAGAGCCTAAACTACTATTTCCATTTTTTATTTTATCAAACACTGCCAGTATGTCTACCAATGCTAATTTTATTGAACCATTGAAAACAAAGGCTTCCAAAAATAAAAATAGCCAAAAAGTCGCACAATAACATTTGAGGTTTAAATTTGCAAACCACTGCGGGTAAGCGCAAGTACATATATGAATTTACAAGATATTAAAAACCGTTTCGAGATTGTAGGTAATTCTCCTTTGCTCAATCTCTCCCTCGAAACTGCCATCAAAGTTGCCCCCACCGAAATGACTGTATTAATCAATGGTGAAAGTGGCGTAGGTAAAGAGAACTTTAGTAAAATAATCCATACACTTAGCAATAGAAAGCACGGGCCTTTTATAGCTGTTAACTGCGGAGCAATACCCGAAGGAACTATAGACAGTGAGTTGTTTGGTCACGAAAAGGGAGCTTATACTGGAGCGCATGAGTTACGTAAAGGATATTTCGAAACTGTAAATGGGGGTACAATTTTCTTAGATGAAATAGGAGAATTACCCTTAGAAACACAAGCACGATTGCTCAGGGTTTTAGAGTCGGGCGAATTTATTAAAGTGGGGAGTAGCAAATCACAAAAAACCGATGTCCGCGTAGTAGCCGCAACCAACCGTGATTTACTGGAACTTACCCAGCAAGGTAAATTTAGAGAGGATTTATATTATAGACTTAATACCGTACCCATCAAAGTTCCTGCTTTGCGTGATCGCGGGGAAGATGTGGTATTGTTATTTCGCAAATTTGCACAAGGCTTTGCCGAAAAATATAAAACACAGCCTGCCACATTGCAGCCAGATGCCGCTCAGTTGTTAATAAACTATCGTTGGCCAGGTAATATCAGGCAGCTTAAGAATATCACTGAGCAATTATCGGTATTGGAAAATGAAAAAAGTATTGTAGCTGAACTATTATATAATTATTTACCAAAAGAAAATCCACAGGTCCCCGCACTATTTGCTGGCAATACCAATGAGCATGGATTAAGTGAGCGTGATATCTTCTACAAAGTACTATATGATTTAAGGCGTGACATGAATGAGCTAAAACAGGTTGTGTACAGCATGATGCAAAATCCTACAGAAGCTGCTAAAATGGTGCAAAGCGAAAAGGTACAAAGCCTCATGAAAATCACACATGAAGAAGATACAATGCAGATGGTTCAGCCTTATATGCAGCCTCAGCAAGTATATAGCAAACAGCAGCCAATCATAATCAGCCAACCTATGACACAGTCTTTAGAAGTGAGAGAAGAGCCAGAGAATGAGGTACTCTCGCTAGAGAAGAGAGAACTAGAATTTATCAAGAAAGCTTTAGAGAAGTACAAGAACAAACGTCGGTCAGCTGCAAGAGAATTGGGCATCTCAGAACGGACCTTATATAGAAAAATTAAGCAGTACGATTTAGATAAGTAGTAACTACTTTACTTTATAGTGTAACCCTTCATATTCAAATTCACGCTGCCATTTCTTGCATCTGAATATACAATAACCTGCTTGCTAAAATTTCCCAAATGGCCTTGCGGGTCATAAACACACTCCACCCAACCCCATCCGCCAGCCTTTATTGTTTCCTTACTCCATACTGGGATGATACAATTGCACAAACTGCCAACGTATCTAATTGTTAAAGACATATTCCCTGTATTTTGAAAAAAGTATTTAAATGTAGCGGGTGTACTTACTTTAATAGTTGTTGTGTCAATCGATGTTTTGATGAAGGTCATCTCAGCATATAAGGTATCGCTTTTTTGAGATAGGGATGCCTTAGTAATAAGACTCGCTAATAATAGAAAGAAGATTTTAAATTTCATATGGAATGCTTGCCCCAATCCCAACTATTATACCAAGTAAAAGATAGTTTATTTATACAGGTTTTTATTTTGCTTAGAGAATAAGCTATCAATGCTCATTTTACCAGGCCCTGCAATAAATAAAACCAGATATGTAATCATATATAAAAAAGCTTCTTGCCCGTCACCAAATATTTCACCTTTATGCGAAACAAAAACCGCTACTACCATTGTTATTATTAGTGGGATTAAAGTGAGTCGGGTAAGCAGTCCAGCAGCTAACAGAATGGAGCAAAACAATTCGGCTACTATTACCAAGGCTAACGAAATCTCACCGCTTAAGCCCATAAAGCTCATAAATTTGGCTTGCTTCTCAGCAAAATTTGCCATTTTATTGTAGCCATGAGGTACCATTAGAATAGCAACCATGAGACGCAAAATAAGCAGCCCCATGTTTATTCGGAATGGTTGCAGTTCGGTATTTAGGATTTTTTTAATCATTGGAAGTGCTATTATATTAAGTTTAGGGAGATAATGAGTGATTTAATGCACAAATGTAGGAGAGTTTGCTCAATTACACATAAAGTAAACATTAACTAGCTATTGTAATTGAAAATTGAGTGCTCAGTATCTTATTTTACCACCACTCTGCTCACATACTTGCCTGCAAATATTCCATAACCTTGCCCAATAATATTTGAGTATATCTGCAATTGGTCTGTTCCACCCGCTTTTATGTATGCCGATAATGAGGTTTGGTAAGTTCTCCAATCACTGCTTAGGTTCGATAAGTTTAGCCTGAACTGAGTAAGTCCATTTACATTATAGTCAATGCTGGTCACATATAAATCGAACGCTACAGCAGCTCCTTTCCAGTCACTATTGCTTATGGTGTATGTTGCTGAGGTAACTCCTGTACTTGCATATTTTTTCCAATTATTATCGGGGATAAAGCTTAATATGGGTGAATATTGTGCTCTTTGTGCATCATAATACTCTATGAACATTTCGGGATTCAGCATCCCTGCTATGTCTGCAATCTCAAAATGTATTTTCCCTAGCCAATTGCCTAATGCGTCTTGCTTGGCTGAGTCTTTAAAATAAGCATTTAAAATACTTATACTATCAGGAATTGTTGCAACAGCGTCTACCTGATAACGGTTATCTGCAAATCGAGGATTACGCACTTCTAATTTATAGTTAGCACCCGCCTTAGCAATTGTGGAACTTTTATAGACGGAATAAAACTTCACATAAGGGATAATCTCTTTGAAAACAGCATTTTCATATAAAATCACCACAGAATTTGAATCAGTACCAAATAAATTTGAATCAATGGGGGTGCCAGTTAATGAAGTATATACATAAAAATTATCTCCATTTGCAAACAGGCAATTTACTACTTGTTTATGCTCTTCAAATTTTGAATTCAAATTTGCTGGCCGCTCACAGCTTGGTATTATGCCTATTATCAAAACATTATATAGAAGTAGCTTTATAAATCTTGGTTTCATGGTGTTAAAATCTATATTGGTAGCCAATAGAAGGTATTAATGGAAATGATCTTGCTGCTACAAGTGTGTATCGGTTGGTTAGTTTATCGTAATTGTAACTAAGTAATTCGGGGTTGAATGAGGCCAAGGCATTGTATAAAGTAATAGTAAACGATTGTTGTCGTCTGCCATCAGGATGTTTTCCTATAAGGTTCATGCTAAAGTCTATTCGCTTAAATACCCCAAATGCAGAATTGTTTTTTCCCCCATACAATAATACTTGCTGCCCTTGCCAATTGGGATAACTTTGTTGCCCCTGAGGTAGGAATAATTTAGCAATAGGAACTGAAATAGGAAATCCTCCTGAAAGTACTACTGTGGTTCCCAAAACAACCTTTCTTCTCCACTGATGTGTCATACATAATGTAATGTCGCTTTTCCTATCGAGGCTGTATCTGTAGTACTCTCCATTGTTGTATCCTGCAATTTTGCGGTAACTCCACGTTTGGCACCAACTAATCCATCCTTTACTCAATCCAGCGTTTTTATGAAATATAATTTCCGTACCATAACTCTTGCCTTTGCCATCAATCAATAATCTTTGCCAATCAAAATCAGCACTGTTTTTTGGCTTCGCTCCAGGATTTGCTACTGATACTCGCTCCATATAAATATAGTAAGCATTACCTTCAAAGGACCATTTTCTGTTAAGGGTCTTAACCATTTGTAAACTTAATTGGTCATTAACTTGCGGCCCAAGCGCAGTTGTAAGTGGGAACCAGTGATCACTGAGCATTAGCCCGCTATATAAGGTTTGAAAATAATTTTTCATTTGCCCTGTCCTATCATATGCCATTTTCATATGCCAATTATTTTGAAGCAATTGGTAATAAGCAATTCGAGGTTCGGGCACTATATATAATTTACCATTTGAATAGGCCATACTTAATCGTGCCCCTATGGTAAATGACTTGTGACCCTTATTCACTTCTTTGTGAAGGCTAAAATACAAAGAGCTTGTTAACTGCTTTATCATCGGTTCAGACCTGTAAGTGGTATCGTATAGCTTAATTGTGTCAGAAGTTTGAAGTAGTTTTTGGCTTCCTGTTTCATAATTCTCTATCCAAAAATTGCCCCCATACAATAAGTTACCATCTGATTTGGCCTTGTATTCATCATACATTAGGCCGTAGCAATTTAAACCTCTAAGGTTGTCACGCGTTGTTTTGGTTATGTTAGTAATAAAAGAACCTGCAATTATATTCTTCTCTTCATTTATCGCGTTTTTAAAATATATATTATTAACTGCCAAAGCAACAGCACTGTACCCCCTTTTCATTACCTTTTCCCATTTAAGCCAACTCGTATATCCTCCATATTTTAAACTCTCGTCGCGTTTCAATTCAGCTGTTTTACCATTGCCGCTTGCATCCGTTTTCTTTCTAAAAAAAGATAATACATCCTCGTTTTTAAGTAGTTGAAAATATAGATTATCTTTTTTATTGAGAATATACTTCAATCTCACGTTAATATCTCTAAAATTATAAGCATTTTTGATGCTATCACTATTATCAATCTTTACTAACCAATCGACATATGAACGCCGATAACTGATACTATAAGTTAACCGTTTACCTATAGGCCCATTAAAGTTGATTGAAAAAGCAGCTAGACTTAACTGATAACCACCAGAGAGTTTTTTTGTATCACCTTCATTGGGTGTTAATAATATTGCTCCTCCAGCCCTACCACCCACATTAGCCCCCATGCCACTCTTCACCAATTCGGTCCTAGTAAAATCACTTTCATTAAATACTGACAAATAGCCTGAAGCATGCTGAATATTATACACGGGTACTCCATCCACAAAATAGTTAGTTTGATTGGTATTGCATCCGCGAAGCGAAGCATATACTATCCCACTTCTGTTCTTATTAACACCAGGGGCAAATTGCAAGTTCTTAAGTAAATCAGGCTCGCCAAACAGCACCGGAATATTATTTAGCTTTTTATTGTTAATCATATAGGTACCTGTGCTAGCTCCAATTGAATCATTTTGCAGCACTTGAGTGGTTTTTCTAAGTAATGCCATATCTGGGATCCTAAAAAGTGAGATGTCTAAATTCTCATCATTATATATTTTTAAATTGATACTAAAATCTTTGAAACCAGAGGACAGCATATTTATTCTATGATCTCCGTATCCAACTAATAAGATATATCTACCGCGTTCATTTGAAAAACAGCGAACATCTTTACTGGTAACCAATACGCCCGGCAAAGGTTTGCCAGTAACCATATCGGAAATTGTACCACTTATTAAAAAATTTTGCCCTAATGTTTTCTCTGGCACAAATACCAGTGCAACAAGACCTAACCACAACAGTACTTTTAACTTAAACCTATACACTACAGCAAAGCTAAAAGATTTTGCCCATTTCATAGCACATTTAACTTATTTTTCGTTATTTTTGCACCCTCATAAATGGTTTTGTAGCTCAACTGGATAGAGCATCTGACTACGAATCAGAAGGTTAGGGGTTCGACTCCCTTCAAGACCACTCGATGTTTTAAAAACCAAGCCTTTTTATAGGTTTGGTTTTTTTATGCCTACATTTTTAATCTATTTTATACACCTCTATTTCCTATTATTTAACCATCACACCATAGAAGAAGCTACAAAACAAAAAAATAGTGAGTCACATAAGCTCATGGTTAATAATCTTTATACTTATAGCTGGGTCAAACGTATTCATCAGCGTTTTTTCAAATCGTATGGTATCACAGCACAGCAGTATAATGTGCTCCGCATACTTCGTGTTTAATATGCTAATGCTGATTCAGCAGGTATAGTGCTTGATAGAATGATTGATAAATCATCGAACATTACAAGGTTGGTGGATAAACTGACCGCAAAAAAGTATGTAACAAGAACTGAAAATCCTGAAAACAGAAGGATGCAGCAATTACTTATAACACAAAAAGGGCTGGACTACTTAACGAAATTGGACCCGCTAGTTGATTCGCAATTTGATATCTGAGAGAGGTTGAATGATGCAGAAGCTAAAACCCTCAACGATTTACTAGACCGACTGCGGGGTTGATTTTAAATCTCTAATTAGCTGTATTGCCTTGTGCAACGATTGGTTGCCCGCCACTATTAGTTTATCTATATCTTCAAGCACAAGCATCTTTTTTTCAAGTGCTTTTATGTTGCTGTCCTTTTTAAAAGTATCGCCATTACCCGTAATCAGCCATTCAGGGTTAATGTTAGGGTAACTTATTATTATTTTTTGCAGTATCTCAAGCGATGGGTTGTTCCTGCCATTGCACAAATGGGTGATAACAGGTTGCGAAACATCTATTGCCTGGGCAAATGACTTTTTGTTGTGCCCCAGCTCATCTATCAGCTGGTTTATCCTTACCGAAAATTCATTATCATTCATAAGTATTTAGTTAATAAATATATAAAACAACATATAACATTTGTTAGTTGTTTAGTTTACAAATGTAAACCGCCGTTGCCGCACTGCAAACATTTGTTAACTAACATTTGTATTATTTTTGTATACATCGTAAGTGTCTCTTAATGATTTTTATACACACACAACGTAAACCTATACTTTAGATTTCTGTTTTTAAACCGATAGTGTGCAGTGTTTGTATTGCTGCATACCAAAAAAAGTGAAATACTGGCAAAGCACCACCTTTAATAAATCATATTGCCCCGCTCCTATTTTTTAAACCCGACACAAAGCAGTGGATGCTTGCAGCAAATAATAGAACCGCCCTTAAAATAAACTAACTAGAATTTTTCTTACAAGGTAATCCTGATGAAAGTAGATTTTTTTAAACAAAAAAAGCCGCAACTCATCAGTTACGGCTACTATTTGATAGTTATTTTTGCTTTTTACTTCACTTCTTCGAAATCTACATCTGTTACTTCAGCATTTTTATCCGAATTTTCAGTACCTTTATTATTTGCAGCGTCTTCTGCAGGCGGAGTTTGTTGGTTTTGAGTTGCTGCATATATATCTTGTGATGCTGCATTCCAAGCTTCGCTCAATTCAGTTGTTGCTATTTCAATTGCAGCAAAGTCTTTGCTAGCATGAGCTTCTTTAAGCTTATCGCAAGCATCTTGTATTGCTTTCTTTTTGTCTTCAGGGATTTTATCTCCGTATTCTTTTATCTGCTTTTCAGTTGAGAACACAAGTGCATCAGCAGCATTTAGTTTTTCAATTTCTTCTTTGGCTTTAGTATCTGCATCTGCATTGGCCGCTGCTTCATCTTTCATTCGTTTTATTTCAGCGTCGCTCAATCCGCTAGAGGCTTCGATTCTAATCTTCTGTTCTTTGCCTGTACCTTTATCTTTAGCCGAAACACTAAGTATTCCATTGGCATCAATATCAAAAGTAACTTCAACCTGCGGAACTCCACGTGGTGCTGGAGGTATTCCATCCAAATGGAAACGTCCGATTGTTCTATTATCCTTAGCCAATTGACGTTCGCCTTGCAATACATGTATTTCTACTGAAGGCTGGCTATCGCTTGCTGTGCTAAATGTTTCAGATTTTTTGGAAGGAATGGTCGTATTCGATTCTATCAAACGTGTGAATACGCCGCCCATAGTTTCAATACCTAAAGATAACGGTGTTACATCTAGCAATAACACATCTTTTACCTCGCCTGTTAGCACACCTCCTTGAATAGCCGCACCAATAGCAACTACCTCGTCAGGGTTTACACCTTTACTTGGAGCTTTGCCAAAGAACTTCTCAACTGCTGCCTGAATGGCTGGTATGCGAGTTGAACCACCTACCAAAATAACTTCGTCAATATCGCTTGTAGTATATCCAGCGTTTTTCAAAGCTGATTTACAAGGCTCAATTGTGCGTTGCACTAAATCATCAACCAACTGTTCAAATTTTGCACGGCTTAGGGTACGAACCAAATGTTTGGGGATTCCGTCAACTGGCATTATATAAGGTAAGTTAATTTCTGTGGAAGGGCTGCTAGATAATTCTATTTTTGCTTTTTCTGCTGCCTCTTTTAAACGTTGCAGGGCCATGGGGTCTTTACTTAAATCTAGGCCACTATTTTCATCTTTAAATTCTTGAACCAACCAATCTATTATTTTGTGGTCGAAATCGTCGCCACCTAAATGTGTATCACCGTCGGTCGATTTAACCTCAAATACTCCTTCGCCAAGTTCTAATACTGATACATCATGAGTTCCACCACCACAATCAAATACAGCTATTTTCATATCTTTGTTGCGTTTGTCTAGTCCATAAGCAAGAGCTGCCGCAGTAGGTTCGTTAATAATACGTTTCACAATAAGTCCTGCGATTTCACCAGCTTCTTTAGTAGCTTGGCGTTGGGCATCATTGAAATATGCTGGAACTGTAATAACTGCTTCTTTCACTTCATGTCCTAAAAAGTCTTCCGCAGTCTTCTTCATTTTTTGAAGAATCATCGCACTAATTTCTTGAGGAGAATAAAGACGTTCGTCAATTTTAACTCGAGGAGTATTATTGTCACCTTTAACAACATTATAAGGAACACGAGAAACTTCTTTCGTACATTGATCGAATGTGTTTCCCATAAACCTTTTAATTGAATAAATGGTGTTTGTAGGATTGGTGATGGATTGGCGTTTGGCTGGATCGCCTATTTTACGTTCGCCATCTTTTAAAAATGCCACTATTGATGGAGTGGTGCGTTTGCCTTCGCTGTTTGAAATAACCACTGGCTCATTGCCTTCCATCACTGATACACAAGAGTTTGTAGTTCCGAGGTCTATACCTATAATTTTTGCCATATTTTTTATTTATTATTTGTTGCTCGTTTTACAACTATTTTGCCATCACTCAAACAGGAAATTTTGGCAGAAAAATAATCAATTTATAAAAATCGGTGACAGCTTATAAGACATAATAGAGTTTTTATTTCTATTATTATTTTGCAATGGCTCTAATATACATTACAAAAGCAATAAGAGAATATATGATATTTGGAATCCATACAGCTAAAAGTGTTGGAATCACATTTTTTTTAGCAAACTCACCTGCAAAACGCATTAGAATTATATACGAAAAGCTGAGCGTAATTCCAATCAGTATTTTGAGCCCCATTCCTCCTCTAGTTTTTTTATATGAAACTACAAACCCAATAATAGTGAGGATAAAAGTAGAAAATGGTATAGAAAAACGTTGGTATTTTTCTAATTCGTACCATTCTATATCTTCTGCCCCGCGCAATTTTTCTTTTGCAATAAAATCATTCAAGCGTTCATAGTTAAGTTGCTCCACCCAATGCTCGTCCTGTATAAAATCACGCGGATTAAAATTAAAAGTACTATCTAAAAAATTCCCAGTTTCTAGATTGTCTCCTTGCTTACCAATAGTGCGAATAGTATACCCTTCTAATTTCCATTTTTTTGTGCTCTTGTTCCAACTAATCCTATTTGCAGTCAATCGGGTTTTTAACTGCTTGCCCTCAAACTTATCGGCACTGAACATATAACCAGTGGAGTCGGTATAAAGGAAACTTTGTATGGTAATAAACACACCAGGCTGCACTTGTCTGTGCATATTCCTGCTTACGTTGGGTCTGTTGGGGCTGATATATTCATACTCAAATTTCCATCGTTTTATCTGGTTACCCGGTATTATTTCGTTATATAAATATGCAGACAATAAGGTAATAATTAGGGCACAAATCATATAAGGTCGTAAAATCCTATTAACCGATACACCACTGCTAATAATAGCGACGAATTCCGTTTGCCCAGCCATACGTCCTGTAAAAAAAATAACTGCGATAAATACAAATAATGGCAGCAATAGATTGAGCATGAAGGGCAGGAAGTTCGCATAATATTCAAATATGACTGAATTTATAGATGCGTGATTTTTAATAAAATCATCTATCTTCTGCGACATATCAAACACCGTGATGATGCCCGACAACAATAACAACATCAGTGTTAATGTGCCGAAGTATTTTTTGATGATATATAAATCGAGTGTTTTAAACACCGATTGTGTTAGCTATTATAATATTTGTTATTTCCAAACTACGGGGCAACCTACTGCTTCTATTTCTGGGTAATCTACTTCTACACCATCTAGCGCATAATCTATTGCATCTTCAAGCCACACCTGAGTAACCATTGCTTCATTATCCCAACAGTCATCAATTGCACCTTTATATACAAGCTCTCTTTTTGAGTTGAATAAAAATACTTCCGGATTTACTTTGGCACCAAAATGCTTGGCTACATCTTGTGTAGGATCGTGCAAGTAACGAAAATTCAATTCGGGCAAATGCAATTTGCTGCTAATTTTCACCATTTCGTCGTAACTATCTTCTGGACTTTTTGTGGCATCATTGCTATTAATTCCCAATATGCCTAAGTTGTCTTCTTCAAATTCGTGAAAAATATCAATAAGTCTTTGGCCATAGGCTTTCGAAATATTACAAGAGTTACATGTAAAAACAATTGCTAAGGCATATTTATCAGAATAAGAGAATTGGGTATACCAATTACCATCAGCACCTAGCAAATTGAAATCAGGAAGTTTGTCGCCTATTTGCATTTTAAATATTTTGAATGAAATGAGGCCACGAAGATAATACTATGTGGCAAAACCTATATTTAATTATTAAATTTTTGAACCGACAAATATTCAACTATATAAACCAACTAGCTTTCAGCCCTATATATCAAATGTATAATTAGCTTTTTACCTTTGTACAACTTTTAGCTCGATTATTGCGTCTATAAAATAGATATGAAAAAAATAAATATAATAGTTTTTGCATTTGCCCTTTGTGTAAATATAGCAAAAGCTCAGGTTCCTTCTGATACCTTGGGTAGAATTGTTTGGGAAAAATCGGAATATAACTTTGGTACTATTAAAGAAATAGATGGGAAAGCAGATGCCATATTTTATTTTTTGAATGTGGGCAAAGTCCCAATTAAGGTTGAAGAAGTTAAGACATCATGTGGTTGCACTATTGCTGAATATAGCAAAGAAGCAGTAAAGCCCAACGAAAAGGGCTTTGTGAAAGCAACCTTCGACCCTACTATGAAAAAAGGCGAATTCAATAAATCTATTACGGTAAAAGCCAATACAGTTCCATTTTATCATTTGCTGGATATAACAGGTATTGTAACACCCCGGGCGCAAGGACCGACTGATTGGTATCCCAATAAATTTGGCCATTTGCGAATGACCACCAATCATTTCGCCATGGATAAAGTAAAGACCAATTCTGCTAAAACCACATCTACCAAAATATACAATGAAGGTAATGAAACTATTAAGTTATTAGGATTTGAAAATCCACCTTACGTGAAGTTTACACCATCAAAAATGGAGATACAGCCAGGTGAAACTATCGAATTGCTTGCTACCCTTGATGGGAAAACTATTAATGACTATGGGTTTATTTTTACAGAAGCGAAAATGAGCACCACTGACCCAGACTTAAAGCAAGTAGGTATCTTTATATCAGCCAATGTGGAAGAATTTTTTCCTGATACCAGCAAGAAATTTATGAACAAAGCCCCAAGGGCAGCTATTGTGAGCACTGTGCACGACTTCGGCACTATTAAGGACAATGAGCACGTATCGACTATTTTTGAAATAAAGAATACTGGTAAAACCAATCTTATTATTCATAAAGCAAAAGCTGATTGCGGCTGCACCGTTCCAAAACTTGAGAAGACTATATTAAAACCCGGCGAAAGTGGAAATGTTTCAGTGATATATAATCCTACTAATAAAACAGGTTTGCAAAGTAAAAATGTGCAGGTAATGATGAATGATCCAAGGCAGCCTATGATCAACTTGACTATTAAGGCTAACGTACTGAAAACTGGAGAGTAAGTTTCGCAGCTTAGCGTGCTATAATTGTATTGCCTCCGCCTCCTTCATTCCCGGAAATTTCATTTTGAATCCTTCTAGTGTTTCCACCACCTTTTTTGCTATCAGATATTCTTTATACCAATTTTGATCAGATGGTATGATATGCCATGGGACAATTTCTGAGCAGTTTAATAATTCGCCCGGCGAATTTATACTTTTAAATTGTAATGTTTTTTTTGGGGGGTGGGGATTACAATACGATATCCGCAATTTCATAACAACAATATAATACAAAAATCAATTACACAAAAAACATCGACAATACCTTTGCGCCGCTTACTGAATGGATTAGGTAAGGGTTAAATTGAGTGCAAGGCTGCCCACTATGGCGGCCTTTGTGCGTATAACTATCCAGTGATTCACACCAAATAAATCCGCACCTTTAATCATAATTATTGTATCACCACTACTTTTTTATCACTAGTAAACACACCAAAATATCCCAGGCAGCCTCCTGTAATATTTGAATTGGGATTGGCTGGTGATGCATTGTTGTTAATATCCCGACTAGCAATTGCATTTACAGTATTAAAATAATCATATACTTTGGCATCTATTGATTGTAATTCTACTTCAACAGTATCGCCTTTGTTAAATCTTCCACGCAGATTATTTTTTGTTTGCAATCCATCAATTTTTTTATCATCGAATATATCATATTTCCTTTGACTATTGGGATTGCTACCATTTGCTATATATGATAATTTATAATAGTTTTTTACACCTGCTGGATCGGTAAATATACACTTCAAGCTAATCCTTGGTCCTTTTCCAGGTCCACCTGGGCCTGGGCCGCCGCCTGGCACAGAATCTACCATAATGGAATCTATGGCTATATGAGAAGGAAGATATGCAGATGCATTAAATACCTTGCCATCAACTGTAATAGTTAAATTATATGTTACATTATTTGGAGCATTATAGTTTGCAATTCTATACCAACCATCGCCTACAAATGCAGCGGTTTGATTATTGCCCGAACTATTAGCTATAATAACGATAGCATTGTTAACTGGTGGCGGAGTTATCGTATCAAAATAGTCAGAACTTTTTGTGATACGAACGGTAAAATCATTGGTACCTTCAAATAGTTTTGCTTCCACTACATATTGCGGATTGGCAGAATTCAAATCTATATGTATCACACGTTGACACGATGCAACAAATATGATAAGTATTATATATATAAAGTTTTTCATTGTAATCATTAGAATTTAAAGTTATAAGAAAATGCTGGAACAAAACGGAACAAGGAAGTTTCAAGAGCTTCAGTTAATGCAGGATTAGTTGCATTTTGTTGAAAAGATATAATATATGGATTCCACCTGGCATATACATTATATATAGATATGTTCCAGCTCGACTCATACTTCGCGGTTTTTTTCTGTATCCATGTTATACCTACGTCAAGCCTATGATAATTGGGCAGGCGTGAACCATTTCGTTCTGTAAAATACGGAATTTCTTTTCCGTCAACTATGTATTTTCCTGCTGGCCATGTAATAGCATTCCCTGTATAATATATCCAGTTGGCTGAGATTTTTATTTTCTTCGTTAAATCATACATTCCTACAATTGCAATATCATGAATCCTGTCTTGCCTAGCTGGATACCAATTACCACTATTCACTTGGTCGAACTGGCGAAGTGTTCTGGATAATGTATAACTTACCCAACCCGTTAATCTACCAATTTGCTTATGTAAATAAAACTCTGCCCCATAAGCTTTGCCTTGTCCATACACCAGTTCAGATTCCACATCGGTATTTAAAAATAATTGCGCACCATTTTTATAATCGATTTGATTATACATTTTCTTATAATAAGTTTCTACGGAAACCTCATACATATTGTTCTTGAAATTTCTAAAATAACCTATAGCAACCTGATTGGCAATTTGTGGCTTTACATTGTTGCTACTGGGCACCCATAGGTCGGTGGGCGACGAGGTAGTTGCATTGGAGAGTAAATGTAGGTATTGAAAATTTCTATTCAATGACGCTTTAAAAGAGCTCATTTTATTAACCTGATACCGTGCAGAAATTCGTGGTTCCCATCCACCATAAAGTTTAATAGTTTGCCCACTTGCATAATCTTTTTGCGATATGCGATTTCCATCAGCATCATAAGTATATGCAGTTCCAGTTCCTATATAGTCGAACATGGAATAACGCAGTCCATAATTCAAACTTAATTTCTTACTGAGTTTCTGTTCATTCTGTATATATATTCCACCTTCAAATGCATGTTTCAATTGCAGGGTATCAGCAAATGTGATGATGGTACCTGTTATATGCGTAGGGCTGAAGGTATGGTCTATTATATTAACACCAAACTTTATTGTATTTTTTGAATTGGGATACCAACTAAAATCTTGTTTCAAATTATAATCTTGTATCGATGATTTTATTTGGAAAGTTTGGTTGCTAAAACTACGGTCGATTTGATAATTATAGTTACTAAATATGAGAGAAGTATTTGAAAATAATTTGCTATTGAATACATGATTCCATCGAAGAGTAGCGGTTTTGTTACCCCAACTAAAACCTATTTGCGAACCAAAGGCAAATTTGTCTTGTCCAAAATATCCAGATAAAAATAAACGGTCTTTTTTTGTGATGGTGTAATTTGCTTTCATATTCAAATCATAAAAATACAAAGTCACGGTTTTCAAATTTGCATTGTTTGATAGTTTCAAAAACATATCGGCATAAGTTCTTCGGGCAGATATAATAAATGAACCTTTGTCTTTTTTAATAGGAGCTTCCACAGTTAGTCGTGATGATATTAAACCTATACCTCCGGACACTGCTAGCTTTTTATTATTGCCATCCTTCATCTTCACATCCATTACCGACGATGCCCTGCCACCAAATTCAGCCGGCATTCCTCCTTTATATAAAGTAACATCTTTCAATGCATCTGAATTAAATATAGAAAAAAATCCGAGCACATGCGAGGCATTGTATACAGGTGCCTCATCCAATAAAATAAGATTCTGATCCACACCTCCACCACGCACATAAAAACCTGCATTGCCTTCGCCTGCTCCTTTTATTCCAGGCATCATTTGCAAAGTTTTCATAATATCTTTTTCTCCAAATAATACTGGAACCGTTTCAATACTTTTTGGTTCTATTCTTATCACACTCATTTCAGTTGAAGTTACGTTCTTGTTGGTTTTATGTGCCTTTACTGTAACCTCTTGCATCTGCTCTGCTAAGGGGGTTAGCTGAATTCTTAATATTGAATCTTTATCAAGAAAAATAACTAATTCTTGTTTTTCGAATCCTATTGCTTGAAACAATAAAGTATAATTCCCATTGGGCACTGTGAGTGAATAAAAACCATATACATTGGTAAACACGCTAAAGGATGTATTCTCTTTAATACCTATGGTTGCACCTATTATATCTTCTCCATTTTTGGAATCTTTAACAGTTCCGCTTACAGTATAATTTTGTGCATGAATAAATGGAGAGAATAACAATAAAAACGTTACAATAGAAAGTATTTTCTTGTGGAGCATTATATAAATATTAGAATAATTTTAGAACAAATGTACTATTCAAAGTATAATTAGATATTTGTTATTACGGATCAATTTAAATAATGGTGGGGTCAGTATTTTTTTGTGGATTGTGTGCAATGCAACTTTTATTTCCAAATGAGCGTTTTTATGTGCAATTTGCAACACTTTTATGGCGACAGGTATACACAGAAAACTCCCACTTATTTTTTTCTTTCTCATAATTTGCTTGGCGAGCATTGCCCAAACAGCTGATTTGCGGGGCACTGTAATGAGTTCAGATGATGGGACAAGTATCGAAAATGTAGTAGTTAAACTCAGTGGCACCAAATTACAAGCTGCTTCCGATAAAAATGGAATCTATAATTTTGGAAAGGTGAAAATAGGTGACTACAAACTTATTGCTGAAGCTAATGGATTCGAAATATACGAACAAAATATTACAGTGGCGGCTGATAGGGCAAATAACGTTGCCGTATATTTAAAACTTCAAATTAAAACCTTGGAAGTTGTGGATGTAAATACCAAACGCGGACAGAAAAAGGACAGCAATAAAGTAGATGTAGGCGTCATAAAAATTGACCCGAAAAAAGAATTCCCTCGCTTGCCATCAGTAGGCGGAGAACCTGATTTGGTGCAATACTTACAAATATTGCCCGGCGTAGTGAGTAGCGGCGACCAAGGAGGTCAATTATATATTCGTGGTGGTTCGCCTGTAATGAATAAAATGCTGTTGGATGGTATGACTATATATAATCCTTTCCACTCCATTGGTTTGTTCTCAGTGTTTGATGGTGATATTATGAAAGATATAGAAGTGCACTCAGCTGCTTTCAATGTGCAATATGGCGGCCGCATAGGTGCGGTGGTTGATGTAAGCACACGTGATGGAAATAAAAAGAATTTTTCAGGCAAAGCATCAGCAGGGCCATTTGTAGCCAAAGTTATTTTTGAAGGACCACTAAAAGCATATAAACCGGGCGAAGGCAGTTCCTCTTTCTTGGTGAGTTACCGCAATTCATATCTGGATCAAAGTGCTCCTAAATTATATCCTTATGCTATTAAAGAACAGGGCTCACTCCCATACTCTTTCCAAGATTTTTTTGGCAAAATCAATATTGCCGCAGTTGGTGGTTCAAAACTTAATCTTTCTACTTTTAAATTTAGCGACCGCGTTAGTTTTCCTGGCTCAACAAATTTTGCTTGGGATTCATACGGCGGCAATCTCAATTTCTTGATGTTGCCAGAAGGTAGCTCTAGCATTATAAATGGTGTGATAGGATACAGCAGCTATAAAATGCAGCAATTAGAGCCCGATCAAAAAGCTCGTTATAGCAGTATCGACGGATTTAATGCAGCCATCAACTTTACTTATTTCTTTGGTGCCGACGAGTTTAAATATGGAATTGAGACCAATGGGTTCTCTACCAATTTCCACACTTATAATGCAGCAGACAGATTAATTGAACAAGTAAATTTTAGCACTGAGCTTTGCCTATTCACTAAATATAAACGTCGTTGGAAAAAGTTTTTATTAGAGCCTGGCATTCGGATGCAATATTATGCATCGCTCGGAAACACTTCATTCGAGCCACGTTTCCAAGGCAAATATGATATTACCAGTTATATGCGATTGAAGTTTGCTGCCGGTCATTATTCTCAAAATTTAATGTCAGCCGCAAGTGATAGGGATGTTGTGAATTTATTTTATGGTTTCTTAAGTAGCCCAGAAGATTTACCAAAAACTTTTGATGGAAAACCTGTTACCTCACGCCTACAAAAATCGGATCATATACTAATAGGTTGGGATATGGATTTGGGGCGTAAAAGTAATTTGAGTATTGAAGCGTATCGCAAACAATTTGGTCAGCTTACCAATATTAATCGTGATAAGATATATGATAACAATGAAAAAAACCAAGACAAGCCTGAGCAGTTACGAATGGATTATATTTTAGAAAATGGCTATGCCCAAGGTCTCGATTTTAAATATATGTGGGAAAACAAACATTGGTATTTTTGGTCGGTTTATTCGCTTACCTATGTTACACGTTACGATGGCATACGCCAGTATTTCCCTACCTTCGACCGCAGGCACAATATAAACTTATTACTCAGTTATAAATATCAAACTAATACCAACCGTGTATTATTTAATGCCCGTTGGAATATTGGCTCAGGGTTCCCATTCACACAAACCCAAGGATTTTACGAGAAGCTTGATTTAACAAATATCAGTAGTAATTATACAAATGCGAATGGCAACTTGGGGATACAATACGCACAAATTAGTGGTGGCCGCCTGCCTTGGTACCACAGGCTAGATATAAGTATTGACTGGCGACACAATATGAAAAAACGACAGTATGTAAATATAAATTTAGGTTGTACCAATGTATATAATAGACCCAATATATTTTACATGAACCGGGTAACTTCTCAAAGAGTAAATCAGTTGCCTATTCTGCCTTCATTTAGTGTGGCTTGGGGATGGTAGGAATCAGTGTGAGGGTGAGTGGTGTGTGTGGCTTACACCTGATTTTAGCTCTGCCTGTGGTTTGGTCCCGAATAAGATTCGGGATTCACCAACCACAACCCTTTGGTGCTCCCCTCCCATCAGCAGATACGTGCGAGTGTTCTCGAATCTTTCCAATATATTTGTAATTCTAAATTCAGTTATCTGAAATATTACTTCATCATATTATATATTACTTGCTGCTCTTTTAACACCATGGAGCAATCAGCTTTTCTTTCTTTGTATGAAGATGTGAAGAAAGAGGATTTGAAGTTATTGGAATTAATCAGAGATACAAACTATAGGGCTGCGAATGATTCTTCACAATTATTTCAATCGCATTATGCCTTGCTAAATGAGAAGAGAATTATGAAAGGGCATCGAACACCCGAAAAATATCGCAACCTTTTTTGTAATAACTTTTCTATAAAAAATGATACCTTATATAGATATGCGATATCGGTTCTACGAACAAGGATTTATTCTCGTTGGGCCGTCCCTACAATCAACTTAATATGAGTTTGTTTAAAGTTCGAATTTCAGACAGAAGCTACTTATTATATAATATGTTGATGGGTTATAATGGTTACGAAACTATTAGATGTTCGATGTTTGATATCTATACTCATAAAATCACAGATATGATAGATGCACTTGTGCTTTTCGGGTGTGGATACAAAATTGGAATGAAAAGCCAGTTTTGTTTTAACTGCAATGATTATCAAATCGTATCAAGTAATTTTTCCTGCATTAAGGATGGCAATGCCACGAGTAATCTCTTTGATTCATCATACAATCCTATATATAACGTGTATTATTACAGCAAATGTTCTAAAAATTCTGGTAATCATTTTATTGGTAATGAACTCAAACAATACACAAAAAAAATTCTAGATAATAAAGATAAAGAATATTATTTTGAACTCCCACCCTACGACGAACTTTTCAAAAATAAAAAATGACACGTACCACAGAAAACTATAATATACAAAAAAAGTTAGTAGCCATTACTATCATACTTTTTGTAGTTAAGATTTTGGCGTGGTATCTTACGGATTCTGTCGCTATTCTTACTGATGCCATAGAGTATACCATTAATGTGGTGAGTGGTTTGGTGGGATTATATAGTTTATATTTATCATCACTGCCACGCGATAGTAATCATCCGTATGGGCATGGCAAAGTGGAGTTTCTTTCCGCAGCAATCGAGGGGACATTGATGGTGGTTTCTGGTTTCTTGATTATATATGAAGCGATAAATAACTTAAAACATCCGCATGAAATTAGTCAGTTAGATTATGGTATTTATCTAGTTGCTTTTACCGCACTCATTAATTACGCGATGGGGTATTATGCTATTAAAAATGGCAGAAAAAACAAATCCATTGCCCTGGAAGCCACGGGCAAGCACATGCAGAGCGACACATACGCTACCATAGGTATTATAATAGGATTGATTTTAATTTATATATTTCGCCAAGCATGGATTGATAGTTTTGTTGCTTTGGCATTTGCATTGATTATTATAGTTTCGGGATACAAAATTTTACGTGGTTCGGTTGCTGGAATTATGGATGAAGCAGATGATAAATTATTAAAGCAAGTAGTCGCATTACTGCAAGCAAACAGACGTGAAGCATGGATTGATTTGCATAACCTACGAATTATTAAATATGGTGGAACGCTGCACTTGGATTGCCACCTTACCGTGCCTTGGTATTATAATGTGCATGAAGCACACACAGAGATTGACCAGTTGGATTTATTAATCAAAGATAATTTTGGACCTAGTATAGAAATGTTTGTGCATACCGATGGCTGCTTAGATTTCTCCTGCCAGATTTGTACTATGCAAAATTGTGCCGTGCGGAAAGACGAATTGGTGAAGAAGATTGAATGGAATATTGAGAATATGTCGGGAAATAATAAGCATAGAGCTCCCCTATCCCCGCTCTGAAGAATAGGGCAATTAATAAATTAAAATCCGCTACCACTCCCCCATTCATTTTTTCTATTTTATGTGGCTGTTCGTCTAATATGCTTGAATTTGCACCTCTTATTTGCAAAAAAGCAGCGATAGTTTCATCCTGCGTAACCATATGGTCGGCTGAGCCTATGCACATTAGCACGGGTATTTGTATAATATTCAAATGCTGGTTTGTAATTGGATTTTGTCCGATATGTGTTAACATATATTGTGTATCGGTTAATATATCGGGCCAATTATTGGGATGCCAATTTTGTTGTGCGGCTATAAATTGTGGTGCTTTTTCAGTCAATATTTGACAATCTAATTTAACTGTTTCTTTTTGTGAAATTGCCTCATCCCATTGCATCTTGGTGGCTATAGTAAATAGTTTTAGTAATCCTTTATAATGCTTTACCGCCATATATAAACCTATATATCCGCCCATACTATATCCTACTATTATATAATCGTTTAATTTATTTTCTTCTGAATAATTTAATATATAATCGCTAAAATATTTTAATGTATTTTCTTCTATTTTGGAAACAGATTTTCCTTGTCTGGGCAAATTGATATTGTGGATATCATTAT
This sequence comes from Bacteroidota bacterium, assembly GCA_947477885.1. Taxonomy (GTDB): domain Bacteria; phylum Bacteroidota; class Bacteroidia; order UKL13-3; family UKL13-3; genus CANJUD01. The sequence goes on from CANJUD010000004.1 coordinate 157,422, forward strand.
TCCCCTCAAGGTGTGGAATAATATGATCTTATGAACCTGTTGAGCCGAGTGCTCCGTGTATTAAAATTAGATTTTGCATGGTGCAAAAATAGGGAAAATAGAAATTGGGATTTAGGATATGGGGTTGCTAACGCCCTATGCTCCCCAAATCCCATATCTCAATTCCTAACCCCATCCCTTAACTTTGCACCGCATATGACCGAAGAAACAGAACTGATAGAAGAACAACCCGAATTATTTGAACACTTTAATATAGTGGTGGACAATGGACAAAGTCTGCTAAGGGTGGACAAGTTCCTGATGCACAAAATACAGAATGCCAGCAGAACTAAAATACAAGCAGCTGCCGATGCGGGATCGATCATAATAAATGGTAAGGCTGTAAAATCGAGCTATAAAGTAAAACCTGCAGATAAACTTAGTATTGTACTCCCTACCCCACCAAGGGATACAGAACTTATTCCTGAAAATTTACCACTAAATATCATATATGAGGACGACCAATTATTATTGGTGAACAAGGCAGCGGGTATGGTGGTGCATCCAGGTTACAATAATTATACTGGCACTTTGGTAAATGCACTGGTATATCATTTTCAAAATTTGCCAACGCACCGCAATGGTGAGATTCGCCCAGGCTTGGTGCACAGAATAGATAAAGACACTTCGGGCATTTTAGTTATTGCCAAAACAGAAATAGCGATGAGCCATTTGGCTCGCCAGTTTTTCGACCATAGCATCAATAGAAAATATATAGCTTTGGTATGGGGGGATGTGGAGCAAGATAGCGGAACTGTTGTGGGACACATAGGACATAACTTAAAAGATAGACGCATTATGCAAGTATTCCCTGATGGTGAGCATGGCAAAGAAGCTATTACGCACTATACAGTGCTCGAACGTTTCCATTATGTAACGCTTATAGAGTGTGTACTTGAAACAGGCCGTACGCACCAAATACGGGCACATATGAAGCACTTGGGTCATCCCTTATTTAATGATGCAACTTATGGAGGTGATAAAATTTTGAAAGGTACCACATTTGCTAAATATAATCAGTTTATCGACAACTGTTTTAATATCATACCTCGCCAAGCTTTACATGCGAAGATGCTTGGTTTTATTCATCCCACCACGCATGAACATATAATATTTGAAAGCGAATTACCTCTAGATTTCGCTTCCGTAATGGAAAAATGGAGACATTATATTGCACATAGCAAATAGTTTTGTTTTATTTTCCAAATAGTTTTAAGTAATACTATCAATTTTACTGATAATAAATATAGATTGTTGCATCTCTAATTATATTCTGGTTTAATATAGAGCTACTTTTTATTATAATATCTTTATAGAAGTATAGAATGTTATTTAACTATAATTGAATGGTGCATTATTTATAAAATGTATATAGTGCTGGTATTCTTATTAATTTTACTATATTGGAAAATAATATTCACATTGAAAATCATTAATAAAAGTTGGGGGTAATGGAATTGGTATCCAAAAGAATATGTTCACCGAATATTTCAAATGTTCTTTAGGGCCAACGAATTAAGCCAAGGCACTTTATTGATTCGCGAAATCATTAATAAAATGAACGGTCAAATAAATGTAGATTCAACCTATGGAGAAGTTACTACGTTCGAACTCATACTGCAGAATAATATTGCTTGATAAACTAGAAGTTCAGAAGAACTAATTTCCCAGTTAGGGTTTTCCCATTATCCATATTCACCTTTACCAAATAAAGGCCATTGGCAATATAAGATAGGTTCATTTCCGTTGATGCCAATGACATCATTCCCGATGAGCATAGCACCTGTCCGTTTATAGCTAAGATATCAATACTATAATTTATGTTGTCGGGTTTTTCAACTACAAACTTAAATTCTCCTCTGGTAGGATTGGGATATATTACCAATCCTTGGCTAAATACTTTAGTGCTTGGAGTATTGACTTCTGAAACACGAATCATTTTTTTATAGACTCTTTGTCCGCTACAGCCTGTTTCATCGTCATACATGTTCAAGGTAACGCTGTATTCGCCGTGCTGTGTGAATGTATGCGAAGTATTAGGCAACACCGAAGTATTTAATGATTGTGATTTCGCATCTCCAAAATCCCAACTTACATTTTGGAAATTTGCTATATGATTGGCAGAAAAATTAACCGTAAGCGGGGCTGTTCCTTCAACTACATCTGATAAAAAATCGGGGTTGATTTCTTTTACTATAATTGTAACTTTATCGGCTGCAACACATTGATTTTCGTGCGTAGTATATATTAATTCGTGTGTGCCATTGCCTGCTTTTTCAGGATCGAATGTATTGCCATCAACGCCATTGCCTGTCCAGATACCACCTGCTGGTATACCTGTTAATAATTGCTGGCCATTGTACATGCAAATGGTTTTATCATTCCCAGCTTCTGCCGAGGCTGTGTTCTTAATAACTACTTTACTATTAAAGTAAGAATACTCACAAGCACCATCTGCCAAATATTTTAGTGAATAATTATAGGTGCCTGGTCCCGGATAAATATGTGTGGGCTCCCATTCATTTGTATTTAACAATCCATCATCGCCTGTCCACTCATAAAATTTAGGTAGATGGGTTTGATCGGAAACTATAAAATGAAACTTAGCTTCCGTACAATTTTGAAGGGCGTAAGCAGCCATAACTGAAACAGGTTCGTAATCTATATAAACAGAGTCTATGAATTTATAATCGCTGCAATCGTTCGATATATGAACAGTGAAGCGGATATAACGCTTACCAGAAAAATTGAGGGAAAAATCATTCCTAGTTTCGAACTTGAGGTTGTCAATAATCCAATCAAAATGGATTACCCCATTACCCTTTTCAATAATATATTTGAATTGAATTTCACCACAAGTTTTAACCTGAACATCTTTTACGGCGAGTATTTTTTCACACTGCCCAAAAGAAGACTTGGCCAAAAACAGGCCGAACACCAGTAGAATGAAGTTAAAACACTTTTTCATGGCTATTTTATGTGTTCAAATGTACAAAGAAGTTTGAACAAAAAAAAAAATTTTTTATGCAGGCAACTTTTCGTTCCTTTGTTAGGTCATGTTTTATGTAGCCCCTAATAATTTGGATATGGACGACAAAGAACTTGTGGAAGGATGTCTTTTAGAAAATGTGATTTTTCAGGAGAAACTTTACCGCAAGTATTGTGGAAAAATGATGGGACTAAGTTTGCGTTACGTTAAAAGCAGAGAAGAAGCCGAAGACGTGGTACAAGAAGGGTTTATAAAAGTATTTAATCATTTAAAAAACTTCAGATTCGATTGTGCTTTGGAGGGATGGATAGCAAGAATAATGGTAAACACGGCCATTACTTTTTATAATAGAAACAGAAAAACTGCATTTGAAGAAGACATAAACAATATAAATGAAGATATAAACCACAACTGCGAAAGTGTTGGGCAAAATCTTCAAGCACAAGACCTACTTAAATTGATTAATATGTTACCCGACGGATATAAACTGGTTTTTAATATGTTTGCCATTGAAGGATACAGCCACAAGGAAATATCATTAATGCTTGGCGTAACTGAGAATACAAGTAAAACACAATATTTTAAAGCCCGTAACTATTTAAAGAAATTATTAGAACAGCAACACTTAGCAGAATATGAGTAAAAATATTGAAGATTTATTCAAGGATGGTTTCGAAGGCTTTGAGCAGCAGCCTAAGAATGATATGTGGGATAAGATTGTGCAACAAAGGCAAATCAACAATCTCACTAGCAACGCCAACCATGAAGTAACTCCTGAACATACATATAGCAAAGAATTTAAAAATTTTGAAGCTCAACCTGGCGAAAGAGTGTGGCGTAATGTATTGACACATATTAATAGCAGACGCCAACAAAAGAAATATACCACTTGGTCCATACTCCTATTGTTTCTTATAGGTAGTTGCAGTTCGTTAGTTTGGTTATATGATAATAATGGTGATGGGAATTTGATTACGGAAGAATCTACAAAGCAAAAAGGAGCAACACATATCAAGCAAAAATCAAATAATAACTCTACTAGCCCCGCTCAAAGCGCCAATGACAATAGAGTTAAGGATCAAGAAAATACGTTTAGTGAAAGAACTATAGGTAGTAGTGCTGTTAAATATAATAAATCTTATCACCGCTTTGCAAGAAATGCTTTTGCATTAACAAATGATGAGGGAGTTTTAGGCAATAGTGAAACTCCTATCCATGTTTCAAATGATAAAATAGTTGATGAAAATATCAAAGCAAAAAACATTGAAATTATTACTATTATTAACGACCATAATAAACTGAAAGAAATTGCTGAGACATTTACTAACGAAGGGCTTGCAAGCAATGGTTCTTTAATAAAACCAGATTCAGCAGCAACTGCTTTTGCCAGTAATAAGAAAAAAGATGAAAAGAAAACACTTGATACAAAAGCCGACAAAAAATGGTGGCATGGTCCTAGCTACTTTAAATATACTAGCGAAACCGATATGAATAATGAAGAATCAAATTGGAAATTAGGTGCTTCTGTGGGCTATGAATGGCCAACAGCGAAATTTACTGGCAATGCAAATTCTTTATATACCCAATTTAGAAAAGATGATGAATCGAGAGCCCAGTCATATAATGCCCAAGCTTTTCTGGTTCGCCAAATAGGAAGACCATATTTGGTGCAATTTGGTGTTGGATTTATTTCATATGGTTTTAAAGGTGATTACCAACATAGCATTTACACTGTGCGTGACTCAACAACGCCGCAGGGAAATATTATACACGACACTACCTACTCCTATAAAATAAATGCCCAAAGCCATTTTAGAATTAATTTTATTGAACTGCCAATAATTTTCGGCTACCGTTTTGGAGATAATAGGACTAACTTCGATTTTAAAGCTGGATATATCATGCAATTATTGCATGCACAAAATGGTTACGTTTTATCCCCCACTTCTCATCAGCTTGAACCTATAGGTGCTGCTAACGAATTGTCTGCAAACAGATTTGGTTCTTCAGCATTACTCAGTGCCAGAGGAAATTGGCAAATTATGCATGAGCTAAGTGTATTTCTGGAAGGAAACATCAGATATAACCTCAAGCCATTAATGGGCGACGCAACTCAGCAACAGTATATTAGTTCAGTTGGAATTAATGGTGGGATTAAATTCCATATAGATTAATTATTCCCTGTGTAAAACTGTGTAATCGAACTTATCTAGATTTATACGCTTTGAGCATGCGTGATTTGCCATGAATATCTCGGCTTACTTCTGGATAGTAATTATTTTTTTTAAACAATTGCTGAGTTTGTCTATGATAGTCTTCATGAATTTCGCAATAGATTAAACCATTTTCTGCTAAATGCTTTTGAGCAAATTGTATAATGGCTTTATAAAATTGTAATGGATCGCCGTCAGTTACAAATAGAGCTGTGTGTGGTTCAAAATGTAATACATTTTTTTGCATCAAGTCTTTATCCTCCTCCGTTACATATGGAGGATTTGAAACGATGATATCGTACATTCCGTATTCATATTGGGGATATAATATATCATCATTTATAAATTCTATATCGGCTTGGTGCTTGGCGGCATTAACTTGAGCAACATGCAATGCTTGTTCTGAAATATCCATCGCTGAGACTTTCCATGCTTGATTCTTTAATTTTAAACTGATGGCAAGAATGCCGCTCCCTGTTCCAATTTCCAAACATCTTAATTTCAATTCAGAAGCGTACTTATATTCGGTACTAATCCATCTCAACAGTTCTTCGGTCTCGGGTCTTGGAATTAAAACGTGTTTATTGACTTCAAATTGTCGTCCAGCAAATTCTGAAATTCCGGTAACATATTGGATGGGTTCATTTTGCAGAAGACGTTTGAGAGCTTCCTCAATTTGATGAATCTGTGGAAAACTGAGTTGTAAATCAGGCGATGTCGCAATGGTGCTTTTGCTTACTGATAGTAGGTCTTCAAATAAAATATGGGCTATGGAATTGGCCTCGTTCTCCACATATTCACATAGCAACTCTTTGCGAACTTTATCAAACCAAAACTTTAAACTTGTGTCAGAAGGCATGGGAATTACAATCCGATATCAACCACATTACGCATCAAATCATCCATATTTTCTGCCTTACGAATCAGATGTGTTTTGCCATTCATTACTAAAATTTCGGCGGGGCGAAAACGGGCATTATAGTTATTGCTCATGGTGTAGCCATAAGCACCTGCATTGCACAAAGCCAATATATCGCCTTCTCTTACTTCGGCAAGTGAGCGGTCCCAACCAAGGGTATCAGTTTCGCAGATATAGCCCACAACAGTATATATACGTGGTGTGCCAGCAGGGTTCGATACATTTAAAATGCGGTGATATGCATCATAAAACATAGGACGTATCAAGTGGTTCTGTCCTGTGTTTACGCCCACAAATACAGTTGCTGTGGTTTGTTTCACCACATTGGTGCTAACTAGTAACGTTCCAGATTCGCTCACGATGAATTTACCGGGCTCGAACCACAGTTCCAGATCACGACCATATTCTTTGCAAAACTGCTTGAAGGTTGTTCCTATTGCTTTGCCCAGTGCCTCAATATCTGTGGTAATATCGCCATCTTTGTATGGAACTTTAAATCCACTACCAAAGTCTATAAATTCCAAATCGGGGAAATTGCTTGCGGCTTCAAACAATAATTCTGCTCCTTGCAAAAACACACCAGCATCCAAAATATCGCTGCCCGTGTGCATGTGAAGTCCGTTTACAAATATACCAGCTTGTTTTACCACACGGGTAATGTGACGCATCTGATGAATGGAAATACCAAACTTGGAATCTATATGGCCTGTTTGAATATGGGCGTTACCGCCAGCTACTATATGTGGATTGATACGAATGCAACAAGGCACAGTGCCTTTATATAAATGACCAAACTGCTCCAGCGTGCTGATATTATCAATATTGATGCGAATTCCTAAGTCCACAGCTTCTTGAATTTCGGCAAACGAGACACAGTTGGGAGTGAATAATATTTGCTGTGGCTCAAAGCCTGCCATTAATCCCAAACGTGCTTCGTTGATAGAAACCACATCTAAACCAGAGCCTTCGTTCTTTAATAACTTTAATATATTGATATTATTCAATGCCTTGCAGGCATACTTTATCTGCACCTTGCAATCAACAAATGCATTTTTTAGGCGGTGGTACTGAGAAGAAATTTTAGCAGCATCGTACACAAATATGGGCTGACCATATTGTTCTACAATTTGCAAGGCGGAGATACCGCCTATTTCGTATTGATTGTTATTTAATTCCATCAAATGAACATTTGTTTTTTATTTTATTCGTTATCCTGAGCGAAGTCGAAGGATTTTTTTATAATAGTGTCTTCTATGAAATATTGCTGCCCTTCGACTACGCGCAGGGTGCCAATAATTTACTATGGAAGAACCCTCCCTACCATCCTTGGGAATGGGATGGCTTCGCGCACATGCGGTAGTTTGCATACCCAGCATACGAGTCTTTCCAATCCCAAGCCAAAGCCTGCATGTTTTACTGAACCATATCTGCGTAAATCTAAATACCACTCAAATGCATCCATTGGCAAGTCGTGTTCTTTTATTTTTTGAATGAGGGAATCTAAATCAGTTTCACGTTCGCCACCGCCTACTATTTCTCCGTAACCTTCGGGTGCTAATACATCTACGCCTCTAGCAAAACGATCATCTTCTGGATCACGTTTCAGATAAAAAGCTTTAACAGCGTGTGGCCAGTTATATACCATAATGGGCACATCGAACAAACGTGTGATAACGGTTTCGTCGCTGCCGCCAAAGTCGTTGCCATATTCGAAGTTCTTGGCACTGTGCAGCCATTGGGGAATGTTGCGGGCATCTTCTTCTAAGTCTTTTAATGTTTGTTTGAGTGTATCAACTTTGTTTTGATTGAAGTTGATTTCTCCTTTCTTCAAAGCACCACCTGCGATTTTTTCTTCACGTTCTTTTATTTCGTTTTGTATAATACCGATTTGTTCGTGGGTATATGCCAGGTCTTCTTCTAAAGATTTGATTGCATTTTTTCCGTTAACATCTTGCTCGCCTTTGATGATGCGAACAGCCTCATCATACTTGAGACGCGGGAATGGTTTTATAATATTCTGCAATAAGGTTTTATCACGACCTATTACATCAAGTTCTTTATCACAATCACGCAGCACATCGGTAACAGTGCGTTTCAGCATGGCTTCAATCAAATCCATATTCATGAATATATCGTGGAATGCCATCTCGGGTTCTATCATCCAAAACTCGGCAAGGTGACGACGGGTTTTACTTTTCTCTGCTCTAAATGTAGGACCGAAAGTATATATTTTGTTCATGGCAAAAGCCATTGCCTCGCCGTACAATTGTCCGCTCTGGCTCAGGTAGGCAGTCTCGCCAAAGAAATCAGTTTCGAATAAATTGCTCGTTCCTTCGCAAGCATTGCCGGTAAATATGGGAGCATCCATCTGCACAAAATCCTGCTCCTGAAAAAATTGATGTATGCTATAAATCAATCGGTTTCTGATACGCATAATAGCCCACTGTCTTTGGCTACGCAACCATAGGTGACGTTGGTCCATCAAGAATTCTACACCATGTTCTTTTTTGGCAATGGGATAATCAATAGAATATGATAATACTTCCAATGAAGTTACTTGAATCTCATAACCGCCCAGCTGCTTTTCGTCCTTTACCACAGTCCCATTTATCTTTACAGAGCTCTCGAGACCTAGCTTGCCTGCACAATCAAATTCATCGGTGGTTACCTTATTGGCATCCACCACACACTGACACATTCCATAACCATCGCGAAGGTTGATAAACACCAATCCCTTACTATCGCGGCGGTTGGCCACCCAGCCCTCAAGTGTTACAATCTGGTTTTCGTGTTTCTGTAAATCTTTTATATAAACGGTTTGCATGATTAAAAAATTGGGATGCAAAAATAGAGAAAAAAAAAGGATTTGGGATTCTAGTCCCGAATCTTATTCGGGAGGGATTCCGGGAGATGATGGTGGGTAATAGGTTATAGAAGTTTTGATTTATTGTTAATTTAAGAAGTACTTATTATCTTTGACAAGTTAAAGTACATATTAAAAATAAGCTTTACTTTAGTATAGTACCGTGAATAATTTTATGGACTACCATACTATTATTTTCTATTGCAAATGCAATAACCCATTTGTTGAAAATAATACAACTGTATTTTAACGATGCTAAAATATGATGATGGCACAAAGCAAATTTCACTTTTGTAACAGCTGATTTCTCTATAAATTTAACAAACTTTACTATAAATCTTTTACCGCTACCTTCTGTATTTTCCGATTCAACAAAACTTGCTATAGCTGCCAATGCAATTTGGGGTTGCCGTTTTAAAACAACTTTCATTTTTTCTTTTTATCAAGATAGGCAATCACCTCTTCACACACCTTGTTTAGTTCTTTCGTCTTTTCAGAATCTGAAGATGTTAGGTACTTTTTTAGTTGTGCATCTGTTGCAGGTTTGCCCATTCCGAAGATAACATCTGCATCTGTGAGTGCTGCTTCCTTAGCCCTAGTATTGATTTTCACAAAATCAAGTTCCTTAAGAAAGGATATAAAACTCTTCGCTTTTTTGTCTTTGACGTTTAATTCGATAATCATTGTACAAATATATTAATATTTCATTAAATAATAAAAGTTATTTAGATTCAAACCGTAAATTCAACTGACCGTACTTATGATTCGTTTTACTTTTATCCATCTTCCCAATATTTTTCTATAATAATAATCTGCAGAAAAGCCGCCCCATTCACTTTGGTGTGTGTATATACTAATCCTGCATCTAGTTTTCTTTCTATTGAATACTGGCATATCTATAGAACAATAATATGACATAAATTTAAGGCTGTCCATCATAACTACCGATGCCTTTTTTGAATGTATTTCCGTTTTGTCCCAATTCACAATGCTATTGCAAATACTTGAAATTGTATCATCTGTTTGCATATAATGAAAACCAGTCCTTTCATCAATGAAATATTTGTTAATAAATATTCTATTTATTATTTTAACTTGACAATTGACCAATCTATATATTAATTCTTTGTCGCAATTATTTGTAGAACCATTAGATTGACCATTACAAATATTTGAAACAATTATTAATATTGATAAAAAGAACAATTTAGTATTCATATGTCTTCAGGATTATAAAACAAAGGTACATGAAATTTATACGATTCTTAAATCATATGCATACAGGCTGTGGCTGGTTATGGTTCAACTTCGCTCACCACAACCACAGGCAGTGTGTAAATTAGCGTCAGCACATTCATCATTAATTTAAAATATATACCTCGCCTCTACCCTAGCGATATGCACAGCCTTGCTTTGCTCGCTTTTGCGGCCATCATATACAATACTTAATTGGGTGTTTTTAGCAAGGCGGTGTTCCCAGGCTAGTCCCCAGATGATATTGTTGCCATTGAGCAATCCATTGAGCATTTCGAAACCGATGGGGGAATTTGCATCTCCGTTGAATTTGATATGGTTGTAGCTGAACTTTACTTGCAAGCTGCCGTTGTTTTTATATAAGTATTTAAACTCTGTAGTAATTTCGTTTGTTAGCGTTTTAGTGGTATCACTATTATACTTATTCTTGGCATTGAAGTTATGATAATACATCTTTAAACGCATATCCTGCGAGGGTTGCCATTGCAGTGTGGGTTGCAAATCGGTATAATAGAAATGGTAGTTACGGCCTTCAAACAATTCGGTATTGAGTGCTTTATCGCCCAATAATATATTGATATTTGTTTGCCAATTTTTGCCGATACTTTTACGCAGGTTTATATATTGTTCTTTTTTCTGTTTGGCTTCAACTCCTGTGGTGAGTAATTGTTTTTGTCCGTTTTTTATATAACCAAACTCAGCTCCCCAATCATTATTATACTTATTGATAAACCATACGTGACGCAGGATTCCGCTGAGGGTGATTAAACCAGTATCGGATAAAATACTGTTGAATGGATTCTTTAATGCAAACTGACTCGATTGATTTTTTTGCTCTACACGCACATTGGTGGTATTGCTAAAGTATGATAGAAATTTGAGGATGCCCTTCTTCTTTTCCCAAAGTTTATAGGGCTCCCAAGTAATAGTTTGATTGATGCGGGTGATATTGGTTTTTACATAATCATTGGTTGGCAAAAATATTTTAATGAATCGTGCCTTGTCTTTATATACTGCTACTTCAAATTCGTTGAGCTGCTGTATGCTGTCGCCATTGTAGTCGTTCCATTGGTATATACCATTTCCAGGTTGTACTTCTTGGTAGGTGAATTGTTTCTTCAACTCACGCCCATTACCCGTTTGAAAAAATGAGTTTATATATAAAGTGCGTTTAAATAATGCAACTTGATATTCACCACGAAACAAGGTATTGTCTTCTACTTTATTGCTTGCCGCTGTATCATTTATAAATCGACGGTAGTTTAAACTTAGGTCTAATCTTCCTGCTTTGCCATTGGCTTTAAAGGTTCCATCAATATTGTGCGAGGCATTGAGGTCAATGAATTTGCCCCCGGATGGGGTTTTATCTTTACGCAAAAAGTAGTTTAATCCGAACTGAGATTTAAGTGTGTCATTGGTGTTTAAACCAGCTCCATATTGATCGTAATTAAAAGAGTTATACAATAAAGAATCGGGAGCTGTATTATATTTAAATGTGCTGCGTTCGCTATTGGTATATACTTTATATTTTATATAATTTCCCGAACGAGAAAGCTCTGCACGATAGGTTTTATAGTTGTTTGCAGCAATATCATTTTGCGTAACCAAACTTCCAGTAGTATTATAATTGCCTGATGCTGTCCACCTTTTTATATTAATATCTGTTGAGATTGCATGGGCCATTCCTTTCAAAAAATTATCTTTTTGATATGATGAAAACTGATACGATGTTCTCAGATATTCTTTAAAAAACATATTAAACTTCGACATCACAATATGCTCTCTAAACCCAGTGTCTGCAAATATTTTATTGCTTAAAGTACGTTCCCAACTTCTATCAAATTCTACATTACGATAACGTTCTATATAACGAAAATTCTTGTTCACAAATTCCCATGAAGTGGTATTATCAAATTTTAAATTCTTACTTATTTGCAAATTTTTATATAGTTTTAGTCTATAACCTAAACCTTTGTTATTTTGATCATCTTTGCGTGAAAAAGTATTTCTATCTTTATTACTAATTGCTATTTCCTGTTCTATTTTAGTTTTCGCATTGAGATTATATATATGTGTGAGTGTAGTCATCTGCATCTGTTTAGGTGTGATAAGTGTTTGAATAGGTTCGTAACTTCCTTGCAATTGCCCCACCCACTTAAACACACGACCATTTGCACCGCTGCTTGCTATATTATAACTGCCCCTGCCCTGCCCCATATAGCTAAAAGCCAATTGATAGAAAGGTGTATCATTCCCTCCTGATGAAGCATATCTATAATACTTTATTGTATCTCCATTTATTACGGTATCATATTTATTATATAATAGTTTTGTTTTATCATAATAGTCGTTTGCGATGGCATTTTCAAATTTGGTTTGCGTTGGATCATTGCCAGCATTTGCAAGTGCAAGTATTTGTGCATCAGTTAAGGTTTGCTGGTATGGTTGATTTTTTAAATCTTTCTCCGTATAATGATTGAATACAAATTCATGTTTTTTAATTTGAACAGTGGCTCTTGCAGTATATACTACACGTCCGTAATTTCTATCACTATATTGAAACTCCACCACTATCCTACTATAGCTATTGATAAGCCTTCGCGGCATAAAGGTCACTTCACCTGTATTATAATCAATGATATAATCATCTTGTTCACCACGGGTCATAGGCAGTCCGTCCAGGTAAACTTTTTCGGTACCCGAAAGTATAATAATATATAATTCTCCATTTGCCCCCGATAATCTATATGGACCTTGATTTCCTTCTTGTCCATTAAATGTATTCCTACTGAAACGCCCGCGACTTATGGCACCTTCGCCACCAATTGTATATTTTATTCCTAGTTTCTTATCTTCCCATCCATGGTCGAATTGCACGCCACGAGATTTTTTATCATACGCAGTAAAATACGATTTAGCCGGTCGTTTCATTTGAAAATCGCCGAGTACTACACGTGTCTTATTTTTAAAAAGTTCTATATATACTTTGTCGAAGTCTTGCACCTGTCGGCTGCTTCCATCAGCTTGTATGGGATTATTATCATCACTAATTGCAGCTTTTACTTCTACATCATTATTTATTTTGCCACTGATTTGCAAATTCAAATTTGAGTTCACTACCAAACTTTGTGTATTACCCACTCCTATTCCGCGACTTAATAATCCACGCATTTCTAGGCCCGATGCATCAATATTGTATGGGTCGTCAGTGCTGGGAGTGTAGGTGAAAGGATTGATTAGCGGTTGAAAATCTTTATATATCAACTTAGGGTCTTTTCTGCGAATTGTATAATCAAGTTTTCTTGAAAAAGTGCGATAAGTAATTCTCAAATTTATAATTGGAGATTTGAAGATAATAGTAGAATTTATATAATCAATACCATATAATGTTTCTGCTACTAATATATTATTTTGAAGTACTATTATACTTCCAGGGATAATGGTAAGTGTATCTAGTTTGACTGTATCAGTGATTTGTGCGAACTCTTTTGAGCGTTCGCTAACGGCTATTTGGCCCAAAGCAATATCAGCTATGAGTAGAAAAAAAGTTATATATATAATTCTACTTAACAACTATGCTTCCTTCAACTTTATTCTCCATTGTTTGTTAAAGTAAGTTATAGTTAAAACACCTACCACTGTGGGGCTCAAACACAAAACCCAAGGCGGATCGAATTTAACTACATTCACCAAGAAAGCTGTGGTAGCAGCTATGTAAGTGCCTAGCATCATAACAATATGTTTAAAAATCCATTTTTTGTGATAGGGAAGAAATACCGAATTTTTATATAATATTTTCAAATCACTATATACCATCATCGATAAAATAGAACCGAAAATTATCAATATAAATATGCCTTCTGAATGATAAAACACTATCATATAACCGGGATATACAATCATAAATATTGCTGTGAGTAATCCTAGATAAACTGGTAGTTTGTCGATCATAGTTGAATTATAGCTTTCTATCAATCTATAATAAAACAATGCCCTACGTCCTCTGATTACCATATATAATGAGAAAATTCCAATAGAAAGTAAGAAGGGGTTAAATTTGATCGAAGCCAAAATAAATGACAATATACCTACAGCAAACATGGCCAAATAAAAACCTTTTCCTGAAGTTATGTGAAGCCGACTCCCTTTCATTGCAATAATTGCTATAAGCCCCGTTAACAGTGCAATGACTCCACAAAACACATGAAATATCAGGATAATCTTGTGGGTATCGTAATGATTTGTTTGTACTAAATCCATCTGATCTAATTGCTTTAAAATACTTTTTAACAACGGAAACGCATTATGCAAAGTTATGGGAATGGATTAATATTGTAAAGTTTTTCCCTCCACAAAAGTAAACAACTATGCACCATCGTATTGCTTTCCCATTATTGTTTCAGATTGCATTTAACTTAATGCCTGTCTATGGCGTGATGATGAATGAATGGACGATATTTTCAGTAATTTACCTGTATTGGTTGGAAACACTGATTCTATCAGCTTTCTCTTTTATTAAAATAGTTAGTTCGAAAGGCAGCACACCCAATGAAAAACTGAAAATGAAATTCCCTGCTAAAGACGAATCGAAATGGAAAACAGGTATTCGGTTTTTGATTATACGCATAGGCTTGCTGTTATTTTATCTTTTGTTTATATTCCTATTTGTAGGCTTACTGATATCTGACAAAGCCGATATGAGAACCAATATAGAAATGGCATTTTTTATGAATCCAATATTCAATTTAACCCTGATGCTTTATACCTTAAGTGTGGGTATGGACCTCATGTGGCATTTCTACGGAAATGGAGAGTATCTTCGTGTTCATCCATCAGACAATGCTTCGTTATTCGATGGTCGTACTATTGTGATACATGTGGCAATGGTACTTGGGGTACTGGGTTTCATGTATGTGAAAGAACACTTCCCAAACCATCAACATTTGGCCAAATTGTATTTTATTAGCATATTTGTTTTGATCAAGACAATTACTGATGTTGTTGTGTATTATGTGGGGCGGAAGCCAACCGTGGTACCAAGTACAAATTCTTGAGTTTGTCGCCCTCTGACGATCCCGTCCCGAATTAGTCGGGATAGTCGGGACAGCGTGACAAACATAATATATTTTGTCTTCAAAATTAAATCACATAAATTCGCCTTGTTTTTCTAATAAATCCTATGCACAAAATATTCCTGATTATTAGACGTGAGTACCTTACCAGGGTAAAAAAACGTTCGTTCATTATTATGACCATTTTAGGCCCTGTGCTTATTGGAGCTTTATATGGCGTGATGATTTATTTGGCGGTAAACTCAGGCATTGGCGAGAAAAGTAAAGTAATTGCCGTGCATGATGAGCAAGGTTTTTTTAAAGACAAACTGCTGAACGACGACAAAATTTTTTTTGTATTTACCAATGAAAATATTGATACGTTAAAAAGCCAAGTATTATATAAAAAATACGATGCACTTATCATCATACCAAAAACAGATTCTATTACTTATATAAAAGATATTGACTTTGTAGCCGAGCAACAACCTGGTGTTGCTATAATAAACAAGCTGGAGGAAAAATTCGAGGAAATCATCACCAATATTAAGATGAAGAATATGAACCTCACACAAGCACAGATTAAGGCAACCCGCACCAGCATTGCTGTGTACCCAAAATTGGTGAGCGAAAAAGGAACCGAAGATGCAAGTACTGGAAGTTCGTTTATCGGGGCCATGGTGCTCACTTATATTATATTCTTGTTCATTATGCTTTATGGTATACAAGTGATGCGTGGTGTGATTGAAGAAAAGACAAACCGCATTGTAGAGATTGTAATAAGCAGTGTAAAACCTTTCCAATTAATGATGGGGAAAATTATCGGTATTGCTTGTGTGGCCCTTACCCAGTTTGCCATTTGGATTATATTGACTATAACTGTTACCGGTGTAATGAAAAGCTATCTTACGAGTAATGTAGATATGGACCAAGTAGAACAGGTGATAAAAAAGAATTCTCATATACCTGCTGACGACTATGAAAAAGCAGAACAAATGCAAAGCTTTATGAAATTTGAGAAAGCACTTAATACACTAAACTTTCCGTTGATATTATTCTGTTTTGTATTTTACTTTATTACCGGCTATTTATTATATGCTTCATTATATGCCGCCATCGGCTCAGCCGTCGATTCGGAAACCGATACCCAGCAATTTATGCTGCCGGTTAACCTACCGCTAATCTTCTCCTTCTTCATCGCCTTTAGCACGGTAATGAACGACCCCAATGGCGATATGGCTTTTTGGGCATCTATGATACCATTCTCCTCTCCTATTGTAATGATGGCCCGTGTATCGTTTATGCAATCCTTCAACTGGGAGATCGCATTGAGCATGGGTATTATGCTTGTTTCATTTATATGTATTGTATGGTTTGCTGCCCGAATATACAGAGTTGGAATTTTGATGTATGGTAAAAAACCTACGTTTAGAGAATTGGGCAAATGGGTTTTTTATAGGTAGCAGTATATATACAATCTGTCTTTTTGACCAAAGATGATTGGAATCATAATTTTATCATAAATTCTGCAATTACCTTTGTACCATTATAAAAAAGTTGAAACCATTTATTCCCATTTTCCTAGCATTAACAAAATGACATTAAAGTATTATATCATTATAATGCTATGGTAATTGCTCAAGTGTGATATCGCATGGGGGCAATGTGATAAAACCTGCCATTCAGCTGTGAATCCTAAAGGAAAGCTAAATCTAGAAGCGGCAAATACTTATACTTCTTTACATAAATCTGGTTCGGGATATATAGATACTTTGAATGCCACAAATAGTATTATATATATTCAAATGACTTCTGCGTCGCAGCCAATGCCACCATGTGGTCAGTTAGATATTTGTAAAAAAGATTTGATTTTAAATTGAATTAAACAGGGAGCAAAGAATAATTAAACCTCTTTCATAATCCTTTAAATCATTCAATCATATCCCGATAGCTATCGGGACAACAAATCAATATATAAAAAAAGCCTGATGTCATTACAACACCAGGCTTTTATATATAAAATCCTGCTTTAGGTTCTAATTTTTTAGCGTTTCAAAACTATAGTTTTAGAATTTTTTCCAACAGTTACTACTGCTTCATCATCGCAAGTTCCGTTTCCAAAATCAATACTGCGATCTGCTTTACCTGAAACTGTAAAGGTAATAACACCTTTAGTAACACGAGATTTAAGGCAGCTAAAATCAACTGTAAGCGGTGTTGTGATATTCATAGTATAAGCTATTGCGCTGCGGTTTGTTCCGCTTGCACTTCCAGTAATTTCATACTTATCGTCGCTCAATATAAAAGGAGTGTTTGAACCTGCTGTCATTTTGCGAGTACGACTTGTGCTCCAAGTGATGGTACCGCCATTGTTTGCGATAGTAATTTTACCATTTTTAACCTCAATGGTCCATGTTAGTGGTGCTGAACAAGTAACAGTTTTAGTTACTTCAATTTTGTTATCATTTACATAGAAATCTTGCGTGGTTATTGTCATTACAGAACCTACAGCATACCATTTACCAGTGTGGGTAATAATGATTTTACCTCTGCGGTTTTTACCATCGTTTCCCATGCAATTTGCAGTACCAAAGTCAATAGTAGCCTTTTTAGGATTAGAACCTGAATCAATAGTAACAGTTGCACAGGATCCAGCTAAGGTTTCTACATCGCCGTTTTTTAATGTCACGTTGCCGTTTGAAACAGCATCATCTCCTAGTTTAAAAATGTCATTTTCGGTTGCATCAGCCAAAGATTGATCTTCGGTTGTAGTAGTGTCGTTCGCGTCCCAAGTGTCGCGTTTACATGATGTGAATGTGAGGGCAGTAAATGCGGCCACAATGAGGGTGGTTTTTAAAATGTAGTTTTTCATTGGTTTTATCTTTTATGTATGTGTCGTTATGATGGTAATGACAATGATTGGTTTAATTTCGTTGCATTACATGTTTGCAAATTTAAACTAATCATTTGAAAAATAATATTTTATAATTGTTAAAAAAACTTATGTGACAATTTATTTACAAAATATCCAAGGTATTTCTAATCGATTGGGTCTTTAATATACACTCTTCATATTCACTCAACGCATTGGCTTCGTAGGTAATCGCACTACCTGCATGAAATGATAAGTATTTATTTTCACTATTATATATGATACTTCGAATAACCACATTAAAATCAAAATCACCTTGGGGTAACACATATCCAAGTGCACCAGAAAAGAATCCTCTTTTGCTGTCTTCATATTCTTCTATCAATTCCATTGCTTTTATTTTGGGACACCCAGTCATACTTCCCATTGGGAAAGCATTTCTTATTATATCATATAAATTTAATTCTTGTTTTACTTCTGCTGTAACAGTAGAAATCATTTGATGAAGTTTTTCAAATGAATATATACCGAAAAGCTCTTCCACTTGCACCGTGCCTGCCTTACTGCTGCGAGCCAAATCATTGCGCATCAAATCCACAATCATCACATTTTCGCTGCGTTCTTTTTCGTTATTATATAATTGTTTTTTGAATAGTTCATCCTCTTTTTCATCTTTGCCTCTTATAATAGTTCCTTTGATTGGTTGTGCTATTAGTTTAAAGTTTTCTTTTTTCAAAAATCTTTCTGGACTGGCACAAAGTAATTGAAAATTTTTGTGAGATAAATAACCAGCAAATGGCGTGGGACTATTAGAATTAAGCCTTTGCCAAGTTTCAAAAGGATTGATATTTATATTTTCTGCATAAAACTCCATACAATAATTCAGCTCGTATACATCGCCATCTATTATATGTTGTTTTATCTTTTCGAAATTTTGTATATAGTTTTCTTTACTTGTTCTATCTTGCAAATGTATATTTTTCGATTGAATATTAGTAGTATTTGGAGTATTATATAATTGCTTTAATTGAGCTTCATCACCTTTCACAAATTCAAGTATTCCATTGGTTTCAACTATCACCACAATAGGTTTAAAGAATACGACATCGGGAAAATTTGTCCCATCATAGTTCTTAGATTCTAGTTTTTCAATTTCATTTTTCAAATCATAACCAAGGCAGCCCATCCACCAATCACTGTTATATCGTACTTTCAATTGCTCAAATACATCTCCTACTTTACCTATAATAATTTCTTCTGCACCAAATCCTCCTAACCATTCATAGGTATGATATCCGCAAGCATTTTGTTTGTGGTTATTGTCGAATATACAAACCGTTTCAATGCCGGGTATGATATGATATAAATCTTCTTTGGTCACGAGGTTTTTGGATTAAAATATTCATATACCAATTTCGATTTTGATTTCCCTACCAATTCATCTAGCTCATCAATGGCAGCTTCTTTTATTTTTTTTACGGAGCGAAAATGTTTTAATAATTTCTCCGCTGTGGCCTCTCCTATTCCCTCTATATCTTCTAACTCGGTAGCCAAAGTGCCTTGATTGCGTAGCTTTCGGTGGAATGTGATACCAAAACGGTGAGCCTCGTCGCGCAACTGTTGTATAGTTTTTAATGTCTCCGATTTTTTGTCAATATATAAAGGTAATTCATCACCAGGATAATATAATTCTTCCAATCGTTTGGCAATACCTATGATAGGAATTTTACCATATAAACCTAATTTTTGTAACGCGTCCACTGCCGAGCTAAGCTGTCCTTTTCCGCCATCAACAATAATCAGTTCGGGTAACGGTAATTTCTCTTCCAACACCCTAGAATAGCGGCGTGTAATCACTTCGTGCATGGTGGCAAAATCATCGGGACCGACCACTGTCTTCACTTTATAATGTCTGTATTCTTTTTTTGCGGGCTTGGCATCTATAAAACAAACCATTGCACTCACGGGATAAGCTCCTTGGAAATTGGAATTATCGAAACAATCGATACGCTTAGGTGGATGTGGCAAACGCAAATCTTTTTGCATTTGTGCCAATATCCTATCGGACCGAACATCTGGATTCACTTTTTCGTATTGCGCTAATTTTTCGCGTTTAAAGTATAATACATTTTTCAGCGATAAATCCAATAGTTTTCTTTTATCACCAGCTTTGGGAACTGTGAATGTTATATTCTTATCTTCTAATTCAATTTCAAATGGCACCACAATTTCTTTTGCTTTATTTCCATAGCGACTGTGTATTTCGGCCATGCCCATTTGTAATAGCTCATCTGTACTTTCTTCGATTTTCTTTTTTAGCTCAATAGTTTGTGTTTGCACAATCATACCATTTATCACTCGCAAAAAATTAACAAAGGCGAAATTTTGTTCTTCTGCAATCGAGAATACATCCAAGTCTGTAATACTTTGGCTTACAATGGTAGAACGACCATGAAAATCTAAGAGTTTATTATACTTTAATTTGAGCTGGTGTGCTTCTTCAAATTTATATTCTTTAGAAGCTTCAGCCATTTGTTCTTTCAATATATTTAATACTTCGCTTGCATTTCCTTTCAGTATTTTACCTATCGACTTAATGGAAAGCATATAGTCATCCTCCGTCTGAAACCCTTCGCAAGGGCCTTTGCAATTACCTATCTGATACTCTAAGCAAATTTTAAATTTCTTAGCTTTTATATTTTCTTCAGTCAAATTCAAATTGCAATTTCGCAAAGGATACATAGCTTTCACCAAATCTAAAAGTATATACATCATGTCAACCGAGGCATAAGGTCCGAAATAATCAGCACCATCGTTTAACAAGCGGCGTGTTGCGAAAATCTTGGGGAAACGCTCTTTAGTGATCTTAATAAACGGGTAGGTTTTGTCATCTTTCAAGCTCACATTGTACCGTGGCTGATGGTGCTTGATTAATATGTTTTCCAACAACAACGCATCATACTCGGTATCAACTATCGTAAATTCTATCTTGTGAATTAGTGAAACGAGTCGCTTGGTTTTATTGCTTTCGTAATGCTGTTTGGTAAAATAACTGCTGACGCGTTTTTTTAAATCTTTGGCTTTACCAATATATAAGAGCTCGCCTTCGGTATCGAAATACTTATAAATCCCAGGCTTATTGGGCAGGGAACGAATGGCATCTTTTAGAAAATCTTGTGCTGGCAAGGTGGCAAAGATAGTATAAAGTATATAGTATAAGGTATATAGTAAAGGGTGAAATCTTTGTCAGTCTGAGTTCATCGAAGACGACACAGGAGAAGTTTGTCTACCCTTCGATAAACTCAGGATGACAAACTTTTTTTATTTTGAATACATCCTATATTCTTTGAAATATTTAACAAGTATTTTCTCCATAGATTTATCATGTAGTTGTGCAATTGCTAAACCCAATTCGAAAAATGAACCTTTATATGGAATTACTCTATAAACACGAGCATATTCCTTAAATGATTCATACCCATAATGACTTTGTCTTTTTCCTTCAATAGTCCAAAATGCTCCGCGGCATGGTCCTGGTTCATAACTATCACGCATTTCTAAAGACCAAAAGTATGATTCTAAAGATTTGATGCGTATTTTTTCCCAATCTGCCAATGTTAGAACTTTTACTATTTCTTTTGTAACGCTATCCTCACCTTCACCGGTCATCTCATCTTTTCTAACATAATATTTGGTAATAAATGTTACCTTATTATTTGAATCTTTTTCAATTCTAAATAGTACGTGTTCTGATTTGGGGTATTCATGCAAAATAAACCTAAATGTTTCTATTTTACTTGTTCTTAAATCTGGTTCGTTTAAATGTTTTAACAACCGATCAATTCTTAGGTTAAAAACAGAATCCTCTTTTAAAGCATTTCTTCTATATTTATCAATTCTTGACTCTTCAGTATTGCTGAATTTACGAATCTCTTGTTTTTCATCTGTATTATTAGTACATGAATTGATTATTAGAAGTATAACAATATATAAAGACAACAATTTAGCTAATCTCATACTTTATACCTTATACTATATACTTTCTACTTTTGTCCTTTGTCTTTCGTCTATTGTCTTTTAACCACCCTATTATACTCCACCACACCATCTGCCTCGGTCTTTATGATATAGATTCCGGTATTAAAATCTGCCAATGAAATCTGTGTGGTATTATTATAATGTTTGATAAGTTTGCCTTGCAAATCGTATATATCAATTTGCAGCAATGAGATGTTTGTATTGTTTTTGTTGCTGATACGAATGAAGTCTATAGCCGGATTGGGATCGATGCTGATACGAGAATCGGGAATAGTTTTCCAGTTTACAGATTGTATAATACTATAATTATCTTTATTTAATTCAGATGCATTGATGCGATAAAAAACAGTATTCATTTCTGAAACATTTCTATCGGTATAATTACGTATTGTATTTTGCAAATTATTCGAATTATCGATTGTAGAAATCGTTTTCCAATTTTGCATATCTATGGAACGCTCTATATTATATTCTTGTATCCCCTTGGCATTGGCCACTTGCCAAGTAAGCTGTGCATCACTATTTACTGCTTTTGCAGTGAAATTAATCCAATCCAAAGGTAAAGGAACACTACCTCCTTGTCCACCCGCATTAATCCAAAACTCAGAGAAACTGGTTACATCAAACTCCAAATAATATCCATTACTAAATGGAACTTTCTTTATATTTTTCGAGGGTATATAATTAAAATATCCAAGGTTATTGGTGATCAAACTATCTTCGTTTTGTCCGTCATATTTGGTAACGCCCATATCCTGAATCGTATTGGTACTATCGTCTGCTGAATCCAAACTCATATACTCACTTTCTAATAAATACAAACGTACAGTAACTGCTGAAGTTGGCTGTGTGGTGGGTTTAATCCACCAATTACGGTTCATGGTTTTTTCGTTTTGATAAACTCGCATGGTGCCTGAGCGAACATATACCCCCACAGTTGTATTTCCTAAATTTTGACCATTGGGATTTATAGAAACTATTCTATTATTTCCATTTAATACATTCACAAATGAGCTTCCAGAAATACTTGCTGAAGTTACTTTTGTACTGGTTTGTATACTGGTATCATTACCTCCATATATATGTATATCATCTAACGCTACGCCTACGTAATTGGCACTTACATCGGAACTGAATACAAAGCGAAAACGCACTTGTGTTTTATTTGCCATAGAAGAAGTTGGAATTCTGTTTGATGATAATTTCCAATATAATCTATCTCCATCAAATACATTTGCTGCATTATTATACCAATTGGTTCCTGTATTTTTTGTTCCTAGTTTCACCCAAGTTGTTCCATTATTTTCACTGTACTCTATATACATATTATCAAAACCTGACTCGGTTTGAAATTTCTGAATGAAAGAGAAAAACGGGTTTGCTGAGAATCCACTTAAATCGAATGCTGGTGTATATAAATAGGATAATTGATTGTCATCATAATTACCAGATAGTTTAGTAGCCCACACTTTACTGCCATTGGCAGCAGTATCTAATATAACTTTTGCCGGCACTCCATAAGCCCAATTACTAGTATAACTGTTACCACTTTCTGTCCATAAATATCCATCATTACTTTCAAATCCTTCTGTGTAGGGGAAAGTGCTTACCTTTTTGATATTGCGAATTTGTGTACCCAATATTGAGTCGTTTGATGGCAATGAATCTCCACTATAATGCGAATACACATCCAAAGTATATAATCCCGGTGTGCTCAAATCTACTGTTTGGCTAAATGTAAAAACTGTGCTTGCGGATATACCTAAAGTAGAAAATAAAGTATCTTTTACCCAACTGCCACCATTAATGCGATATGCCAAGGGAATATTAGAAACGGAGGTAGGCGAATTATTGACCACCGTAACTTTAACTTGCGATGTACTAGAAAGTCCGATACCATTTGTAGGACTTGTAACAGCGGTAATTGCCACATCGCCAGGTAATTCATATATTGTAATATTATCAATACTCAATCCATCACTATCGCTTGGTTTTACAAAAATCGAATTATCTTCTTGCCCAATTCTTATTTGTGCAGATGAAGTAATACTTTGTCCGGCACTAATAATTCTATTATATAGATTGATTGCTGAATGTAATTTCCAAACTCCCGCTGTTCCCTTATTTGCCCACCAATCATACAATCCCAACCACGAAGAACTATCACTACCACGAACCCAAACACTATCTTTCGAATTTCTTTCCTCACCATGATGCATTAAATAAAACTTAAGTCCAAGTTTGTTATCGGTTGTAAAATTGCTTAGGTTTAAAGTATATATTAAATAGTTATAATTATTGGTGCCGTTATGTGTGGATTTATCTAATGTAATTGCACGACTTCCACTCTGGAAAAGTTCTGGACGCACATTGGTACGCAACCTGCACAAGGGACTGTTATTATCATAATCAATTTGCGGTACTTCTGCTGCCCCAAAATATGTTCCACTCACAACAGTGTCTCTTGCAGTTTCAAATCCTTCTGTAGAGGGCAATGTGGTAATTGCAGGATTTAATAAATGCCTCACTGTAAAACTTAAAGTATCATTATATCGATTGTTATCACTGGTTTTTCCTGTCCATATTTTCAAGGTGTAATTCCCCGCTGCACTCAAGTTGGCAGTGGTAGTAAAAGTATAATTTGCAGAACTATTTGCTGCAATACTTGGGCTATAAGTTTCGTTCACTGCGGTGCCTCCATTCAATTGATATGATACTGGAAAGCTACCAATTGAACTACTACTATAATTGCGAATGGTAACAGTAATACTTTGCGTTGAGCTTAAAGTATTATAACTGCTTTTTCTACCATATGAAGGTGAAACCAAAGTATACATACCCACATCGCTCGTATTACTACAATTGCTCGTACTAACTGTTATTGAGCGGGCTGTAGCACGTTCACTCTTTGCTCCGCTATTGGTTAGTGCCCTCATGGTAAACCACGCGGTAGCACCACCAGTTTGACCTCCTATTGTAAAAAATGTATCTGTAATTGTTGCTATGGTTTGCCAATCGAAACCTCCCATTGTCATTACCTCATACTTGTTTGCATTGCTAACTGAGGGCCATTTTATGGTAACGGTTTTATCGCAACTGGTAATTGTTCCGCTTGCAAAATTGGGTGTGCCCAATATATTAAATATTGATTTTGAAGTATCGCCCAGTGAGGTTAGCGTGCTATGTCTTACTCTTACCAAAGCTTTGTATGTAGCCACACTTGGCACAGTCCAATCATAATAACGTGCTGAATAACTTATTGTGGATGATAAATTATTCCAAGTGGCACCGCTATCTGTCGAATATTCTAGTATAATATTTCCGCTACTAATTCCGTAGGCATCGAATCGGATTCTCTCACTGGTACTTGGCGAAAACGATTCTGCACCGATAGGATATGTGAGCTTGATAGATTGTGGAACTACCTCGTAAGTTATATAATATGTTTGTGGGCCATAAGGAACTGATGTACCGATTGCTTTTATTGTATAATTGCCACTTGTAGGATTTGAAATAGTGACTTGTTCCATCACATTCAATGTATCTTTTTTGCGAGTTGCAGTATTGTTCACATTGGCTGCTGCATAATCTAAAACCCAAGGCAAATAAGTAATACTACTTGGATCTATTACTTTCAAATCCAAATCATTCACCAATGTTTTGGCAGCAAAGGCATTGGCTTCTTTGTCTCTCCAGTGGAGCATTACTTTTAGTTCAGCGGTATTTGAGGGAACACTTATAATATATGAATCCGAATCGCTAGTATTTAGTGAATCTATACTATATAAATTATTAACCAAACAATCTAAAGCTCTGCGTGCATTAATGCGACCATATCCATATTTATAATCAGGCCCTGCATTTCCTCCATCATCAGCGGTATTCATCAACAAAGCTTTTATTAAAGTGCCATCGGGGTTAACATTGCTATGCAAACTTTTATATTTTTCATATAATAATGCCATAGTTCCTGTAATGCCCGGTGTAGCCATACTTGTGCCTGACATGGTAGAATATGTATTAGTTGCAACACTAGAATTTACATTTACACCCACTGCACAAATCTCCGGTTTAATGCGCCCATCAGCTGCAGGCCCACGTGATGAAAAAGATGCAATCAAATCTGTATCATCAACTGCACCAACAGTAAAATTATTTTTGGCGGTATTGGGTCCGTAAAAAGAAGTATGAAAACCTAATGCATAACCACTGCATGTAGATGCACCATTATTACCTGCTGCAAATTGGTTACTCATCATGGGGTAAGCACGCATTTGCTGGTCGTCGCTATTGCTTTCATAATTATAATCCGTACCGCTACAAACATAGCTATAGCCCCACGAATTGCTGGTAAGCACCATACCATAAGTATTATAACTTGTTGCTGAATTATCGGTATATTCTGGATAATAACCATTAAGCAGTGTAGCTTTTGGAGCCATGCCTTTAAATAAAGGATTTATGATACCTGCCCCGCCTATGGTTCCTGTTACATGGTTTGAGTGTGCCGATGAACCAAACACACTGGTATTGTTCTGGCGGTTTTGAAAATCTAAATGCAGCACCCCCATTCCTCCGTCACCAATTCCTATCACAACACCGTTACCTGTTAGTGCACTCAGATTTGTATTTTGCAAATAATTATCACGGTGATTATTCACCCCTGGTTTGTTCAAATCTACAGGATCAATACTACGTGCCTCTATATAATGTACAAAAGGCAAAGCTGCCAAAGCATTTATTTTACTGGTATCTTGATTAACTATGAGATAACCAATTCCTTCTTTCTCAATAGTACAACCTTGTTTTATTAAATAGTCTTTTTCTAATAATGTGTTATCATACATCCACAATGCAACACTCACACGGCCACCCATACGTATAATATGCGGGAGGTATACGTGGTTTTGCAGATCGGGATGCAGTTTGATTGCATGAGCGGGGAAGGTGATAACTCTGGCTCCATTGGATTGTAAAATTTGCAAACCGCCAGCTGTTGGAATTGAAACACAATATGCAGAAGGAGACACAAATGAATAAAATCTTACCTGCTGATTTTCCATTTCTTTTTTCAAATTGGTGGACGGCAGGTTCTCAAAAACTACCACAGCAAATATTCGGTCATTATAAGTATTGGCTTTTACCTCTTCACTTTCATTGGTGAGTTCAGCAATATTGGGATTATAATACGCAGTGCCCTGTTGCCAATAAATGGGCAATTGTTGTGCTTTTGCAAACACGGATAGCAATATGGAGCAAGCTAGGTATATGCGTTTCATCGGAGTTTACGATAATACAACTCAAAGGTATCATTTCTTTTTTGTAGAAACAAATTTGGATTGCAGAAATACCTTACATATTTATCCAAGCTTGTGGATTAAGTGATGGCATATGAACACTTTAGCTTAAAGCCTTTGCAGGACGGGATTTTTTTGCATCAAAAACTTCAGGGATAACAGGCAACTATTTGCCATTAACTTTGTCATCTAACTAAAATGCGGAAACTACTTTCTATTGCCCTAGTATTGTTATGTTGCAAAAACATGTATTCACAGAGTGCGGGGTGGCAGTGGGTGGATAATAAGGAGGCCAAAAATTGGGGAGCAGCCAACACTTCAATTGTGAATGATAACAATTGCAATCTGTATTCACTATCGTTATATCAGCAAACAAATGGGGACACCCTTATTTCAAAATTTTCTAAAGATGGGAAATGTATCGGTGCAGCTGTAGTTCCGCAGAAGAAAGTCACAGTAATAAGTGGAGAAATAAAAATTCAAGATAGTCTAATAAAATGTGTGGTGGTATTTGCATTTAATGATACTTTAATCTTTGGGAAAGATACCATACTACCAGATTACCCATCAGTTAATAGAATTATTTTATATATTGAACTTGCTGCAACAGACTTAAGTTATATAAAAGCAAAAAAAATAGTACGAGTAAATAATAGCTTCAATTCAATAACCACTTATGATTTTGAAATTATAAATAATTCCATAATTATTGAGGCTTCATTCAATTATGATTCGTTGATTTTTTGTGATAATAGTTCCTATGTACATACACTAGGAAGTAGCTTTTATTGGGGCGTATTAATTAGTTATGATACAAAAAATGAAAAAATTGAATGGAAAAAAATATACCATAATGATTCTAGTAGTTATATAAAAAATATAAGTAAGAAGGCTGATAATGCTATAATTCTTGGCTTCAGCAAAAACGATGTATTTAGTCCCTATTATAATAATTTTGCTGAAATAATTGACCCAAAAGGAAAAGTACTTATTCATCATGATTTTAACAACCAAAATGCTCAAATCAATAAAATAATAAGTAATAACTCTCATATCTATTTATCTGGCCAAGCAAATGATGATACTGTAATAATTAATAATAAAATATACTCCATAACATACGGTAGTTTTTTTATAGCTGAATTAGACAATAAATTAAACACCATTTGGATAAAATTCGGGACGGGGAAGATTGTCGATATGATAGTCGATAAAAAAAATATAGTTACGGTACTTGGCGAATTCGGCAATACGCTACAATATCAAAACTATCGTTTTCAAAATCCGTTTATCAAGCAATATCATGATGCTGATTTTGAAATGTTTTTTATGCGGCTCGATTCCGTAGGAAATTTGAAATACATTGAACATCATGAAGTTCCTTTTCACCACCATGCTATCAAGATATCAGCAAATGAGAATGATATTTTCTTTTCGGGAACATTTCACTATGAGACTAAACCCTATACAACATACTTTGGGAATATCCCAATATTCATTGATACTGGTGAATATAATTATGTCGCTAGATACACCGTTTCAAAACTATTCTTCAATATATACTTAGGCACTTGCAAAGATTCAATTATTGTAGAGCATGACCCAGAATACACCACCTTCAACTGGTTCCTCAATGATACCATCTATATAGGCAGTGGCGAAAAAATAAAATGGAATACCAACTATCCTCCTGGTAAATACAACATAAAAGTTGTAGCATCGGGGGCGATTGTATGCGATGCAGAATATAAGGACACACTTACTTATGTAAACCCGCTGCCACCTGTAGATATAGGCAGCGACACTAGCATGTGTATACATGATAGTTTGGTTTTAAAAGCAAATATTATAGGGAATTATACTTGGAATACGCATGATACTACAGCAAATATCACGATAAAAAAAGCAGGAAAATATTTTGTAACCGTATACGATTCTGCCAAATGTTTTGTGAGTGATTCTATTATAGTAAATTATTTCCCCCAACAAAAACTAAACCTTGGCCGTGATTTCTCTTACTGTATTGACAGCGGTTTGCCGCAATTGGATGTTGCAGGTTATAAATACTATTTGTGGAGCACAGGCGAAACATCATCATCTATTCAAATAAAAGATCCTGCTCAATATAGTTTGCTCGTTACTGATAGTTTTAATTGCAAACAATATGATACTATAGAAATAGCAGAAGTCTGTCCACCAAAAGTATACGTACCCAACAGCTTTACCCCCAATGGCGACGGCCTTAATGATATATTCAAACCCAGTGCATCATTTGTAGAAAAATATACCCTCACCATCTATAATAAATGGGGCGAACTCATCTATACCGGCACCGAAAAAGATGAAGGCTGGAATGGAAAATACAGAAACACAGAAGCCAAAGAAGATATATATATTTGGCTTCTAACCTGGACAGGAAAACGAGACGTTAATTATGATATTAACGGCACGCAACAAGGAACAGTAACCTTAATTAGAAAAGCAAAATAAACTACCTTTCTATTACAATTCTCTTCGCACTAACCCCAATACCATCAATCACCTTCAGCATATACACACCACGCGATAAATCGGAAATATCTATGATATTATTTGCAGCATTATTATAACTATTTTGTTTCAACAATTTACCATCAACTGAATAAATTTCAGTTTTAAACTTTGAAAGAGAAGTATTTGAAATGGCAATATAATCATTTGCAGGGTTTGGGTAAATCTGAACATCGTTTGAGTTATTCACCTCAGATATCGCATTAATAAAAGTAAACTTAGCTACGTAGTTACTTCCGCTTAAATTTTTAAAATTACCTCCAGCATATACACTCCCTTTGCTATCAGCACTTATTGCATTGATAAAATCTCCCGCATTAAGTGGAGAAGCACCGGCACCCAATTCACTCCATTTGGTACCATTCCATTTAGCTACATATTGTTTGCCACCTGCATTGGTAAATTTACCTGCTGCATATATATAACCTTTGTTTCCAATGCATATAGAATTTATATCATCATTGGCAGCTATTGAATTGCTTCCACCTCCAACTTCATTCCAGTCAGTTCCATTATACATGGCTATTGAATAGTCGCCATTGGTATTGGTAAAACCTCCGCCAGCGTAGACGTTGCCAGCAATATCAGTACATACTGAATTAATATAATCATTGGCATCTAATGGCGTAGCACTTGCACCACCCAGTTCGCTCCATTTGTCGCCATCCCATTTGGCCACATATTTCATCCCGCCTATGTTTGTAATCCTTCCAGCAGCATATACATTGCCAGCCGTATCTACCGCAATGGAGTATATCAAACTATCACTGTTCAAGCCTTTGGCACCACCGCCCATTTCTGCCCATTGGGTACCGTCCCATTTAGAAACATAATATTTGCCGTTGCTATTTTTAAAAGCACCTGCTGCATATACATTGCCTTTGTTATCAACACAAATTGAATTTATGTCGCCTACCACGCCTAGTGCGCTGCCACCGCCAATTTCGACCCATTTGGCTCCATTCCATTTTGCTACGTAGTTTTTAAATGTAGTATTTGTAAATTTTCCGGCTGCATATACATTTCCTGCAGCATCAGAGCATATTGATTGAATATAATTATTTGCATAAAGTGAAGTAGCTCCAGTTCCCATTTCGGCCCAAGCAGTGCCATCCCATTTTACTACAATAAAATCGCCGTTGGTGTTTTTAAACTTGCCTCCTGCATAGGCATTGCCATTGGCATCGCAATGTACTGCCAATATTAAATTGTTTGCTTTTAATGAACCTGGCTCTCCCCAGTTTTGGGCAAAAGAGATTGAACTTATTGAAAGAAGTGCGATGAGTAAAATATTTTTCATTATAGTATTTGGTTATTTTGCTTACTCTAAAAGGTTTTCAGCTCTCCCCTGTTTTTAATTATGCGGGCAAATATAGGGTTTGATAGAGAAATATTACTTCCTCTTCGACCTATCTTTAATCTCTTCCAACAATAAATCAATAGATGTAGCATCCTCATTTGTTTTTATGAGAGAGCCTTTTCCAAGATCAACTATTTCTTGTAATTTTTTAGCAGCAGTTTCAGATATGCCCAGCATGAGCACCGATAATATAATAGGATCAGCTTCGCGGCCACTAAATGTTTGCATCAGTATTCTATCTTCAGGCGAAAGGCGGAAAACACCATCGGTAGCTAGAATTATTTGATTATTACCGCCAACTATCAGCGACTTGTTTGCAAGTTCGTAGGCCAGCTCAATGCCTTTATTTGCATTGGTCATTCCATTTGCTTTTAAGCTATCAAGGGTTTTATAGAATAATTTTTTTTCGATGGCTGGTGTTGGGGGAACCATCATACGGGCCGTTTGACTGAACACAATAATACTCACCCGATCTACTGGCCTCAGTTTTTCTATAAGTTCGTGCGACTGTTTTATAAATAAATCCAATCTATCTGGCTTGGCCATGGAGCCTGAAATATCTATTAGTAATACAATATTGTTTGGGGTAAAAAACAAAGGATTCAATTTACCATCAATAATCTCAGTTTGCAGAACAGGAATAACATTGGGTTCTACTTTTTTAAATGGGATTGAATCTACCGTAGGTTCAACTTTAGTTACTTTTATAGGTTCTGTTTTTTCAACTTTTACAGCAATAGTTTCAATACGCTCAGTCTCAATTTTTTTAGCAATGGTTTCAGGTATAATCATTTTGCCTGTATCATAACTAATTTGGTCAAGCTCTATAATAAATTTGGTTGATTCCCGATTCAAATACTTCTCTACTACTTTGCCCTTATGCCCATCGGCCGAGGTTCTTACCTCATATAAACCTGGCGATACATTATATTGTATCGCACCATCAATTTTGGTATAACCAAAAAACGAACGAAAACTCCCATCGAATACTTGGAAAAAAGCTCCATCAATAGGTAATTTGGTTTTGGCATCAATAACCAAAGCATCTAATTTGGGGATGACTCCCAACTTAAACAAATCGGGATGAGCATCGCGGAATGAATAGCAAGGCATTGGGTCATCTTTGACCACTTCTTTTATCACACCCTTCATTTCAAGCACCGTTGGTTTTGAATCGGTACTAAGGTAAACAGTTATTTTCTCATTGAAAGGGCCAGCTTTATCAGGGGTATAATAAATGCGGATGGTGTCGCTCTGCCCTGGCTTAATAGGTGCTCGGGCAAATGACCATGTGAAATTATTGGCCCCATCTAACCGCAATATAAAAGCTTCTTCGGTACCTGTATTGGTTACAACAAATTCTGAGAAAAGTATTTTAGCCTTGGAGACTGTTCCATAATCGTTGCTCTTGTTTTGGAATGCGAGTTGTGCATTTGCATTAGCCACGTAAGCCAAACAAAAAAACATGAAATATTTTTTTATCATTCAGAATGGATTGAACAAAAACCTTGCCTGCTATATTTATTATGCGGCGATTAATGATAATGAGCGGTAAAACTCGCACTATCTCTTAAATGTCCTTGCATTGCGCTCCACACTTTTGCCCTGGTGGTACCATCAGTTAAAGTAAGTCTGCAATCTATTGCATACAACCTGAATGAGTATGTGTGTACCTCTACTCCCGGAGGGCTTGGAGGGCCATATTGTGGCTGCCCTAATTCATTATTGGCAATATTTGCACCAGTTGGCAATTTGTAAAATAAGTTTATGCCTTCGCTTATCGAGCGGCAGGTATCAGGAATATTGAAAACGCACCAGTTGGTAGTAGCATGTTTCCAAGTAGCTACATTGCTAGGGGTTGGGTCGTCCATTATAAGAACATAAGATACAGTAGTTGAAGGCGGATTAACCCAGGCAAGAGGCGGGAAAACTGATTTGGCAACATCAGTAGTGTATTTAACAGGTAGCAAGCCACCGTCATTAAATGAGGAACTGCTAAGGGCAAACTTGTTTGCGTTATTGTTGATATTTGTGTTATTAGTGCTTGAAGTATCTTTCTTCTTGCAGCTAAAAGCAATAGCCACACAAATGCAAGTGGCAATGAGCAATGATTTTTTCATATTAAAATTTGGTTATTGGGTTATAAGGATTAGTACTATATTTTTGCACCCGCAATTTTAACTCATAAATTTATTAATCTAAGAATGTTCAGTAAAATTTTTTCTACAATCGTGTTCACGGTGTTTGTAATTTCTGCAAATGCCCAATCTCCTAACATTTTCACGTACGGCAACGATGCTGTAAGCCGCTCAGAGTTCGAAAGAGTGTACATGAAAAACAATCCCAAAGGCCAGATGCCTGACAATAAAAGTATTGATGAGTATTTAGATTTGTACATCAATTTTAAATTAAAAGTAAAAGAAGCGACCATTCTGGGTATGGACACCGCTGAGGCTTACAGAAAAGAGCTTGCTGGCTATCGCAAACAATTGGCTCAACCTTATCTTAGTGATAAAAATGTAACCGAAAAACTTATCAAAGAAGCTTATGATCGTTCACAGATTGAAGTGAAGGCGTCGCATATTTTGGTTTTTCTGGATGAGTATGCGCTACCAAAAGATACGCTTGCTGCTTATGGAAAGATCATGAAAATCCGCAACGAAATTATTATTGGTGGCGAAAGTTTTGATAGTGTTGCTACCCGCAGCAGTGAAGACCCATCCGCCAAATTCAATAATGGAGACCTAGGATATTTTACTGCTTTCAATTTGATTTATTCATTTGAGAGCATGGCTTACAATTCTACAATTGGTGATGTTAGTTTGCCATTCCGCACCCGTTTCGGTTATCATATTCTTAAGGTAACTGATAAGCGTGCTGCCCGCCCCGATTTGAAAATCGCACACATCATGCTCAAAACTTCAACTGATGCAGTTGCTAACCAACAGGTAAAAAGTAAAATAGATAGTTTATATAACAGAATAAACATGGGCAGTGCATTTGAAGAATTATGTAAAAAGTTTTCGCAAGATGAAGGAACAGCTACTAAAGGCGGTGTACTAAACATTATTCAAAGTCTTGATACCCGTTGGCCTCCCGATTTTAAAGAAGCTGCTTATTCTTTGAAAAAAGAAGGCGATGCGAGCACCCCTATTAAAACAAATTATGGCTGGCATATACTCAAACTTATTGAAATTAAACCAATTCAAGATTACGAAAACAAAAAAGAAGAGCTAAGGATGCGTGTGAACAAAGACATGCGTTCAGAAATGAACAAAGAAAGCGTGATTGAGCGTATCAAAAAAGAAAATGGCTTTAAAGAGAAGCCTGCTAATTTGAAAAAGTATTATAATGTGGTGGACTCAAGTATACTTGCTGGCAAATGGAAAGGTAATGCCAAAAACAAGATGATGAAGAAGCCTTTATTCAAGCTGGGAGATAAAAACTTCACTGGATTAGATTTCGCAAATTATATATCCGATTACCAAACTCCTCGCACCAATGCGGGTATTATACCTGTGGTGAATAGTTATTATGCTGAGTTTGTAAAACAAAGTGTATTAGGTTTTGAGGAAGAACATTTGGAAGGCAAGAATGACACCTTTAAAAATCTATTTAAAGAGTATCATGATGGCATTTTACTTTTTGAATTGAATGATAAAAAAGTGTGGAGCAAAGCCACTACCGATACTCTTGGATTAAAGAATTTCTACGAGCAAAACAACGCCAACTACCTATGGAAAGACCGTGCAGACGCAGCTTTGATAGATTGCGACAATAATGCAACTGCGACGGCTGTTGCCAAAATGATAACTAGCGGCAAGGCGGCAGATGAGATTCAGAAAGAATTGAATGAGAAAAATGCACTTGCCATTGGCTTAAAAGAAAGTAAATTTGAAAAAGGGGAAAACTCATTATTGGATTCGCTGGGCTGGAAAAAAGGTGTGAACTCTTATAATTTCCCTGATGGCCATATAACCATTGTTTGGATAAAAGATATAATACCTGCTGGGCCAAAAAAAATGCAAGAAGCCAAAGGAATTATCACAGCTGATTATCAAACTTACTTGGATAAGGAATGGATAAAAGAACTGCGTGAAAAATATCCTGTAAAAGTTGACCAAGCTATTAAGACGGCCTTGTTTTCTAAATAATGTACAACTCAGCAAAGTTTGGCTTTTTAATATATTGCTTGCTTTGTATGGCACTCATGCTAAGCTCCAGTTGCAAAAACGACAAAGGGAGAAAACTAGCTAGGGTTGGCGACAACTACCTATACAGTTCCGATTTAAATGGATTGATCACACCCAATACCAATGCGGCCGATAGCGAACGATTTGCAAAAAACTACGTTCGCAATTGGGTGGAACAGCAGGTATTGATGATGGAGGCGGACAAAATACTTACTGATGAAGAAAAGAACAAAGACATTCAAATAGCCGATTATAAGAACTCTTTAATGATTGAATCATTGCGGCAAAATATTGTGAACCAAAATGCAGATACCACCGTTACCACTGCCGAAATAAAGGAGTATTACATGAAAAACCGCAAAGAGTTTGAACTTAAAACTAATTTGCTGCGACTTAATTACTTCAAATTTAAAAAAGGGATAACCGGCATTGAGAAAGCCCGCCAATGGTTTTTAGCTGATGATGTGAACCAAACAGCTAAATTGATGGATTATAGCAGAGTATTTGCGGAATTCACTTTTGTAAATGATACAGTTTGGCTCAAGTTTGATGATATTGCCAAGGAGATTCCGCTGAAAGCATATAATGAAGAACAGTTTCTTACTAATAACCGAAAAACGATTTTGGAAGATGCCCTGTTTCTTTATTTTGTAGATATAAAAGATAGCCGTATTAGAAGCGGAGTATCACCACTGGAACTTGAACTGGATAATATCCGAAACATTATCAGTAACAAAAAGAAGATTGACGCCGTTAAGAAAAAAGAAATTGAATTGCTGCGCAACGCCGAAAAAGAAGGCATAACCGAAATATACAAAACTCAATGAGAATTATATTCATACTATATATACTAACTATTTTGGGAGGCCATAGGGCTCTTGCACAACCTATTCTACCTGCCACCACAGTGGTTAATAAGCCCATTTTGGTTGATGAGGTAGTAGCAGTTGTAGGAAATAATTATATACTTCGCTCAGATATTGAAATATCCTATTTGCAGCTTAAACGCAACTTTGAAGGCATCAGTCCTGATTCAGCAAAATGTATTATACTCGATCAGTTATTGGTAGATAAACTGATGTTATATAAAGCTGAAATAGACAGTGTGGTGGTATCGGACGATCGAGTAGAGAGTGAGATAGAACGAAAGCTTAGAATGCTGTCGCAAGAATATGGTGGCATGGATAAAATGGAGAGCTTTTTGGGTAAAAGTGTGGGAGAACTTAAAAGTGAAAACCGTGAAAAAATACGTGTACAGCTCAGAGTACAAGAGATTAGGCAAGGAATTTTAAGAGATGTGAAAGTGGGCCCAAGTGATGTACAAAGTTTCTTTAAACAAATACCCAAAGATAGTTTGCCCTATAATAGTGCTGAAGTGGAGGTATCCATTTTTGTAAGAAAACCCCATGTTACCCCCGATGAAAAAGCGTTTGCCTATCAAACATTGGTCGAGATTAGAGAACAAGTAATGAATGGGAAAGACTTTGCTAGCATGGCTTTATTATACTCGCAAGATCCTGGTTCAGCTCGCAATGGAGGTGATTTAAATTATTTTGGCCGCGGTGAAATGATGCCTGAATTTGAAGCCACTGCATTTAAACTAAAACCTGATGAAGTATCGCGTATTATAGAAACACCTTTTGGTTATCATATTATAAAATTGATTGATAGAAAAGGTGAAAGAGTGCGAGCAAGACATATATTAATTAAACCCCAAACAATAAACGAAGATGTGAGAACAGCAAGGCGTTTTTGCGATTCAGTAAGGCTAATGGTGCTAGATAAAAAAGTTACTTTTGAAGACCTTGTGAAAAAATATTCTGATGATGAAGAAAATCGTGCCAATGGTGGTTTTATTATCGACCCTTCAACAGGGCAAGCCAGAATAAGTGTAGAAGAACTTGATAAGGAGCTCAACTTTATTATTGAAAAAATGATGCCTGGTCAAATATCAGAAGTAATGGATTATGTGATGCCCGATAATACAAAAGCTTATCGTTTATTATATTTGAAAAGCTATGTACCACCGCATGTTACCAACCCTGTAACGGATTATCAAAAGATACAAGCATCGACCATGGAACGCAAACGCCAAACTGCACTTGATACTTGGGTTAAACATTACCGCAAAAAAGCGTATGTTCGCGTAAATACAGATTATTCCAATAGCCCGCTGCTGAAGCGTTGGATTGCTGCTAAATAATTTACAATCTTAGTATCCCAATATCTTTAACATACTTTCAGGGGTTTGTTCTTTATTGAACAATTTAAATGTATGTTCACCTTTTTCGTTTTTGTCTATAATAATATGTTTGGGGGCTGGTATTAAACAATGTTGAATGCCTCCATATCCTCCCAGTGATTCTTGATAAGCTCCTGTATGAAAAAATCCCATATATAATTCTTCATCATGGTGAAGTTTGGGCATGAACACTTGGTTGGTATGGCTATCACTATTATAAAAATCCTGTCCATCGCAAGTAAGTCCGCCTAGGTTGATGCGTTGAAACTCACGCTGCCAATGGTTTAAGGCAAGTAATATAAATTTCTGCCCGATGCCCCAAGTGTCAGGCAATGTAGTGATAAAACTACTGTCAATCATATACCAAAGTTCTTTATCGTTTTGCTGCTTTTGGCCAACTATTTTATATAATGTTGCACCACTCTCCCCTACTGTAAACGAACCAAACTCAGTAAATATATCTGGCTCGGGTACATCTTTTTCATCGCATATATATTGTATAATCATTACAATCTGCTCTATCATATATTCATAATTGTGCTCAACGCCCAAACTATTATATATGGGCATACCGCCGCCAATATCAAACCAATCCAATGTATTGCACTCTTGGCGAAGGTCGCAGTATACATTTACCAAACGGGTAAGTTCACTCCAATAAAAAGTGGTATCTTTTATACCTGAGTTCACAAAAAAATGCATCATCTTTAAAGTGAATTTTGGATTATCTTTTATCTTTTGATTATATAAACGCAAAATCTTTTTGCTACTCA
Source organism: Bacteroidota bacterium (assembly GCA_947477885.1). Lineage (GTDB taxonomy): Bacteria > Bacteroidota > Bacteroidia > UKL13-3 > UKL13-3 > CANJUD01. The sequence goes on from CANJUD010000004.1 coordinate 196,075, forward strand.
TTCCCAATCGAGAAGTATATACAGAGAAGTTAGGCTCTTCTTCTGTAGCTACTCTAATTCCAATCTTAATTGGAACAGGGCACATACTATCCAACAGGTCAATTTCATCGGTATTATCGAGCACACAAACCAAATTTTCAAATCCCATTTGCACTAACTCTACCATCCCTTTTATATAGCTATCGGTTTTGTAACCATTGCATATAATCTTTTTATGGATAGGGAACCTACCATCTTTGTGCAATGACTTTATAATATCCAAATCGAATGCAGATGAAGTTTCTAAATCTACATCACTTTTAAGACATTCCTCAATAATGAATTTGAAATGCGAACTTTTTGTACAATAACAATAATGATATTTACCTTTATATTTATGTTTCTCAATTGCCTTTGCAAACAAGTCTTTGGCAACCTGAATCTGAGAACCAATTTTTGGCAAATAAGTTAACTTCAATGGCGTACCATATTCTTTCACAATTTCCATCAAATTGAGGTCGTGAAAAAACAAGTTACCGTTTCGCACATCGTAACCGTGGCGTGGGAAGTAGAAGGTTTGCTCTACTAGATCTATATATTTGTTTTTAATCATTTTATTTAGTAATCAGTGGTTAGTAAACAGTAGTCAGCGTTATCCTGTTTTGCAATCAAAACAGGAAGTAAAGTAGCCGTATGGTACTGACTACTGTTAACTAACCACTGATTACTATTATTCATTTCCAAAATTTATTTCTGTGCTATCACCAATATTGAGACTTTGCTGTGCACCTTGGAAGGAAGCATCGTTCCCAATTAATGAATGATGAAGTATTGCATTTTCTAGATGAGAATGTGGGCCTATTATACTATCTTTTAATATCGAATATTTGATAACTGCACTATCGCCAATTGACACATAGGGACCTATAATACTATTGCTGATTTGTGCAGTGGGGTCAATATATACAGGATGTATTATAATAGTATTTTCATAAGTTTTTGTTTCAATATTTTTTTGTCTTTTAAGTAAAGTAGAATTGGTTTCAAGCAGCATGTCTTTTTTGCCGCAATCGAACCAGTTATCAATTTCTTGTGTACGGAACTTCACGCCTGCATCTGCCATACGCATAAGTGCATCAGTGAGGTGATACTCGTTTTGTGTTTTTATTTTATTGTCGATATTATATTCTAGTGCTTCAATCAATTGGTCTGTTTCGATTATTTTATATAAACCTACCAATGCCAAATTTGATTTGGGTATATTGGGTTTCTCCACCAATTTAGAAATGAATCCTTGCCCGTCCAACTCAGCCACACCAAATGAGCGTGGGTCACTCACTTTTTTTACACCCAATAATGAGAATGGACTTTTTATAAAGGTATTTAAGTTAGTATCAAAAATAGTATCGCCTAATACAATCATCAATTCTTTGTCATTATTTATATAATCTTTAGCCAACCAAATGGCGTAACCTATTCCTTTACCTGTAGTTTGTATAACAAATTGTGTGTTAATTTTCGGAAAGTTGTGTGTTATATATTCTTCAATTTTATCTCCCAAATATCCGATAATAAATATAAAATCATCAAAGCCCGCATCGATAAGCGGTTGTATAATATGGGCCAAAATAGGCTTGCCCGCCACTGGTATCAGCGACTTGGGTTGTGTGTGCGTATGTGGCCTAAGCCTGCTGCCTATGCCTGCAACTGGGATTATTACCTGCATTTTTTTTAGTCGTTAGTCATTTAGTTATTAGGCGCTAGTGCCTCCCGATAGTTATCGGGACGGCGGCGGCTCATTCATCTTTCATCTTTATACTTTATACTTTATACTATATACTTTATACTTGCTCTCTCTCTTTTCCCTTCTCCACTCTCCTACTTACATATATACTAAACTCGAACAACAAATATAATGGTGTTGCCATTAATAATTGACTGGACATATCGGGACTCGGGGTTAGAATTGCGGATATAATGAGTATTATAACGACTGCATAGCGTCTGTTTTTTTGCATAAACTTGGAGCCCAGCAAACCTATTTTGGTGAGAAAATATATTACAATGGGCAATTCGAATATCAACCCACAAGCAAGTACCATCATGGTTACGAAGGAGAGGTATTCATCCAAAGTCCAGTTGTTTTCTATTTTGCTACTAAGTTCATAATTGGCCAGAAAAGATAAGGACATCGGTGTGAGAATAAAAAAACCAAACACAATACCCATTAGAAATAATAAAGATATGAAGAATGTAAAACTACGGGCATTTTTTTGCTCTTTCTCTTTAAGAGCAGGTTTAATAAACAACCAAACCTGACGAACAATATAAGGGAACGCGATAATAAGACCACCTATTAAAGCTATGTAAAGACTGTTGCTAAACTGCCCCCCCGGTGAAAGGTTTTGCATATTGAGTTTGAATTCTTTAATGCACAATGAATCGTTATTGTATAACATATAGGAAAGACTACAAATTTGCCGATAGGTCCAAAATCCTACATTGATGGGAGCTAAAATAATTTCATCCATTATAATATCGAGCTCCATAAAACAGAAGATTGCACCAATGATCACAGCTATCACTGCCCGAACAATGTGCTTACGCAGATCGTCGATATGGTCCAGAAAACCCATCTCGTGACCTTCTTGATCTGTAGGTCCTTTGTTTACCCTTCTGGTAACACCGCTAACTATGTTTGAAATTATTCCCATTAATTGGCCGCAAAATTAACCAATTAACACTTGTGATGGGTTTATAATTTATGAAGTAGTTAAAAAATTGCTAACCTTTATGGTGTGCATACCTTAAATAGTCATAACATTTAGGAATACACTTATTTTGAGTTAGCTAGTATTTTACTTGAGCCTGATTTAATAGTATTATAAGCTACCTTAGAAATTTCTTTAATTACCTCGGGCAGTTGTTTGATGTCTTTATCATCAGTCATCACAGTTAGCACATATCCGGTATTATTTACATATATGATACATGATTCATGCAACTGATGCTGATTTCCCATCACACTTTCGCCAAACTTGTGGGATATAAAACCCAAGCTATCGACTGCTGCAGCCAATCCTTCTTTAAAGAAGCATTCACTCATCATTTGCAAAATCATATCTGAATGTGTCCTACCTATAAAAGCACCATTGTATTATACCCGCATAAAATTAGAAAACTCTTTAGTACTTATCAAATAAACATTCTACTTTTGAACCGCACTAAAAATGTGATGGCTACAACACTTCAACAAAAAAGTACCCTACTAAACAACCTATTAGAAGTCTGCCAACACTGAATGCTGCCTGTTTAGATATAATAAACAATAAACCGGAAAAATAAATTATATATTAATACAGTGTATAAACTACACCTTGCTGGTTATGCTCTCGCACATCCCAACCGCGATATGAAACATACCATATATACATATCATTGCTACTCCTTTTGCCTTTAAAAGTGCCATCCCATTGGGTGTGCCGGTCAGTGGTTTCGAAAACCAATTCGCCCCAGCGGTTATATACACGCATATGAAAATCTTTTACAAATATTGGGAGAAATCCCCACATATCATTTAAGCCATCATCATTGGGGCTAAAGCCATTAGGCACCCACAGAAGGGGCAATTGTTGCAAGCAAACTATATTAGATTGGCTTATGGCATCAAACCCGCCACTAGCTTCATGTGCATCAACACGATAGCAGTATTTTCCCCAATCGTAGTGCATGGTGCTATCTGAATGTGTAAATTTTGTTTTATTGAAGTATTCTATCTGCTCAAATGTTGGGTTACTATCATTTCTATATAATTCAAAATGATCATTACCTGTTTTTGGCCAATCTGAATAATCAGTCCACTGGAGATTGTGCAAATATGGTTTGCTTTGACCTGATAAAACTATATTACAACCTTTATTACTGTAGTTACTTATATGCCCGCATTTATCAGTCACCCTTATATTATAGCAATAACTGCTATCTCCTACCAGCACAGCAGAATCTTCGAACCAAGTTTGGTCAGCATTTTTGATTGCTTTAAATATCTGCAATGTTGGAGCTTTTGATGGGCTCTGTTTAAATATTAAATAATTATCAAAATCAGGTTTTGTATATTTGGTCCATTCTATTCTCACTTTTGAATTATTTACTACAGTAGCTCTAATAAGATAAGGAGCCTGAATAGGGTCTTTAAAAGCTTCGGCCGAACATGCTTTGTAGCTGGTATCGCCATGCTTATCGCATATATTCACCCCTTGCATATAATAACAATAATTCACTACTTGGTGGTTCGGACTACTACCATCTATATATTCATTTTTATCGCCCGGATATATTTTAGCTAATATAGTTTCAACACCAGCGGGGTCGCGTCGGTATAATATATAATATTGCAAATAACGGCTAGTATCTAATCCGTCCCAAGTTACTTTTGAAGTATTGGCATCAATATTCGACACACAAACTACATTGGGTGGCATTACATCAGGCGGTGGTTTTACAAAAACTTTAAAGATCGCAATCCCCGAATCGGGTTGGGGACATAGATTATTGTCGTGGGCAATTACCGTTATTATAATAGTATCTGTCGTTATATTTTGGCAACCTGTGTACCACTTAAAATGACTCGATGCTTTGTTCACACCGCTATCTGCAGGCATTGTGGCGCTACTTCCGGGAAATAATATGGTGCTATATGGAGTTACAAATACAGAATCGTATTTGTCCTTATCTACAGAAGTAAAAGTAAAATCTAAAGTATCGGAAGCATATATAGCATAGGTATTGCTATCGGCAGAAGGTCTATAATTTAAGTTTTCGAAATCAATTTTGAATAATGCATTATTACAATTCGAACTATTATTGGTTCGAGAAAATGCACCTGGCGTAGTGGGGAAGCCACTAGAGCCACCGCAGCCTGCACATACTGATTGATATACTCTTCCTTCAAAATCAAATCTACTTGTTCCTCCATCTACATGCTCGGCCAAAGGACTGCCATTTGAATTTTGTACATGCCCGCCAAAAAAAGTTCCATATAATATATCATCTAAATTGCGATTAAAAACTGCCAAATAAAAATCGGAACCGTCTGTTTTTTTATCGTACGCATTGGCAGTGACGGGCATTTTTAAAGTAGAACCACCATGGGCCCCCTCATCAGTGCTATTGGTATTTCCACCCCATCCTGATACAAATACACGCTCGCATTTATCAACTAAGAAAGCTGATGGTGAAATATCTGGTGGTACACGGCCCGAACCAAAAACTGTTGAACGTAAAATCTTAGTTAAATCGGGCGACATTTTGGTAATGAACATCCCACTTCCTGGATTGGTATATATCGGAGGAGTAACTGGATATTGTCCATTCGTTTGTCCATATATATAAGGATTACCGTCCCTATCGGTTTGCACTAAGAACACTTGGTCATATCCTGAAGTGCCCACAAATGAAGCATTGAGCAATTTCCCATCATTACTTAAATGTATTAAAAAACCATCCTCTACCCCACCAAAATATTTTGATCCTATACCACTGAATGCATGCTTCCAATTTTGACTTGTAGTACCCCCACCAACATATATACTTTGATCGGGAGCTATATGTAATCCGTTACATACATCCCAATCATCCCCACCCACATAGGTGCCCCATATAATATGTTTCAAGTCGGGTGCAAGCTTAAAAACACATCCGTCTTGTTTGCCGCCTCCATTATTCATTTGATAAGATTTTGTTACTGGAAAACCATCGAACTCGCTACTTTGCGTACTGCCTGTTATATATAAAAAATCATTATCATCATTTACTATTTCACCTCTATATATGTCACCGTAATTCCAAGCAACTTTACTGTCGTTATTTAATATACTTGTTTGTGTAAGTGTTCCGTTCTGTCCATCGCGTTTATTGCCTCCTAAATAAGTACTACTTATCATTGTTTTACCATCAGCACTTAATCGAAATACTATAATATCACTTTCGCCTGACAGGTTTCTTTGCACAACGGTATCACCAAAAATAGGGAAATTATTACTCCAAGTTGATGCTAATACACACAGTTCGCCTGCATGATTTACCACCATACTATGCGGTTGCTCGTTATGAGCACCTCCTATATAAGTTGCATAAACAATTCCTGTTCCATCGGGTTTATATTTAAGGATGCCCATATCTCTTGAATACTCTGCTCCTGCTGTTGAACCTCCTTGAAAACTTGTTTGAAATGCCCCGCTTGTTGCAGGAAATACACCTGGCAAATAATCATATATTGTAGTACCAGCATAGCCATGACCCAAAGTATCATATGTGCCTGTAAGTCCCCAATTATCAGCCGATGAGCCTGAGTAGGTAGAAAAAATAAGTTTGGGATCGATTAATAAAGGACGCTTATTATTGTAGTTTGTATTAAATGTTACTTGATTGTTTTTTAATATATATTTCACCCCAACAGTTTCCATTTGTCCATCGTGATACCAGGCTATTGGCTTATCATCGATGTTAGTTGATACAGATGTTTTTAAAATTAATTGGCCTTGGTTTAGGGATAGTTTATCCAATCCTTCATACAGCATTTTAATATTGGACATATCTGCTCCAACTTTAACAATGAAATTATATTTTAGATATTTCCCTTCTTGCGATAAAATTTCCAAATCAATATTATTATAAATATTAACAATAGTGATTTTTTTATATACTTTTACACCGCTGGCCCATTTGCTTGGGTCATTACCCTGTATATAGTTTTCGTAATAATTTTCTGGCTCAGAAGGTATAATATTTGCTGCTGAGTTTGACCCATCAAATTTGAGAATATAATGGTGCCCTTTTAAACTATATAAATAAGAAGGATCTTCCGGACTAATAGTTGGTATATTGCTTCTCTTATTGGCTAGTTTATGATTGCCCGCATGTTGCAATACCGATAAATCGAACTGAATAAAATCGAGTTGAGTTGCTCGTACATATAAATATCCATTGGGTAAACGGCAACGATAAGAGAATTCGCCAGCCCATTGCCCTTTGTTTTCGCTAAACAGAGCTTGTCCAAAGCTAATATGTGCTATCAACAGAAAGGTAGTGAGACTGATAAAGTATTTGCGCATCAACTTTATATAAGACGAATAAAAGGTAGAATTGGTTGCTTCAAATATGCGTAAAAAAAAACTATTGTCCAAATTATTTGCTTTGTCTGAATGTTTCCCATAGTATCATCCCCACTGTCACGGCAACATTGAAAGAATGTTTGGTTCCAAATTGCGGAATTTCGATACAGCCTTCTGCCATTTGTATAATATCATCGCTAACCCCTGCTACCTCATTGCCAAATACAAAAGCCAATTTCCCATTTAAGTTAGTTTGATGCAGCATTGTTGATTGTTGCGTTTGTTCGATGCAATATATATGATATCCATTACTCTTTAATTCATTAATAGCATCAATGGTTGCATCATAATATTTCCAATTTACGGTATCAGTTGCACCCAATGCAGTTTTGTGTAACTCTTTGTGAGGAGGTGTTCCCGTTATTCCACATAAATACAATGCTTCAATTCTAAAGGCATCAGCCGTGCGAAATACGGAGCCCACATTGTGCAGACTGCGAACATTATCTAATATAATAACAATGGGGATTTTATCCGATTGCTTGAAGTCGCTGGTATCCATGCGTCCTAGGTCGGACATGCTTAGTTTTTGGTTCATGAGAATAAGGAAAATATATTTCTGAAGGTTTAAATTTTAAGGGCGAAATTTATAATAAAAACACCAATAAAATTATCGAGAGTTTTACCATAAATTTTGTTGAAAACTTCACTCAAAAATATCTTGCATTTCTAGCTAATTTGCGACAAAATTTGAAACTATTCATAGCTAAAATAAAACATTAACTAACAAACATTTAAAAAATAAAAAAACATGGCAGACGAAAGGATTGTGCCCATCAACATTGAGGACGAAATGAAGACCGCCTATATCGATTATTCGATGTCGGTTATTGTATCACGAGCTTTACCTGATGTACGCGACGGCTTGAAACCCGTGCATCGCAGGGTTCTGTATGGTATGACCGAATTGGGATTGGCCAGTAACCGCCCACATAAAAAATCGGCAAGAATTGTGGGTGAAGTATTGGGTAAATACCATCCGCATGGCGACCAAAGTGTGTATGATGCGATGGTGCGTATGGCACAAGCTTGGAACCTTCGATACATGTTAGTTGATGGACAAGGAAACTATGGTAGTATAGATGGAGATCCACCGGCAGCTATGCGTTATACGGAGGCACGCCTTCGTAAAATGGCTGAAGATATGATGGTGGATATAGATAAAAACACTGTTGATTTTCGCCCCAACTTTGATGATTCATTAACTGAGCCGACTGTTTTACCAGCTAAAATTCCAAATCTACTTATCAATGGCTCTTCTGGAATTGCTGTGGGAATGGCTACCAATATGGCTCCGCATAATTTAAGCGAGGTGATTGATGGTATCGTGGCTTATATAGATAATAATGATATTACTATTGATGAACTCATGCAATTTGTAAAAGCTCCTGATTTTCCAACGGGTGGTTCTATATATGGATATGAAGGAGTTAAAGAAGCTTTCCATACAGGCCGTGGACGTGTAATGATGCGTGCAAAATCTTCATTTGAAGTGACCGCAACAGGCAAAAACCAAATTATAGTTACAGAGATTCCTTATCAAGTAAATAAAGCTGAACTAATTAAGAAAACGGTACATTTAATAGAAGAAAAAGTAATTGATGGGATTTCCGATATTCGTGACGAAAGTGACCGCGATGGTTACCGTGTTGTATTCGATTTGAAACGCGATGCAGTCCCCAATATTGTTTTAAACAAATTATATAAATATACCCAATTACAAACTTCTTTTTCGGTTAACAATATTGCATTGGTAAAAGGCCGCCCAGTTGCTTTGAACCTAAAAGACCAGATGGTACATTTTGTATCACACCGTCATGAAATTATTGTTCGCCGCACCCAGTACGAATTGGAAGAAGCTCGCAAACGTGCACATATTTTAGAAGGTTTATTAATTGCAATTGATCACTTAGATGATGTAATTAAAATCATTCGTGCTTCGCAAACTCCCGATTTGGCGAGGGTTGAACTGATGAGCAATTTCGGCTTGAGTGAAATACAAAGTAAAGCAATTCTCGAAATGCGTTTACGCACTCTTACCGGACTTGAGCGTGATAAAATTAAAGAAGAATATGCACAGATTATGGAACTTATCAGTCGCTTAGAAGCAATTCTTGCTGATGAAGGTGCCCGTATGCAAATAATAAAAGATGAGCTAGCAGATATGAAACAAAAGTATGGTGATGAACGCCGTACCGAAATTATTTATGCTGCTGGCGAGTTCCGCATGGAAGATATGATTGCCGATGATGAAATGGTTATCACTATTAGTCGTATGGGTTATATCAAACGTACACCAACTGCCGACTACCGCGCACAGAATCGTGGCGGTCGCGGGCAGCGAGGTGTATCGCATAGAGATGAAGATTTTGTAGAACATTTGTTTATTGCCACTAATCACAACTATCTATTATTCTTTACCGATCATGGTCGCTGTTATTGGTTGAAAGTATATGAAATTCCTGAAGGTGCAAAAACCACCAAAGGGCGTGCAATACAAAATATGGTGAATATGCCAGCCGACGATAAAATTCGGACGGTAATAAATGTAATGAATTTGCAAGACAAAGAATATTTAGAGAATAATAATATTGTATTGTGTACCAAAAAAGGAATCATCAAAAAAACCAATTTAGAATTATATTCTCGTCCTCGTACCAATGGTATCAATGCCATTAATATACGCGAAGATGATGAATTATTAGATGCACGTTTAACTGATGGCACCAGCGAAATTATATTGGCAAGTAATAATGGTAAAGCCATTCGTTTCAACGAAAGTTTGGTAAGACCAATGGGCAGAAATGCTACCGGTGTTAAAGGTATGCGTCTTGCTGAAGGTGATGAAGTGATTGGCATGATAGCTATGAAACTTGATACCGGTAAAAACGTGATGGTAGTAACTGAAAAAGGTTATGGCAAACGTTCAGAGATTGATGAATACCGCGTTACAGGCCGCGGTGGAAAAGGTGTGAAAGCCATGAACGTTACTGAAAAAACCGGAAAACTTGTTGCAATACTCGATGTAGATGATACGCAAGATTTGATGATTATCAATCGTGGAGGACTAACTATACGCTTATCTGTTGATACATTAAGAGTTGTTGGTCGTGTTACACAAGGTGTGAAACTTGTTAAAATAAATGATAAAGATTCTATCGCCAGTGTTGCTTTGGTTAATAAAGAAGAAGAAGAAGAATTGTTGGAAGGAGTAGAAGGAGAAGAAATTGATGGCACAGAAATTGGCATTGCCGACCCAACAGCATTGGTTGAACTAGATGGTGAGGAGTTGGATTTAACCGAAGAAGAGGGCGAAGATGAAGCAGAAGATGAATCGGACGACACGCCAGAAACTGAAGACCCAAGCAACCAAATTGATGAATAGGCGTTATTAAATAAAAACCATCATATACAAATGAAACGTATTATTTTTACATTGGCCCTTGCCGCCACGTTTGTTACCGCTGCATACTCGCAAAAGGTAAACCTAGAATCAGCTATTACTTACTTCCGCAATGGAGATGACTTAAGCTTAAAAGATGCTAAAAGATTTATTGACCTTGCAGCTACCAATGAAGAAACAAGTATGAAAGCCAAAACTTGGTATTATCGTGGATGGATATATAATAAAATTGCTGGCGATGATAAGTTGACGAAAAGCATGGATACCAATGCGGCAGAAAAAGCGTTGGAATCGCTATTGAAATCCCTGGAATTAGACAAAAAATTGGAATATAACAATGATGAATTGGGCGATGCGGAGGGTAACTCTACCAGCTCTCTTAACTTTTTATATGTTGCTGCTTTCAAAGCCTATAATGTTGCTTTTGTAAAACTAGATAAAGGTGATTATGCCAATACCCTAAAAATATATGAGAATTTATTACAGGTATATAAATATGATAACAAAGGTGTAATGATGACCAATAATCTGAGTCGCAAGCAACTTTGGGAACTTACCGCGTATGCAAATACAAAAGCTGGCAACACCACACGCAGCAAGGAACTCTACAATATATTAATTGATAGTAATTACACAAAAAAATCAGTATATACTTCATTGTATAATTTATATATAAATGATAAGGATACCACAAAAGCAATAGGCGTTCTCGAAAAAGCTGAACGTGTATTTACCGAAGATCCTATATTTAGTGAGATTGAGATTCAGTTATATTTGGCTAGTGGAAACAGTAATATATTTATTGAAAAAGTATCACAGAAAATTGAAAAGAATCCTGATGTGGGCAAATACTATTATTATAGAGGTCTAACTTATGAGGATCTTAGGAATGAAGTGTCCAGTAAAAAAAGCACCCCTGCCAGCACTATTGACAGCTTAAACAAACTGATAGAACCCGACTATAAAAAGGCTGTTGAATTAAACGATAATGATACTTTCTCTCACTATAATTTAGGTGCTTTTTATTATAACCTTTGTGTTCCTATTATCAATAAAATGGGCAAACCCGATGATAAAAAACCAGACTATAAAATAAGACTTGCAAAACTAGAAGCTGAGAAAAAAGAATTATTAGATAAAGCCCGTCCGCATTTAGAAAAAGCTTACGAACTTAAAGATGATGACCGCCCAATAGTGCTAGCTTTACAACATTTATACGAACAATTAAAAATGACTGACAAATCCAAAGAGTTTGAAGCTAAAGCAAAAGCTTTGGAACCCAAAAAACAATAAAACAACTCCCTAATTTATTATATTTAAGAGCACTCCAATTGGGGTGCTTTTTTAATATTTATTTTTTGCTTGCTGTTCCATTATTAGTTAACTTTGTGCCTTACAAGAATGGAACAGGTAAGACAAATCATTTATTATAAAGGATATTTTTAGACTTTTTTGATTTACAAACTGAAAAAGTAAAAGAAAAAATAGATTATATATTATTTGCAATAACTGTAGCTGACAGAATTCCACAGAAATTTTTCAAACATATGGAGGTTACTGATGGCTTATATGAAATACGAATAGAATATCAAGGAAATATTTTCAGGATTTTTAGTTGTTTTGATGAAGGGAAATTAGTAGTCTTATTTAATGGTTTTCAAAAGAAAAGTCAAAAAACTCCACAAGGAGAAATAGAAAAGGCGATAAAAATTAAAACTGAATATTTTGCAGAAAAATTAAAACACAAATAAAACAATATTATGAGTAAAACATATAAAACAAAAAAGAAAAGTGTAACTACTTTTGATGAGCATCTAGACCAGCGTTATGGGAAAATCGGAGCCGTGGAAAGAACTGAATTTGAAATAAAAGCCAAGTCATTTGCTATTGGAGAAATTATTAAGGAAGAAAGAAAGCTTGCCTCTATGACTCAAGAGCAGTTGGCAGAGAAGACCGGAACGAAAAAAAGTTTTATTTCACGAATAGAAAATGGTCATAGTGATATACAACTCTCTACCTTATATAAATTGATAGAACTTGGACTTGGACGAAAAATTTCTTTTATTATACAATAAATATATCATTTGATATTTATCCTGATAATAAATGAAAAACATATATTCTTTTCTCCTCCTATTAATTACACTTGCCACAAACGCCCAAGTCTTCAAACGTTCTGAACTACCCACAACCCTAACAACCCCATGGGAAATTACCTACGGACCCGATGGATTTCTGTGGATTTCGGAAGATGGTGGTACTGTATCAAGAGTAGATCCATCCAATGGGAACAAAACAAAAGTATATACTGCTCCTGATTATTTTGCAGGTTCCGTTTTAGAGCAATCTCCATTATGTTTTAAACCAGTAATTGGTGCAGGAACACTGGGCTTAGCTTTACATCCAGATTTTATGGACACTGCTTCATCTTATATATATTATGTATATTCCTATAATAGTGGATCCACACAAGCACCTGCTACCAAATTTAAACTTAAGCGGTTAAAATGGGATGCAGCTGCTAAAAGTGTAGTTGCAGACAGTGATTTAGTAACTATGATTTCCTCGGGCTACGACCATTTGGGCGGGCGACTGATGGCAATCAAACAAAATAATATATCTCATATATTTTTATCCATTGGTGACCACGGTGCATCAGAAACAAATAGTCCGGATTGTTATTCACCACAATCGGCCAACCCTAATAATTTTGCACAGGACCCAAATACACAGAACGGGAAGATACATCGATTTAATATGGATGGAAGTATTCCAAGTGATAATCCGATTTCTGGAAATTCCTTTTACACCCGTGGGCATAGGAATCCTCAAGGATTGATGTACAATCCCAATTTAGATATTATATATGATATAGAACATGGCGACAGGACCGATGATGAAATTAATATATTACATAAAGGGATGAATTATGGCTGGAAATATGTGAGAGGTTATCATGCAGATAATAACTATCCAGGCGAAGCAAATTATATCAAGAATTATGTTCCAGATAAAAATATAGCAAACGACTCATTGGTTGAAGCTTTTTATTCGTTCTGTGCAACCCCGCAAGATACCGCAGCAAACTACCTGGATTGGTGCACTGTGGCTCCTTCCGATGGCTTGTATTATGGAAGCGCAGGTATTCCTGCATGGACTAATAGTTTGTTATTGGTTACACTTAAAGATGGGGCAAGTACAGATATGCAAGTATATCAATTTAAGTTGCGAAGTGATGGCAAATTAGATTCATCAACAGCGAGCAATCCAAACCCGAAAAAATATTTTGCTGCCGACCAAAAACAGAACGGAAGACTAAGAGATATTGCAGTTTCGCCAGATGGAAAAAAGATATATTTAATTAATAATTTCGGTGCAAATAAAGATAAAATTACTGTATATGCTTATGATTCTCTTGCTAGCGGACTAGCTGATATAGTAATAGCTGACGACATTAACATATATCCCAATCCCGCAAATGACGTTTTGAAGATAAATGTTTCTGACAACGATATTCGCATACAAAAAATTGTTATATATAATATGTTGGGGCAAGTTATAAATATAGAGAATAAAAATAATTTATCGATTAATATTTCTAATTTTTTTAAAGGGTTTTATACTATTGAAATAATTACGAATAATGGGAGTTGTGCGAAGAAATTTTTAAAGGAATAATATTATGACTATAATAAACCTTGCCACCATTATTTATGCAAATATCGAAATCTGTTTCGATACCGCAAGAGATATTGATATACATAAACTCTCTACTAAAAAAACAAACGAAAGAGCCATTGCAGGCAGAACCAGCGGGCTTTGTGAACTGGGAGACACAATTACTTGGGAAGCGAAACATTTTGGAATTAAACAACATTTAACCGTTGAAATAACAGCTATGAATAAGCCAAATTACTTTGAAGATAAAATGCTTAAAGGAGCTTTCAAAAGTATGAAACATGAACACCGATTTGAAAGCAAAGATGGAAAAACAATTATGGTAGATAAATTCCAATATGAAGTTCCTTTTGGAATCTTTGGAAAGCTATTCGATTTTTTAATATTAAAAAGATATATGACTCGATTTCTTAAAACAAGAAATGAAGTATTGAAAGAAATTGCTGAGAGAAGATAAATTAAATGACTGTGCTCCGAAGAGATTGACTGCGTCCAATTAAAATTTGCCACGTCGCCCTTCCCACAAGGAATGCACACTGCTCCTCGCAATGACGTAGTGGAAATTATGCGTCAGCCCATTCACCATTCATCATTTATAATTCATCATTATATTAAAACTCCATACTATTATTACCTCCCTGGGTTGGTGGTTTACGTTTAAATATTGAGGCATCCATCTTCCCAAATCTTACCATAATACTGATCTTAATAAATCTTGTCTCACGACGGCGTGACATGGTTTGATAGCATTCTCCGGGAATATCGAGCAATGAACCGAAGCGTTTTGTATTGAACATATCGCTTAGAGTTAGATTGATATTAATGAACTTTTTTACTTCTTTCACTAAGGATGCATCTACAAAATATACTGCATTTGCTTTTCCCTGAGGAATAGTTTTGGGCGACTCATAATTTCCCGCGACTTGCAATGATAAATCTTTGGGGAATTTATATACTAAATTGGCTTTGCCTGTCCAGTTGAAACCTTTATTGCTCATTGGTGTGTTACCAAAATCTGCAGAAATTACGGTATAAAATAAATTTACATTGGTAGTAAATTCTAATTTCTTAAAGAACGTATATTTAAAAGTATTATCCATTCCATATACTTGTTGACTTTTACCATTGATGGTGGTGCTTACTAATTTTGTGCTGTCATCAGTGGCTCTATAGCTATATTTGGTAAGTGGTTGCTCGATTCCTTTGAAATATAATGAGCTCAATAAATTTCCCTTCTTCCATAGTTTTTGATAATTCAATTCAGCCAAATTAATAAACTCGGGAGCCAAACGCGGATTGCCAATAGTATAGTTTTTGTTATCTGCAAACATAATAAAAGGCATCATTTGCATAAAGCCAGGGCGGTTAACTTTGCGTGAATAATTCAATTGCAATTCTTGGTCCTTGGCATATTTGCGACTAAAATATACTGCGGGAAATAGTGATTTCCATAAGTCCTTTCCTGTGCCTGGATAGTTATAAGAAAACTTAGTTAAACTATCTATATGCGGATCGCCCACAAATGATGATTGCTCAAAACGCAAACCTGTTTGATAACCTATTTTACGCCATTTGCTTTGGTAATTTAAGTAAGCAGCATTAATTATTTCAGTAAAAGAATAGTTACTGCTCATATAAGGATTGCTTTTATCTGAATTTGATGCGTAATCAAAATAAGTTGAGGTTAAATTTGTGGAGGTATATTTATAATATGAACGCACCCCTGTTTCTATTTTGGTGTTTTCTTTTTTCAAAGGTTTTATATAATCTATTTGTGCTACAAATTGGTCAGCTTTATTTTTACCTATATTATGTTGCAGAAGTGGGTTTCCTATAGCTGTACCATTCGCTAGAAAATTATTTGTTGTAAAAGCTACGTTTGTACCTGAACGCAACCAGTTATAACTTATATCAGCCACTAATTCCTTACCCGGTTTGGGATAAGTCCGTTTCCAAGTAATTTGTTCTGTATTATTTTGAAATTGATTATGGGTTTCGTTGGTACGATTTCCAATACTATTTATAATATCATTTCTATCTAGATTTTTAAATTCCTGCAAATCTATTATATCAAATTTGCCTGCCACCGCTGTATGGGCCAAGGTAATCGTATTGCGATTATTTATATAATAGTCAAACCCCAAACGCCACATCTGGAAACGGTTTTCAAAAGTTGTATTGTTATCCTGTTTATAATAATCAATAATAGAATCGGCATTCATATCCTTGCGATAGGTATTCCCTTTTGCATAAAAATTTTTTGAATGATTTAAACTATAAGTAAAACCAATATTAAACTTTTTCTCTTTTAAATTTAATGCGGTCAATACATTATAGCGATCGCCTGTTCCACCACCTACTGTCATTATTCCATTATATCCTGGCTTGGTATTCTTTTTCATCACCAAATTTAAAATTCCTCCCGAAGTGCTTGCATCGAATTTGGCAGATGGGTTTGTGATAATTTCCACACGTTCTATTTGGTCGGCTGGTATTTGGTCGATGGTGAGGGAAGTTGGTCTACCATCGATATATATTTGTGTGGCTGCATTACGCAACTTAGCATTTCCATCGGCATCAATGGTTACGCTTGGCACGTTTTTAAGTACATCGGCAGCAGTGCCACCCTGACTGATTTGGTTTTTATCGACATTAAATATTTTACGGTCGATGCCCATTTGTATATTCGATTTTTTGCCTTGTATAGTTACCTCTTGCATTTGGGTAATATCTGCAGCTATATAAATGTTTCCCAAGTCCTGCTCCACATTTTGCATGCTTAAGGCTACCTCCTGCTGCGATTTGGTAAATCCAATCATGGTCACCTTTAAAGTAAATTTCCCAAAGGGCAGATTGTCCAAACTATAATCGCCTTTGTTATTAGTAAGCACTCCGGCTATAGCTGAATCTTTACCCACATAGTACAATGCTACTGAAGCAAATTCCAAAGGTTTCTTGGTTTCAGTATTGATTACTGTGCCATACAAACGTGCTATATCAGGCATCTTGAACTTGGCGTTGGGTTGCTGTGCTAGGCTGATAACAGGGAGCAGCAGTAAGGCCGCTAATAATCTCTTGGTCATAGTCTCTTTAAAATTCTGTATTAGAAAAACATCACAAATTTAGAGAAGTTATAGTAAACAATTTAATAAAAAGTATATGTAACAGTAAAAGGTGTTTGCATCCGACTACACTTTAACATATAATTACGCAAAATGCATTACACATTTTGGGTAATTATATCATGAGGGTTTATAATATGTGAATAAAAAAAACTCTTACGAATTGATACACCAACGAGTCTTAAAGTAAAGATAATATTCCAATAAAATTACAAGAACATAGATGCTAGTTATTTGCATCAAATTTTCAATTTATATTATTATTATTATGAAAAATATCAAATTACTACCTGTGTTAACTCTTATCAAAATCTTAACCACGATAACTATTATTATATTTTTTGCTGCTTGACGAAAGGAAATCCTAAAAAAAAATATGATTTAACTTTACATTTTTAAAAAAAAATGATTTGAGTATGAGTCTATCGTAAAAGGCAGACTTTTTTTATGATATATATTCTTTATTTAATAAATTAATAAATTCGGTATAAAGAACTGGTTAAATATAAGCAAGTAATTTGTAGGTATATGAACGATGATAAAATACTATTGGCAGTATCTGCCGCCACTATGCTAATGATGATAATTGTAATATTATATAAAGTACAAAAAAGCAAAAACAAAAATAAATACCGCTAAATATATGACTACAAAAAATATATCTGCTGAAAACTTGGTAAATGAATTTCTATCAGTGCTAAAAGGTATGGAACGAATTAAAACCTTAACGCAACGTCAGTTTGCAATCTATCAAGATTTAAAAGCTAAATATATTAATGCGAAGATTATGTTGGATGGAATGGAAACGAATTTTCTTTATAATACAATTGAAAATGCAATCTATTTTAAAATCGGTAAAGAACTTAGTATTAAAGTGCTTGAGCATATCAATAGGATTGGCTTGAGGCTGAATTAGTAGCTAGTATCAAGTATAAAGTTGTATTCTCTCGAATAAGATTCAGAAGCAAACAAATTGGGAGCATGAATCGGCGAAAGCGGTTAGCATCCGCCGCGGCGGAATTAATACTAGCTACTTGATACCTTTTTAAAACGCAAACTGAAATCCAGCCCTCAACTGGTCTTCACGAAATTTGTTATCAATCATTGTATTGTCCTTATATAAACGATACCAATATTGAATTCTGAATGCGGTGTTTTCATTATTGAAATAATAATTATAGGCAAAAGAAATATTGGCCATGCGATAATTATTGGCACGTAAATCATTAGGCATAAATTCATCATAACGAACCAAGAAAGCTGATTTCAATTTTTTAGAATAATAACATGCTTGAGCTATTATACCACCGGCCCTAAAAAACGTGGTATTACGACCATACAACAATAGCGTATCTACCGGAGTAATATGCATTTGGTGCATTTCAAATAAAATTGAAAAACCATTATACTGTGCTGCAACATCAAATCCATAAAGTTTTCGAGTTCCAGCTAAATTTTTCATCCCATAGTCACCACCGTCAATAATTGTTTCCGTTCTTTTAATATAGCGGCCATTGATACCTATTGCTCCCATTATTTTTTTTACATGTTTAAAATCTACTACATCTCGATAATGATATTTACCAGGGAAACTATACTCAACCCTTGCCACATATTCAGGCTTACCTCCTCTATCAGCATCG
Source organism: Bacteroidota bacterium (assembly GCA_947477885.1). Lineage (GTDB taxonomy): Bacteria > Bacteroidota > Bacteroidia > UKL13-3 > UKL13-3 > CANJUD01. The sequence continues at coordinate 215,072 of CANJUD010000004.1, forward strand.
CCGCCAGTTAAAGCGGTAAGTATATATTCTCCTTGCCCACTGTATACACCAGCCATTATATTAATTCGGTCATTCATTATTTTCTTTTTCAAGGTGATGCCAATATCACGTCTGCTAAATAAATAACCTCTTGCCATCTCGGGTCTTTGCCAAAAAGGAAGAGACTTGATAGGCATGAGCGAACTGCGAGAATATGGCATTTTTGTGTAACCTGCTGTAATATCAACTGGCCATTTTTTATAGGTAAAATACGCATCCATTAAAGGTGCAGCCTCACCTGCGATATCTTGGGTTCCCAATCGACTTAAATCCATTTGCAATTTATATTCATAATCGCTTCCCTTTTGCCCAGCTAACGAAAAACGTGCATTGCCAAGTGCAAATTTATTTTTACTAAAATTGGTACTTGCAGGATCTAATTTCCAACGATAATTATAGGTGGTGGAAATAAGTCCACTAATTTCAAGATTTTGGTCATCGAGTTTAATTGGTACTTGGGCATAAGAACTTTGGCAAGTTGCTATAACTAGCAAGGCAAGTACAATTAGTTTTATTTTTTTTGTGTACATATTTATGGAGTATATTGGTATTTGTATATTGTATTTATATCATCACTCACTATATATATAATACCTTTAGCATCGCATGCAATTCCTTCTGCGTTGAGTATATTAAGTGGCAGTGTTTTTTCTAATTTATAGGTATCTTTATTCAGTATATATATACAACTGCTTTCATCACTTAACAACCATACTTGGTTATTATAATACATCCCACTTGATATATCACCTTCCAATGGTAATTCAAAGCTATTGGTTGTGTTCATTGCGGAATCGAGCTCACGCAAGATTGGTTTTTTCTCGGTGATACATACAAAAAATTTTTTTGTGGGATGGTAAAATAAAGCTTCCACTCCCCTATTCAAAGCGGTGTTGATAGATAGTTGGAAATGATTTTTCTCAATAAAATTGGTGTCAAACAAGTGCATTATATTTCCTCTTTCATCTACGGTGTATATCATATCATTATGATAGGATATTGTTTCTAAATCGTAGGGAAATTTGGCTGACCTTTTTAATATATTACCCAAAGCATCAATCTTTACCATAAAGCCATCATCACTTGCCACCCATATATTTCCTTGTGGGTCGAAACTTAGGTCAGAAGGTTCACGAAATTTTAGTTTTTGTTTGCCTATATATTTAAGCCCATGAGCAGTATTATAAAACTTAAAACAAAATGAACTACTTAGTATGAATAAAAATAGAATGGGGAGTATCTTCATCTGCAAAAAACTTGCTTAGTACTCATTAGGTTTATCAGGAGTACGCATAAGCAATTGCTTGAAACCATTGGTACCATCAGGAAAACGGCCAATCGAAATGCCTTTTACTGCTAAGCTATAGTCACTATATTTTGTGCTGTCAACAAAAAATAAATGTCCACCACTATTACGGTAGCTAAGTCCTATATCTCCACCTGCACTGCTTAAACTGAAACTTGTATGTATATGCTTATTATTGGGAATTGTATCATTGTTGTCACACCACACCACCAAAAAACCACGAGCTGGAATGATGGGTTGCTGTCCCATTAATTTTACCTGAAATTTATCAGGCCAACCTAATGAATCTGTAATAAAAAAATTGGTGTCTATAACTCTGTCCTTATCGCTCAAATTATATATTTCGAACCATTTACCCAAGTTGTTAAATTCATTGGTGTCAACTTTGCCTTTTGGTGTAAACTCATTAATAACGAGTATACCCGGTTTAATAGTGTCAGCATTTAAATGGGCTGCTTGGTCATTATATTTATAGGGTATATCACGGTGCTTTACGCAAGAAAATAATACAGAGAAACAAGCTATTATTACAATTATGTATTTCATCTTATATGATAGATTTTTTTATGTAACAAGATTCAATATCAAAGATTAAACAAAAGCTAATTCGATGTTAAGCTATTATAAATTTTAGATGGCCGAAATTGTTGTGATATTTTAATAAAATAGCATAAGACACAATGCCACACAATAGAAATTATACATAATATCCATTTAGTTAAAAGGTAGCAAAACCTTAACTTAGTCTTAATAAAGTATCGGGTATTTCGTGGGCAGAAACTAAACAAAATAAAAAATGATTAACTATCTAAAAATCAATTTAAAAAGTATTGGGCTTGCTATTGCAGCTTTAATGCTCGTAAACTTTGGAGCGTCCGCGCAGGGCTTTCTCCGAAACTCAACCTCATCTTCCCAAACCTCGGGTATTACAATTACAGAGGTAGCTGGATTTGGAAATCCAACCTTCGACTGGGACTGCAATGGTTCCGTAAACTCAACCAACGATGAGTTTGTTGAAATTACCAATACCAGCCCCGACTCCATCGATATTAGTGGTTGGAAAATGGGTGACAATACCAACATCTATATTTTTCCCAATGGCACTATATTAGGCCCAGGAAAAAGGGCAGTGATATTCCAAAATGGCTCTGGTACCACTGGAAGCAATTTCACAGCCGGTCCATCAACTTTTAATCCTGGCGATAGCAATTATTGCTTCCAATGGAATACCGGTATATCAAACACATCGGATGCAGTGGGTATTCGTAACAAAAATAATTTATATGTGAGTGTTCGATTTGCAAGTGCAACGCTTAGTAGTACCTTTACAAGCGGCGGAACTTTAGTAGGAAACTCGACCAACAACTCTAGTACCTCTGGGGCATCATGGCATAGGGTTAATTATACCAGCGATTTATGGGTAACAAGTACTGTAATTAGTAAAACTTTTAACTGGAGTACTGGTAGTGTAGTTTTTAACAGTCCGAATGGAACACCTGGCAGAGATACCACAGGCAAACAAATGACACCCCCTACTCGCACTGGCACACAATCCATTACTTTTGGCTCGCCTACTTCTACTGGCATACCCATCACTACCTTAAATGATACTTGCTGGAACTGTCGCCGTATTATAGTTATTAATGCTGGGACAAGTGTTACTTTTACGCCAACTGACACAGTAAGTTATACCGGTGTAAATGCAAATTTCGGCTCAGCATCCGACCAAGGCAGTGGCAATAAAATTGTATATGACGGCTTTGCAACAAGCAATCCTGTTACAGTTACTGGACTTTCATCAAGCACCAAATATGCATTTAAAGTATATGCATACAACGGCAAATCTCCAGCATCGGATATATCATATAGAACTTCAGGTGCAGCAACTGATACACTTTCAACTATCGCCTCTACAAACCCAGCAGTTAATGTATCTGTAAGCAGCAGCACAGGGTCAGAAGCTGCAGGATCTGTTATTACTGTTACTGCTACCGCTTCATTTGCAGTAACTGGAAACCAAACAGTAAGTATTGGTGTGAGTGGAACTGGAATTACTGCAAGCGATTATTCTTTGAGTAATTCAACTATTACAATCTTAAATGGCAATACAACTGGCACAGTAAATTTTACTGTAGCTAACGATACGTTGGGAGAAGGAAATGAAGTAGCTAAACTTACCATTAGCGGCCCTTCATCAGGAATTGACTTGGGAGCCACTGCTTTTCAAAATGTAACTATCAGTGATGATGAGCCTACTGTGTCTGTTAGTGCATCTTCAAGCTCAGCAACCGAAGGCGACAGTATCACTTTAACTGCTACGCTAAGCAGCAGCGTTTCAACTCCACAAACGTTAAATGTAGCCATAACGGGTACAAATGTTTCTGTTAGTGATTATAGTTTGGGTGCAACTACTATTATAATACCTGCAAATACTACAAGTGGAACCACTAAATTATATATTACAGATGACAACATTCGTGAAGCTACTGAAACTTTTACTGCTACCATAAGCAGTCCCAGTGTTCGCACTTCAATAGGCAGCCCTAGCACTTCGAATATTTCTGTAACTGATAATGATGACCAGTTATCATTAAATGGTATCAATAACTATTCATCTGTTGAAGACTTCAATACCTTATTAACCAACTCAGGAAATCAATGTCCGCGTGGATGGTATTTTGCTGAAGCTGGAGCCAATGGAAATACTTTGTACGATACCACTTCAGGTGCTACTTCAACAGGAAATACCTATTCCTGCGGTGCATTCAATAGCAGCGACCGTTCTCTTGGAAGCCTAACTACTGGTCCACTTACACCTGTATATATTGGTGTAAATATCAAAAACAATACAGGTGGACTTATCACACATTTAAATGTTTCTTATGTAGGTGAGCAATGGCGTTCAGGTAGCAATGGTACTGATAAATTTATTTGCCAGTATAGTTTAAATGCAAGCAGTGTGAGCGATTCTAGTGGTACTTGGAACGCAGCGAATACACTTGACTTTACTGCTCCTGTAGTTTCAGGTAGTGGCCTATTAAACGGCAATGCTTTTGGCAACCGCACTACATTTTCCGATATATCATTTCAGCTAGGAACGGGGCTAAGCAGTGGCTCATCTGTTTGGCTCAGGTTTGTGGATGTGGATATTGCAGGCAGCGACCATACAATTGCAATTGATAGCTTTAGTGTGAAAGCATTAAACCTAACTCCTGTAAAATATTATTTAGGCTCGAGCGGAAATTGTGACAATACAAGTTCTTGGTGGAGTAATAATAATAGTACTGGAACTCACCCAAATAATTTCACTGATTCATTACAACACTTTATTATAATGAACCAGAGTAATGCAACCATATCAAGTGCATGGACAGTAAGTGGTTTCCAAGCTAAAGTAATATTGGGTGACAGTAGTAATAATATAGCTTTTACCATTCCATCATCAAATGCTTTTACTGGAAACATTGACGTTAAATATAAAGGCAACCTTATTATGCAGAATAATACAGTACCAACTATTGGAACTATTGAAACAGGTTCAACAATAGAATATGGACAAAGTTCAGGTATTACTATTCCAAATTCATCTAACTATTATAATCTTACTTTCTCTGGTTCAGGTGTAAAAACTATTAGCAGTGGTACTACTACTGTAAACGGAAACTTCTTAGCCAACAATACTGCTTTGGCTTTTCCAGCATCAGCAACTACCTTAAATTTAGGTGGGAATTATACATTATCTGGTAATGTTTCGCAAGCTGATACTACTCGTGCTTGGGGGATTTTTACAACAACCAATACAAATCAAACTATTAGCGGAAACGGGAATAGTGCTTATATATTTAGAGTTACATCTACCAAAACAAATAGCAACCTAACTTTAAGTAATGTGAGATTGGTTGTATTGGAAGATACGAGACTTTTATTCAGTGGAACTGCTAAATTTATTGATGGCGGAAATACTATCGTAGTTGGCGACGATGCTGTGATGGGCGGAGTAGATAGTGCGTATGTATTAACCGGAACTATTGAGGTTAAAAACACTTCTGCAAGTTCATCTAACTTTCAGGCTGATGCTACTTTTGGTGGTGTAATAGTAGCACGATTAAATAATTTGATTTTGAACACAGGCAATACCAATAACCCATCGGTATTGTTTGACGGTTCAAGTAACGATGTTTATATTAATGGTGACCTTACTATATTATCTACCAATTCTGGCAACATAAGCTTAAGCAGCAATACCTACCATATTAAAGGAAATTACAACAACTATCGTAATTCTAATATTATATCATCAGCTACAAGTACTATTATATTTGATGGAACCTCATCGCAAAGTATGGGCACCGCATATACCAATGGCGAAACCTTGAATATTGTTACACTTAGTAACTCAAATGGATTAAGTTTAACAGGCAAAATATCCGTAAAAGGTGTACTGAGTTTGAGTAATAATATATTAACCGCAAGTGGAAGTTCGAGTAGAGTAATATTAACTTCTACTGGTTCATTAACAAGAGGTACCGGGTATATTAATGGTATCTTGCAAAAGAATGTGGCTACTGGTAGTAATGTAACCAGCACTTTTGAAATTGGAAATGCTTCACAATATCTTCCCGTATCAATCACCTTTGCAAGTGTTACAACATCGGGCAATTTAGCTTTAAGTTCAATTGCAGCAAATCAAGCAAATATAGCCAGTGTATGCATTGATGCTGCCAAAACAATCAAACGCAATTGGACTTTTGAAAACAATGGTATTATATATACAAACTATAATACGACGGTTACTTTTGCTGGTGCTGATACTACTGCAGGTGGTGCACATACAAACGCACTTGCAGCTGCGGTTTATAAGACATCTTGGTTTGCTGCCAATATTGCTAGTCATACCGATTCTACAGTTACTTTAAGCAATATAGATAGTTTGGGCGATTTGCAATTGGGCGAACAGCGTGTGCTTACTTCTAATTTTGTTACTTCGGCAAGTAGTGCTTGTCAGAATTTAAATATAACAGTTACTTATACGGGTAATGGTTCCAATACTGCTAATTATACGTGGGATTTTAATGGAGCAACCATTGTTAGCGGTTCAGGCAAAGGTCCTTATACAATTAAATGGTCAACTACTGGAACTAAAAATTTAAGTTTATCAGTAAGTGAAAATGGATGTACAAGCAATACCACCAATTTAAATATTTCAGTTTCTCAAAATGGCTGGACAGGTAGTATTGACAATGATTGGAATAAACCTGGAAACTGGTGTACCAATATTGTTCCTAACATTGGAACCAATGTATTAATACCATCAGGAGTTACAAATATGCCTATAGTAAGCAGTGCTGCAAATTGTAAAACCTTAACTATTGCAAACAATGCAACTCTGATAATTATTACTGGTGGCAAACTTACCATTGATAGTATATATACCCGCAACGGACAGCTTGAACACATTGGAGGTTATCTAGTTTTAAATTTCCCTCAATTACTTGCTGCTGACACACACCATGTTCTTACTTTAAATGGTATAGGTGCATATACACTTAGTGGTAATATACAAATCAATAATTTAATTACTATTGGAACAGGGACAACTTTGAACGATGGCGGTAACATTATTAAAATCACCAAAGATATTATAAATAACGGAACACATACAGGTACCGGTAAAATGGTATTTAGCAGTGCAGCATCACAAACTATTAGTGGAACTGGAAATACCTACAAAAATATTGAACTAATATCGTCAAGTACTTTGCGTACAGCAAATAATATGACAGTATTGGGCAGTATTGGTCTCAATCCTGGGTCATTATCTTATCAAGGTTTTAATTTTACAATTGGCAGTACTAGTAGCTCAGATAGTAATAAAGTGTATGGCAATGGTTTGTTAGTAAATACCAGCAATACAGGCACTTTGACTATTTTAGGAGATACTGGTGCGGCTAGATTAATTGGTTTAAGAGTTCATTCAAAAGCAACAGTTATAGTTAACCGCTCAAAAGGTGTAAAATTAGGTGGCGACATGGTATTGGGCGGACTACTAAACTTAACTTTAGGCACATTAGATATGAATGGCAATAGTTTATCTATTGGAACTGTAAGTACCTCGACCGGCGGTGTAACTACAAGTGCGGGTTCTATTACGAATTCAGGATCAACAGGTTCATTTACTATATGTGGAAACTTTGCAGCAAGTGCAGTCACCAATTTAAAATTGGGTAGTCAGTACAAAGCTACTGTTTCATTGCCAAGTGGTGTTACCTTAGGACAAGGCTGCAATGTTTCAAGTTTGTTTGCTATATCAAATGGCTTTGTAAACTTAAATGGATACACTGTTGCGCTCGGTGGCAATGCAACCATAAGTGAAGGTGCAGGACAAACATTTAGAGGTAATAGTGGTTCAGTGCAAATTTCTAAAACTTATTCAGCCCCACTATCTAATACCAACCCTGGTGGATTAGGTTTAACCTTGTCGACTAATAACAATCCCGGCACAGTTACTATAATTCGTTCACATGAAGTATTCACAAATGGTTCGGGCAATAGTATAAAACGCAATTTCCAAGTAACAGCTAGTAATACTAGTGGTCTTAGAGCTACTAATCTATTAGTTAATTATGATAGTACGGAGTTAAATGGATCTAACAGAAATTTCTTACGTTTAAATAGCTCTACCAATAGTGGAAGCACTTGGACAACCATCGCTCCAGTAATACGCACTTATGCAAACACTGCATCTGGGTACGCTGGAAGCAATAGTTCTACCATGAGTTTGTCATCTGCTATCATATATACTTTAAGCGATTCGCTTAATTCACCTTTACGTGTTCTTCAAAATATTGACCCTGTAAACCAATCGGTTAGCAACAATAAAGTATGGCCAGTTCCATTTAACGACAATTTGAATATACAAGTTGATGAATTGTCTAATATTTCTATATATGATATGGAAGGAAAACTAGTTGCGAATGCAAAAGCCAATGGCCTTACAACTATCAATACTAACATGTTACCTTTTGGAGTATACACATTAAGAATCGACTCGAATGGAGGAAGCTCGGTTCACAAAATTGTAAAACAATAACAATAATTAGTATAAAGACAAAAGTATAAAGTATATAGTACAAAAAGCCTCTTTGCCATTTTGGTGAAGGGGCTTTTTTGTTTTAGATATATAGAACAAAGATGAAAGACTAGAAGAAGTAAATATGGCGTCAGCCCATTAACAATTAACAATTAACAATTCAGCATGAAGCCCCCCGTTTCACCACCGAATTTCACCTCTTGAACTAATTCACTTTGAGGCAATGTACATTTAACTGTAAGTTCGCAGTCGTAAATTAACAGTACATTGCCCTACAAACGCACCAAGAGCAAGTTACACCAATGGGTGTTCAATCGACGCAATAAGATATCATTGCTACTAGCAGCTATTAGTGCTATTTTCAGGTATTATGTTTTCCCTAACCTCGATTGGTCTTGGCATTGCGAAACCTTCATCATCATTTTCTTTGTATGGGCTATCTTATTGAATAGTGCTGCATGGGTCGAACGTTTTTTGAACTGCCATTATCCACACCAACGCAATGTGGCCAAGCGTATCGCCTTGCAGATACTGATGGGTATGTCGATTATGACTATTATACAGCTCATTTTTAATGCATTCTTTTTAAATCACATTTTCGATTATGCCATGCAAAATCGCATGTATCCAGAATTGTTAAATCACCTTGAATATATATTTGTAACTGGAAACTTATTCTTATCGTTTGTTGTAAATTTATTATATGTAAGCGACCATTTTATCAAAGAATGGAAAACTACATTGATACATAATGAACGAATCAAAAAAGAATCGGCGATGTTGCAGTTTGAGAATCTGAAAAACCAACTAAATCCGCATTTTCTTTTTAATAGTCTTACTTCATTAAATAGTTTGATCTATGAAAACCAACAACTGGCTTCTGAGTTTTTGCAACAACTTTCGAAAGTATATAGATATTTATTGTTGCACAAAGATGATAACTTGGTAAAACTTGGAGAAGAATTACAATTTATCAATAGCTTTGTGATGCTACTCCACACCCGTTTCGACGGACAATTGCAGATAGAAATAAATGTGCCCGAAGAAGATAAACTTCTTACCATCGTACCAGTTACAACTCAAATTTTAATTGAGAATGCTATTAAACATAATATAATATCCGCATCGAAACCATTACACATAAAAATATATACAAAAAACAAATACCTAGTAGTAGAAAATAATCTGCAACGTAAATCCATCGTAGAAACATCTAACAAGCTCGGACTAGAAAACATGAAAAAGCTCTACCAAATTATTGCAAACAGAGACGTTGAAATTGTAGAAAATGAGCATACTTTTGTCGTAATAGTTCCATTACAGTAAACAGTAGTCAGTAGTCAGTAGTCAGTAGTCAGTAGTCAGTAGTCAGTAGTCAGTAGTCAGTAGTCAGTAGTCAGTAGTCAGTAGTCAGTAGTCAGTAGTCAGTAATCAGTAGTCAGTAGTCAGTAGTCAGTAATCAGTAGTCAGTAGTCAGTAGTCAGTAGTCAGTAGTCAGTAGTCAGTAATCAGTAGTCAGTAGTCAGTAATCAGTGCCATACGGCAGATACTTCGCTACTACCAATTACTGCTCACTAAAAAATGTGCGTTAGCTACTGACAACTGTTTACTGACTACTGCTCACTAAATATGAAAATAATAAATGGCTTCATCAAATCACTAAAATAACTAACCCCTAAAAAATCAGGCGTCAGCCACTGACTACTGATTACTGACCACTGTTTACTAAATATGAAAATAATAAATGGCTTCATCAAATCAATAAAATAACTAACCCCTAAAAAATCAGGCGTCAGCCACTGACTACTGACCACTGACCACTGTTTACTACCATGATTAAAACCCTAATAATAGAAGACGAACCCTTAGTAGCTAAGGACTTAATGCATCAGTTAAAAAAACTGAACGAGGAAATTGAAATTATCACAACGCTGAGCAGCACTGCTGAGGCAATAGAATGGTTTCAAAATAACCCACAGCCCGATTTGATATTTATGGATATACAATTGAGCGACGGTGTAAGCTTCGACATTTTGAAAGCTGTGAAAGTAACCGCTCCTATCATTTTCACTACGGCTTACGACCAATATGCAATCCAAGCGTTTAAACATAATAGTATTGATTATTTGTTAAAACCTATTGATGCGGAAGAACTTCAACATGCCTTCGATCAGTATAATATATATATATCTGAGAGCGGTGATTTTACTGTAAAAATAAAAGGTTTATTGGCTAAGCTGAGTGAGGCTGCAGGCAAATATAAAGAACGTTTTATGGTGCAAACCCGAAATACGCTCATGCCAGTCCCGGCTAGTGATATCGCTTATTTTTCAAAAGAAGAATTAATATATATATATACCAAAGAAAACCAACGCTATCTCTCGGAGAATAATAGCATGGAAGAACTTGAGGAGTTTTGCGATCCTAAATTATTTTACCGGGCTAACAGGCAAGTAATTATTAATGTGGATATGATAGAACGTGTAAAAAGTAGCTATAACGGAAAACTATTGGCAGTGCTCAAACCGCCCTTTGCTATGGAGATAGACATAAGCCGCGAGAAAGCATCTGATTTTAAAGAATGGCTCGATTCGTAGAATTACGAATTGCGAATTGCGAACTGGCTAACGCCTGATTCATATACTGCCTGTGGTTGTGTCTTTTGACCAACCACACTTTTAGCCACTATTCGTAATTTTTAATTCGTAATTCGTAATTATCTGAATTCCTATTTACCTTTGCTACATGGCAACTAAAATATATACAAAGACCGGAGACAAAGGCAGCACAGGACTTATAGGCGGCAAGCGTGTTTCCAAATCGCATGAGCGGATTGAGGCTTATGGCACTGTAGATGAACTTAATTCATACTTAGGATTGGTAAGTGATGCCATTACTATTGATAGCAAAAAAGAAGAACTAAAATATATCCAAGACCGCTTGTTTACGGTTGGTTCTAACTTGGCTTGCGACGATGAAAATGCCAAAATGATTCTCCCCGACCTCACTGAAAATGATATAACACTTCTCGAAAAATACATCGACCAAATGGATACAGAATTGGAACCTCTCAAAAACTTTATTATACCCGGCGGACATATACATATATCATACTGCCACATTGCACGCTGCGTGTGCCGCAGGGCCGAGCGACTCTGTGTGCAACTAATGGAGCATAGTTTTGTGCCACCGCTTATTATACAATATTTAAATAGATTGAGCGATTATCTATTTGCTTTATCACGTTATATAGGGAAGCATTTGGGAGTAGCAGAGATTGTATGGGAACCGAGAAAAGTAAACAGTAGTCAGTAGTCAGTAAACAGTAGTCAGTAAACAGTAGTCAGTAAACAGTAGTCAGTAAACAGTAGTCAGTAAACAGTAGTCAGTAAGCAGTAGTCAGTAAACAGTAGTCAGTAAGCAGTAGTCAGTAAGCAGTAGTCAGTAAGCAGTAGTCAGTAAGCAGTAGTCAGTAAGCATTAGTCAGTAAACAGTAGTCAGTAATCAGTAATCAGTTTGCTGACGCCGAATGGCACTGACTACTGTTTACTGACTACTGACCACTAAAATTATGAAAATTATAAAATTTGAAGATATTATAGCTTGGCAAAAATCACAAGATTTTGCTGTAGAAATATATAGTTCATTTAAAGAATCAAAAGATTGGGATTTTAGAAATCAAATTTGCAGAGCGACGGTTTCTATTTCAAACAATATTGCCGAAGGTTTTGACAGAAGCTCTAATGCTGACTTTAAAAGGTTTCTTTATATGTCGTTAGCCTCATGCAGTGAAGTGAAATCCATGCTAATTTTAGCAAAACGCCTTGAATATTTAAATGAGAAAACAAGTAAAACCTTAATATTGCAATCGGAAGAAATTTCTAAAATAATAAATGGCTTCATCAAATCACTAAAATAACTAACCACTAAAAAGCACGCGTAAGCCACTGACTACTGTTTACTGACCACTGTTTACTAAATATGAAAATAATAAATGGCTTCATCAAATCACTAAAATAACTAACCCCTAAAAAATCAGGCGTCAGCCACTGACTACTGACTACTGTTTACTGACCAATGACCACTAAAAAGCACGCGTAAGCCACTGACTACTGTTTACTGTCTACTAATTATGAGAAGAAAAACCACCACCGTCACAATAGGAAACACGCCCATGGGCAGTGATTTCCCCATCCGTATACAATCCATGACTACCACGGATACAATGGACACAGAGAAAACTGTGGAGCAAAGTATTCGTATGATAGAGAGTGGTTGCGAGTATGTTCGTATTACTGCACCAAGTATTAACGAAGCACAGAATTTACAGAATATTATAGACGAATTACGCAAAAGTGGATATCATACTCCCCTAGTTGCTGATATACATTTTACGCCTAATGCAGCGGAAGTTGCAGCGAGAATTGTAGAAAAAGTTCGCATCAATCCTGGGAATTTTGCAGATAAGAAAAAGTTTGAAACGATTGAATATAATGATGCAGAATATGAAGAAGAACTAGAACGCATCAAACAAAAATTCACGCCGCTTATACATATATGCAAAGAGCACGGCACTGCTATGCGTATTGGCACAAACCACGGCTCCCTGAGCGACCGAATCATGAGCAGATATGGAGACACGCCGCTAGGGATGGTAGAATCAGCTTTGGAATTTTTGAGAATTTGCAGGGCAGGAGACTATCATAATATTGTGCTCAGTATGAAAAGCAGCAACCCGCAAGTGATGGTGCAAGCGTATAGATTATTGGTGCAACGCATGGATATGGAAAACATGCACTACCCTTTGCATATAGGTGTTACCGAAGCAGGCGATGGTGACGATGGCAGAATTAAATCTGCTATAGGAATTGGAACTTTATTGGAAGAAGGATTGGGTGATACCGTCCGTGTTTCGCTTACCGAAGATCCAGAATTTGAAGCACCGGTTGCAAAAGCTTTGGTAGAAAGATATAATATCCCCGCTCCCGCCGAATTGATTACAGAAGATTATTCTGACTCCCTAAAAGTGAAAGAACATTATAGTCCTTTCAGTTATCAAAAACGCAAGACTATAGAAGTAGCAAACATCGGTGGACACCAATTGCCAAGGGTTATAGCTGATTTTTCCAACTTAGATACTATAACAGAATTCGACCTGCAGCAAGTGGGACATATATATGATGCTGCACTGGATAAATGGCATATGACCGAACAAGGTTGCGATTATATATATGCGAAAAATAGTATTATAAATTTCATGTTGCCCAATGGCTTGAAAGCAATATATGATTATCATACTTGGGAGAAATTAGCTGATAGAGAAAATGCTTTTCCACTAATTGAAATTGGAAATACAAAAGACAATATTACCTGGCATTCCAAATTGAATTTTGTATATATCAATGATATTTCTCAAATATCTAAACTCCTGCATATCCCTGAAAACGCAGTGCTGGTGCTAGAGTGCAAACACGCCAGACCACTTACTATATTGCGTGAAATGATATGGGGCTTGATGTATTACAGTATTAAAAAACCTGTTATTATAAAAGCAAGTTATAGCGAGCCGAAAGAAAAAACTATACTATATAGTGCTACCGATATGGGTGCATTATTAATTGATGGAATGGGCGATGGCGTATGGCTTAAGTGCCCCGCAGTTCCCTTGAATGAAACAAACAGTATAGCTTTTGGAATATTACAAGCTGCCCGCTTGCGTATCTCCAAAACAGAATATATAAGTTGCCCTAGCTGCGGTCGTACCCTCTTCGATTTACAGGAAACTACAGCCCTGATTCGCCAACGCACAGAGCATTTAAAAGGACTTAAAATAGCCATCATGGGCTGCATAGTAAACGGCCCCGGAGAAATGGCTGATGCCGATTACGGCTATGTAGGCAGCGGCCCCGGAAAGATAACACTATATAAAAGCAAAGACATTGTGAAACGCAATATCAATAGTGAACATGCAGTGGATGAATTAATACAATTGATTGCGGATAATGGGGATTGGGTGGAAGTCTGATTACATTGTTAGGGGAAACACAATATCCATAAAATTAAACCAATTTACAAATAAATATTGGGTTAAATTTGTCAGCTAGTTATTGAAATTAGCAAAAGACATAAAACATGTTAGCGAAACTACCAAACAAACCCAATATTACAAAAAAGCACTGTAACCCAATTACTAATATACACTTAACCAGTTCGCCCAAGGCCGAAATTAACTAAAATAGTTTCGTTAACTGCGATGTTACAGGCAAGCGCAGGACGACCGTTCCAAAGACGACCGACCGACCAAAATTTAAACATTAAAACAAATACAAACCATTTTTACAGGCGACCAAAATACAAACCATATTGTAACGGGAAAGCCAGTAATCCGACACGCAAGCCGACCCAATGTTTTTTATTTTTTCCCCACCGCACAATTGGCACATTTGCAATTCACACAAGCCAAAGCTAAACCAAAGCTTGCAAAAGAGTATGCCGCCCAGCGGCACCGGCAAAAGCCCAAAGGAAAAATTATGTTTTTGAGCAAATGTTTGTAAAACAGATAAAGTAATAACAGAAGTTAATATAGTTTTTTTTAATATTTATGAATTTTAATTAATGTTGTTTTTTATGAATAGGAAACATATACTTAAATGAAGTTTTCTTATTGATTTTGCATTGTTGAATTAAAACAACCATGGCAACTGATGCAATAAGTACTACGATTATTTTTTTCATATTTGTTTTTATTTATTATGGCAAATGTAATGCGAAGATTGATAAGTAGTAAAATTAAGATACATAGCGGAAGTGCGGTTGGGCAAAATAAATGTCCTGCTTGTGCTTTTGCCGATAGCAGGGCAAAGCACCTCTTTTATTTTTGCGGAGCGGGGGCTGTCTATCATTTTCCGTCTGTCGTTTTAGGGTCGGTAGCTGTTTTGCAATGATCCATAACAACGAAGTTATAACGGCTAGGTTTGGCACAAGCGGTGGTTCATTGCTCCGCATCAACATTTGTGGTAAAAGTCCCGCCCTTCGGGTAGCTACAAACCGTTGTGGGGAAGTTTAAAAAACGACATAGCAGACAGACGCGAATAAAAATTAACTTTGCACTTCTAAACAAGCATTTACAAGTGACAAGAACTAAAATAAAAAGTTGAGACCAAAAACAACTCAAAAAACAGGGCGAAACTGAAATGCCAAACGAGTAAGACAATAATAAAAGATAAAATGAAAATAACTTCAAATTTAATTCTAATAATAATTGGCGTTCTGCTTTTTCAAATGCAGGGCAAGGCACAAAGTGTTGAATGCGGTGCGGATTACATTCATAAAAATCGGATGCAAACTGATTCTGCTTATCGAAATCAAATCCTTACCCTTGAGTCGCAAGTTGAATCCATTACTCAAAATCACAAAAATAATAAATCAACATCTACCCTATACACCATTCCAGTTGTTGTTCATGTTATTCATTTAGGCGAGCCTATTGGAACAGGTTCCAATATTTCGGACATTCAAATTCAAAAAGCTATTGCAGGACTTAATACCCGCTTTAGAAATGCAAACGGTTTGGGAGTAGATATTGAATTGGAATTTTGCCTTGCAAGCAAAGACCCAAACGGCAATTTAACTAATGGCATTAACAGGGTTAATGGTTCAAGTGTCTCTAATTACTCAGCGTATGGCGTAACACCAAAGGGTAATACATGTAGCGGAGCTGTTGAAACTACCATAAAAGACTTAAGCAGATGGCCTGTTTCAGACTATTATAATATTTGGGTAGTTAGCAAAATATGTAATGGTGGTTTTGTTGGATATGCATCGTATCCAGTCGGGGGGCTTTATGATGGATTAGTGATTGTTTCCACCTCTATGTCAAGTACTAGTGGAACATTACCTCATGAGGTTGGTCACGGTTTTTTTCTTTATCATACCTTCAATGGCGATGGTGGTAATATTTCTTGTCCAATAGACACTAATTGTCTTATCAATGGAGATCATGTATGCGATACACCGCCTCATAAACAAGGCGATTGCGATACAACTAATACATGTACTTTGGCTGGAAAGTGGGATAACAGCCGGTATAATTATATGGCTTATTGCCCTTTAGTAAACAGATTTACACAAGGTCAGAAAGATAGAATTAGAGCTACAGTAATGGTTGCACCAAGAGCAAGTTTGCTAAATTCAATAGGTTGTGGGACTGTAGGAATTAATGAAACAAGCAGCCATAATACATTTTCTGTTTTTCCGAATCCTGCTCAAAGCGTAATCAATGTTAAAGCAGATATACAGCTTTTAGGTTCAGCTTATGTGGTTTATGACAATACAGGTAAAATAATTACTAAAGGAAAAATAACTTCTGAGGACACAATCATTGAAATAGGCAATTTATCTGGAGGTATTTATTTTTTCAGTTTGGGAGGGAATTTGAAACAGACATTCAAAGTAATAAAAGAATAAAACCAGCCCATAACAGCTAAGGTTTTGTTGCACGCGAAGCACGAACAATGAAACCCATGTTATGGGTAAATTAAAACTAAATATATGAGTCAGATTTCAGGGTATAACATCCCTCTTCATTAGGAGGTAATTTCAGATTTTATTTATCACATTCGTAGACATTTGCAAAGCCGAGGATTGCAATACGAATTTAAGGTAGCACCAGAGGTGGTTTTAAAAAATGAGGACCTAAAAGAAGGATATATAATTCCTGATATTTCAGTTAAAAAGAGAGAGAGTTCATGGAACCAACCAGAGATGATAATAGAAGTAACTAGAAATAGAAGTTGGAATTCAGATATTAAAAAAGTAAGAAAAGCAATTAAAGAAGTTCCATCGTTAAAAGAAGTGTTTGTTTTTAATATTGAGGAAACAGAATGCTGGAGAATTATCAAGCCAGACTTCGATGAGGAAGACGGTAATTGCTTTTCCACTGTTCTGAAGTTCGACTTAAAAAATTGCCTTAGAGGTTAATCTGCTTATAGCAGCGTGTAGGCAATATTACCTTGCCGCAGGAGCAACACAAGGCAACATCGCCTTCACGCAAAACATTAGCTGCAAGCATAACACGACACACTAATAGACATGGAAAATATTAACGGAAATAAAATTGCACTTCTTATTGACGCTGACAATGCACAGGCCAAATTTATTAAAAATATTCTTGCAGAAGCTGGAAAACATGGCAATGTTACCATCAGGCGGATTTATGGCAATTGGACAGATCCTATACTTGGAAGTTGGAAAACACAAATAAATACTCATTCACTCCGACCAATTCAGAAATTTTCACTTGGAAAAGGCAAAAACTCGACAGACACAGCACTGATTATTGATGCAATGGACATACTTCATAGCAAAAATGTTACAGGCTTTTGTATTGTCTCTAGCGACAGCGACTTTACAGGGCTTGCACTAAGAATTCGAGAAGAAGGACTTTTTGCAATGGGCATAGGCGAAGCTAACAAGACAGCAGAAGCATTTGTAAGTGCTTGTGCTGTCTTCGTTTTTACAGAAAACTTATCAGGGGACAGCAATGAAAACACCGATAAGCAAAGTAAAATTAAACCTGCTAAGACAACCAAACAGACTAAAAAACAGGCTGACAAAACTGATTTGCCAATAAACAAAATTACAAATGCCCCAATTGACATAAACAATATTTTGAAAGCATTTGACATGGTAGTTGACGACAACAGTTTAGCATATATGGGCGAAATGGGGACAGCTTTACGAAAGTTAGACCCAAGTTTTGACTGTAGAACTTATGGAAGTGCTACAATGACAAACCTTTTTAAAAGATTACCAGACTTATTTGAGCGTGTTTACAATTACAACGATACATCCACGCTATATCTAAAATTAAAAGACCGAAATTAAAAGAATGCCAGCAGCGCGTCCGAAGCACGAACATTGAAACCCTAGCTGCACCCTTCCTGCGTTAGGAGAGGCTGCACCTCTGGTACTTTTAAATTGTACTGTTTTTTTTGGGGGGAGGTATTACACTCAAACTTATTTATGCTAAATAATTCCATTTTCCTTTATCGAACTTTTGTCCACCCCTACATCTCTAATTAGATATTATGCCAAACTAGGCCTTCCCACTATATTTGCGATGAAATTTACTCATATATTTAAAAAAATTCACCCCACATTGCAATGAATTGTAAAAAAACATCCTTTTTAATTTTAATCCTTTTTGCAACCCGTACTTTTTCAATTGCACAAACTCAAATTAGCAACTTTAGCCCCGCCAATATTATAGGTGGAATTGGTGAAGTGCTAAATATTTCGGGAAGCGGTTTCGGGAACCAGCAAGGGAATAATTATGTTGCCTTTATGCAAGAATCAGGCTCGTATTTAGATGCTACTAACGCCCGATCACTGCGATACATCAGTTGGACAGATAACAAAATTCAATTAGAGATGCCTACTGCTTATTCAGGGCCCATTATGATAAATATAAGTGGAACTAAATATACAGGGGCCGATACGCTAAAAGTTAAAGCAAATTTAAATTATAGAAACGCTTACCCGCTCGATTATACTTATTTGGTAAATCAAAATGGAAAAGGTGGGTATACCTGGTATATACATCGCACCTATTGGAATAATCCAGAAGCAAAGGCTGCGATTGAAGACGTTTTTAAAGAATTCAGATGTAAAACTGGGGTTAACTTTATTCTCGCAAATCAACCCTCCGATGCAAAACTTACCCTTAATGACACCATAAATTTGATTGCTCCAGATGCCTCTCTTGGTTCGGGGGGGTATCAATACTTGCTTTGGAATTCATGCATTTTGGGGTCAGAATCCTTTTACTTCAAAAAAGCTATGGATATAGGCTTGTCTGACAAAGAAAGCTGGGACTTTGATACCGGCATGGTTACAAACGGCAAATCTAAATTTAGATATGTGCTGATGCACGAGCTTGGACATGCTGTGGGCTTAGGGCATGTAGATGAACTTGGACAAACAATGTACCCTACTGTTACTCTTTTACCCTCCGACAATTGGTGCGAAAGAGACAGCATCACCACGGAAGAACAAATTTGCATGAGCTACATGGTTACGATTTCGCAAAATTTTTCTTTCAGAGCTTGCGGGGTTAGCCCACTTCTAAAAGTTTTTAACTGCGATGATGTATATGGAATAAAAGCTTCGCTTCCCGTGATCTCAGCAATAAAAAACTTTTCTATTTACCCTATTCCCAGCGATGATATATTTGTAATTGAGTGGATTAATGCCTCAACTAAAAATATATTTATTGAAGTATATGATATGATGGGGAAAAAAATACAAGAACAAACCATACCAAATAATTTGTTGAAAGCACAAATACACCTTGGTAGTTATCCTGCCGGACAGTATATTTTAAAAATACATAATGGTTCAAATACTCAAATTGAGAAACTACTGAAACAATAAATATTTTTTTGAATTACATATTACCTGTTTTAATCTGTTAAAATACCATATTTGTGTTCCAATAGTAAACACGCAGATTTGACAACTTTGCCTGCGTCGACGAAAGCAAATCTATCATTTCCACATTCTCTTCCCGAAATGAAGGACAAGTATATAGGCAAAGTTGGAACAACTGAACGTGATGTATACGAATCTAAACTTCGTGTGGATGTTTTGGGTAAGATGATTAAGACTGCAAGGAAATTTCTTAAATAACACCAATGAATAAAATAATTGAACTGAAGTATATAGATGAATATAAATTATGGATTCGATTTAACGATGGAGAATCTAAAACCGTAGATTTTAAAAATCTAATTGGAAAAGGTATAAGTTCCAAATTACTCGACAATGAATATTTCAAACTTGTAACCATTGATAACGGAGGTGGGATTGAATGGCCAAATGGATTTGATTTCTGCCCGAATTATTTAAAGGAATTTATTGAGAGTGCAGAAACTGTGAAATAAATCCCGAACACACTCGATAAAATTGCCCTTCTATAATCCTTCCCAATAAGACCAAAAAAACACCAAAAAAACCTTATTTTACTTTTTTTGGTCAAATAAGGTTTTTTTTATACCCTTATTTGACTATATTTGCTCCGTTATGGCATTAAATCCATTTTCTGAAGAGCAAATTATCGCCAGGCTTCAATTTGAAAATCCTTGGTGGTCAACTGGTAATTTAGACGATTATTATCAATCGTTTAAGCCCCGATTGTATTTTAATCTATTCTATCCTTTAGTTAAAAATACTACGGTGCATAGGGCAAGCGTTTTAATGGGACCAAGGCGAGTTGGAAAGACTGTTATGTTATACCACACTATTCAAAAGTTAATTTCGGAAGGTGTGTCACCTCAAAAGATTTTGTTTGCATCAATTGAAACTCCAATATATAATAATATCCCACTTGACGACTTATTTGCAATGGCAAAAAAAGCAACTGGCGATAAAGATTCAAATGGCTGGTATATCTTTTTCGACGAAATACAATATTTAAAAGAATGGGAAGTCCATTTAAAAACATTGGTTGATGTTTATCGCAATACCAAGTTTATAGCCAGTGGTTCTGCTGCTGCTGCATTAAAATTAAAAAGCAATGAAAGCGGTGCTGGAAGATTTACTGACTTTATGCTTCCGCCATTAACATTTTATGAGTTTATTCATCTTAAAGACTTAGATGTACTTATTAAGCCCGACACCATAAATTGGAAAGGCAATATTGCCATTTTCTCATCTACAACTAACATCGCAGAATTGAATAAACACTTCATCAATTATATAAATTTTGGTGGTTATCCTGAAGTAATATTTAACCAAGAAATACAAAATAATCCTGGCCGGTTTATGAGGGCTGACATTATTGACAAAGTATTGCATAGAGATTTGCCGGGCTTATATGGTATTCAAGATGTTCAAGAACTAAACTCACTGTTTACTACCATAGCTTGGAATAGTGGACAAGAATGTAGTATAGATGAATTGAGCAAAAGTAGTGGCGTAAAAAAAACTACATTACGGCAATATTTATCATATTTAGAAGCTGCATTTTTAGTTCATATTGTAAAACGTGTTGACCAAAAAGCAGGTCGTTTTCAAAGAGAAAATTTCTTTAAAATATATTTAACGAATCCAAGCTTAAGAAGTGCCTTATTTGCACCACTCACAGCCGAAGCCGATGGAATGGGAGCAATAGTTGAGACAGCAATTTTTAGCCAATGGATGCAACGAACTTCCTTTATCCCATATTATGCAAGATGGAAAAACGGAGAGGTTGACTTAATTAATATAAGCAGAAAAACAAACAAGCCCGATTGGGCAGTAGAAATAAAATGGAGCAACAGGTATTTTGAAGCCGCCAATGAATTAAAAAGTCTTGTTTCGTTCTGCAAAGAGAATAAACTTAAAGAAGCACTTGTTACATCAATTGATAAATCGGGTACTAAAGAATATAATAATATACAAATACAATATTTACCAGCAGCAGTGTATGCTTATAATGTTGGAAAAAATACGCTGGAAAGTTTGAAATAAAACACAGAAATCATATATTCATATATTTGATTTTAATTTGAAAAATAATCAATAACTAATAACTGACAAAAAAGCAAATACAAAAATGAAGTTTCAATGTAGAGAAATATTGATTAATTACGAAGAATTGGTTTGTACAGTAACTTTATCAGAGAACGAAAAACTAAATAAGTGCTGTAATGAAAAAAAATGAAGCGGTGAACTGGATTATATGTTTGGAGTGCAAAGGTCGCGGTAAAAAAAACCGCAAGCTTCGCAAAAAAGTAAGACTTGGTTACCAAATTGAAATCGATCAATTTGACAAAAACAAAAGCGAAGGAACCGCTCCCATTCGTCCCAAGGGTCACCTTTATTCATGTTTGCACTGCGGTGGATCAGGCTTGCTTCCTAGCACAAACCCTGTTATTGCCGACAAAGAAAACCACCCGCATGTTGCTATTATTGGCGGCGGTATAGGAGGTATTGCCTTGGCTGTGGCTTGTTTGCACCGTGCTATCCCTTTTACAATTTACGAGCGTGATAGTGGCTTCGAAACACGATCGCAGGGTTATGGTCTCACTTTGCAACAAGCAAGTAAAGCGATGGAAGGTTTTGGAATTTTCACTTTAAAAGAAGCATTGATTTCAACCAGGCATTTGGTTCATACCACCGACGGAAAAGTAATTGGCGAGTGGGGCATACGAAAATGGTTGCCGCCCGCTGCGGTTCCGAATGCAAGGCGTACCAATATGCATATCGCACGTCAGTCGCTGCGTTTAGCGTTGATGGAGCAATTGCGTGGACCCAATAGCATACAATGGGGGCACCAGTTAGTCAATTATAAGAAAGATGAAGATGGCCGCGTTGCTTTGAGCTTTCAAGTGAACGGTGAGCTAAAAAACGCAACTGCAGATCTTGTAGTAGGTGCCGATGGTATTCGCAGTTCTGTTCGGAATTTGCTTATTGGCGAGGATACTACTCCGCTGCGATACTTAGGCTGTATCGTCATATTGGGTATTTGCACATTGGAAGCACTAGAAGGCCTTGATAGTTCGTTGCTGGATTCAGCCACGGTATTTCAAACTGCTAATGGCCATGAGCGAATCTATATCATGCCATTCTCAACAGATTCAGTAATGTGGCAACTTAGCTTCCCTTTGCCCGAAGAAGAGGCAAAGGCTTTGAGCGCGAAAGGAAATACAGCATTGAAAGCCGAAGCTTGCCGAAGAGCTGCATGGCACACTCCTATTCCGCAGATTTTGTCATCAACGATGGTTTCTGAGGTAACAGGTTATCCTGTATATGACCGCGGTTTACTTGAACCAGAACTGTTAGCGGAGGCAGAACAAATTACGCTTATTGGAGATGCCGCTCACCCCATGAGCCCATTCAAAGGACAAGGAGCAAATCAAGCATTATTAGATGCATTGTCACTGGCTCGGATAATCTCCACACGATGTAATACCAAGTCCAACTGGAGAGAAGCTGGTATCAGAACAAGTGTGTTAAATGAATTTGAAACAGAGATGATAGAACGCAGTGCAAGCAAAGTGAGAGATTCTGCAGATGCTGCAGAGTTTCTGCATACTCACGCTGTGCTGCATGAAGCCGATGAACCCAGGGGACGTTATCTTAAAAGAAAAGATGGGTAGCAACATTATATGCTTGTCATGTAAAAAAATACCTTCATTATATATTCATACAATTGATGTTAATTTGAAAACTAATCAACAACACTTCCATGCTCAAAAAAATTACCCACCGAATTATTATATTGTTTGTTCTAGCATCCGCCGCATTCACCTGGATTTCTTGGGGCACCTTTGGACACGAACATATAAACCACGCAGCAGTGCTAGCCTTGCCCCCACCCTTGCAAAGTTTTTTCTATAACCATATCGATTATATAACCCAAGAATCTACCGTGCCCGATTTGCGTAAATATACTTTAAGTGACAAAGCAGAAAACCCCAGACATTATATAGATTTAGAAAACTTTGGCTCTAGAGATAGTTTGCCAAAAACATTGGAAGAAGTAAAACTAAAGTATGACACTAAATTTATTGCCGACAATGGCATTTTGCCTTGGTATATACAAGACATGATGGCCAAACTTACTATTGCATTTAGAGAAAAACGCAAAACAGAAATATTATTCCTTGCTGCCGACTTGGGCCATTACCTAGGCGATGCGCACATGCCCTTGCATACATCAGCCAACCACGACGGACAAATGACCAATCAAAAAGGCATTCATGCCTTGTGGGAATCTCGATTGCCCGAACTGTTTGGAAATAAATATAACTATTATACTAGCGAAGCTACTTATATAGAAAATGTAGAAGCTGAAACGTGGCGTATTATATATAATTCTCACCAGTTGGTGGACACCTTATTACGCATTGACCGCGAACTAAAAGCCAGCTTCCCTACTGATAATATCTATGAAAAAGATGCCCAAGGAAATGTTAAGAAAAACAAATTCAAGCAAACGATCTTTACCTTGGAATATGCTACCGCCTTGCACAAAAAACTAAATGGGATGGTAGAACAACAAATGGCAAAATCTATAAAAGCCAGTGCCGATTTTTGGTATACTGCTTGGGTCAATGCCGGCAAGCCAGACCTTAGCAAACTCGATGCTCCCGAACTTACCAAACAGAATAAGCCACTATTGAAAAAAGAATTAAAACTTTGGAAAGCAGGAAAGCTGTTTGGTATTGAAGTGGAGAAGGAGTTTTAAAAAATTATCTTTTAACAACAACTTATTCATAATTAAGTAAGCGTGTATGCATCACTAGGCAATGTGATATTGTTGAGATTTTTTTCGTTTCTTAGTCACACTATTAAGAAAATTAGAAGGTGTTGTGCTTCAAATATACTTTTTGTTTATATATTTGTGGTGCAAAATCATTCTCTATAACAATTATAGTAAAGTGCACTTTGCATCAATACTTTTCAAAACAAGAAATCTAAACACCACAAACCTAGCATGACCAAGCAACTTACATTTTTATTCATTGCACTTTGTTTCACTTTCAGTACGGAAGCTCAATCTCTCCTCGCCCATTTCCCTTTAACAGTGGACGGAAGCGACACAACCGGAAATGGCAATACCTTAACTATTAATAAAGGAATTCACAGCAACGGTGGGCTATATTTCGACGGAACCTACCAATCGAGCTTCGGAATCACCAACGATATTGAGGGACTTAAGAGTACCTCCTTTTCAATCATTTGCGATTTTAAAATCGACGGCACCTTCCCTACCGGAACCTATCCTGTGTTTGTAGATGGCGGCAATCGACTCGCTGCTTTTACTATCATTTCAAATGGCAGCACTATGAAGGCAGGAATATTTGCAAACGACAATGCTCTTAATGTAACCTCATCAACCACTATTAATGCCGACACCTGGTACCAAGCAAAATTAAATTATGATAGAACAAAATTATCATTATATATAAATAACCAATTTGCGGTTGATTTGCAAGCTGTGATAGTAAACCGAAATGGCGCTGCAACTGGTAACTTAATCACTTCGCAAAACACTTATATTGGAAAAGCATTTAAAGGCTGGTGGAAGGATCTTAAAGTATATAATGGAACGGTGATTGATACCATATATAATTTGAATGCCACCTTGCAACAAATCTCAACCCCTGCCTTGATACCTGTGGGGAACAGCGATATCATTGGAAAAATTCAAAACAATGGAACCACCAATATTACATCATTCGACGTTACTTATACACAAAACAATACCACTTCTACTATATATTCTGTAAACAATATCACTATAGCCCCAGGAGCTTATTATAGTTTTACCCATAATGTACCTAAGAATTTTGTTGCCGGCACAAATTATATAAAAGTTGCCATCAGTAAAATTAATGGCGGTGGGGATAATTATGGATCGGACGACACCCTAGCAAAATATATAACTGCTCGCTATGTCATTGATGCAACGGCCTCGTCAATAAATAACTTAAAGTACGTTAATAAAGGAAATAATGATATTACCGGCACTGTTAAAAACAACAGTTTATATCCGCTAACCTCATTCGATATCACATATAGTATTGATGGTGGAGCCGCATCGGCCGTATATACCGTAAATAATATAAGTATCGCTTATGGTTCTACAATTGACTTTACGCACAATATTGCTACTAATTTAACAGTGGGCACCCACACAATTTCATATACCATTGCAAACGTAAATGGCGGTAGTGATGGCTATGCAGCCGATAATAAAATTTCAAAAACAATTATCGCTCTTTCGTCGTTGCCCACCAAACGCGTGTACGCCGAAGAAGGCACTGGAACCTGGTGTTCGTGGTGCCCCAGAGGAACTGTATATATGGATAGCATGAAAACAAAATATCCAAACACGTTTATTGGCGTGGCCGTGCATGCGGGTGCGGTAAATGAGCCAATGATGGATACGATGTATGCAAATGGAATGACGGTGAATAAATTTGGAAGTTTCCCAGGCATTGCCGTCGACAGGCAAGCATCTGCAAAAGGTGTGAATCCCGATATCGTGGAATCATATTATAAGAAGAGAATTGCAGAACCAACGCCTGTAGAAGTTTCTTTTGGCAATATATATTTCGATGCGACCACCAGGCGAGTTGATTATACAATAAACGCCATCCCAGCTGCAAACATGGCAGTTACTTGGAATTTTAATAGTGTGATCTATGAAAATGATGTGACGTGGTCAAAAACTGCAGATTCAGTGCTATATCAGCAACGCAATTATTATGCAGGTGGGGTTTATGGACCAATGGGCGGATTTGAAAGTAAACCTAACCCTGTGCCTGCAGCAGAAATGCACTACCAATTAGTTGCTAGAAAAATTATGGATGGATTTTTAGGTGCGTCGGGTATCATCCCGCCATCGGTAACAGATGGCGCCATTTATTCAAGACAATACTCCTATATCATTCCCGACTCGTTTGATGCCGCTCAAATTCATTTGATAGGCATGGTAACCGATGCTGCCAACAAAGAAGTTTTAAATGTGGTAGAATCAGAACACGTAGCTTCTTGGTATAAGGCAGGAATCAATGAACTTCACTATAATGATTTTAACGTATTTCCCAATCCAACAACTGGTATCGTTAATTTAACAATTGCAAATTTCGAAAAAGCGGAAGTATATAATATATTTGGTCAAATAATGCTTTCCCACAAATACACTAATCAGTTGGATCTTTCTTCATTGGTAAGTGGAACTTATATACTCAAAATTGTGGACCAGAAGCAAAATGTTAGTACAAAAATAATTATACTAAATAAATAGTTTTTATTTTAGAAATTAATATGCCCTCGCTAATTGAAATTCTGATAGGGTAAATTCCAGTAAGCCCCAACTCTGCAAATTTGATGCGCCTGAGCTTGCCGCTCTCAATAAGCCCCTATTGAAAAAGAACTAAAACTTTGGAAAACGGGAAAGCTGTTTGGTATTGAAGTGGAGAAGGAATTTTAAAAAAGATATGAAACTATATATATAAAACTTCCTACTATATTCGCAAACTGAATTAATCAAAAACGCTAAGCAGCAACTTGGCAAAATAAAAAACAATGCTAATTTCCTAAATAAGTCATTTAGTTTTCCATATTGCCAGTGTGCAAGCCTTCAGCAGAATCAGTATAATAATATAGGATTAACAGGTAATTTTAAATTATGGATAGACAAAAATTTATTGAACAATCCACGCTACTATCAATTGGGGGGCTGCTATTGCCATCTGCATTTGTTACTTCATGCCGAAAAATGACTTTATTTGAGGAGGTCAATTATGATGGGAAGGTTTTAATTATTGGTGCAGGAGCAGCGGGCTTATATGCAGGCTACATTCTGAAATCGAAAGGAATTAATTTTCAAATTATAGAAGCGGCGACAAATTATGGCGGTCGGCTTGGCAAACTTACGGGGTTCGCTAATTTCCCAATTGACTTAGGTGCTCAATGGCTGCATGGAAAAAACAGTGTGGTGGGTGACTTAATCACCAAGTCGAACACTCAAATAACCTTAGATGATGGACTTGAAAAATATTGGTTTAACAACCATTTGGTAGATAAAGTACCCCAAAACACTAAAATTTTTGAAGGGGATAATTTACCAGACATATCTTATAAAGATTACGCCCTGCTAAAAGGACTCGGAAACGAATACAAATATATAATAGAAAATATTGCTGGAGACCAAGGAGCTGCTGCCTCACGCCTATCGGTATATGGCAATAATAAAGATGAGGAAAACTGGAGTTCAGGTGCCGAAGATTTTAAATTTCAAGAAACCTATTTCGATTTTATTGATAAGCAAATTGCGATTCATGTTAAAGATAAAATTCAACTTAACACGGTTGTTAAACAAATTGATTATTCGCAATCAACCATAAAAGTTACCGATAGCAATAATAAAATATATACTGCAGACAAGGTGATCATCACGGTTCCTATTACTATTCTTAAATCTGGAGATATTGAATTTATTCCAGCACTACCAACTGAAAAAATAACAGCATTTTCAAAAATAGGGATGGGTGCAGGTATGAAAGTTTTTCTTAAATTTAGCAACAAGTTTTTTGATCAAAATATTATAGGGGGTGCTATATGTGCTGCCTATGCAGATGACAGTATTGGCAAAGCACAAAACGATAATGTGTTGCTTGCTTTTGTTATGGGCCAGCAAGCAGAATATTTAACCGCATTGGGAAGTGATGCCGCAATTACAACCGCATTAATTCAAGAATTAGACTTGATGTATAATGGCCAAGCATCAGCCTCATTTATTGCTTCCCATGTTCAAAACTGGACCACAAATCCTTTTGTGAAAGGTGCGTATTCATATAGCACCGTTGGCATGGGTGATGCCAGAAATGTTGCAACACAACCCATAAATAAACAACTATATTTTGCGGGTGAAGCCATGAATATAAACGGGCATCATCAAACTGTTCACGGTGCTGTAGAAACTGGCTATCGAGAAGTGATTAATATATTAAATGACCTTAGTAAATGAAGAAATTACTACTATTCAATTCACTGCTCCTCATATTCAGTTGCTCATGGGCACAAGAATACAAAATAGATGTATCCTATATGTATTTGTATTCAGACCAGTGGGATAAGGCTATTCATACATATAATTTTAGTCGTCCCTTTTTTACAGAAAAGCAGCCACTACTCATGAATGGATTAACTACTTCCATTTCTTATATTTTCAAAAACAAAAAACATGTTAAACATGGCGTAAACTTTGCCTATGCTTATTTCCCAAGTTCAGCAGGAAATGACAATTTCAATAATAAACTTAATCTACATTTTGTAAACCTAGGCTACATTTTGCACTACGAAAAAGCCGAAACATGCAAAGGCCTCTATTCTGAATTGCTCGTTTCTGCAACGTCAAGCATTGTATATAGAAATGTAAACGGAGAACCTTTTGTGTATGATGAAAAAAAATCAAAAGCATTTGGAATAGGTGGTGAACTACATTTAAAAGTCGGTTATTATTATAAGTTGAAAAATAAGATTTACTTATCGCCATTTATAGCTGTTGCATACACGCCCATTTTATATGCACCGAACCATGAAGCGGTAATTAATCAAACAAAAGGACTTACAAGTAACAATTGGACGGGAATAATAAGCACACAAATCGGCATAACATTTCATATAAGACAACAAAAAAATGACTGACGCTGTATGAGCATCTTAGCAAAGCAAACTAAAGGGCATGGCAGAAAAGCAAGAAACTTTATATTTCAAAAACTTCCTACTATATTCGCATCTTGCTAGATTGGAGAAGTTTTTGGATAAAAACCTTCCCCTATATACAAGTTATGTGCAATTGATGCCGATGCCGGGCAAGAATAGCGATGTCATTGCTGCTGGGCCGGAGAGGTGACAATAAAGATTAAAAGATTAATGGAATGGATATATGATAGTTATTTTGCAAAAAAGTAACCCAA
>CANJUD010000005.1 GCA_947477885.1 Bacteroidota bacterium
AATTACATATAATCGGTCTTTGGCTGTTTTAATATTGGCAAACAATTGTGGCAATATATCTATCTTCACGGTATTGCTCTGTGCCCCGCAACCGTAGGCATTTGTTGCACTCACATAATAACTGTTGCTACTATCTACTATAATACTTGGTGTATTAACTGGCCCTGTGTTCCATTTATATTTTACCAGTGGTGGGTAGTTTATATCTTTTTGTTTTGCGGTAAGTATAAAACTATCTCCAAAGCACAAAGGGTTATGGCTTGGGCTATCTATATACACAACAGGTTGTGGAAGTATACGGAACACATTAGTTTTAGTTAATGAATCCATACAACCTTGCCTTGTTAAATATACAAGTTTGGCATTGTAATAACCCGTATCCTGTACAATGAGTTTTAGTTTGTTGCTACTAACTGTATCATATTGTTTGATGATATTGTTTGGATATTCTATCGTCCATCTGCGTTGTTGGATGATACTGTCCCTACCCCCGCTGCTGTCTGTTAGGGTAATGGTGCTATTGCCGCAGCTGGTGAGGTAATCGGGTTTGAAAAGTGGTGAAACTATTTTTCCAACACTGATATATACCGAGTCCTTAACCGAACAATTATATACATTGGTTACCGTAACACTATAATAGTTTGAGGTTATTGGTTTCAAAAACACAGAAGCGGTCGTATCTCCTGTGCTCCATTTATAAGCACTGCCCCCCGCTACGGTGAGCGTTGTAGAGTCCACACCGCACCAACTGGTTTTACCGCTGATTTTACTTACAGGTACCTGATTAATTTGTATATAATTAATCTTCTCCAACGAATCTATACAACCCTGCCTGCTTAGTACTATTAACTTCACCGAATAGACTCCCGTATCATTAAACAAAACCGATACATTAGTAGTAGTTCCTGTTGTAATAGTGGTATCAAATCCACTGGGTTTATATGTATGCCAAGTACGGTTTACTATGATACTATCAAATTTTGAAGTATCAGTTAGTATAATACTTTTAGCACCGCAGCTTGTTATATAATCTGCACTAAAACTTGCTTTTGGAAAGGTATCTATTATGATATTATATATAGTAGCCACACTATCATAGCAGCTGCTATTCCAGGCTTTGCAGCTTATGGCATAGTTGCCACTTTTAGTATATAGATGTTGCAACTGCACACTATCTACCAGGTTGGTATCTGTCACATATAATAGTGTGTCTGTACCATCTCCCCATGCCAGTTGTACGGTATCGCTATATCTGTAATTAATTTGTGCAGTAATAGTTTGGTAACCGCAATATATCGTTTTGTTGGTGTTTAAAGAAACAGTAGGTTTAAACTTTATAGTAACACTATCTCCCACCCATTGCATATAACCGCAACTCCCCAGCACACAACCCAATTTTACATAATAACTTCCAGGATTTTTGTATTGGTGTACCACACTTTTGCCCACCGCACTATCTCCATCTCCGAAATGCCAAGTATAACTTTTAAAGGCTGTATCTGTATCCGCCATAAATCTTAAGCTATCACCATCATGCACACACCCATTGGCTCCAGTGACTGCAAAGTGATTATTTATGCGTTTTATGGGGAAAAAGAAATCAGGAAAAGATTCAAAAGATAAAGTATCATTTGGACTACAGAAACCATTATACCTAACATTACACCCCAGCCCTTTTATGTCGGGATGTTCTATATAGCTTAAGCAATGGCTGTTTGCATTTGAATCAGAGAGCCAGAAATACATTTTGTTATCAGGGGCCAATTGTATCCCTTGTGAATGATCATATTGAAATTGCGAATTGGTCCCTTTTGGAGTCAAGGAAAATACACTTGCTTGAGAACTTACTATATTTGAATTGTAGGTTTCAAACTGGTTTATTGAATAAATATTATTCACGACATTTTTGTCAAATTGACCCAAAAACTGGTATATGATACTGTCGTTTGGAGAAAAGCAATAATATCCTCCTGTTGTTTTTGTAGTATCTGAGAATAATAGCCTTTCATTGGAGCATTTTCCTGTTTTTGTGTTATAGTTATATATATAAGTTCTATCATCGTTTATCGGTGGCACTTGGCCATATGTCGAAGGTGCGATAACATAATTCCCATTATTGGAAAAACGGAAATAAAAATTGGCATTGGTCCCAATCATTTTACTTGGTACCCGGCTAGTGCTGATGCCATTTTTGGTCACCAAAAACGCGTTTACGGTATAAATATTTGTTTTTATCAATAACCAATAATCAGTATCATTGGCATGTTTTACAAAACCCACGCATAAAATGCCAGAATCAATAACCATGTGCACCGTGGTGTCCATATCGCCGCGACCACTATCGCCCCGCATATCTATTTCAAAATAATGGCCGTATTTATGGGTACCGTCATCGCCCCTAAAATAATAAAATGCTGAGTCGTCACCAGGTTTGGGGATCAACAAATTAAAGTAAGTGGTGCCACTCGGTAAGTGTTTTAACAATTGGTGGTTTGCATTGTATATATATTGGTTCTGGGTATAAAGTTGCAATTCTCCTTTGCAGTTTGATATTGTTTGGGCACATTCTCTATATGGCCTCGACTTTGGAAATATTGTAGGTGGGGAAGTATTAAAATTTAAGCCAACGGCCGCAGACGAGGATGTCCAGTTGTTCCCACGCTGAGAAAACAGATTACTATAATTATATATCAATAAAAAAATCAGCCCAAATATCCTCATAGTGCTCAATGTATAATGCTAATTTTATAGACAACCTGTTTCCCCGATTTTAAATCAATTATCCTAAGGGTATATATTCCTTCAGCTAAGGAAGCAATATTAATAGTTGTTTGGACAGATTGACTCATTGATTTTAAAACAGGTCTACCAGTTTGATCAACAATTTGAATCTGCAAATTGCTATTAGTTAAATCTTCCATCTGTTCTATTACAAAATTCTCGGATGCAGGGTTGGGATAAATTCTTATATCATTCTTATTTACAGTTGTATTCTGTATATTGGTCTCTTCTTTGTTTATATTATAAGTATTCCCACTGCAGTAATAATCTATCGATTGTCCCACACCAGGAGTTCCAAGATTGTATTGCAGAGCGTAATTTCCCGAATGAACACGATTGCTGCTAATATATACATCAGTGGTCATTGACTTAAAACTTCTATTGCCACTACCAGCATCTGCATATATTTTAAAAAGAGAACCGTTGCTTCCATTCCACCAAGCCACATCCGCATACGCACTGCTGCTGCCAGCATTGCAAGTGTGGCTAGAAAAGTTTGTACAAAATCTGTTTGACCAGTCCTGCAAATTACCGCCACCACCTGCACTAGTGCCTTGGTCTACTATTGGCCCAATGCCTATAATACCATAGTCGCAGTTTGTTATCTTGTTGCAGTACATATCAAGCTGAATGGTATTTGCAGTTGTATTTGTAGTACAGGCCGGGCATGGAGAAGGTGTCCATTCTGCCAAATCAGATGCTATAGAAATACCATAGGTACAGTCATCAATATCATTATTGAATATATGGCTCATGTTGCCAGCTCCTATGCTTGAATTATTATAAAACTCAATGCCGCTCACCACATTGCTTATGGAGCAGTCCTCAATATTAGTCTTTACCCCTTGTTTTACATATATCCCACCTCCGGTATTATTGGTTGAAGTATTGTGGATATATTGGTTTTGAATGTATTGGTTGGTGGCATTGCCATATATCAAATAAATAGCTTGGTTAAAATTACCTACAAATTCTGATAACCCAGTGCCATCTATATGTAAGTAATTCGGAGTCTCAATATGAACACAGTGGTCATAGTCACCCCAAAATTTACAATCTCTAATAACAAGACCCTCGTGAGCCGCAACGTAAGGGTTAAAATGTATCGGGTCAGCAAATAAGCCATATTCTGTATGGCTACCATTTAAGCTATAATAACATTCAAAGCTATCATTTTCAAATGAAACCATTGAAACATACTGGCAATCTGCCTGAGCAATAGGAGCTGGTGCATAAGCACCACACAGTGCCTGACCAAAGCTTAGATAAGAAAACTTAGAATTATTGACATAGCCATCCATTTCCCAGCATGATACCATTTTGACATGTTTCATATTGTTTTCAAATAAACATCTATCAATATATATATATAACCGTAGTCATGCACATATATTCCAGTCATAGCATCATGCAAATCAGTATTATACATAATTAGCGAAGCTGAAGTTGCCTGATGGACTGTGGTCACCCATCCAACATTATCCCCAACAACCTCAATTCCTTGCCATGTGTCACATGAAGCTATGGTGCTATTTAGTATTGATAAATTCCCTCCATTTGTATTCCCTTTGTCGACCACTATTTTAGCACAGGCATCCATGTAGATTTTGCAATCGTCAAAAGTGACAGTAACATCTGCTGGTATGGTTAAGGTCCCAGAAATATAAATCTCATCGCTAGTGAATGTATAGGGACTAGAAGCAGTTGTAAAGGTGAAATTTGTAAAATTTGTAGATGATACCGATTGGCACGCAAAACTTAACGTGTTTGATGAACTTGTGCCACAGATGGAAGTACAAGTTAAAAAGTAATCACCGGGCAAAGTAGCATAATAAGTATCGCTGTTGGCACCAGGAATAATATTATAGTTCCGGTACCACTGATAACTACTATATACAGGATTTCCCGAAGAAAAAGGTTGTGCCGATAAGGTTGCAGGCAGCACACTCATGGTATTTGAAACAATAGGTAAATCTGTTTCGAACACAACTGTTATTACAGCCGATGTGCAGGTTGAGGAGCTAAAAACATCGGTGCAAACATAATAGTAATAAAATGCTTGAGTAGTATTAGAAGTTGGCGATACAGTGACTGAATTAGATGGACTACCGCCATTAAGTGCAGTGCCGTTTGCTCCATAGGCATCGCATTGGTACCAAGTAACATTGTATCCCGCTGCAGGAGTGTGTGATAGGGTATAGGTAGATCCACAAGTTAAATAGCCAGTGGGGTTTGTGCTGCATTGGTTATTGGGGGCTATATATGTAAAACTATTTGATGATGTCCTTGGCCCGCAAGAAGAAGATGCATCAAGTGTATATATCCCAGAAGTAGTAGGTGAAATGTAGTTATTTGTCGCACTTGCTATAGCTGAGCCGTTTAATTTCCATTGAAAATTACTATAACTAGGCAAAGTTGTAAATGTTTGCAGAGAATAGGTTGGCGGTGTTGAACCATTAGTTGCAATCTCCAAATCATAATCCCATTGTATGGTTATAACCGCAGAAGAGCAAGTAGCTAAGGTAGAATTGTTAACTTCGTAATATATATAATAAGTAGTTTGATTACCAGTACTTGAAGGTGGCGAGACATTTATGCCAGGTGTCGAAGCTCCACCATTTAGCACGTTGGTGTTGCTTCCATAAGCATCGCACTCATACCACCAATAGTCGCAATTCGCATTTAATGGAGAGGCTAAGGTGTATGCTGTGCTGCATGTAGAATAAGTAACAATTGAGGAACTGCATTGCCCCTTAGTATTGTTAAACGGTATGATCATAAACAATAGCAGAAAGGCAACAGATAATAACCTCCCAAGCCTATAAAAGGAATGAGAGCGAAAGGTTAAAGTTTGGGAAACCCCTACTGATGTAGGGGGGGGGTAGTACTTTGTGTTTCATAGGGTTGTATATTTAGGTTGTTTTAGGAAAGCAAATGTAACTTGTTGGTTAATACCAAACAAGTAAAATATTTGCTATACAGAGGTTTCCGATAGCTATATTTTTTTTACTATGAGAGGTATTGCAAATAGGGTATAATATTTCGTTAACTTGTTGGTCAAAAGACCAACAAAAGGCAATCCAGTTCTATATTATATATATTCCTCACCCCATTTAAACCTAGGCAATCCAATTTCACTATCGGTGGGGTAAGGTGCACGGTGTGTGGTGCTAATATCTTGCTTTAAATTTTGTTGCGTTTTATATCGCATATCTTTATCATCCTCATATCGGGGGTCGGGCACAAAGGGAAGTTTTGCCATCTTGTGTATTATAATAGAGGGAAATCCAAATTCAATTTCTACAATACCTTGTAGTAAGTAACAACCGCTGCCTGCAAAGGGATACAGGTGTAAACTTTTTGCAAAATGGGTGGTGTCGAAATAGCTGCCATCGGGGTCTATCCAAGTTCCAAAATTCATCATTCCTTTTTTGGTGGGCACATGTTTTATACTGAGTAAATAGCCCACCATTCTCACAATTTGTTTAGGTTTAGAAGCAAGCTCTGTTGTTTTCACATCACCTCGGTAGTTTGTTTTTAGTAAGTCGAATGGGGAACATGAAACGGGGAATTCCAATAATTCTATTTCGTCAAATGCATCTTCAAACGGCGATCGTTCCAGCTTGGGTAATATATATTCTTTGGTAGGTTCTTCCAGAAGCAGGGCTGTCTTATTAAGCGGGTTATAATTTGCCATTAGCATCCGTGCAATCAGTACCAATTCATTTTTCGATTTGCCTGTAAATCTAAATGCACCCACAAAAATTAAACTTTGCAAGGTTTCGATACCAACAGGTACGCGTCGAATAAAATTTTCGAGGGAGGTGTAAGCTCCATGCACTTCTCGCTCTCTTGGTATAGTTTCGCCCGTTGCAGCATCTAAACTTTTTAAGTGTACAAAACCCATATATATATCTTTTCCATATACATTGGTATAATAGTCGCTCTGGTTCACACAGGGTGTATATATCGTAGCACCTGCCATTTTAGCTTCATGGAAATAGACTTCGGTTCTGTAAAACCCGCCAAAATTATTGATAACGCCCACCATAAATTCAATGGGGTAATATGCCTTTAAATACAAGCTTTGATAACTCTCCACCGCATAGGAAGCAGAGTGTGCCTTACAAAACGAATAGCCTGCAAACGATTCAATCTGTCTATATACTTCTTTCGATAATTCTTCCGAGTAGCCCTTGGCTTTACAGTTGTCGAAAAAACGATTTCGTACCCCTTCAAATTCTTTTTTCGAACGGGTTTTACCGCTCATGGCTCTTCGCAAGATATCCGCATCTGCCAAATCCAAATCGGCAAAATGGTGGGCAATTTTCATCACATCTTCTTGATATACCATTACCCCATAAGTTTCACCAAGTTGCTCTTTAAATACTGGATGAAAGTATTCAAACTTGTCGGGATTATTATGTCTGAAAACATATTCACCCATCATACCACTTTGTGCAACACCGGGACGTATCACGGAAGAAGCAGCTACCAATGTTTTATAATTATTGCATTTTAACTTACGCAGCAGCCCACGCATGGCAGGGCTTTCCACATAGAAACAACCCAAGGTATTCCCATTTTGCAGATATTCATTAGCTCGTTTTTCATCTTTGCATAGAGTTACATTTCGTATATCTACTTTTATTCCTTGGTTTTGTTCTATCAGTTTTACACTATCACTTATATGCCCAATTCCACGCTGACTTAATATATCAAATTTTTCAAAACCTATATCTTCTGCTATATGCATATCAAACTGTACAATGGGGAAACCCTTGCCCAAGGTTTCAAGTGCGGTATAGTTTGTAATAGGTTCTTCTGATATCAATACACCGCATGAGTGCATACTTCGTTGATTGGGAAACCGCTCAAGCATACTGCCATATTCATGTATTAAACTCACAACTGAATTTTTATCATGCATTTCCTGCGATGAGCGGGTAAGTATATCCATTTCTTCTTTAGGCAGGCCAAATACTTTCCCCATTTCGCGTATAGTAGAGCGGTGTTTAAATTCGGCTATGGTGCCTGTAAATGCGACATGGTTATTGTCAAATCTGTTGAATATATAGTTCAATATTTCATCGCGTTCTTTCCAACTCCAATCAATATCAAAATCGGGCGGGCTGGTGCGACTGGGGTTGAGAAATCTTTCAAAATACAGGTTCAGTTCTATGGGACATATATCTGTAATGCCAAGACAATAGCTCACAATGCTATTGGCTCCGCTACCACGACCTATATGTAAAAAATTTCTACTATTACTATATCTTACAATATCCCACGTAATCAAAAAATAGCCTGAAAACTGTAAATTGTCAATCACTTCAAGTTCTTTTTTGATGCGTTGCAGGGCTGCTTTGTTATTGTTGCCATATCGTCGCTGCATCCCTTCCATAGCCAAGCTTGTCAATAGTTCTTTGTCGCTGTAGCGGCTGTTTGTATAATACTTTTTGTTTTTGGGTGTATTAAAATCAAATTCAAAATTGCAAGCATCTATTATATAGTCTGTGTTCTTGATGATGATAGGATAATCATGGTAATATTTTAACAGGGAGTCAATAGGAATCATCCTATCCGATAAACGGGCATGGTCGCTGGCGTTTAGTTTGGAGAGTATAATATTGTGCTCCATACTTCTCAATATCTTGTTGAGGTTAAACTCCTTTTTCGACCTCACGGTAACCGATTGTAGTATTGCCATCTTGTGTGTTTTTTCTCTCCATTCAGATTGGACTAGCTTGGTTAGTTGTTGAGGCCTTATGCCTATATATTCATGTTCTTTTAATTGTATTGGAACACTTTCAATGGGATATATAATATATACATCATCAAAAGCGGGCGCAATAATAGGTAATGGTGTTTTGTCTGAATTGTGCTTGGTTAGAAAGCGGCACAGTTCGGCAAATCCATTTTTGTTTTTTGCCAAACCTATATATAATAGTTCACCATCGTTTCTAAACTCAATTCCCACCAATGGTTTTATATTATTTTCGTTGCATAATTTTATAAAATCATATACACCTGTGATGGTGTTAATATCTGTGAGTGCAAGGGCCTCCACTTGGTTTTCTGTGGCAAGCTGCACCAGCTCGTTCAGCGGGATGGTGCCGTAGCGTAAGCTATGATAGGAATGGCAATTGAGATACATATATGATAGTGATTATATATCCATTCCCACACATATGATGTTGTCGCCGTTCTTCAAGAACGGTGACTTATAATAGAAGCAAGGGTCTGTGACCCGGATTTTCAAGCACACTTTATTCATTATTTTATTGTTTTTATTTTTAGTAATCCCTTTCCTCCAACATAATCAATAGCACTGGAGAGTCTCTATTCGTTAGGTTCGTTCACCAGTCCTGCTCTCACAGGATTTAGATGTACATAGTTTAATTTTTGGTCATAGAATAAATTCGTTTCCAAAAGCTCGGCATGGTTTCCTTTCTGCCAAATTTGAAAGTCTTTATGCTCATTACTTTTTTTTGCAGCTTGTGTAAAAAGCCAGTTCATCCACCCTTTTCTGCTCTCGGTATTTTGTTGCACCGATTTAAATAATTCTGCAGCAGTATGCTTTTTTAGGTCTCTAATAGCTCCTGATAAGTCATTTTTTTCTGCTCGTGCAATTAGGTGAATATGGTTGCTCATTATCACCCATGAATATATACATAGCCCTTTCTTCTCACTACAGTAATCCAAACTATTTAATATAATATCTTGGTTTCGTTTGCGTGAAAAAACATCTGCCCACTGCACGATGGTCATGGTGAGAAAATATATTTGGTCTTCGTGGCGGATTGAACGGCGGAGGCTCATGGTTTTGTTTTTTTAGTTTTGTGTGTCGTTCACAGAACGACGTTTATAAATAGTCACCGTTCTTGGAGAACGGCGACAACGGACAACGCAAAAGATATATTATATATCCATTCCCACACAGCGTTTCACAGAGTTGATACCATAACGTCTTTTAATTTTATCGAGGGCTTGATATAAATTAATCATCTCTTTGGTGTCATCGAACATATCAATTTGATAAGCCCCGTGTACCAAACCACGGAAACTGATTCCGATAAGCCGCAAACGCATTCGTCTTTCATATAAATTATCGAACAATTCTAATACTCTTTTCAATAATATATGGTCGCAGGAGGTATATGGAATTTTGAATTGCTTGGTTTCCGTATCAAAATTATTATATTTAATTTTTACTGTTACTATCGAGGCAAGCCATTCTTCGTTACGTAATTGAAAGCCCAATTTTTCAACCATGGCCGTGAGCATAGCTTTCATTCGGGGTATATCAATGGTGTCTTGGTCAAAGGTCTGCTCGGTTGAAACGGATTTTCTTTCGGTATAGGGTTCTACTGGATTTTCGTCAATGCCATTTGCTTTTTTCCATAGTTCTCTTCCATTTTTTCCGATTAGCTTTTGCAACATCTCAATAGGCATTTCTGATAGGGTATGTATTTTTCGTATACCCAATCTTGACAGCAATTGAAAGGTAACATCGCCCACCATGGGTATTTTTTTTATGGATAACGGATTGAGGAAAGGTTTTACCATCTTTTCGGCAATTTCTATTCTCCCCATAGGCTTGCTCTCGCCTGTTGCTATTTTCGATACGGTTTTATTAATGGACAGCCCAAAACTAATAGGCAATCCTGTTTCTTTAGTTACGGTTTGCGATAGTTCTTTGGTCCATTTAAAACAGCCAAAAAATTTATCCATTCCTGATACATCTATATAAAACTCATCAATACTAGCCTTTTCCACCACTGGTGCTTTGTCATTAATGATTTCGGTAACCGTATGCGAATATTTGGAATATAGTTCCATGTCGCCGCGTATCACTTTGGCTTGGGGGCAAAGACGCAAGGCCATCTTCATGGGCATAGCCGACCGCACCCCAAAGGTTCTTGCTTCATACGAACAGGAGGCTACTACGCCTCTATCGCTGCTGCCACCTATAATTAAAGGAATACCATTTAATTGTGAGTTTACCACCCGTTCGCACGACACAAAAAAGGTGTCCAAATCCATATGTACAATTGAGCGACTCATATATATAATCCCGATGCTTTGAGAAGGGGGACAATATTATAATATAATATAAGAGAGCTTTCAACTTATTAAGAACATAGTTATGCACTTTGCGCAAAAAGTGTATGTGGATTTGTGCAAAAGAATGTGTCTTTGCATGGTAATGGCGTAATTAAAAAAATAAATGTTAGTAACCTGAATAGAACTGCATGGTTTTACAGATTTGCGGTGCAGTAGCTATTTGTAAAAGCTATATCCTTCTACCGCCACACCAATTTATTATCCAATATTCCCATATTATATTGTTGTATATAAGCTTGCATAAACTTCAGCATTTCGGCTTGGGTGTGGTTAATTAGGTCAGTGGTATCATTATAATAGTTTAGTACAGTTTCACCATCACTTACCAATACACTATTGCCCATAATTAATTGATAAGAGCTACTCATATAGCTGATGGAAAAAGAATTGGGCTTATTATAATTACCCCACGTTAATATATTGTGATTGATGCCATACTGTTCGCATAAAAAGGGTAATATATCTGTTTGTTGTGTTAATGAATATATATCATTCGCAACAGGGTTTTCAGGGTCGAATACAATACAGGGTATATGATATAATTCTTTGCGTCCTTTGTCGCCGCCCAGTTCGCCAATATGGTCGGCAACTATTACAAATTTTGTGTTATGATACCAGTCGGTGGTTTTTATTTTATCGAAAAATAATTTTAGGGCATCATCGGTATAATGTATGGTATTTAAAAAAGGGTTTTCAATATCATTATATATATTCATTTCATCTTTGGGAATGGCATAAGGCGGATGCGATGAAAGTGTGAACACACTGCTCACAAAAGGCTTGGGCATTTTATCTAAATTGTCGGCATAGTATTGTAGGAATGGTTTATCCCAAATACCCCAATGTCCGTCAAATTGGTTTTGGTCAGGGTAATCTTCTTTACCATAATAGTTTTCAAATCCAACACCTTTTGCATATTTATCAAAATTCATGGTACCTGTTTTTCCGCCATGGAAAAAAGAAGAATGATAACCTTGTGGTTTAAGTAATGATGCAATACTTGTTAATTGATTGCTTGCATAGGTAGAGGTGAGATAAGGCTCGTCCATCAAGCCAGGGAAACCTGATAGGATAGCGGGTATGCCGTCAATACTTTGTTTGCCATTGGCATACATTCTTTTAAATACCATACTATGTTTTGCCAGTGAATCTAAAAATTTGGCAGATTTTTTTTTGTTCCCTCCCATTTCCAGTGCCTCCCATGATAAACTTTCAACTATAATAATACATAGATTTTTCTTTTTAGTATTCTCATTTTGCCTAGGGGTAAAAGTATTATTAAATATTTTTTTTGCTTCGGCATCGGTCATATACTTTTTGTCTTTTACAGTAGGTAAAATCATTGCTTGTATGAAGCAGAATGGCGAGTTCATTACAAACTGTGCATTGTTGGGATTCCCGCCTTCAATCGCCGAAACAACTGAAATGGGCCTCAACTGAAAACCACCACGAATGCCTATTACCGTAAAAGCAGCTAATAATGCAACCATTATAATCGAATAGATAATGGAAGGTCTTTTTGGGGTAAGTGTTTTGATATTATAAGAAGCAAATTTTTTGTTTACATACATCCAACCCCATATAAAAAGTCCAAACAAAATTAATCCCCACCAATACTGCACAATGCCTGACAATAATATATTGAAGGCCCCATCGCCCGTGCGAAAAAAGAACATAATATTAAAGCCAATGCGTTTGAGCATATACTTAAAATTATAGATATCTATGAAGTTAAGTATCAGTGCTGCTGAGTTGACTATATAGAAAAACAAAGTCTCAGTTTTTACTGTGATTGCAATCATTTTTTCAAGGCGTGTAGGATATATCCAAAATGATACTTGGGCAATAAGTATCAGTAACAAACTAGGTAGGTTTATCGTTAACAATGCTGACAAATCGAATCTTAAACCACTTGCAAAACACAAAAAGTTTTCAGATACATTGTTTGATCCAAAAAATGATGTATTTTCGCAAAAAAACAAAATCCTACTGATGGAGAACAACAACATTAAAATGAGGAAGCGTTTTAAAAATACAAGAATAAATGTAGCTTTTTCTTTCATAAAATTAGGTGTACAAAGATATGTTATATTAATGTTAAGTGTATTTTGCTTTTCAAACCTTGCCAATGCCCAAGTGCCCATCACCAATGTTGATTCTACCATCATCCAATTCTCGGGTTTGGTGCTTACCAATGATAGTTTAATTCCGCTGCCTTATACCACCATCAGCAATTTGCATGGTAAAATGCTTGCACTTAGTGATCGTGAAGGTTTTTTTACTTTTGTTTCGAGGAAAGGTGATACGGTTGTGTTTAGAGAATATGGCTTTGTTCAAAAATCGTTTGTGATACCCAAAGATATCGAAGGGATGAAATATTCTATCGTCCAACTCCTCGATTCAAAAGCTGACACATTTCAGCCCGTTTATATAAAGCCTTATCCCAGCAAGCAAGAATTTGACTACCGCATGGTGCACGATGAAGTTTCCGATAACATGACCGACCAAGCAAAAGGCAGATTATCGCGAGACAAGCTAGATGAAGTTGCTAGGCAGATGCCGATGAATGGCAGTGAGAATTATCAAAATTATATGAAAAATTATAGCGATCGTATGTATTGGAATGGTCAAACACCACCAACTCGATTGTTGGATCCCTTGGCTTGGTCGCAGTTTTTTAGGGCATGGCAAGATGGTCAGTTTAAGCGGAAGAAATAGTTTGTAATAAAATGCCATTGACTTTATAGTAAAATAGCTTTTTTAAAATATTATGAAGTATAAATATCTAGCTAAAATATAAAGTTATACATAATACAATTCATCTATTTACTTCCATCCATAAACTTATAACCTACGCCTCGCAGTGAGTGGAAGTATACAGGGTTCTTTTGGTCTTTCTCAAAGTATTTGCGAAACGACAATACAAAATTATCGATAGTGCGTGTTGATGGAAAAACAGAATAACCCCATACAGTTTGCAAAATTTTCTCACGGCTCACTACTTCACCTTTGTGGTCAATCATCAACTTTAGTAATAAGGCTTCTTTTTTCGTCATCTTAAATTCGCCTTGCTGACCGGTGGCTATATAGGTTTCAAAGTTCACATAATTATCGCCAAAACTATATTCATTGAAGCTGGGTTTCTTGGGCATATTCTCAGCACGGGCAATTAGTTTGCTTACGCGAAGCAGCAGTTCTTCTAAATGGAAAGGTTTGCTCAAATAATCATCGGCACCTAGCTTTAGACCTTTTACACGATCCTCTCCAGCATCGCGGGCTGAAAGTATAAGTATGGGGATTTTATTGTCTTGCAGCCTAATATTTTCACATGCAGTCAAGCCATCCATTTCGGGCATCATTATATCTAAAATAATCAGGTCGAATTTCTCTTCTTTAAATCGGTGGATTGCTTTCAATCCATTATCAACTGCCGCTACATAATAACCTTCTTCTTCCAGGTTTATCTTCACCAATTGGCGGATGGTTTCTTCATCGTCGGCAAACAGGATGCGTTTTTTAGTGGGGGCGTTCATATAATGACTGATTGGTTCAAGGTACAAATCAAAACAATTTTTTTGGCTTTTTTCTCAAATGACATAAATATGATAAATGAAATTAGTACAGAAAAGGGGCAAATGTCAGTATTTGCAGGTTATTCTTTAGGGAAATGTATGGCAAAAATATTTCCACCCCCATCACGTTTTAAAATAGAAATAGTAGCATGGTGCGATGAAATAATTTGTTTTACAATATATAAACCTAAACCAGTTCCTTTATTTGTGCGAGTTTCCTCGTTTCCAATTCGATAAAATTTCTCAAAAATTTTTGTTTTTTCTTCCGGGTCAATCT
Source organism: Bacteroidota bacterium (assembly GCA_947477885.1). Classification (GTDB taxonomy): domain Bacteria; phylum Bacteroidota; class Bacteroidia; order UKL13-3; family UKL13-3; genus CANJUD01. Next base: position 14,758 of record CANJUD010000005.1, read on the forward strand.
GTTGCCCACGGTCATATATATTTAGTTCAATATAATCATCTTGTTCTTTCAGTTCCACTTTCAAGTCGGCACCTTCGGGAGAATATTTTATGGCATTGGATAACAAGTTACTTAATGCAATAACCAGTGCAAGCCTATCGGCATTGATAAAGGGTTCGTCATTATATAATGCTTCCACACTTTGTTCTTTCTCTGTTCCCTTCGCAAATTTTGAAACAGTATCTTCCACCACTCCCGCCAAATTTGTTTCCTCAAAATGATAGTTGTGGTGGCCACCTTCAATACGTGTTGCCATTAAAATATTTTCAACCAATTTCCCCAATCGCTCGGTATCGTTCAATGTGTCGGCCAATAAGTCATGTCGTTGTTGGTCGGGGAGCTGCCGTTTTTGTAGTGTTTCTAGCATTAGTTTAATTGAAGCGACTGGAGTTTTTAGTTCATGGGTAATAGCTAACAAAAAATTATTTTGTTGCCGATTTACATCAATTCTTCGGGTAACAACTTTATATATATAATAGATGCCCCAAAACATTAAACCAACAAATACCAATCCTTCCATTATAAACTGCGTAAGTTTACGCTGGTATTGCTGTTCTATTTTTTCAAATACATACGCTTTTGATTTTACTTCTATTTTTGCCAGTAGCTCATTTTCTTTATCTGAATTTTTTGGAGGCTTCAAAAATCTTAAAGTAAAATCTGGGAAATAAGTTATTATATAATGTTGCAAAGAATCCATATTTAATCTCTCGCCTCCATCATACATTTCTTGGCAGAAATCATTAATTTCTAATTTGGCATTCAGTGCATCATTCTTTACCTTTAACAATGCATTGTCACGCTGCTCCACACTGTTTTGTGTCAATATATAAAACCACCATCCAAACGCAGCCAGCGCGTATCCGCTTATTAAGAAGAATAGTATTTTGGTTTTGCGGGGCTGATTCATGAAAAAGAAATTACGAATTTTAAATTACGAATTACGATTCTTTTGATACTGTATATATAACTGTTATATCGGCTATATACTTGATACCATCTTTATACTTTCGTCTATTTTAGAAATTCGGCGACGGACTATATTTGCTATAGAAATCGGTAATTACTTTTATGGCCTCATCAGCAGTATCTACCAGTTTAAATAATTCCATGTCTATTGCGTTTACATTATGCTCTTGCAATAACATAATTTCATTTACCCAAGCGATAAAACCTTTCCAATAACTTGTGCCTACTAACACAATAGGGAACTTTGCAATTTTTTCTGTTTGTATCAGTGTGAGTGCTTCAAACAATTCATCCATCGTCCCAAAGCCACCGGGCAATACAATAAATCCCTGGGCATATTTCATAAACATTACTTTGCGTACAAAGAAATAATCGAAATCTATATTTTTGTCGGGGTCTATATAGGGATTGCTGAACTGCTCGAAAGGCAAATCTATATTAAGGCCTACTGATTTTCCATTGCCGCGTTTGGCCCCTTTGTTGCCAGCTTCCATAATGCCTGGACCACCGCCAGTAATTACACCAAATCCTTCCTTGGTGAGTTTATAGCCAATCTCTTCGGCCAATATATAATAAGGGCTATCAGCCTTGGTTCGTGCTGAACCAAATATAGAAACACAAGGTCCAATGCGGCTTAGGCGCTCAAATCCTTGTACAAATTCTGCCACAATTTTAAATACCATCCAGCTGTCTGATATTTTTATCTCGGGCCATTCTTTGCTTTGAAATGCTTCTTTAATCTTGTCTTCGTGTTCGTAGTCGGTCATATTTTTTATGGTTTAATTTGCAAATGTAATAGTTGGATGTTAAAAATCCATTGTCTTTTAACCTTCCCTCAACTCCACCTTTCTATTATGTAATCTTTAAACATTGGGGTTTGGCAATGTTCGACCCCGACGGGGTCGTAGGTTTATAACTCAAATGTTGGTCTATAAACCAGCGACTCCGAAGGAGTCGAACATTAGCGTTGGATGGGGAAGTTAGGAAAGTTTAATAACATCGATGGATAAATAATAATAAACTAAACGCTACTCAGATATTAAAAACTTAGTAGTGGCAATGCCTGTTTCATTATATACATTCACCATATATAATCCCGCTGCATATGCATTCAAATCAATATGTGCTTGATTTGTAAAAGATGTATATAATATAGTTCTTCCCATCATATCCAATATTTGCAAATTGGATTTTGTGGAATTTGGTAAACTTATATTTAATATATTGTTTGTAGGATTTGGCCATATTTCGACTCCACTCAATATTATATCTTTTTGTATATTATTATTCGTTGCACATTGCATCGCATTTACTGCATTAATTCTTCCAGCACCTAATTTGTTTGTATATTTTAAATTGTTTTTACTATCAATATTATCGGCTGTAGCTTTCAAACAAATTTCTATTTGGTCGGGAGTTAAGGTTGGTTTTATAGAAAGTATCAACCCGCAGAGTCCTGCTAGCAGCGGGCAACTCATGCTCGTACCACTTAATGTTCCATAATACGGACTATATACAACTGTGCTATATATGGTATCACCTGGAGCCATCACGTCTATATAGTTTCCATAGTTTGAGTTTTTAGAAACTATATCATTCACACCCATGCTTCCAACTGCTATCACATGCTCAAAACCTGCGGGATAATTTACCGAATCTTCTCCATCATTTCCTGCTGCTGCAACTAATATAATATTCTTTTTATAAGCAGCATCAATTAAAGTATGCAAAGTTTTATATGATGAAGTATCCTTCCCTCCCCACGACATGGATATAATATTTGCTCCTGAATTTATGGCATAATCAAGCCCATCCTCAGCATTACTGAGATAATTGATTGTGTTTGTACATTTCACGGCTATTATAGAAACTGTATTATAACTAACCGAAGCCACACCCAAATTATTATTTGTTTTTGCTCCTGCAATTCCTGAAGTATGTGTTCCATGTGTCCAAAATTGGGAGACGGGTGGGGTAGGGTCATTGTCATTATCGGCCACGTCATAGCCGTGTATATCATCTACAAAACCATTGTGGTCGTCATCAATTTTGTTCGAATCAATTTCATTTGGGTTGGTCCATATATTCAAGTCGGGATGGTCAATTTTTACACCATCATCTACAATTGCAATCGTGCTTTTGTTATTGCCAGCAAGCCCCCAGGCATTGTCCATACTAATGGTTTGGAATACCCAACTTTGGCGGGATTGTATATCATTGGGCACAGAAAATTTTTGATATACTGGACAAGGGTGTGCATATTCTATATAGTTTTCATTTTGCAAACGATTTACAAAACTATATATACTATCATAATTTTCAAATGAGACTCTATATATTTTTTGTACTTCCGCATCATCTGTCTTAAATGCTTTTTCTATTTGTATAATATGATAGTCTTTGATTGCTTGTTGCCAGAAGGTATTATATATATTGTCGTTAGTTTTGGAATTAAATAATGGGATTTCTTTTTCGAAATTTGGTTTTATTTTGAAGAATAGTTTTCCTTGGAGGTGTTGGGCATGGGTTGCTTGGGAGAGGAACATTAATAACATCATCGTCATTGCGAGGAACGAAACTGCCCTTCGCTCAGATTCGACGACTCTGCTTATGCACAGGCTTGGCTGAGTCGTCGAATCGCCGGCCCGCAATAAAATTATATAATTTAAAATGGTAACCACACCACTAATTATTAGCCAGCAAATACATCACTGCCATTCTAATGGCGACTCCGTTTTCTACTTGGTCAAGTATAATGGAATGCTCGCTGTCGGCTACATCGCTGGTAATTTCTACACCTCTGTTAATTGGGCCTGGGTGCATGATGGTGATTTTTTTGTCGAGTCTGTTGAGCAAGTTTAAATCTAATCCATACAACATCGAGTACTCACGAAGTGATGGAAAATATTTGATGTCCTGTCTTTCTAATTGGATGCGGAGCATATTCGCTACATCGCACCAGTTAAGGGCTTTCAGCAAGTTGGTTTCTACTTTCACACCTAGTGATTCTATATGTTTGGGTATTAAAGTAGCAGGGCCGCAAACCATTACTTCTGCTCCTGTTTTTTGCAGGGCGAATATATTTGATAGAGCCACTCTGCTGTGCATAATGTCTCCCACAATCACCACTTTCTTTCCTTCCAAACCTCCCAGTTTTTCTCTGATAGAATAGGCATCCAGCAAACCTTGTGTGGGGTGTTCATGTGTGCCATCGCCTGCATTGATGATTTGTGCATCGATATGCTTGGCCAAAAATATATGAGCTCCTGGCACAGGGTGACGCATCACCACCATATCCACTTTCATGGCAAGGATATTTCTCACCGTGTCAATTAAAGTCTCACCTTTGGAAACCGATGAGCCTGATGCGGAGAAATTGACCACGTCGGCACTCAGCCTTTTTTGGGCAAGCTCGAAGGAAATACGGGTACGGGTGGAGTTCTCGAAGAAAATATTGGCAACGGTAATATCTCTAAGCGAAGGAACTTTCTTGATGGGGCGGTTGATAACGGTCTTAAACTCATCGGCTGTTTCAAATATCAGCCCGATGTCATCGCTATTAATGTTCTTAATTCCCAGTAAGTGCCTGGTTGTTAGTTGGCCCATGTATCACTTCCGTGTTTTAGGTAGGCGGAATTAAGATACAAATTTATGGGATTTGAGGGAAAGTGCAAAATGAAATGCAACCATTATGTGACTTTCTAGTATCTTGCAATAAATTCGTTATCATGAAAGCTTTTATACTCACTCTATTTTTAGTTCTAGGTTCATTATACAATTATGCACAAACTCCATGGCAGGTAAATGTTGATTCGCTTCGCATGTTTCCATCAGGAGGTTTTATTGAAAATTATGATTATGGTTTGACACTAACAGCATACGATTGGAATTTCTCAGGAGTCAAAAGATATTTAATTAAAACGGATTCGAGAGGAAAAGAAATGTATAAGCGTTTTTTTAAATATGAATATCCTGTCGGAAATAAGAATGGAATTGCAAGTGTAGGTAATTTGATTGCAACAAAAGATGGTGGAATATTAGCATGTGGTAATCTATCTGATGACGGAGATACGTCAGCTAGTGCCTTTGTTTCTAAGCTTAACCCTTGCGGGGAAGTTGCATGGAGTTACGTTTTCGACGATAAGACTTTTGGTGGTCCGAATAAATGGGATTTTATTATATCAGCAGCCGAACTATCTAATGGAAATTTATTATTACTGGGGCAGTTCTCAGATAATTTTATCGCATTAACTATTAGCCAAACTGGTACAATATTGAATCAGTTTACCATTGAAAAATCAAGCGATAGTTGGAATGCGAATATCTATAGAACTGCAAATGGAGAATATTTGATTGCGGGGAGTAAAGACACTCATCCAAAAAATGATAGTACAGCATATACTGTTAGAAGTCTCTTATTGAGGATAGATAGTTTGGGCGATTTGATATGCTATAATACTTATGGGCATGCTGAAGATTATGCTTCAGTGGCGTTTTCACTGGCGAGCTATGAGGAATCAACCAATAATATATACATGTATGGAATAGGAAATAAAGCTAGTTCTTTTGGGAGTATATATTTAAAAAAATGTGACCAAGTAGGCAATGAACTTTGGCACAAGAATTTGGCACAAAAACCACAAGGGAAAGTTCAATATTTTGAAGAACCTAACGAAATTTTTAAATTAAAAGATAAAAATATGCTACTGTTAGAAGATGCTACTTTTGCAAAGTACTATGCATTAAGTTTTGCTAGAATGATAAAAGTAGATACCAATGGAAATGTAATAGATAGCGTAACTTTGGGTGACAGTGCCAACTTTTATAAAATTACCAATGGTATTCAAACTCATGATAGCAATATAGTAGTTTTGTATTGTTATTATAATACAAGTTATACTAAAGGATATATACACCTAAGAAAGTTTGATTACAATTTGAAACAACTACAAATGGATACAATAAACTATATATATGATAGCCTTTGTCCACATGCTGTAAGAACGGACGACATAGATTTGAGCAATTCAAAATGGATTACTTTTATTCAGGACTCAAATAAAATATACAAAACTCCCAATTACTGTAATGCTATTACTGCCATATCGGCTATAGTAGACAGACCTCAAATACAAATATGGCCAAACCCATTTGGTAATTGGATAAAAGTTAATGTAATACAAAACAAAGATATAAATACCGCAGAGTTATATGATATAGCAGGTAAACTTATGTGGAGTGGGAGGATGAGTGCAAATGGACTTATAGAAACAGGTCAATTAACATCAGGCATATATATATTATCATTATATAATAGCAATGGAGATAAATGGAATGCGAAGGTGGTGAAGGAGTAAACTATATTATATAATTCCCTACCTCTTCAACCTCACCTCCCCATTCTCCAAAGCAATCCCAATTTCAATCCAGGCAACCTGCAATTTTTCTTTGTTAATCCAGGCTATAATAATCAATCTATCCTCACCCGTTTTTTTGTCTTTGGCTTTTATGGAGGTGGCTACTATCATGGGTTCGCCTTGGTAGAAGGCAGGTAAGCGTTTGCCATCCATGTCGCCATTTTCAAAAAAGTATTTGTAGAATCCTGTTCCTGTAATACTATCATAAGTGAGATTGGTATCAGGGATGCGGGTTTTTGTTATCATATCTATATATTCGAAATGATCCACTTCTTTGGGTTTGCCCACCCATATTGTATCCCCAATATTCATTTCTATTTTCATAGTTTGGGCTGGGGCGGTTTTTTTTGTCTGTGCGTTTGCTGAAGATATATATATAATACCTACGAGTATAATTAGGAAATGTTTTATATAATGTTTCATATTTGTACACGGTGTGCGTATATTCGACGACTCAGCCACGCCTGTGCGTTCGCAGAGTCGTCGAATCAGCCCTGCGTTACCCAACAATCATTCCATCTTTAATATGCAATGTCCTATCAGTCTTACTCGCTAGGCTTTCATTATGGGTTACAATCAGGAATGTTTGTCCGGTTTTGTCACGCAAATCTAGAAACAAATCGTGAAGTTCGGTAGCATTTTTGGTGTCGAGGTTGCCGGTGGGTTCGTCGGCAAATACTACGGCGGGATCGTTTATTAAGGCACGAGCTACTGCTACACGCTGTTGTTCGCCGCCTGATAGTTCACTGGGTTTGTGTTGTAACCTATGTCCGAGTGAAAGTTGTTCTAATATTTTTCCTGCTTTTGCAAGTGCTTCTTTTTTGCTAAGTCCGGCAAGCATGGCTGGGATGGCAGCATTTTCAGCAGCAGTAAATTCGGGCATCAGTTGGTGAAACTGAAACACAAAACCAATTTTACTGTTTCTAAATTTATCTAATTTTCTTCCTTTTAATATATGTGCATCCACACCATCAATACTAAAACTTCCACCATCGGTAGGCATCAGTGTTCCCAATATATGTAATAGGGTAGATTTGCCCGCACCCGATGCACCTATGATAGATACCATCTCGCTCTTACGTACATGCACATCCACGCCACGCAGCACTTCTATCTGCCCGAATTTTTTGGTAATGTTGGTTGCTTTTATCATGTGTTGTATATAAAAAGATTCGACGACTCCGCCTACGCAAAGGCGTGGCGGAGTCGTCGAATCAAGGTGTTATAATATATATTATTTATTTTTAACCAATAACTCGTCGATCATGCCATATTCTTTGGCTTCTTCGGCGGTCATCCAATAATCACGATCACTGTCGGCTTCTACTTTTTCGTAGGGTTGGCCTGAGTGGGTAGCGATAATTTCGTATAACTCTCTTTTCAATTTCTTGATTTCACGAGCGGTGATTTCTATATCACTTTCTTGTCCTTGTGCTCCACCCATTGGTTGGTGAATCATGATACGACTATGTTTTAATGCGGCACGTTTTCCTTTGTCGCCAGCACACATTAGTACCGCTCCCATGCTTGCTGCCATGCCTGTGCATATAGTAGCTACGCTGGGTGTTATATATTGCATCGTATCATATATTCCCAAGCCAGCATATACTGATCCGCCTGGACTATTTATATATACTTGTATATCGCGTTTCGCATCGATAGATTGTAAAAATAATAATTGTGCTTGTATAATATTGGCAAAATAATCATCTACCTGAGTACCTAAGAAAATAATGCGGTCAACCATCAAACGCGAGAATACATCAATCTCACGAAAGTTAACGGGACGCTCTTCGATTACTGTGCGGGTCATATCTCTAACCTCGCTAGTAATATAAGTTTCTGTTTTCAAACTGCTAATGCCATGGTGTTTGGTGGCATACTTGTGAAATTCTTTTCCGTAATTCATATTTGTTTAGTTATAAGTGATAAGTTAAAAGTGAACAGTTTTTTTAAAATGAAAAATAATAATTATAAAATATAAAATGTTCTTTTAATGTTTGTGGTGTTCTTCGTTGTGTTGTTTTATTGTAGCAAAGAACGTGTCAGGGGGCAAAATTGTTTCAATTGTTGTTACAAGTTCGCCTAATTTACGAGTTACTTTATCGCCCATTACTTTTTGGTGAGCACTATAATACTTGTCCTGTTCTGTCATCGATTTTTCAACGGCTTGCTGTATATAGCCTTCAAACATTTCTATGTTTCCCATGCCTGAGCGAACCAAACTCATCCGCATTTCATTCATCATATAATTTTTTACTTCTTCTGGTTCCACTTTTATATCATGATCTTTTTGAATCTTTTCTTTGATGAGCTGCCAACGCAATCCCACTTTTTCATTTTCAAATTTCCCATCGATAGTGTCACTATTATATTCATCAGGGAACTCACGTTGCATCCAGCGTTTCAAAAATGTTTCGGGCAAAGGAAGTTGATTTGTTTCAATTACTTTGTCAACCAAGGCATGCTCAAACAAATGGCGACCTTGCGAATTATAATAACCTTCTAAATCTAGTTTTAATTTTTCGTAGAAACTTTCTGCACTGTCGCAACTTCCTGGCCCAAATACTTTATCCCAAAGTTCTTGGTCGAAAGCGGCTAGTTCCATATGATATATTTGAGAGATATTGGCTTTGAAATTTTTATTCAAATCATTTACAGCAGCTTCTGGAATATCTAGTGCGTGGTGCATTTCAGCAATATCATCATTAAATAAATTGAAAATAGTTACCACAAAATCTTCGCCCACTTTGGCTTCCAATAATTGTTGTTTGGTAGGTTCGTGTTTCACAAATTCAAGACCGATGCTGGTTGCTTTAGTTACGCCACCTTCAAGCACTTCACCATTTTCGTCAAGTTCAGTAAGGGTAACATATACCAAATCATTATCGGCAGCTTTTTCTACTTGGTCGTTTTTTCCAAAGCGGCGTTGCAATTGTTTGGTTTCATCGTCCAACATTTTTTGGTCGATATCAATTTTGATTACTTCCATGCCACCCAGACTTGCCAAGTCAACTTCAAATTTTGGTGAAAGACCAAGGTCGATCATGAAATTATATTCAATGTCTTTGGCGAATGATTGAAACTTGGGAGCATTTTCATTTTCGAGCGGTTTGCCCAAAATGTCCAGTTCTTTCTCTTTCAATTCACCTGTTACAGCTTTGTCCAACAGCACATTTAAAGTATCGGAAAGCATACTGTCGCCAAATCGTTTTTCCACCATCGATTTAGGTGCTTGCCCAGGCCTGAAGCCAGGTACATTCATTTTTTTGGCGTAATCTTTAATAGTTTTTTCGTACTCGGGCATATAGTCGGCCGGTGCGATAGATACCTTGATGGTAGCGTTTAAGTCGTCGTGTTGGATGAGTTCTACGTTCACGTTATATTATTAATTTTTGTTGAGATTTCAAATATTGTTCCCTTGGGATTGGTCGAGCAATATTGTCACACATTGCAAGGAATGCTGAAAAAAAGTGCGGATGAAGGGACTCGAACCCCCACGCCTTTCGGCACCAGATCCTAAGTCTGGCACGGCTACCAATTACGCCACATCCGCAAAATGTTTCGTTAGTTAACGGGTGCAAAGATAAGATTGGCGGGCAAATATCAAAACCATTTTTTCAGTATTGTCTCACTTTTTGAAAAAAACTAGAGTGCTACCCTTAGCGTAGTCGAAGGGTAGTCTTCGACTATGCTCAGACTTGCAGTGCTGATTATTATACAATACTTTTGTGGCATGATGAAAACAAATCATTATAAATTAAATGCACCACGTTGACACTATTATAATAGGGATGGGACTTGCGGGATGCACTATGTATTGGAGCCTGAAGCAAGCAGGAATTAAATGTTTGTGTATTGACCCAAACATTGCAAATACATCGAGCAAAGTGGCAGCTGGAATGTTCAATCCGATAGTGGGGAAGCGTTTTACGACTGCACCAAATGCCTCGGAATTATTTGTAGGAGCCAAGAAGTATTACAAGGGTATTGAGGCGATGATTTCAGAAAAAATATATTTTGAGATGCCGTTATATATGCCCTTTCAAAATATAGCCCACCAAAATGATTGGAGCTTGAAAATGCCGAAACTGAAAGAATGGATTCATGATTATTCAGAGTTAGAAAAAACGCTCTTGGCAAAGTATGACAGTGAGTTTGGTGGTTTTTTTGTAAATAAAACAGGATATGTGGACAGCAATTTATATGTGAAATCAACATTTGATTATTGTAGAAAGAATAATGAACTTTTGATTGAAAATATAGATTATAATAAACTAAATATTGAGACCAAAACATATAATAATTACCAAGCAAAAAATATTATATTTTGCGAAGGAGCAGCAGTTGTAAATAATTCTTTTATCAAACAAAAATTTCTAAACCTAGCAAAAGGCCAATTGCTTTGTGGGAAAAGTTCTTCAGTATTGCCAAAGATTATATATAATGGTAAAATATATATTATACCAACTACTGAAAATGAATTCATTTGTGGAGCAACATACGAATGGGATTATATAAACAATGAACCTGATGAATTTGGCAAAAATTATTTGATAGAAGAGTTGAATAAAGTTGTGAGATTTGAATATACAATATCCGACCACAAAGCAGCCATTAGGCCCACTGTAATTGATAGAAAACCTGTTGTAGGAAACATTGCCGACAATATATATATATTAAATGGATTGGGAACCAAAGGTGTGGTTTTAGCTCCTTATCTGGCAAATTTAATTACAGAAAACATCACAAATAGTTCAGAAATTTCCAAAGAGTTTTCGATAGATAGATTTAACAACAAATGAAATTAGTAAAGCCCAGCATTCATATTCTGCATTTGCACTTTATTGTGTTTTTATGGGGTTTTACGGGCGTCTTAGGTAAGCTGCTCGACAGTTTGAATACCATCCAATTAGTTTGGTACAGGGTTGTTATAGCTTGCGCAGTTTTGGCCGGAATTATTATATATAGAAAAATACATTTTGATATTAGCAAGAAAATGTTTCTCAAAGTTTTCTTAACGGGCTTCATTGTTTTTTTGCATTGGTTATGTTTTTATGGAGCCGTGAAGGTATCTAATGTTTCTGTGGCTTTGGCTAGCTTCTCATGCACTGCTTTGTTCACAGGTATTTTCGAACCTATGATATTAAAACGCAAACTGGATCCCAAAGAAATTATCCTTGGTGCTACTATCATCGCCATCATGACTTTTATATTTAATGCCGAAACGAGTTATTGGCAAGGTATGTTATTAGGCATTGGTGCTGCAGCTACCGCGTCGTTAATGACTGTTATTAATTCTACATTTTCAACTAAAGTAAATGCGTATTATATAAGTTTTATCGAATTGTTTTCGGTATTTATTTTTGCTACCCTCTTCCTTTTATTCTTCGATTTTGATCATTTTCCCAACTTTCAATTGCAAGCTTATGATTATATATGGATTCTGATATTGGGCGTACTTTGCACGGTATATACTTTTGTGTCCAGCATTAAGTTAATGCAATATGTCTCGCCATTTACACTCAGTCTCACCGTAAATTTAGAACCCGTTTATGCGATACTTTTTGCATTTGTCTTGTTCAAAGAATATGAATTATTGTCAGCAAGTTTTTTTATAGGAACAGCGTTGTTGATTGCCGTGGTATTGATGTATCCGATTTTGAAGAAAGTAAACAGTGGTCAGTAGTCAGTAATCAGTGGCTGACGCCTGATTATTCTATTATACATTTCCGTCTGGCTCCAATCGAGGGGGTTTTTCTGCCGAATGGCACTGACTACTGACTACTGACTACTGACTACTGACTACTGACCACTGACAACTGTCTACTGACCACTGACCACTGACTACTGACTACTGACTACTGACTACTGACCACTGTCTACTGACCACTGACCACTGACCACTGACTACTGACTACTGACCACTGTCTGCTGACTACTGACTACTGTCTACTGACTACTGACCACTGTCTACTGAATACTGTTTACTGACTACTGTCTACTGTCTACTGACTACTGTCTACTGACTACTGTCTACTGACCACTGTCTACTGACTACTGACTACTGACCACTGACTACTGACCACTGACCACTGACTACTGACTACTGTCTACTGACTACTGACCACTGTCTACTGACTACTGACTACTGACTACTGACTACTGACCACTGTCTACTGAATACTGTTTACTGACTACTGTCTACTGACTACTGACTACTGTCTACTGACTACTGTTTACTGACCACTGATAGCCTCATCCAAAGCCTTTCCGGTTGGATATCTGGCCAATCACTCATCCATTCCAGGCTGCGTACTTCAAATAATTCAAGTATATTATTCTTCCATCTAAAACTATAATACTTTCCGCCAGGTTCATTTTTTACGGGACTAAAATATACCAAATCCATTTCGTCGCAAAACCTCCTGCAATTGCCGGCTAGGCATATATCAAAATGTTGGTAGGGACTGAGATTTTCTATGGCTCCTTCTTTGGTGAATATTATATCTTTTTTATAATTAATGCCTGAATGGTTTTCTATAATATGATATTTGCCGGCCAATAGTATATCATTTGCAATTTTGCGGGTAGCTGTTTGATAGCCCGTTGTCGTGGGTTTTTCCATATAACTTGTATCGCAGCGGGCAAATAGGATTTGTTTTTCGGAGCCGTGATAATATAAAAATTCAACATTGTTTTTCAATTGAATATTTGAATCTCGTTTTGCCGAGAATGATAAATTTATTGTCGGATGGTCATAATACCAAGAAGCCAAAATAGGATCAGCTTCGCCTTCGAATGACCAAGCTTTATGTAGTGAATCGGAAATAAATAGTTCGAGACAGCCATTGGTTTTAATAAATTTTGCCGTTCGATAAAGCTTTAAACTATCCACCCAGTCTTGGTTTACCCATAATCCACTGAAACTATATTTGGGTAATTTGTTTGCTGGTTTCACTTGCGGGCTATTGCCACACATTACCACAAAGAGTAAAAGCGGTAAACAAATCGTAAATTTAGTATGATATTTCATTAAGTTTGCAAACCAAGTCTATAGTTTTCACAAATCAAATATAGTGGGTGTTTTGTGGATATTATAGCCCAAACTGGAATTAACTTTGCCCATTATTCAAATTTATGAAATTCAAAATATTTTTAATTCTATCATTTGTTGTAATTACAGCAAATACCGCATTCTCCCAAAAGCAATACACTATAGGTTTTTACAATGTCGAGAATCTTTTTGACACTATCCACGATAAGAAGAAAACTGATCAAGAGTTTTTACCTACAGGAAAAAACCAATGGAACAGCGAAAAGTACTTCAATAAGCTGCAACATCTTTCCAAAGTAATTAGTGAGCTGGGCAGTGATGATGGCCCTGATGTGCTAGGCTTATGCGAAATTGAAAACCGCAGGGTATTGAAAGATCTGATAAAAACTCCCTTGCTACAAAAGAAAGGTTATGAGATTGTTCATTACGAATCGCCCGATGTGCGCGGTATTGATGTGGCTTTGTTCTACAAAAAAAGTATTTTCACTTTTGTAGATGCAAAAAAATACAAGGTAAAATTACCTGATAAAAAACGAAGTGCTACCCGTGATATTTTGCTGGTGCAATTGGCAAATAATAAGAATGATACTTTTGTATTTTTGGTAAACCATTTTCCCAGCAGACTTGGCGGGATAGAAAAAAGTAATCCCAATCGCCGCGCAGCCGCCACCATTTTAAAATCGGTTTTCGATTCTATCATTACCGCGAATTATCTGAGCAATATAGTGATGATGGGCGATTTCAATGATGAGCCAGAAGATTCTTCCATAAAATTTGTGCTCAAATGTAACTCTACTATGGGTGAAAGTAGTTATAATGAAATATACAATCCCATGCTCGATTTAAAAAAGAAGGGCGAAGGAACCATCGTGTATAAAAAGCAATATGAACTGATAGATCAATTTATGATGAGCAACCATTTATTATTTCAAAATAATAAAGTGCATTATGTGCCAAACTCAGTTACTATTTTCAAACCTGAATATATACAAGAACAGAATCCAAAGTATAAGGGAGAGCCATTTAGAACTATGGCAGGGCAAAAATATCTGAACGGGTATTCTGACCATTTCCCCATTTATATGAAAATTGCTTATTAGCATTTACCTTTACAAAACTAAAAATATAAAACCTCCTTATGGCAAAATATATTATATACATTTTTATCCTGATGCAACTCAATTCATTTGCACAGGAAGCAAAAAAAACAATTATAACAAGTAATATTACCAAGGTTTCACTGTTTGTGCAAGGAGCACAAGTAACCCGTGAAGCTGATATAACTGTGGAACCCGGAACATGGCAATATATGTTTGAAAAACTATCCCCATATATTGATGATAATAGCGTGCAGATTGTCGGTACACAGGGCGTGACACTGCTCAATGTATTTAAACAAATGAATTATTTGAACACCGCTACTGAGAAAAAAGAAAGTCATGTACAGGATTCCATTGATAAAATAATATATGAGATTGCCGTGTGTAAAAATAAAATATATGCAAGTGAACAGGAAATAAAATTGATTACCAAAAATAATAAAGTAATACAAGATAAATCCAATGACGGTGTTTCGCAATTGGAGGAATTAGAAGATTATTATAATAAGAAATTACCGCCACTGTATGAAGATATTTTAAGGCAGACCTTGGTGATAAAAAGTTTGAATTTACGCATTGAAAAATTCAACAAACAACGCAGCACCGAGAGCAATGGTAGTGCTTACGGTAGCAAACAAATTATTGCCGTGATAAAATCGGATACCAGAAAAAAAATAAAAATATCGGTTACCTATTATGTAAGACAATGTGGTTGGACTCCCATATATGATGTCGTTTTTGAAGAAGTAAACAAACCTTTAAAATTAGTATATAAAGCAAGTGCCTGGCAAAGTACTTTAGAAGATTGGACCAACGTACCACTTAAAATTACCACAGGAAACCCGAACATGAGCGGCGTGAAACCTGTATTATATAAAAACCAAGCGGGGATAGTTGGGGCTATGAGTATGAATGAAGTGTCACAACCTATGGCAAGTTATTCTTATGCGGATGCAGCGGGCTCAGCTGCACCTACTGCTACATATGAGCAAAGGGTGGATATGAAAACCATAGAGCTGAGTGAAGCAAAGGAACAGGCAGTAGGAAGGATAAGAAAAGCAGAAGACAAAAAAGCAGAGCAGTATGATTCTGATGGAGAAGGTGAAAGTGACGAAAGGGGTTCCAATGGCAAGAATAGAAGAAAAGTTGAAGCTGCTTATTCAGATCCAGGAACTACAGCATATAATGATGCGACAATTTCAAATAATCATACATATAATACTGCACCACAACAAAGCTATAGTTGGAATTTTAGTAGCGGCAGCAGCTCTGCACTTGCAACCACACAAGGTTTCGCAGGAACATATGCTGTTTCCAATCTCAACGCATCTTCAAATTCAAATCCTTTACGCATAGAATTCACCACCGATAAAAACTATACATTTATAACTGGTGAACCCGCACAATTAATTGCTTTGCGTAATTATGAAATTACTCCAGAATATAAATTAATCACAGTTCCCAAATTAGAGAAAGCGGTTTTCCTTACTGCAGTATTCGAACCCAAAGAAGAGATTGCTCAACTCACTGCTTCGGCCAATATATATACTGCTGGCGATTTTGTAGGAACATCGTATTTGCAGGTGAATGAATATGATACTTTGGAAGTGTCATTAGGTCGTGATAAAAGTATGATAGTGGATAGAAAAAAACTAAAAGATTTTAGCAAACGATCTTTTAGTGGTAATACAAAAATTGATGAATCTATATATGAAATTTCAATTCGTAATATAAAAAGCACAGATGTGAAAGTAACGGTGGAAGACCAAATTCCCCTAAGCAATACCAGTGATATAAAAGTAGAACTAACCGACCAAGGCAATGCAGTATATGATGAAACTACTGGAAAACTTTCTTGGAAAATTGACCTAAAAGCTGGTGAAAGTATTAAACTGAAATTTGCTTATAAAATCTCTTATCCCAAGAAACAAAAGTAAAATCAATTACGACTGCTAATCCTTGTGGTTGGTCAAAAGACACAACCACAGGCATGTTTCTCAGTCGTAATTAAAATAAAATATTAACAATATGAACAATACAAATATATATATAATACTTCTTTTGATTCTGGGTTCTTCTCAACTAAAAGCTGATGAAGGGATTCATATGAAATCAAAAATTACATATGCTACAGTTTATATTAGTGGTGCATTGGTAACCAGAGAATGTGAATTGAATTTAGAGAAAGGTGAAAACTATTATATTATAGAAAATTTGCCTATCAGCATGAATGATGGTAGTTTGCAGTTAAAAGGTTTGGGGACTATACAGGTATTGTCGATGGCTGTGAAACAGAATTATCTAAACAGTGGCGAAGACAAACCCAAACGCCTAAATGAAATGGCTGATTCGATTGATTATTTCCAACTATTAATTGACCAATTAGACAATCAGAAAAAGGTATTGAAGGAAGATTTGAACTTATTGTTGAATAACAAAGTAATCAACGAAAAAGGTTCAGATGTGGCAACATTGGAAGAACTGAATGCATTATATAAAAAACGTATCTTTACCATCAAAGATGATTTGTTGAAAATTGATATGCAGAAGAAAAAGTTTCAAGAAAAGCAGAAAGTCATCCAACACCAAGCTGATAATATGATAAATGATTATGGAACCGCACAAAAAGAAGTACATATAAAACTGCATAGTGATGCCAAGAAAACATTGAAATTAAATTTGGGATATTTGGTATATGATGTGAGTTGGTATGCAAGTTATGATGTGCGGGTAAAAGATTTGAAAGGCCCGATGCAGTTGACTTATAAAGCAAATATAACGCAGACCACTGGCGAAGATTGGAATAATGTAATATTGAAAATATCGAACGGAAATCCTACTTTGGGTAATTCACGGCCTGTATTAATTCCTGTGTATGCAGCATATGGATACCGCAAAGATTATGGGAATAGTGCAGGAGAGGAATTAGAAAAAGACAATAACTATTTATCAACTTCAAATTCAATTCAAACAAAAAAAGGTGCATTCAAATCTCCTGTAGAAGGAATGGTGATGAGCAATAATGCATTCAATGTAGAATTTAATATAGCAATCCCTTATACTATAATGGCCGATGGAAAAGTGAACACGGTTGATGCACAAGTATTCGAAATGCCTGCGGTATATGAACTATCCGCCGTTCCCAAGCTTGACCAACAAACATATTTAATTGGGCGTATTAGCGGCTCTGATGAGCTGGGTCAATTGAATGGCCGAGCAAATGTATATTTTGATGGCACTTTTGTTGGGCAAAGTGATGTGAGCAGTGATGAAAATGATACATTAGATATATCATTGGGTGTAGATAAAAGTATGCTGGTAGAAAGAAAAAAAATTCGTGAAAGTTGTAAGAAAGCTTTTTTAGGTTCTACCAAAAAGGAAACCAATAGTTTTGAGATTAGTGTACGTAATACCAAAAATGTAGCACAAGATATTATTATAGAAGACAATATTCCAGTATCTACCGATAAGCAAGTTGAGATTGAACTAGAAGAAGGTAGCGGAGCCACAATAAATTCAGACGAAGGCAAGCTCACTTGGCACCTCACCTTGCAACCTGGAGAAATAAAAAAACTAAAAGTGAGTTATACAGTGAAGTCGCCTAAAAGTAAACAGATATATTATAATAAAGACTAGTAGTCAGTGGTCAGTAAACAGTAGTCAGTGCCATTCGGCGTGAGCTAACTGACTACTGACTACTGTTTACTGACCACTGAAATGCAAAGCATTTACCTCCATATCCCCTTCTGCCGGCAGCGATGCCATTATTGCGATTTTTATTTTGTGACGAATAATAAATTGCAGGAGGAATTTACGAAAAGTATTATAGTAGAATTAGAAAACAGGAAAGCGGAATTAGATATTTCTAAAACGCTACATTCTATATATTTTGGTGGTGGAACTCCATCTTTATTGGAGACAAAATATTTGCAACAAATTTTTGAAAAAATATATAGTATATATAAAGTTTCATCAAATGCAGAGATTACTTTAGAGGCAAATCCCGATGATATAGATTTACAAAAACTAAAAGAGCTGAAAGCTTTACCCATCAATAGGTTGAGCGTGGGTATACAGTCGTTTTTTGAAGAAGATTTAATATGGATGAACCGTGCACATAACAAACAACAAGCAACTGAATGTTTAGATAATATTGCACTAGCAGGATTTGAAAATATATCAGCAGATTTAATATATGGTTTTGATATTTTGACCAATGAAAAATGGATACAAAATTTAGAAAAAATATTGCAATATCCTCATATCAAACATTTATCATGTTATCAATTAACGGTGGAGCCAAAAACACCTTTGGAGAAATTAATCAAACAAGGAATATATAATAATAGTCCCGATGAAAAGTTTGTGGAGCAGTTTGAAATTTTGATGGACTGGACTGTTCAACATAATTTCTCGCAATACGAAATTTCGAATTTTAGTAAACCCGGATATGCAGCAGTACATAATTCAAATTATTGGAAAGGGTTAAGCTACTTGGGGTTGGGGCCATCTGCCCATAGTTATGATGGTATCAGTACCCGCAAAAAAAACTCGGCACATTTGGGAGACTATATCATCAATCCACTACAGTTTGAAACTGAAAATCTATCGCAAGATAATTTATATAATGAATATATCATGACGAGGTTAAGAACTTCATCAGGAATCAATCTGCAAGAAGTAAAATTAGTTTTTGGAGAATTATATTACAATCACTTAAATAATATGTTGAAGGAAGAAGATGTATCAAAGTATCTAATTTTGGAGAACGATATAGTTAAATTAAATAAGCCAGGAAAATTACTTGCTGATGGAATTGCAGCGAGTTTATTTGTATGATAAAGATCTATTGTCATGCTCTTCAGAGCGGGGGGAGCAAAATCTTATTTAAAATAATCATATAAATAACTTACCATTAAAGCCCACAAAATAGTGGTGCTAAACATCCAAATTGCAACTTTAGCTTTATTCTTAAAAAATTTAAGAGCCAAAAAACATCCCAATGGAATGGACAATATTGTAGGGGTAAGAATTGCTAAACCCGGCAGTCCAAATTTACTTTTTATTTTGATAAACCGTCGATTTTTCGGCGTAAATATTTTCTTTGGTTTCTGTCTTTTAAAAGTTTTCTTGGCATACTTATTTATCAGGTTCCATATTTTAGAACTTAGCACAATAAATACAGTACAGCCTGTTAGGCCGCCCAGTGAACAAATGATGAACGTGGTATGAGAATCGAATTTGAAAGTGAAAGCGGTAAGTAAACCCACTAACATTTTAACAGCTGATAATAAAAAGACAAGAATAATTTCGGGCCAAACAATGGCTGTAAGATAGGTCAATGCGAAGGTAGTTTATACTTATTTAGGCCCCAATACAACTTTTCAAATCGTGTACCTGGCTGTCCCAAAGCATTCGTGATTCTTTCTCTTCGGCTTCTTCGGTAAAATCCGTAACTATCAAAGCAAGACCATCTGTAATTGCATCTCTTTCCAGTTCAAATTCGAAATATTCATCTTGAGCCGAGCCGTCCCATTGAAATTTGATACTCTTATTCAAGACCTTCTTTAGCACTTTTGCTTTCTGTGAATCCGTTTCCCATTTAAAAGTAAAGTAATCCAGACGAGTGTCTACGTCGCTACAAAACCACTGGCTTAATCCTCCCGCTGAGCTAAGGTAAGGGTACACCAAGTTGGTCGAGGCGTGCAGTACAAATTCCATTCTTATTTTCTTACGTGCCATAAAATCAATGTTTTACGATATTCTATCGAGGGCAGCAAATGTCGACAATTTTTTCTTAAATGCCAAACCTTCATCAAAGTTTTTTTCGACCTATCTGAAATGTTCTCAATTAATTAGCAATTGAATCTTTCATAATTCAAAAGAGCTGATGCTAGGCTTACAGAAATTTTGTACCGATTTTTCCACAACGTCATGCTGAATTTATTTCAGCATCTGTGAGCGGATGCTGAAATAAATTCAGCATGAAGACTGGTGCTAAAAGGTCAATTATTAAAAGGTCTAATATATTATAGTATTGCTATTGCTCACATCGCTAACTTTGCAAACTTCTTAATGAATTCCGTAACACATAAATTGGCCAAATGGTATAAAGTCCATCAAAGAAATTTACCTTGGCGTGATACAAAAGATCCCTATAAAATTTGGCTATCAGAAATTATTCTTCAGCAAACTCGCGTGGAACAGGGCACGCCGTATTATTATAAGTTTGTGGAGCAATATCCTACAGTTAGGGATTTGGAGGTGGCTCCCATTGATGAAGTTCTGAAACTGTGGCAAGGATTGGGCTATTATAGTCGTGCACGGAATATGCATTCTGCTGCATTAGAAGTTGTAAAAAAATACAATGGCAAATTCCCGAAAGATTATAATAGTATCCGCAGCCTTAAAGGCGTAGGAGATTATACTGCCGCTGCTATTGCCTCGCTGGCTTTCGATTTGCCCCATGCGGTTGTAGACGGGAATGTATATCGTGTGCTTTCCAGATTATATAATATTGATACACCTATTAATAGCTCCAAAGGAAAAAATCAATTTGCCCAATTGGCTGAGGAACTCCTCGATAAAAAAAAACCGGGTAATCACAATCAAGCTGTGATGGAACTTGGGGCAATATGCTGCAAACCTTCTAATCCTACTTGTAATATATGTCCGATTGCCGAACATTGTTTGGCTTTAGCTAAAGGGACAATTGCAAATTTGCCAGTAAAGATTAAAAATAAACCCGTCCAAAATCGGTATCTCAATTATTTATTTTTGGTGAATGAAGAAACTTTCTGTTTGTTGCAGCGTGGACCTGACGATATCTGGCAGGGATTATATGATTTGCCCATAGTTGAACGTGATAAATTATTAGAGCCCGATGAATTGATGGAAGAAAGTTTTTTCAAACAATTAAAAGGGCGTCAAACATTACTATACAAAGGCAACTCCGACTATTTGCACAAGCTCACACACCGCAATCTGCATGCACGCTTTCATATATTTTTTTATAAAAGCCTTGCAAGCTTGAACAAATTTGGTATTTTTGAAACCACTTTCAAAAATATGCAGAGCCATGCTATACCGAGATTGCTTGATAAGTTTTTGAACGAATATTATAGTATTAAGTAGCTAGTATCAAGTGCGAAAACAATACATAAAAAAAAAAAGATGATAGACAAACTGCTTCGGTTCATGAATGCCATTGAAAATAAATAATAAATGAATAAAAGACAAAAGACGGAAATGTACAACGGCATCAGGTATCATCCGTCAGCCACTAACCACTAACTAGTAAAAAGATGAACAAAGTATTTCTGATAGGAAATTTGGGCAAGGACCCAGAGTTCAGGGCATTTGAGAACGGCGGGCGAGTTACCCGTTTTCCTTTAGCTACCAACGAAAGTTATACCAACAAGCAAGGCGAACGCGTGAACCTTACCGAATGGCATGATATAGAAGTGTGGGAACGCCAAGCTGAAATTGCCGATAAATATTTACGCAAAGGATCGAAGGTGATGATAGAAGGCAGAATACGCACAGAAAACTGGACTGATAAAAACACCAATGAACCCCGACAAAGAAAAACGATACGCTGCACCAGTTTCGAAATATTGAGTGGGCATGCCGATAACCAAGTAAACAGTGAAGGGCATGTGCATAATGACTCGAGCTCGCCTGCGCCACAATCTCCCAATCCCACAGACCCAACAGGCGATTTGCCTTTTTAATTCTCCCACCCTAAAAAACCTATTTTGGAAAACCCCTTACCCGAACGAACTTATCAATTGCTTCAAATATTTAATGAAGTTACACCTGGTGAAATTGCATCTACTGTAGTTGCAATTATTATAATACTTATTTTACTTTTTTGTTCAGCTTTGGTAGCTGGAAGCGAGAATGCATTTTTTAGTATCCCCAAACAAAAATTGGATGATATGAAAGAGGAAGACTCCCCTGTAGCAAAGTCTCTGTTGTTTTTATTGGGCAAACCAAAAACATTATTGGCCACTATTCTCATCACCAATAATTTTATCAATATCGCATTTGTATTAGTGTCAAATACCTTGTTCGATTTGTTAATCAATCCCGAAATACAAAAGACCACTACATTCTTTGTATGTCAAGTAACTTTCATCACCTTTATTATAGTGTTCTTAGCAGAGATTACACCCAAAATTTATGCAACCCAACATTATATGAGTTTCTCTAGATTAATGGCCTTGCCAATATATTATTTGAGTAAATTTTGGTCGCCCTTTGTTTGGATTTTGGTAAAAAGTACTTCTATTATAGATAAAAGAATTACTAAGAAAGGTCATATGGTAACGGTGGATGATTTGGAACATGCAATAGAAATTACTAGCCATGCAAACCAACCGCGGCAGGAAAAAGAAATATTAAAAGGGATTGTAAATTTTGGCAATATCGATGTGAAACAAATTAGCAGACCGCGAATGGATGTGAAGAGTGTGGATGTGAATTGGGACTTCACCCAGGTGATGGCATACTTTAATGAATGGGGCTATTCGCGCATGCCTGCATGCGATGGCTCGTTTGATAAAGTGAAAGGGATTCTCACGATGAAAGATTTGTTGCCACATATAGATAAGCCCTCAAACTATCAATGGCAAGAATTAATTCGTGAAGCATTTTTTGTTCCCGAAAGTAAAATGATTGATGATTTATTAAAAGAATTTCAAGCACAAAGAAAACATATAGCTATAGTTTTTGATGAGTTTGGCGGCAACTTGGGAATAGTTACAATGGAGGATATTTTGGAAGAAATATTTGGAGAAATACATGACGAGTTTGATGAAGATGAAAGATTATATTCGCAGCTGGATGCTAACACTTTTATATTTGAAGGAAAGACATTAATTAATGATGTTTGCAAACTGATGAAAGTAGATCCCGATAGTTTTGAAAAAGCCAAAGGAGAAGCCGAAACCCTTGCTGGGTTGTTGCTTGAGCTAAACAGCAAACTCCCATTTCGCGGACAAAAAATAGATTTTACTATATTTAATTTTACTATAGAAGCAGTAGATAAAAGAAGGATTAGCAGAATAAAAGTAGTGGTGAAAAGATGAGAAGTATTATAGCAAAAACGTCATTGCGAGGAGGCCACCGACGAAGCAATCTCTGGAAGGGCATTCTTTCAAAGAGTATAATACTTTTTAGCATTATATATATAATAGTAATCACATCGTGTCATAATGATTATGTGCCGAAAAAGCGTGAATTTGAGCAGATTGATTTACCTAAAAAAAGCTATCATATATATAATAAAGAATTACCCTATAGTTTTGATATTCCCGATTATGCAGTAGTGGAAGAAGATCACAGTAAAGGAGCAGAGCCGTATTGGATTAATATACATTATCCTGAAATGAGAGCCTCGTTGCACTTAAGTTATAAGACTATCGACAAAAAAAATACGCTGCAAAATTTGGTATACGATACCCGTATGCTTACCTACAAACATGATATGGTAGCTACTGGAATAGAAGAATATGATATACAAGCTGCCGATAGCAATACCAAAGGCCTGCGTTACGAAGTGAGCGGTAAAGCAGCCACCGCATTTCAGTTTTTTTTAACCGATAGCAAAAAACATTTTCTGCGTGGAGCCTTATATTTTGAAGCCCATACCGGACCTGACAGTGTGGCTCCTGTTTTTAATTTTTTGCATGAAGATGCGATGCGTTTGATTGGGAGTTTGAGGTGGAGGGAATAGCTGTGTGAGTGTAGGTGTGAGTTTAGAGTAATATTTTTTAAGTTGAACTAAAAGCCCGCCCTCGCCAATTTGCAATTGGTGTGTCTTCTGCTTCGTGATTTGTAGTCACATAAAATAAAATATATACAATACTGCGATTACAAATCCCAAAACCAGTTTTACGCCAATTAAATTCGGCGTAGGTAACTTAACTTTGCCGCCGCTATGCTCCAGAAAATTATTGTATTTCTTTTTTGTATATATATATCAACACAATATATATATGCCCAAGAGCTGCATATAAAAAAGACAGCACATCCTGTAAAAATTGATGCGATTTTGGATGAGCACTGTTGGCAGAACGCGAAGCGAGCCAAGGACTTTGAGCAGGTATTTCCTTTTGATAGCAGTAAGGCAAAAACAAAAACCGAAGCTATGGTTTCGTTCGATGATAATTTTTTTTATGTGGCTGCAATTTGTTATGATAGTTTGCCCGGGGATTATGTAGTGCAATCTTTAAAACGCGATTTCAGTTATCCTATCAGTGATGCATTTACTATCATACTCGAACCGTTTAGCGATAAAACAAATGGTTTTGCATTTGGCGTAAACCCAGTGGGGGCACAACGTGAGGGACTTATATCAAATGGTGGAAACTTTGGGGTTACTACCGATTGGGACAATGTGTGGTATAGTAGTGTGAAAAGATATAGTTATGGTTGGGTGGTGGAGATGGCAGTGCCCTTAAAAACACTGCGCTATAAAGCCAACTTAAAAACATGGGGACTAAACTTTGGCCGCAACGATTTGAAACGAAATGAGAGCAGCACATGGACTAGAGTTCCCAGGATATTTAATATAGCAAGTTTGGCTTTTACAGGAACTTTGGTTTGGGATGAACAACCACCGCATCCGGGAATGAATGTATCTTTAATTCCTTATGCAATTGCAGGTAGTAATGTTGATTCGGCAAGTCAGCCAAGGCCTGGTAATACAGCCAATGCGGGACTTGATGCAAAAGTTGCAGTAACACCCTCATTAAATTTGGATCTGACTATCAATCCTAATTTTTCGCAGGTAGAAGTAGATAGGCAACAAATAAATTTAACACGATTTAATTTGGCATATCCCGAAAAACGTTTGTTTTTTTTAGAGAATTCCGACTTGTTTAGCCAGTTTGGTTTTAGACAAATACGTCCTTTCTTCTCACGACAAATTGGACTTTATCAAAGTCCTGTTGATTTGCAATTAAAAAATATCCCGATAATAGCAGGGGCGAGGCTTAGTGGAAAAATAAATCACAAATGGAGAATGGGGATTATGGATGTGCAAACCGCATCTGAC
The DNA here is from genome assembly GCA_947477885.1 of Bacteroidota bacterium. Taxonomy (GTDB): domain Bacteria; phylum Bacteroidota; class Bacteroidia; order UKL13-3; family UKL13-3; genus CANJUD01. Next base: position 40,402 of record CANJUD010000005.1, read on the forward strand.
AAGGCTTTACAGATTAATGGGCAAAATTATTTTGTTGCTGCATTTCAGCGGCAGTTAGCATTTGTGAAGGGCAGAAAACAATCGCACAATTTGGCATTTATAGTAGTGAACCGACAAAAAACAGGAAAGGTAAACGATGCAGAATCATCATATAACAGAGTGGTGGGAATGGACCTTAATATATTATCGCCCGATAACAAATGGGTGGGTAAAGTTTTCGTGCACCAGAGTTTTAGTCCGGGCTATAAAACCAATATATCCACGCAATCAAATGCATCTTTTGTGGCTTATCAAACAAATACCTTTTATTTTACCTGGAATCACGAATATGTAGGTAAATATTATTTGGCAAATGTGGGTTTTGTGCCCCGGCCAGAATTATATAATGCAGCTACCAATAAAGTGACCCGCATGAGCTATGGCAGGCTGGAGCCTGAAATCGGATATCGTTTTTACCCCAAAGGGAAATTGAAAAAACATATAAACTATTATAAAGTAGAAATATATAATGATACGTATTTCGATTCTACTTTGCACAGACTTACCGATTTTCAAATCAATCCCAATCTAGAGGTTAAATTTCAAAACTCGGGGGGATTTCTTTTTGAATTTGTGAATCAATATGCAAAGCTTTTATATCCTGCAAATATTACTGCAATACAATTACCCGCAGGCGATTATTTTTATCGTTACATCAATACCCGTTTTCAAAGTAATACCCGTAAGAAGTTTAATTACGCAATAGGCACTACCTATGGTGGATTTTATAAGGGGCAGCGTTTCTCGAAGTATTTAGATTTGAGTTATAGATTACAACCTTATGGTGTTTTTAGTTTAAATGTGTCACACGATTTGATTGTTTACCCCACTAAAACGGCCAATATTATATACATCAGTCCAAAAGCGGAGATGGCTTTTGCCAAGAATTTTTTCTTCACCACCTTTGTTCAGTATAATGCCCAAACCAAAAACACCAATATCAATTGCAGGCTACAATGGCGATTCCGCCCCATGAGCGACTTCTATGTGGTTTACTCCGATAACTATGACCAGTATTTAAATATGAAAAACAGGGCAATTGTATTGAAATTTATTTATTGGTTAAATGTTTGATAATTTAAAAAATGGTTGTAAATTGCGCCTCAAATCCAAATATAAAAAAACAAAATGAAAAAAATTACCCTAATTTTATCAGCTGCAGCAATTGTCTGCACTATGGGCTTAACTTCTTGTAAGAAGAAGACCACTACTGAAATCTCTGGTTGTACAGATCCTAACGCATTCAATTACAATAAAGATGCTAAGACTAATGACGGTTCTTGTCAATTCGCACAAACAGACGTGAAAGTAGCTATCTATGACGTAACTGGCCTGTGGTGCCACGTATGCGGAGAATTGGGAATTCCAGTTTTCGACCAAGTTAATGAAGACATGAAAGGCACAGTAGTTCCTTTTAGCGTTCACTCAGGTGATGCATTTTCTTCTGCTGGTGGTGATGCTTTACTTGCTGCTTATTTAAAAACTACAAGCGTTCCTTCATTTGGTGTTGGTTCTTGCTCTGCTGGTTTAATTCCCTGTTACACACCAAAATCTTCTGGTGTTAGCCAATTGAAAGCCAAAATCAATCCAGTCCTAGGAAAAGATTGTATCGTTGGTGCCAGTATGCAAAAAGTATTGAATGGCAATACTTTGACCGTTACCACAAATACTAAATTCATGATTCCTCAAACAGGAACTGAGTACTATATGGCAACCTACATTTTGGAGAGTGGCTTAGTAGCTGACCAAATAACAGACCATGGTACTATTTCAATGACACATAATCATGTAATCCGTCATTGCTTTAACACTACTAGCGTGTATGGCGATTTAATCGGTGGTGCTGCTGGTGCAGCAACGCCAACTGGTGCTATTACCAAAACTTGGACAAAAACAATTCCTGCTACTTGGAAAGCTGCAAACCTTTCAATTGCTACCATTATCTTCTACAAAGATGCTCAGGGCAAAATGCAATTTGAGAATGCCAACATTCTTGAATAGTTAGTTTCAAATAAAATTATTTGAAAGCCCTCGTACTAACGAGGGCTTTTTTTTTATGCAAATTTTTCAAAATGCAATTCTTTTTATTGATGTTATTTGCAGTCAGAAAAAAATTAAAAAATATACCATGGAATTTGAAACTTTAATATATGAAGTAAATGAGGGCATATGCCGCCTCACCTTCAACCGCCCCGATTCATTCAATGCCTTCAACGACCAGCAAAGTTTTGAAGTGCAGGACGCACTTAAAGCTATTGAAAAAGACAAATCTATAAGAGTTGTTGTGCTTACTGGTGCTGGCAAAGCTTTTTGTTCGGGTCAGGATTTGAAAGCTATAGCGGGACAAAAACGATCGCTCAGCGAATCCTTATATAAAAGGTATAATCCAATTATTAGAGCCATGCGTAATTTGCCCATACCAATAATTTGTCGATTGAATGGTGTTGCTGCTGGAGCAGGCTGTTCCATTGCACTTGCATGTGATATTATAGTGGCGAGCGAAGCGGCATCGATGATAGAAGTTTTTATTAACGTAGGTTTGGTTCTCGATTCGGGTTCGAGTTATTTTTTACCTAAAGTGGTAGGCAGCAACAAAGCTTTTGAATTGGCTACCATGGGTTCTAAGGTTACGGCCACCGAAGCCTATAATTTGGGTATGGTAAATAGGGTGGTAGCTGCAGATTTACTGGACGAAGAAGTAAATAAGTTTGTAGATTATTATAAAACTGCCCCAACAAAAGCAATAGGATTAATGAAAAAAATGCTTAACAAGGCAGGCAATTCCAGTTTGGACGAGATGTTAGAATATGAAGCTTATTGCCAAGAAATTGCAGGTAATAGTAATGACTATCAAGAAGGCGTGCAATCGTTTGTAGAGAAACGTAAAGCGGTATTTAAAGGGAATTAGTTGATAGAAGCCCGAAGACGGAAGTCCAAAAACGGAAGACCGAAGTTGCCATATGGCCGCGACGACAGCAACCCGCCGCGGCGGGTCCGGCTTGCAACTTCCATCTTCGGACTTCCTCACGGTGGCAAGGGTCCACTATATTGCATGCATGGATAATTCCAACTACAATGCTCCCTCAGGTCGAAATTGATTTGTATAGTATTGTTTCTTACAACTGTAGGATTATGGTTTGTTCGAAAATTGTATACCCCATTTTGCCAATTTTTCATGATGCACACCGAGTCCCATCGAGCATATTTGTCATCAATTGGTATGATAGGTTTTTTAAGTTGTTCAGCAACTAATATAATATAGTTTCCCTCGATAGCTCGGAATTTAAAATTACCCAAAGAATCGGTTACGATGCTATCATAAATTCTTGTCTTGGTACTATTTATGGTTCCTCGTTTTATATATAGTTTTAATCCCATATAAGGTGGTGGGTTTCGCTGCCCGTCACTGTATTCTGGTCCTGGGGCAACACCGCTGCACCAGTCATTTGAGTGCGTTACGTGGCCTTCTATTATATAGTATTTGGGTTTACAAAAGCCTGAAAGAAATAATGCCCCAATTATCAATATAACAATATATGAAGCTGTTCTCATTTCACTTTGCTCATGCCCAACAATCTTACCATCCAATCAGCAAGCGGCTTGTGCTGCTTATTTTTGAGGTTTAAAAATAAACCAAATTTTTTCAGAATTGGAACCTTGTGCGTCTCTACAAATTCAATTAAGGTTCCATCGGGGTCTTCGGTATAAGTAAATCGGCCTCCACTATCGCCCATGTCAAAAGTTTCGCCGCTGTCTACCGTAAATGGAGAGTTATGCAAATTGCAATGTGCTTGCAAACCTTTCATATCAACCACATCAAAACATATATGGATATAACCCGTATCGCCCCAATCACGCCCCTCAAATATTTTCACACCAGTATAATCTGTTGCCTGCACCAATTCTATTTCAGTATCACCAAGCAATCGACTAAACGCACCCACATTGGGTTTTGATTTTTTGAGTAGCACCCTGCTTAAATTTTCGACTTCTAATTGCTCTTGGGGCAAATCTGTGTAGTTGCCTGAAGTATTATATAAGACCTCATTAAATCCCAAAACCTGCGTATAATATTCAATAGATTTTTTAATGTCGGATACTCCAATAACGGCCCCACAAATTCCACCAATGGGATGTTTTGGTTTTTGAAACCACTCATCTGAGCTTACCAAATGGAAAGGATTGTTATATAAATCCCATGCCCAAAAAGTTGGTTCTCCACTAGGGCTTTTAGCTGGTGCAGTTACTATCACATTATTGCTTTTCAAAAAATCATAAGCTTTTTGTATATCGGGGCATTTGAGTTTGGGAGCATATATTCCAAAGTCGCCCAACCTTATTGGTTTTGTTGGCTCCACAGGAACACGACTGGTGTATTGCCAAATCTCGAAACCACCACCGCCGGCCATATTAAGAGATAAAATTGCCCGACGCGAACGCACTTCATTTTTTGTATAAGGCAGCATCAAGGCAGCCTCTCCAGCGTCATCAAAAACCTGTGCTGTAAAACCGAAATGGTCACGGTACCACCTCGATGCTTCTTCTACATTTTTAATACCGATACCTATTTGTTGAATACCTGTCCAGTAATTTGTTTGCATATTATATATATTAGAATAAAGGTGCAAAACAAAGAACAAATGACTTAAAACCATTCAATAATTTAACAGATGGTGGGAAATTTTTACATTTTGTGCATCGCAGTCCCGAAAAATATGGTGAATATTGCAGCGTCTTTTTTTAACTAACTAGAATGGGAATTACAGCAGCAATTACAGCGGTGCATGGTTATGTGCCTGATTATATACTCACCAACCAAGAGTTGGAACGTATGGTGGATACCACAGACGAGTGGATTATGACACGAACCGGCATTAAAGAAAGACATATATTGAAAGAACCCGGCAAAGCAACTAGTGATATGGCCGTGGAAGCAATCAATGGCTTGTTAAAGAAACGTGGCATTAGTGCCGAAGAAATTGATTTACTGATTTGTTGCACCATTACGGGCGACCTTATATTCCCCTCAACAGCATGTATTATATGTGATAAGATTGGAGCAAAAAATGCATGGGGCTATGATTTAGGAGCAGCCTGTTCTGGATTTTTGTTCGGTTTGGAAACCGGAAACAATATGATATTGAGTGGTAAGTACAAAAAGGTAATTGTAGTAGGCGGCGATAAAATGTCGTCCATTATAGATTATACTGATAGAAATACCTGTATCATATTTGGCGATGGCATGGGCGCAGTATTGCTTGAGCCCAATTATGAAGAACTTGGAATTATGGACAGCATATTACATGTAGACGGAAGTGGGCGTGAGTTTCTACACCAAAAAGCAGGAGGTTCGCTAAAGCCACCAACTCATGAAACCATTGATGCAGGAGAGCATTATGTATATCAAGAAGGTAAAACAGTTTACAAATTTGCTGTTACCAATATGGCCGAAGTGAGCAGAGAGATTATGGATCGGAACAATTTGGTAGCAGATGATATAGCTTGGTTGGTGCCGCACCAAGCCAATAAACGAATAATAGATGCCACAGCCGAACGCATGGGAATTGATAGCAGCAAAGTGATGTTGAACATTCAACATTTTGGCAATACTACCAATGGTACCTTGCCATTGTGCTTATGGGAATGGGAAAGCCAATTGAAGAAAGGCGATAATATTGTATTATCGGCTTTTGGTGGTGGTTTTACCTGGGGAGCAATTTGGATTAAGTGGGCCTATTAATATTTAATGCTTGCATGATTTTGAAATATAGAAGTCAATAGAATATCTTTGTAATCACTTTTGCTGAAAAATCACGTTAAGAAACTTTTGGCATAGTGATTGGTTTAAGGAAAAAATAAAAAATACATATCATGAAAAAACTCATCTACACATTGGCATTTTTGATGGCTATAGGCATCAGCAACCAATCATTTGCCCAAGAACCTGTTACACCAACATCAAAAAAGAAAACAACTAAAACTCCCAAAGTATCCAAAAAGAAAAAGGAAGCAGCTGTTAAAACACCACCTGCACCTCCAGCCGATCCTTTTGCAGAATTTTCTTTCGAATCAGAAAGTCATGATTTTGGAAGTGTACCCAATGGTCCAGATGTAGTATATGAATTTAGATTTAAAAATATTGGGAACTCACCTTTAATTATTTCGGATGCTACTGCACCTTGTGGATGTACAAAACCTGAATGGCCTAAAGACCCGATTGCTCCTGGAGCTTCAGCCTCTATTAAAGTGACTTATCATACTTCGGGCAGGGTGGGTGCTATCTCAAAAGCTGTTACCATTCTTTCAAATTCTAAATCGCAACCTACCAAATTAATTTATATAACTGGTGCGGTTAATCCATAAAAAATATTATATAGTACTTTATGAAAAAGACTTTGTTAATTCAAGGTCTTTTTTTATGGTATAATAGTTCGGGTATAAAAAAACTTATATATCATACTTTTTCTTAAAAAAGTTGCACTTGATTAAATTATGTATTACATTTGTTCCGAATAGTCGAACCCACTTTAAAATTAACCAATGATGAAAAGAATTATATATATCACTTTAGGTTGTACATTATTTAGTATAATGTATGCCCAACAAACTCCTGTTAAGCCAAAATCAAAATCTAAAGTTTCCCAAAAAGCACCTGCCAACGAGGGAAAAAGCAGACAAGCTCCTTCTGTAGCAAAGCGAGATTCTTTAGTGCCTGTGCCACAAGTTGCCAGAATTGTATTTGAAGAAGAGACACATTCTTTTGGGGATATCAATAAGGGGCTTGAAGTTGTTTATGGGTTTAAGTTTACTAATGCAGGTGCCGGCCCGCTTGTTATACTCGATGTTCAAGGTGCCAGAGCTGATTTCTCCAGAGACTCAATTCCAGCTGGGGGATGGGGAGTTGTAAATATAATTTGCAGTACGGGTAGTTATGATATTGGGGCATTTCGTAAAGAGGTAATGGTAACTACTAATTCTGTTGGCCAGCCTATTAAGACAATTACACTCTTGGGTGTTGTTACCCAGTAAATCAAATTTTTTTACAAACTATTTTTTTGGTACAATAATTGGATTAAATTTGTCGCATTAAAAATTAAATAAACAAAATGAAAAAAATTATTCTATCAGCATCTTTTGCTTTCGCCATGATAATAGGCGTTAACGCACAACAAACTCCTGCTCCAGTTCCTGCAGCTAATCCTAACCAAGCCGACATCCAGTTTGAAGAGACCCTTCACGATTTTGGCAACATTAAAGAAGGTACCCTTGCTACTTATGAATTCAAATTTAAAAACACAGGCAAAGAGCCTTTGATTCTTTCAAATGTGCAAGCTTCATGTGGTTGCACCACACCTACTTGGCCTAAAGAAGCAATTGCTCCTGGCAAAACTGCTGTTATTACTGCTACTTTCAACTCACAAGGTCGTCCAGGTGTGTTCAATAAAGTAGTTACAGTTACTTCTAATGCTAAAACATCATCAGTAGCTCTTACTTTAAAAGGTTTTGTTGAAACAGCTCCACAGCAACCTCAATCACCCGTTATTCAACCAACACCGCAACAACCTAAACCGTAATTGGTTTTTATGAAATATTTAGAGAGCCAACTTGAAAAAGTTGGCTTTTTTTTATCCAATTTTCTATCTAGAGCTGCTGAATAAACGAATGTCTATCTTCGATATCTACAATTATATTTTATTTAACCTAAGTTTGCAACCTTTTTAAATAAATAGTGGTCATGTATAATGGTTGCTTGCTAAAGGTTATAAAGTATTATAATACCACAAACAAAAAACACTCAACCATCAATTCGAAATAATTTGAAGCTATCGGTTATCATAGTTAACTACAACGTAAAGTATTTTTTAGAACAATGTCTATTGTCGGTGAGGCATGCATCTAAGGGTTTACAGGTTGAAGTATTTGTGGTTGACAATAATTCGGTAGATGGGTCTGTTGAGATGGTGGGTGAAAAATTTCCAGAGTACGCAGTTATTGCAAACAAAGAAAATGTCGGGTTTTCCAAGGGAAATAATCAGGCTATTGAAATTGCAAACGGTGATTATATTTTATTATTAAATCCTGATACTGTTGTGCAAGATGATACTTTTACAAAAACCCTTGCATTTATGGATTCGCATGCAGATGCAGGTGGGTTGGGTGTGATGATGGTAGACGGTGCTGGGAAATATTTGCCAGAGAGTAAACGTGGTTTGCCATCGCCTAGCGTGGCATTATATAAAATGTTCGGCCTCTCCAAATTATTTCCAAAATCAAAAGTGTTCGGTGCTTATCATCTGGGTTATTTGGCCAAGAACGAAACGCATGAAATTGATGTTTTGTCAGGAGCGTTTATGATGTTGAGAAAATCGTTGTTGGATAAAATTGGAGCATTGGACGAAACATTTTTCATGTATGGTGAAGATGTAGATTTGAGTTATCGCATTACACAAGCTGGGTACAAAAACTATTATTATCCAGGCACCACTATTATACATTATAAGGGGGAGAGCACAAAAAAAAGTTCGGTAAATTATGTGCTGGTATTTTACAAAGCGATGGCCATATTTGCGGTAAAACATTTTCAACGAAACAAAGCTGGTCTTTTCGGATTGCTGATTAATATGGCGATATATTTAAGAGCAGGGTTGGCCATCGTTCAGCGATTTATATATATGTTATGGCGGCCTGCCTTGGAAGGGTTACTGTGTTTTACATCCTTATATATATTGATACAGTTTTGGGAAACCCAACGATACCCGAATGGAGGATATTATCCGGCAGAATTTTTCGAAGTGAATGCACCAATATATAGTGTATTGTGGGTGCTGGGAATATACCTGAATGGAGGTTATCGCAGCAATGCTGGGTTTATGAGTCTCGGTAGGGGTATTATAACCGGAACCTTGGCAGTAGCAGTTTTTTATGCATTTGCCCCATTAGAGATTAGATTTAGTAGAGCATTGATTTTGCTCGGAGGATTGGGGGCATTTATTATATGTATTATCGAAAGATTATTAATCAATGGTCTTATATATAAAAGTTTGATACCACGCTGGGGCAAAGAAAAAAATGCTTTGATTGTAGGCGATATTGATGAAGCGATTAGAGTCAAAAATTTATTGGAAAAACTTGCCGCACCAGTAAAAACTTTGGGAATTGTAACCCCTGAAAAAGCTGCAAAAGAAGATGATCGGATTATAGGCTACATGGCCCAACTGCCCCAATTAATAGAGGTATTTAGCATAGGTGAAGTTATATTCTGTTCAAAGGATATAAAGGCCAAAGATATCATATCATTTATGGGGAACAGCACAGCCCGACAAGTTGATTATAAAATAGTGCCTGAAGAAAGTTTGTTTGTAATAGGAAGCAATTCTAAAAATTCACGTGGCGATTTTTATACTATTGATATACATTTAGAATTGTCGCAGCCTGGCAATAAAAGATTGAAAAGAGCCTTTGATATATTGGCAGCTATTATAGTAATATTTTTATCACCAATCATTATATTAGTAAATGGTTTCAAATTCCAAATTTTAGATAATGCATGGAAGGTATTTATCAATCAAAAAACTTGGGTGGGATATGCAGGTGTGGGCAAAGATGATGGGCTGCCATTGCTGAAACAAGGAATTTTTTCACCAGCCGATGTAGTAGGAGCACTGCCTGAAAACGGGAAGACTTTTGAAAAGATAAATCTATTATATGCGAAAAATTATTCGGTGGATAAAGACCTTGGTATTATAGTGCACATGATATTTAAGAGGAAGAAATAATTACGAATTTCAAATTGCGAATTGCGATTTTTTGTAATCAGATTCAAAACGTAATTCGCAATTTGAAATTGGTAGTTAAATTAAGCCAATTCCCGCTGAGTGCTGCGTTCAATATCCTTCTGCTTCAGATCGTCTCTTTTATCATAGGTTTTCTTGCCACGGGCCAGTGCAATTTCTATTTTAGCATATCCTGTTTCAGAAAAAAATATCTCGATAGGTACAATTGTATATCCTTTTTCTTTTGATTTGGAAAGCATTTTTTTCAGTTCAGGTTTTTTTAATAACAATACCCTTTCACGCATCGGTTCGTGGTTATTATAGCTACCTTGTTTATATACTCCAATATGCAAATTGCGTAGTACCAAATTTCCTTTTATAAAAGTACAAAAAGCATCGCCCATATTTACATTGCCTGCACGAATAGATTTAATCTCAGTGCCCGTTAAAGCCATGCCGGCCTTGTAGCGGTCAATAAACTCATAGTCGAATTTTGCTTTGCGGTTTATTATCATTTTTTTAGTGGTCAGTAATCAGTGGTCAGTAATCAGTAGCTGTCGCCGTATGGCACTGACTACTGGTTACTATACTGTGCTTACTTTAATAGCATTGGTTCTTTGTTTTTCGTGGATGGGCATACTGGCGGTATGTATTACAATATCGCCGGGGTCTACAAATCCTTTTGTTTTCAGTATATCAATTAGGTCGCTAAAAGTTTGGTCGGTACTTTCGTATTTATTATAATATAATCCGCGAACACCCCATACTAAACTAAGTGTATTTAGCAAAGGAATATTACTGGTGAAAATAAAAATACTTGCTTTGGGCCGAAAGCTAGAGATTTTATAGCCTGTATATCCTGAATAAGTCATGCCCACAATAGCTTTTGCTCCTAGGTGGTCGCTCATTCTACATGCGGTAAAACATATTTCATCGCTCAAGAAAAGCGGAGAATCGGAACTTGGTTTTTTGCCTTTGAAATATACACCGCTTTCTTTTTCTACTTGTGTAATAATCTCACTCATTTTTTGAACTGCTTCAAATGGATAAGCACCCACCGATGTTTCTGCACTCAGCATTACTGCATCTGCACCATCAAAAACTGAGTTGGCTATATCATTCACTTCGGCACGCGTTGGGGTAGGACTCTTTATCATACTTTCCATCATTTGCGTGGCAACTATTACAGGTTTTCCCGCCAAGATGCAACTGTTTATAATACGTTTTTGTATAACAGGAACTTCTTCCATCTTCATCTCAACGCCTAGATCGCCGCGGGCTACCATAATGCCATCGGCCACTTCTAATATTTCATCAAAGTTTTGTACACCTTCTGGTTTTTCTATTTTGGCTATCACTCGAGTATTTTTGCCTTTGCTTTCAATAATCTGTTTTAGTTCTAATATATCAGAAGCTTTGCGAACGAATGAAAGTCCAATCCATTCCACATTGTGTTGTAATCCGAAATCTAAATCTGCCAAATCTTTTTCGGTAAGACAAGGTAGCGATGTATTGGTATGCGGTAAGTTGAATCCTTTTTTAGAAGTGAGCAACCCGCCATATATAACTTTGGTTTCTATATTACTTTTTCCATCAGATGATATAACTTGTAAATGTATTTTTCCATCATCCAATAATATATGTTCTCCAGGTTTTACTTCTGAAGGAAGATTGGTATGATTTACATATATTTTTTGCGGAGTGCCAACGATGGGTTCATTGGTAACTGTTAAATTAGAGCCATCTACCAAGTCCACACCATCTGGTCCCATATCGCCCACCCGCAGCTTGGGCCCCTGCAGGTCGAGTAATATACATATATTGTTCTGGGTAGCATGATTGTAGTCACGAACATTTTGTATCACAAGTTTATGGTCATCGTAACTACCATGTGAAAAATTGAGGCGGCACACATTGGCACCTGCTTCGATAAGTTTGGTTAGGTTTGCGTAACTGCTGGTCGCTGGGCCTATCGTGGCTACAATTTTGGTGCGATTGAAATTGATATTGGACATAATTATATAGTACTGCAAATATAGTACCTGTAGTTAGTATAAAGTAAAAAGTATATAGTATAAGATGGAGTAAGGGATAAGGAGTAAAGTCCTCCCGAATGGTTGGGACGGCGTCAGCTCCTTACTCCTAATACTCTTTTATCTTAACCTCGGGTCTAATCTCGCATATAATACATCGACTAATAAATTGATAATGACAAACAGAAATGCTACAGTTACTACTGCACCCATTACTACAGGCAAATCATTTTTTTCTAAAGCATCTACAGTTACCATTCCAAGTCCGCGATAATTGAATACATATTCTACAAAAAATGCTCCTGCCATTAAGCTAGCAAACCAACCTGATACAGCAGTTAAAACAGGGTTGAGTGCATTACGCAATGCATGATATACAAGTACACGGTACTCGCTCAATCCCTTGGCACGTGCGGTGCGTACATAATCCATACTCATTACATCCAACATGCTGTTACGCGTAAGTTGTGTAATAACGGATAGCGGGCGAATACCCAAAGTGATGGCAGGTAATATTAAATTTGCCCATACTATATGGCGTCCGGTTTCGAAATCATAATCATATAGACTTCCTGTCATACTCAATCCTGTGTAGCTCGACCAAAAATATCCAAACAACCACGCTATAAGAACTGCGGCAAAAAATGAAGGAATAGAAACACCCAAATTTGTAATAGTCAATAATAATTTATCGACCCAAGTATTTTGTTTTAGTGCACATATAATTCCCAAATATATACCGCCGAATATAGCCAACAATATAGCAGCCGACGCCAGTATTGCGGTGCATTTGATGGCGGGTAATAATATTTCGCCTACCGGTTTTTTGCTTGCGAATGAGCGGCGTAAATAAGGAAATTTTAATACAATAGCATTACCGCCAATACCAAACATTTTTGCCCAATTGTATTTTTCAGAATTTATTTTATCATCATCATGAATTGAGATTGGGCTCAGGTCATTTATATAAGTGGTGAGTCTTTCCGAAAAAGGTTGGTTAAGTCCAAATTCAATTTCAAGTGCTTGTTGGCTTGCTTTATCGCTTCGCTGCCCAAGTGCGTCCATTGCTGCTCCACCGGCGGAGGCATTAAATAATGAAAAAACGAGTATGATAACACCCAGCATTACAAAAAGACTATATGCGATTTTTTTTAGTAGCAAAGTATTATATATAATTATTTTTTCAATTACGAATTACGATTGGTGACTGTGCCTGTGGTGGCGTCTTGTGAACAACAACTGTGAATTACACATTCGTAATTTTTTTAAAAGCTACCTCTCAAATCTGGCAATTTTGGTTCGGCATCTTTTACAATACCTTTGCAAAATATTTGCATCATAGGTCCAGCAAGAAGGCTGGTAACAATGGCCATGATAACGAGTGCAACAAAAATAGTTTCATTAATTAGTTTCGCTTCGAAAGCTAAATTTGCTAAGATAATTTCCATTGCTCCGCGGGCATTCATTCCAAAACCAACTGCCAATGATTGTTTCAAATTAAGTCCACCTATATAAGAACCTAAAGTAGCACCAGCAAGTTTTGTTACTATTGCAGCAATCAATATGAGCACCGTAATATGCCAATCGAAATGGGCTATAAAATCCAATCGCAAACCAATAGAAACGAAAAACAACGGAGCAAAAATATTTGTTACAAATTGATTGATAATATTTCGTGCCTCGTAGGTGAGATGTTTGCTGTCGCCAAATGCAATACCGAAAATAAATGCACCGAACACTGCATGAATTCCTATATATTCAGTAAATGCCGCACCCAAAAAACACAATCCAAAAGCTACACTTAATACGCCGCCTGGCCATGCAAATTTTTTCTGAAACCAAGGCAGCGATTTATCAATTAACCATTTTGCTCCAGTTAAAATTAATATAGCATAACCAAAAGTTAAAGCGATAGTTTGCCATAATGCAAAAGTTGCTTCTTTATGTGTTTGTATTAAACTAAGGACAATACTAAATATAAGCCATCCCATTAAATCATCTATCATAGCAGCAGCTATTACTATAGCTCCAATATTTGTTTTATACAATCCCAAATCGAGCAGGGTACGCGCTATTACAGGCAGTGCAGTTATACTTAATGCAGTTCCCAAAAACAAGGCAAAAACTTTTCTGGACGTTTGTTCTATATGAAAATAATCAGTAAAAAAATATCCCAATAAAATTCCAACTACCATCGGAAAAATGAAACCACCCATACTAGCTAGTAATGCTTTTTTTCCATTTTTTCGAAGTATATGTAATTCCACCTCCATCCCGGCTACAAACAAAAGCATGATAACCGAAAGCGAAGTAATTCCATTTAATGCAAGTGGCACATTGCCTACATTTGGGAATAAATGATCACCCCATGCAGGCTTGAAATGCCCCAAAACAGTTTTGCCTAAAATGATCCCAGTAATAATTTCACCTACAACCAATGGGAATTTGAATTTGCGAAAAAACTCTCCAACAAACCTAGATAGAATCAACATCACTCCTAGTGATAGGATGAGTGTGACAATATCACTATGGCTCAGTTTCATGCTTCGGGCTAAGTTTTTTTCTATTATATTATAGTGAAATGTACCAGCCGGACTATATTTATTTTAAAGCTAAAAGCCCATGCCGTATTTCTGCAACAATATTAATTGAAGAACGGCAACTAAAATGATGGAAGTTATTTGCATTTTATTCACTTACTTCGCCCGCACTAATCCACTCCTAAAAATTATATGCAAAACCGTAGAGACTTTATCCGTAAAACAGCACTGGGCACAATGGCCCTTGCATTTGCAAATAGCGCAGATGCTGCTATCCCCATGCCTTCAGCTTCATTATTAGAAAATGATGAAGACAAGTTTTGGAAACTTATCCGTAACCAATTTCCATTGAGCAAAGAAAAAATTTATTTGAACAATGGAACCATGGGGCCTTCTCCTTTCCCCGTTATCAATGCTGTTCATGAGGCCATGCGTGATAATGATATAAATGGAAACTACGGAGGTTGGGAAAGTACCGCCGAAAAACTTGCAACATTTGTGGGAGCAACTGCCGATGAGATTGCACTTACCCATAATGTAACTGATGGAATTAATATAGTATGTTGGGGAGTGCCACTAAAAAAAGGCGATGAAGTAATTCTTACAACACACGAGCATGTGGGCAATGCCTCGCCTTGGCTTAACAGAGCCAAACTTCATGGCATTGTAATAAAAACTTTTACGCCCGCAAAAACTGCTGCCGAAACTTTGCAGCGCATCAATGATGTAATCACAAAAAAAACCAAAGTGATTGCAGTGCCCCATATTCCATGTACTATCGGACAAATATTGCCTGCCAAAGAAATTTGCAAAATGGCCAAAGAGAAAAATATATATTCATTTATTGATGGAGCTCATGGACCCGGAATGTTGAAATTGGATTTGCATGATATGGGTTGCGATTTTTATGCAACTTGCACCCACAAGTGGTTGCTCGGCCCCAAGGGAACCGGATTTTTATATGTGAGAAAAGACATGCTTGATACACTACAAACTTATTTTGTAGGAGGGGGAAGTGATACCGGTTGGGATATGACCAAAACGCCACCAACATATAGTAATTATGTAACCACTGCACACCGTTATTATTTTGGGACGCAGAATGTAGCACTATATAGAGGTGTGGATGCCGCAATCGATTTTATGAACTATATAGGAATGGATCGTGTAGAAAAACGCTGCCGCGGAATGGCTACCGAAATGCAAAATAAATTGTTGGCGATGGGCGATAAAATAGATATGCTAACCCCCACAGAAGCTGAAAGCCGCGGAGCTGTAGTTGGTTTCCGCATCAAAGGAGTATTATATACTGACTTCTATAATACAGCTGCCAAAAATAATATTCGCATACGTAGCGTTGCCGAAAACGGACTCAACTCACTTCGCGTTTCCACACATATATATAATAATATGGATGAGGTGGATAAGCTGATGGAGTTGGTGAAGGGGGCGTAAGATATTTTTTATTTTAAATCATTCAACATATAATATGGATGGATTAAAAAAAATTAATTTTACTACGCGGTTAACATTGCTAACCATTGATCTTGCAGCACTTCAAAGCTATTTGGATCATATTGGGATGTCATGCTTTGCCCACCCACGCCAATATATAATCGGCGTGATTAAGGTTTTGCGATTTGCAATCGCCATAATATACCGCCCTCGCAAGACTCTGTCTTTTGAGCACATACTGCAAGTCTCAGGCTGGCATTGCTTTCATTCGTTTCGTCAGTCTGGAGACTGACGATATGGGACTCACAAGTTACGCTTTGCTAAACTTGCGAGGGCTTAAATGCACAGTTTTTTTTCAATGTATTATAATCTTGAAAATCCTTTAATCCCTATAAACGTGTTTCAAACAGTGTGGGATTACTTCTTACCCTCCACCTCATTCTTATACTCCACAAATGCTTTGAAAATCACCATGGCGGTGCTGTCTTGTCCGCTGGCGGAGGTGAGGTATTTGCGTTCGATATTGTTGCTGAGGTAGCCGGTTTCTACTAGTACACTAGGCATGGCAGTTTTCCATAGTACAAGGAAGCCTGCTTGTTTTACACCGCGGCTGTAGCGGTTCATCTGTTTAAAATTTTTCTCAACATGGGCAGCCATATCCAAGCTTTGCTTGAGGAACTGATTTTGGAATAAGCTGAATATAATATGTCCCTCAGCACTGCTGGGGTCGAAGCCATCGTACTTTGTTTGGTAATCGTTTTCTAAAAGTATGGAAGCATTTTCGCGTTTGGCAACTAATAAGTTACCCACAGTTTTGTGCAAGCCCATTGCGTAAGTCTCGGTTCCGTAGGCGCTTGGGCTGGTGCTTGCATTTACGTGAACAGATAAAAAGAAATCGGCATTATTTTTATTGGCTATTTCTGCACGCTCATGCAGCTCTACGAAGCTATCCGATTGTCTTATATAGATTACCTTGATGTTTTTAAAACTGTCGCTAATTAATTTGCCTAACTTATTGCTGATGGAAAGCGTAATGTCTTTTTCATTTGCGCCGCCATACATACATCCATGGTCGTAACCCCCGTGCCCCGCGTCAATCACCAAAGTTTTTATTTCTGTTCCGGGCTTGCGTGCAGGCACTTTAAAAGCGGCCCAAGCACACCCAATAAAAAGAATAAGGGCAGCATGACCAAGGTATATGTATTTTTGCAACTTCATTTTCATTTGGACAAGTTCAATTTATATACCATTAATTTGCAGAAGCGGATAAGTTCTATTTTTTTCACTCGCCGCAAAACTATGCCCAATAAAGGTTTTAGCCATTTAGTGTTTTTCACCAAATATGCTTTGTTGTGTATTAGCTGTATATTATTCTGTTCACTTAACAGTTTCGGGCAAAGCAAATTAGACACAGCCAAGAAGTCTGATACCACCATTCATATCAATTCTATCATTGGGAACGATACTTCAAAAAATGCTACTGATACTTTGAATTTGCTTGATACACTGGGCCTGCCGGCTAGTAAAGATGCCATTAAAGCGGCTGTGAATTATACCTTCAACGATTCAAGTTATTTTGATGTGGAACGTAAAGAATTTCATTTATGGGGCAAGGCACATGTAGATTATGAAAAAATAAAACTGGACGCAGGTTATATAAAAATAAATTTTGGGAACAATACCGTAGCTGCCGAGCCAAGTCTTGACAGTTTAGGAAGCCCATATGATAAACCTTTATTTAATGATGGTGACCGAAACTATGCATGCGATAAAATGAGTTATAATATACAAACCAAAAAAGGGAAAATATATGGGTTGGTAACAACCGAAGGCGATGGTATTATTCATGGCGACCAAGTGAAAAAAGATTCGGCTGATAATTTATATGTGCAGAATGCACGCTACTCAACTTGCACTGATACGCTGCATCCACACTTTTATATATTAGCCAAAGAACTAATGATTATTCCGGGTAAGCAAATAGTTAGTGGCCCCGCAAAATTGGTAGTGGCCGATGTGCCAACACCTATTATACTGCCTTTTGGTTTTTTCCCAATTAAAAAAGGACAACGACGTGGTATATTGCCTCCTGGTTTTGCTAATAGTATGGTGCAAGGCTATTATCTAAAAGGATTGGGATATTATATACCCATCAATGATTATGTGGATTTAGCCGTGAAAGCAGATATATATTTTAATGGGAGTTGGCAAGGCTACGTGGCACAGCAATATAGAAAGAATTACTGCTTTTCAGGAAAATATTCTATATCATATGGCAACTTAATTTTTGGGGATAGAAAAGCCGATGATTTTAGTAGAACAAGGAATTTTAATTTCGGTTGGCAACATTCTATCGATCCCAAAAAAATTCCGGGTTATACATTTAATTTGGATATCAATTTATCCTCATCCAATTTTTATAAAACGTCCTCATCATATAGTTATGCTGATCTCACCAAAAACATTATACGATCATCGGTAAACACAGGTAAGAGCGACCGTAAGAATAGATACAATATAACTGTTGCATTAAACCACGACCAAAATCTACAGACACATGATATCAATTTCACCCTGCCCGAAATAAATTTTACCTATAATAGTTTTGCCCCTTTTGTAAATAAAAATAGAATAGGAGTGCCTAAGGCGTATGAGAATATTAGGATAGGTTATACACTCAATTTTAAAAACCAAATTAGTACCAAAGATACTATATTAACACAACATCCTGATACTATATCTTCCCTATTGAGAAGTGGAATGGTGCACAGGATTCCGCTCAACTTACCCACCTTTAAGATACTGAAATATTTTAATATAGCACCTACCGCAGAATATCAGGAATATTGGTATTATAAAACCGTAGAAAAAGGCTGGAATTCTATCAATCAAAAACTAGATACGGTTTACAATTATGGATTTAAACGTGCTTATACTTATACTGGACAAGTTCAACTAACTACCGCCATATATGGTATTCTTAATGTAAATCGTTTTGGATTGGTAGCAGTAAGCCATGTTATTCGCCCATCGATTTCTATAGGATATAGACCCGATTTTTCAGATTCCAAATTTGGATTCTATAAATATAATAGACGTGATTCACTGAGCTTTTATCCGCAGAAATATTCTATTTTCGAACAAGGAATTTATGGAGGCCCAGGCATAGGACAGCAGGGGCTAATAAATTTCAGTATCAACAATAATTTAGAAGCAAAATACAAACAAAAAACAGATACCGGAATGGTGGTGAAGAAAGCGTCATTGATTGATAATTTAACTATAAGTTCGTCATATAATTTCTTGGCCGACTCATTTAGAATGTATCCAGTAAATTTGAGCGGTTCTACCAGATTATTTAAACGTCTGTCTATTACTTTTGGCGGGCAACTCGACCCTTATAAATATAACAGTAACCGGCGTATAAATGAATATGATATAGATTTGAAAAAAATTAGATTCGGACAAATTGTGAATGCGAGGTTTGCCTTGTCAGCCGGCTTAAGTGCCGACGATTTTAAACCCAAACCCCAAACAAATACTACAGCTAAAAAAGATACCAGTGCCGAGCAAAATTATATAACAGCCAATCCTGATATATTTGTTGATTTTAATATACCCTGGACTTTAAATTTATCATATACATTTAATTATTATCATTACCCACTTGCTATCGGTGATCAGCAAACAAAAATACAACCTACTTTAATGTTGAATGGTGATATAAAACTTACTCCAAAATGGAAAATAACTTTCGGAACAGGATACGATTTCAGTGTGAAACAAATTACCTTTACCAATATAACTTTATCCCGCGATCTCCACTGCTGGGATATGAGCTTCGATTGGGTTCCTACAGGGCAATATAAACGCTACGTGTTCACGCTCAAAGCGAAATCGGCACTATTACAAGATTTGAAATTGAATAAGCGGAGAGAGTGGTTTGATAAATAGTCGTTAGTATTAAGGAATAAAGGGTTAGGGCCATTAGGAGACAATAAGGCGTCAGCCACTGACTACTGATTACTGACCACTGTGTACTCCTTTAACATCTACCAAATATTTTACAATCACCTTCAACGATGAATCAGGAATAGGTGCTCCAAAATTCTTCACCATTTTATCTACTATCTTTTGCCAAGTTTTTTCCGGAAAGTTCGGTTGCATTTCTATATATCTTGAAGAGTGACAAGTGAGGCAATGTCGCTGAAAAGTTTTTTGTCCAACTGCTGAAGGTAAATAAGGTTCTAGTGATGATAATTCTTTAGCCGGCTCTTCTTTTTTGGGTGTTTCTATAATAGGTTTTTTCTCTTCAGTACATGAAAAGATATATAATACAAACATCAATATATATAATCGTTTTATATAATACATTATTCCACTATTATAGTTAATGTTTCAATTTCGTTTCGCATATATCCACTACGGTTCCATTGGTGTGGTGGTTGCGTTTCTCCCTTGGTGTTCGTGGCTTTCACCTTTAACGTATAGGTACCTGCTGCACTAGGTTTCCAATTGCACTTCCACCTTCGCCAGGCATATTTTCCAAGTTCGGGATTCAGATTTGTCGCTTGCCAAGTCTTACCATCATTTAATGATATTTCCACTTTCGATATTCCATCACCACCATCAAAAGCAAGCCCTTCCAGTTCGCATTTTTCGTTTGCTTTGAGTATACTATTTGGTTCCGGACTTACAAATATCGAACGCACATCCATCTTACTTATTGGCACCAAATCTTTGGCAAGTTTATCATGTTTCTCATCACCATTTATTATGCCTTTTGGCACCAGGTAGGCTTTCTTCATCCAGTATCCTTTAAAAGTATCATTATATACTTTTATTTCGTTTAACATACCAACCCAATAAGTTGCATACCAGCCCGGAACAACCAACTTCAGCGGATATCCATTTAATAATGGCAACGGTTTGTCATTCATTTCATATGCCACCATCACTTCGCCATCCATCGCATGATCTATTTTTAGCGACTTCACAAAATCAGGAACCGATTCTAATGGCGGCTCATCCATCCCATTAAATGCAACTTCAAATGCACCATTTTTCACACCCGCCATCATTAATATATCTTTTAGTTTTACACCTGTCCATTTTGCATTTCCCATTGCTCCGTTTTTCCATTGTCCACCTGGCACTTGTGGATCGAAATGGCTGCGGGCATTGCCAGCACAGGCTGCTAGGGCTGTTATATGATATTGTTTAAATTTTGTTTTCAGGTCGGTTAATGACAATGATATTGTGCGATTTACGTGCCCATTCACTTTCAATCTATATTCATTGCTATCTATTTGCGATGGCATATTTGCCAAGTGCCAACGTACAAAAAATACATCATTCGGCGTATAATCATATCTAAAATACCAAAGCGGTGTTTCTAAATTTGCTGGGCGGTCCGTTAGCAATATCATATCACCTTTGCCATCTGCTTTTACCATTATATCTTTTTTCAAGGGTTTAGTTTCTTCACCAGTTTTTTGTTCGCCATTACCACATGCAGTAATGCATAACAAGTATATGATATAATATAATGGTATTTTTTTCATCCTAAACTTGGTGCAAGTAAAGTAATCTATAATATATAGGCAAGAATTATTTTATATTTTATTTGGGCGTGCCCACCGAAGCGGCGGTCGGGCTATCCGCTCCAAGTCCTCGTGCCGGAAGCCTCCACTGTGGGCTTTCCGTTTCTATCCCTCACGCAAAACATTTTGTATTTTGTATTTAACATTTTTCATTTTTTTTCCTACCAAAATCATAAATTATATGCTTCGTCTTGAACTTACGATGTCTCGGCCTGGGAACACCCAGCATTGCAAAAAAAAATAGGCGTCAGCTACATCGCATGTCGTACATCTTATGTCGTACATATCGCCTAATATTGTTCTCTCATTTTAAAATTCACATTCATGAAATCACTCAAATATTTTTCAGTTTTCACAGCTTCAACTTTATTGCTTTTTGCCGCATGTAAAAGTGATACCGTTAAAGAAATAAGCCAAGAAACAAAAGTAACTAAGGAGCCTGAAAAGGAAATTGCAAAATCAACTATTATAGAAGAAAACATTACTTATACTGCTGATAATACTCCCCTCGATGGATTTGTAGCTTATGATAGTTCTATTAAAACCAAACGCCCCGTGGTGCTAGTAATACACGAATGGTGGGGCTTGAACGAGTATCCAAAAATCCGTGCAAGGCAATTAGCAGCATTAGGATATCTAGCTATTGCTGTCGATTTATATGGTAATCATAAAGTAGCTGAAGATCCTGCGGATGCTGGCAAGCTCGCCAAACCAATTTATGCAAATCCTAAAATGGCCAAGAAAAGATTTGACGCAGCAATGGCCAAAATTAAAACATATCCTGTTGCCGATATCACGCAAATGGCAGCGATAGGTTATTGTTTTGGCGGCGCCATGGCACTAAACTTTGCCCGTTTGGGTGAGAGTGAACTTAAAGGTATTGTTAGTTTTCATGGTAATCTTTCAGGTGTTCCCATCACCAAAAGTATACTCAAAACTAAAGTTCTGGTTTGTAATGGCGAAGCTGATATATATGTTAACCCCGATGAAATTAGTAACTTCAAAAAGCAAATGGATTCCATTAAGGCAGATTACACATTTAAGTCGTATCCCAATGCAACGCACGCTTTCACCAACCCCGCCTCAACCGAAGTAGGTAAAAAGTATGATATACATATTGAGTACAATGAGCCCGCTGATAAAGCATCGTGGAATGATATGAAAACTTTTTTTGCAACAATATTTAAGAAATAGTAAACAGTAGTCAGTAATCAGTAGTCAGTAATCAGTTGCTGACGCCGAATGGCACTGATTACTGACTACTGATCACTAATAAAAATGAAACCATATATATATATCTTAGCCTTCTTCTTTTCTCAGACTTGCTTCGCACAAAAAAATGTGCAAGTAACCGACTCATTTAAGATTGTAACATCAAGCGATAGTAATATTGTAACAGTTGACGCAATAAAAAAAGTACCTTCACAAAAATTACCTGATTTAAGATTAATAAATCACCATGGTGAGTTTAAAAAACTGTTGACGAAACTAGAAGGAATTCCTATAAAAATTTTCCTTGAAAAAATACAACCTGTTACTGCAAAACCAAAAGAGCTGAGCGAGTACTATTATATATTTCGTGCTGGCGATGATTACATGAATGTATATTCGTGGAACGAAATTTTTAATACAGCAGTGGGTGATTCAATATATATAATAACCGGCTACGATGGATTTACTTTTGACACTATGCCCGATAAAATTATGGTCGTTTCCCTCAGCGATAATACTACCGCACGCCGCATGCTAAAAGGGCTGAGGAGGGTAGAGGTCTGTAGAGTTAGTAAACAGTAGTCAGTAGTCAGTAATCAGTGCCATGCGGCGTCAGCCACTAACTACTAACTACTGTTTACTGACCACTAACTAATGTATACTGACTACTGTTTACTGACTACTGACTACTGACTACTGTTTACTGACTACTGTTTACTGACTACTAATTATAATATCGCCTGATACCGCTGCAATTTAGCAGGTAGTCCTTTGCCCATATTTAAAGTATACTTTACACCTCTTCCTTCTCCTGTTACTTTTATGAGGCCGCGTTCAGCTAGTTCTATAAAATCGCGTTGCAGGGTTTTGCGGTTTACATCAAAGGTGTCGAATAGTTCTTTGGTCTGTATTACTCCCTGTCTATATAATACTTGCATTAGTTGCTGTTGGCGTTCGTTCAGTCCGCTGTGGCTGGCAAAATTGATGCTACCTGCTTTTTCAAATACATAATTAATTACGTTTTTAAGGCGGGGGCTTGCAGTATTATAATGGGTATTACTGGTATAATAGTTTTTAAGATTGTCCTGCAAAGTTTCTAAATAATCTTTGTGTAATTTGTATCCGAACTTTATATATTCAGTAAAATCTATGGGTTTGTCTAACTTAATATCTTGTCCTTTTTGCATGGCTATTTGGCATTGCACACGGTATGCTTCTTTTTGTTTATATAGTTGTTGATCCAATACCAATAATCCGGCTAAAGTTAGATTGTGCCTAAGCAACCAATTGAATTGTAATAAACGTGCAACTCTGCCATTGGCCATTCCCCATGGGCCTTTCATCAATACAAAAAAATGTATCACCCACGATTGTGTGATCGGATCCCATTGTGTATCGTGTTGTAAAAAATCGCATAAAGCTGCCATACCACTATCATATAATAAGGATAAATCCACACCTTGGTAACTATATATTTGGCTGGTGAAAAGATCACTCTTAATTCCCTCAGGTGGCTTACTGAAAAATACCTGCTGCATATCATTGAGCATGTATACATCAAAAGGTAAATCCATTCGTTTAAACAAAAACATTTCTGCCTGATGGTAGCCCATTACTTCACGCTCTAGTTTTTCCAGCGGTTGCTTTTCGTTGTTCACCAATTGTTTTACATGTTCAAATTGATAATCCACACCTTCCAATGCGGTACTATAATGAACCCTATATAATGCAGATTGAAGTCGCTCTTGTTCTATTGTGTTTTCGTCCAAATCGACAAACCTAAAAATGCCCAACATTTTGGCATAAGCATCTAAAGCAGTTTGTCCTTCGCTATCGGGCAAATTGATAATGGGTGTGAGCAGTTTGTCTATGACCGTCATTGTGGCAACGAAAATACATATATATATATATAAGCGAATATTACGTACCCCTCTGTTTTTGTGTGTATAAGCCTGAAATGCACGTCAGGCAGTAGTTTGCCTTAAATATTATGTGCAAAAAATGTACGATATACGATGTACGACATACGATATGCTGACGCAACGAATATAATTTGATACTACTTTCGAAGCTGTTTGGGATGATTATAATCAGGCGTCAGCAAAACATCGTACATCGTATGTCGTACATCGTATATAAATAAACTGTTCAAAAAAAAGGAATATTCTAAATATGATTGTGCAAAGGTGGATTACTTTGGCAAAGCCGTAATTTATAGTTAATTATCTTGCACAGATTTTATGATAAAGAAACAAGAATTTATTATATATATACTTTTGGCATTATGCCCTGTGTTTAGTGTGGCTCAAAAAAAAATGACCACAGAGGAGTATGTCAATAAATTTAAAAATATAGCAGTTGAAGAAAAATTCCGTTCGGGTATTCCTTCAAGTATTACGCTTGCACAGGGTATACTAGAAAGTGGGTCGGGCAATAGCCGACTTACTTTGGAAGGGAATAATCATTTCGGCATAAAGTGTAAGGGTAGTTGGACTGGAAAAACTATTTTGGAAGATGACGACGAAAAACAAGAATGTTTTCGAGCCTATGATAGTGCCTGGCAAAGCTATCACGACCACAGTGATTTTTTATTGCACAATAGTCGCTATAGTTTTTTGTTCAATTTAGATGCCACCGATTATAAAAGTTGGGCTTACGGATTAAAAGCTGCAGGATATGCCACCAATCCTGCATATCCAAAAATGTTGATAGACTATATAGAAAAATATAATCTCCAAAAATATGATTTGCTAGTTCCTGATTCTATACAAAAAGAAGAAGTAAAAAAAGAATGGAAGGAAGAAATATCGAACTATATTGAGATTAATGAAACACCCGCCCTTATTACCAAAGACGGCGATACTTGGCAAATGATTGCCAACGCCTATGATATGCGTGTATGGCAAATTACCAAGTATAATGATTTGAGCGATTCAGAGATTTGTCAGGCCAGAGACACTATATATTTAAAACCCAAACGCCGCCATGCCACTGCCGACTTTCATATGGTAAAATCGGGGCAGACAATGAAAACGATTTCAAAAATATATGCTTTAAAATTAAGCAAGCTATATGATAGAAATTTGATGCAGATAGGTGAAGAACCTGCTGCTGGGGAGAAAATGTATCTGAATGATGAGCGGAAAGAAAAACTTGTATTATATAATAAACCTGTCAAACTACCGATTAAAGAAACTGTTATCAAACAAAAAATTGAAGATAAAAATGATTCTGTAGTAAAAATCCCCAATCATACGGAAGCAGAAAAAAAGAAAGACACCGCTTCACATATTGTTATATCAAATCCGAACATTCACATAGTAAAAGAAAAGGAAACATTATATAGTATTTCGAAAAAATATAGTATCACTGTTGAGGAATTAAAACATTTGAATGGACTAGATAGTAGCAGTATAAAAGTGGGGCAGGAATTAAGAATTAAGCTTACAGTCATAAAGTCAAGACCTCAAGTAGACCCAATAAAAACGCCTCCCCAAAAGCCCACAACCTACACAGCCAAAAAGGGAGACACGATAGGTATGGTAGCGAAAAAATTTCATTTGGATAAGCCCAAATTGATGAAATTAAATAAACTTAAAGCGGAGAAATTGACGGAAGGGCAGAAGGTGAAATTGTATTGACCAGCCCAATCAATAAGCCTACGGTATAGCCTTTGGACTGATTGGTTTTATCTTATCACCACACTCCCAATAGTCTTGCTCAATGTCTTACGCATTTCCAAAATTTCCTGTTGGGCTTTTATATTAATTTCTTGCTCTTCGTCGTCTTTGGGATTTTTTATCATATCGCTGATTAACTCCATCAACTTGTCGGTTTTGCGTAGCTTCAATCTGTTGATAGCAGATACGACATCCGACACATAGTTTTCTTCTATTGTCTTTACTTGTATCTCAAATCTTTCAAACCATTGGTCGCTAATCAAATATTTTTCGGTGAGGGCAGTTACTGTAAATTGTGATATGGCTGAATCGGGATGATTGACGAAATGATTGGCGTTAGGGGTTATTCCGTCTGCTTTTAAAGAAGTATAATAATCGCATATAGTTTTGCTCAAATTATCTTCGAGTTCAATACCATTACTTTCCAATTCTGTAAATATAAATTCTTCCACTTTCTGCCCATCGTTCATTTCCAAATCACCAAACAATAACAATACTCTTACTAAGTCACGCTCTTGCCAATAATCAAAAATATCTTTGGAAACTTGTATATTTTTTTGTTGCCTTTCGCTGGCAGTAGCAGTTTTTAATTCTGGGTCGCCATGCTCTCTTTTTTGGCGACGGATTCTTGCTATTTCTCCGGTAAATATTTCCGCACCCAAATCGAAAATGCTAGAGAGTTCTTTTATATATACTTCTCGTTTTAAACTATCAGCAATTTTGGCCACACTTTCGGCCACATTCCGCATCACCTCTGCTTTGCCTATGGGGCCATCTGCATCCTTTAATAATAAATCAGATTTGAAAGTAATGAAATCTTTTTTATTAGTTTTTAAAAATTCAGCGAATGCATCACCTCCCAAAGTTTTGCAATACGAATCTGGATCTTCTCCTTCAGGAAATGCAACTACGTTTACATTCAAGCCATTTTCCAACAGCATATCAATTCCGCGTAACGAAGCTTTGATACCCGCAAAATCGCCGTCATATAATACAGTTACATTATCGGTAAATCGTTTAATGAGTTTTATTTGTCCTTCGGTTAATGAAGTTCCCGATGAGGCGACCACATTCTCCAAGCCGCCCTGGTGCAGCGTTACCACATCAGTATAACCTTCTACCAAATAACAATTGTCATGTTCCTTAATAGATTTTTTGGCGAAATAAATTCCATATAATACATCACTTTTATGATATACATCACTCTCGGGACTATTTAAATATTTGGCAGTTTTTACATTTTTCTCTAAAACTCTGCCACCAAATCCGATAACTTTTCCACTCAAGTTATGAATGGGGAACATTACCCTACCTTTAAAAAAGTCGAACCAAGTTTCGTCTTCACGCTGCTTGATGAGTCCGCCTTTTTCAAGATATTCTGTTTTGTAACCCGCAGCAGTGGCAGCATTAAAGAATCCATCCCACTGGTTCAGGCAGTAACCCAATCCAAATTTGTGCAGGGTATCATGTCGGTAGCCACGTTCTTCAAAATAGCTGAGGCCTATATTTTGCCCTTCTTCGTTTTCAAACAATGTGTGCTCGAAATGCTTGCTACTCCAATCTAAAGCGACAAGTAATGATTCACGTTCTTTATTCTCAGCCTTTACTTGCTCAATATCGAGATTCTTGTCTTCTTCAATTTCAATATTGTATTTTTGGGCCAGAAATCTTAGAGCTTCGGGATAACTCATACTTTCGTGTTCCATAATGAAATGCACTGCATTCCCAGCTTTACCGCAACCAAAACATTTATATAAACCTTTGGTAGGCGACACTGTAAATGAAGGAGATTTTTCGTTGTGAAAGGGGCAGCACGCTACATAATTTACTCCGCGTTTTTTGAGCGATACAAATTCACCCACCACCTCGTCTATACGAACGGTGTTGACTATTAGGTCTATGGTTGAGGGTT
Organism: Bacteroidota bacterium; assembly: GCA_947477885.1. Taxonomy (GTDB): domain Bacteria; phylum Bacteroidota; class Bacteroidia; order UKL13-3; family UKL13-3; genus CANJUD01. Next base: position 68,649 of record CANJUD010000005.1, read on the forward strand.
TAATCATGTTGGTAAAAGGGGAACAAAGATAAACAATTGTTTTGCCATGGTTCTTAACAAAATTGAAACTTTTTTCACAGGTTTTGCTATTTATTTGAAATTCTGTCTTCATCTTCGCAGGGTGAAAAGTTTGTCAGGTTGTCCCGATAGCTATCGGGATTTCGAAACATAGACAAACTGAGGAGTACAGCTATTGTCGGTCTTCGATGAACTCAGAGTGACAAAAAATATAAAATATAAAATATAAAATGATCCAACGTGTCCAACATCTCTTTTTGTTTCTCAATTTCTTATTGGCTATATATTTTTCCTTGATGCCTATTATACAAATTGATTATATACTCAACGGCCATAATTATGTGGAATCGATAAGTGCCATGGCGAACACTGTGAGAATTGACGGAGGATCTGTAGTTGAAAGAGATTCTTATATATTCCCCATCTTGATGATTGCCTTAAGTGCTTTGTTTTCATTTTTGGCTGTCTTCCAATTCAAAAATCGCAAAGTGCAACGAGGTAATTGTTTTATTAATTATTTTTTTATGATACTTTTCACACTTTCTATTATCAAAATTTGGATGGGAATTGTGGGAGTAGATGTGCTGGGAATTACAACACTAAGTTGGGTAAATGTGGGTTTAATGATATTGATGTTGTTCCTAAATTATATAGCCGTAGTAGGCATCAACCACGATGAGGCACTAGTCCGCTCAGCTGACAGACTCCGCTAATGGGGATTATTTTTGCATTACTAACGGTTCTATGTTGGAGTACTGCCACGGTATCTTTTACCAAAGCTGCTATTATATATGAACCTGCGGTTGTAAATAAATCTAGGTTGGTTTTAGCAACTGTATTATTATTTATATTTTCTTTTTTTATCTTTATATATAATAACTCGAGTATTATAACAGAGTTCACCCGACTCAAAAACTCCCATTGGTTTTATTTTGGATTATCGGGAATTGTGGGATTGGCAATTGGTGATTATTTTGTATTTAAAGCATTTCGCACAATTGGCTCAACTTATACAACGCTTATCAGTTGTGCATCTCCCTTGGCTGCTGCTATTGCTGCTTATATGTTCAGTGGGCAGAATATTAATATCATAGGTTGGTTGGGAATGACTATTACAATTGGTGGTATTGTATTAGTTATTCTCAGTAAATCAAAAAATAAAACAGACACAAAAATACAACTTATAAAAGCAGGATTTATATATGCATTTATTTCTGCAATATGCCAAGGCCTCGGCCTCGCTATTACCCAAATGGGCCGAGAAATGGATGCCGTAAATATGCCACAGCCTTATACTATCGGGTTAATTCGAATGCTCAGTGCAACACTTATTATAATATTGGCTGATGCATCACGTGGCAAGTTTAATATATTTCCTTTGGCCCCATTCATACAAAATTCTAAAGGTATTATATATATAATTATCGGCACAATTTCGGGACCTGTGTTGGGTGTGAGTTTTAGTATCGCCGTATTGGCCTATCTGCCGGTAGCAGAAGCACAAACTATTTTCGCCAACTTGCCTTTAGTAGTCATGCTCTTCAACACCATGGTGGGTAATGAAAAACCAACACCTATTATATGGTTTTGTTTGTTGTTATGTATTGGAGGTATTATAGTGTTAGATTGGCGTGAAGAGATTTTACATATAGTTGGGTGGAATAAGTAGTATTATAATATTTTTACTTATCTATGAGAATCTTTGAAAAATATTGACAATGGTATTTACTTACAGAAAACATAGATTTGTACAGACAGTATTATACATTCTCTCTCAACCACTCTACCAATTTCTCAAACGCCCTTGCCCGATGACTCATTGTATTTTTCTCTTCTAAATCCATTTCTGCAAAAGAGCGTTCATGTCCTTCGGGAATAAAAACAGGGTCGTAGCCGAAACCGCTAAAGCCTAATGGTTCAAGCGTTATAGTGCCATTTACGATTCCTTCAAATTGCATATAGTCATCATCCCAAGCTAATTGTATTATCGTGCGAAAACGTGCTTTGCGGTGTGTTTTTCCCTCTAGCTCATATAATAGTTTTTCTATATTTTCATTATCGTTTTTCCGTAAGCTGGCGTAGCGGGCACTGTGCACTCCTGGTCGTCCGTCAAGTGCTTCTACTTCCAGCCCTGTATCATCGGCAAAGCAGGGCTGCCCGGTTTTATTATATACAAATTGGCATTTAATTAGAGCATTCTCTTCCAATGTTGCTCCTGTTTCAGGAATTTCTTGCATAATTCCATACTCATCGAGCGATATCAAATTAATACCAGCAGGCAATAAAGCTTGTAATTCCTGCAATTTGTGGAGGTTGTGAGTTGCGAATATCAGTTCTGTCATAGATTTTGTCAATATTGTAAAATTATTAATTAGTTTACATCAGGCACAAAGTAAAGTGATTAAATTTGCACACTAAATAAAAAAATCATGTTTCAATTAAAAAGTAAATTATTATTGGTTTTGATGCTAGGTGCACTCTATACACAAGCACAATTAATCACAATTGCCGATGTTCGCACCAAAGCTATGAATACCAACGTAACTGTAAGAGGTGTTGTAACAAATGGAGGCGAACTTGGCACTTCACGTTTTGTGCAAGATGGAACAGCGGGGATAGGAATATATTCTGCAACCATTGGCACGCTTGAGCGTGGGGATAGTATTGAAGTAACAGGCAATTTGGGGCATTTTAATAATTTATTACAGATTTCGAATAATGTTACATTTACAGTAATACAAAAGGGAGTGGCATTACCAGCCCCTATTCAATTTAATTATCCCTTCAACGCAGCATTTGCATTTAAGTATGAAGGAAGTTTGGTGCAACTTAATGGAGTTACTACCATAAAATCATTATCAGGCACCAAATGTGGAAATGCAGTTACTAGTTTTTCGGGCAATACAAATTATTGTATGAATTCTGTGGCAGCAAATCCGATGCGTGTTACCAATCCAACAGCAGGCTATGGAGATATTATTAACAAAAATGTACCTTCAGCCAGCACTTTTTCTGTAGTGGGTATAATGAGTATATTTAATAAGGGAAGTTTTACAGGAGGTGGAACAACTACCGACCCCAAGTATTATGATACAACACTTACAACCGGCTTTCAATTTTTGGTGCGTTTATATGAAGATTTTATATTACCGCCATTGCCTAATTTTCTTTCAGATCCATATGCAATAAGTATTGGACAAGATAGTATTACTGTAAATTTTCAAACACAAAATGATGGAAGTACCCGTTTAGATTATGATGTAAATGCAGCAATAGGAATTTCCGTTGGCGATTCTACACTTTGCAAAAATCATATATATACTTTAAAAAATCTAATACCAGGCACTATATATTATCTCACTGCAACTTCTACCAATGCGAATGGCACTTCTGTTTCACGTATGATTAGACTAGCCACTGCCAGCAAATCAACAGGAGAAATAAGAGTGTATTTTACGCAGCCAGTTGATAATAGTGTGGCCACGTTTAAAAATGCCATATACCTAGACAAAACTTTTGCCGATACACTTATCAATTATATAAACCTTGCACAGCATACTTTGGACTTGGCTATATATAATATTAACCCCAGTGGCGTAAGTAATTTTGTGGCCGCACTCAACAACGCTTATGCCCGTGGGGTAAAGGTACGTGTAGTAGCCTGTGGCTCTACCGCTAGTATTGGACTAACAAGTTTGGATGCCAATATTGGAGTGATTCAACGTCCCGTTCAAAGTTCTAATATTATGCATGATAAATTTATGATAATTGATGCCAATGATTCCAATCCCAATAATGCGTGGTTATGGGGTGGATCATGCAACTTAACCAAAGCACAAATATTGAGTGACCGCAACAATGTATTATTTATACAAGACCAAACTTTGGCCAAAGCATATACTATAGAGTTTGAAGAAATGTTTGGAAGTAGCGGCCTAAAACCTGATGCTGCAAAATCGAAATTTGGCGCAGCAAAAGCAGATAATACGCCACATGAATTTAATATAGGAGGTCGTAGGGTGGAGCAATATTTTAGCCCGAGTGATCATACAACTTCACACATTATATCAACTGCAAATACTGCCAACAAAGACGAATACCACTGCGTATTATCGTTTACACGTACTGATATTGCTACTGCTTTGCGTAACCGTGCTTATGCTGGTGTATTTGGTGCTGGTATAGTTGATGATACTGCCGGAAGTTTTGCTGCGATTAATGTATTTACAATTTTAGATGCTGCCAATGTTTATGATATTAGAATGAAAGTTGATAACAAATCATCACAGTTACACAGCAAATATTTAATCGTGGATTGTAATAGTGACAAATCGGATCCTATTGTGTTGACAGGCTCTCACAACTGGAGCGGCAATGCAGAAACTGATAATGACGAGAACACTTTGGTGATACATGATGATACCATTGCAAACTTATATTATCAAGAATTTATGGCTAGATATAATGAAGTGGGTGGAACAAATATTCATGGATTCGCAAATTTTAAAGCAACAAATTATACCCCCAATCCGTTCGATAGTATCAACTTTAAAAACCTAACTACAATTAAAAATGTAACAAGTTATACTTGGGATTTTGGGGATGGACAATCATCAACTGTATCCAATCCATTACATTATTATACCGCTGCGGGAATATACACCGTAAAGCTTATTGCCACTGATGGTGCACTTACTGATGTAGAACAACAAACTATTAATGTAGGTAATTTTAATGGGATAAAAACTACCCCTGAAAGAATGAGTTTTATGCTCTATCCCAATCCCTCAAATGAATATATAAATATTGAAACCAATACTACAAAAAATAAAATTACTATATATAATAACTTAGGTGAATTATTATTTACTTCAAATAACTCAAATACTCATATTATACAAATTCCTACCAGTAATTTAGCAAACGGGATTTATTATATAGCTGTTAATGGTATTGCAAGTAAGTTTGTGGTGAATCACTAAGGGGATTCGGGAATCAGGATTACGAAGCTTAAACCGAACCGGTTTCAGGATTTGGGAGGGCAATTAATTAAGGCTTTCGTGTAAAAAAGCATTAAACGCGCAGAAAATTCTGCAGCGGTTTGATGCTTTTTATCTATGTTCTTTCGTCTATTTTATTGTTACACTAAGTCGCCGCACCGCAGCATTAGCAGGCGAATGCATGCTTAAAAGATATTTTCCGCTAGCCAAATCAGTATTAGCTATATTAGCTATATTGCGACTATTGGATAAAGTTATTGTTTTAAAAGCTGGTGAAATGGGAGTTTTATGTCACATATACAACTCAAATATTTATATCTTTTGGGCCACAAATATTTTGATAAAAAAAAGTATATTATCTATTCTCAGGTTTTACATCCTTGTATTTATCCAACAATAATTTAAATTTTTCCATATCTACAGGCTTGAAAATGTCTCTGGCACTAAGAGGATGCTTGCCAGATGTGCTGCCGGACGAGTAGGTCTTTTTTTAAACCGCCACCATAATTAGGGCAAACATTATATAATAGTTCTTGTACGCAGTTTGAACAAAAGGTGCATTCAAAAGTACATATCATAGCTGATGCACTTCCATTTGGCAAATGCTTATTGCAATTTTCGCAACTAGGTCTGATTTCTAGCATATATAAAGTTCTTTATTATTTTAATATTTTGGAAAAATATAATCCAAACGCCCGAATCCCGAGACCTATTTCCCATTTCCTAAATCCGCTCTATATTTGTAGCACAATAAAATCGTAAAAAATTCGTTTAATCAATGAACAATTTTGAGCGAAGCGACATTAACCATTTTTACCCTGAGCGAAGCCGAAGGGAACCATTAACCATTAACCATTAATCATTACCTATGGAGTTTCTATATATCCTCTACTTTACCATCCCAGCCCTCATTGTAGGCCTATTGGCTTATTTCATGCTAACTGCTTTTTTTAAAAATGAAGAACGAAAGCGTAACCTCGAACTCAGACTAAAAAACGAAGAACTTTTTACGCCATTACGCCTACAAGCCTACGAGCGTATGTCTTTGTTTTTGGAACGCATCTCGCCTCCCAACTTATTGCCTCGTGTTAGTCAGCCGGGCATTAGTGCCAAGGATTTCAAACAAATGCTGATTGCTGAAATCAATAACGAGTACCAGCATAACCTCAGCCAACAGATATATGTGAGCCATCAGGTGTGGGTGCTTATCAGGGCAGTGAAAGAACAAATAATTAATATGATAAACGTGTGCAATACCCGCATGCACGATGATGCCAAAGCTATCGACCTGAGCAAAGCCATCTTTGCTGTGATGATAGAACAAGACGAGAACCCAGTGCAAAAGGCTCTGGATTTTCTGAGCAAAGAAGTACATATTATTTTTGCTTCGAACGAGAAGTAGCTTGGGGAGGTATAAAGTAGATAGTATAAGGTACTTGATACCCACTTTCGCAAACTAACACCCAAAATTTGCTTGCTAATTGGAAACTATTTGATACTGGATATCTAGCCCCAAAGTCTATATACTTTATACTATTCTCCTTCATTCATTTGTACTTTTCTTTGGGATAGCACAAGGATTAATGAGGCTCTTGTGTTAGATTTGTCCCCACGCTTTTGTTAACGCTAGCGTAATATATATTATATGTGCCAAAACCGCTTTAAAGTTTTTATTTTTTTCTGCAGCATATTGTATATAAATACAGCACATTCCCAACACAATCAAACTCCATCTTCAGATACATCTGTGGCCGGGCAAAAAGATGTAGGAGATGTATTTCGAAAAATATTTTTGAAAAACAAAGCTGAAAAACCTGATACTGCATTATATATCCCTGGTAAAGTATACCCTTCTATTTTTCCAGGTATTGGATATGCACAATTAACGGGCTTCACTTTTTTACTAACTGCTAATTTTGCTTTTTATACCAATAAAGGCGACAGTGCAAATCTTTCTCTTATTCATACCGGAATTGAGTATTCTCAGAATCGGCAGTTTTTCCCGCTTCTGATTACTAATATTTGGACAAAAGGTAATAAATATAATTTGCTAGGCGATATTAGATATTTCAATTACTCTGCATATACATACGGCTTGGGAAGTAAGAGCAAAACTGAAAATCCCAGTTTTTTTGATTTCTCTTTTATACGGGTTTATCAAATGGCCATGAAAAGAGTTGGGCCAGATTTTCTACTTGGTTTGGGGTATAATTTGGACTACCATTGGAATATAAAAAATGCTTCGTCCAATTACAAAGCAACAGACGATTATTATATATATGATAAGTCCAATAACTTTGATACTTCAGAATCTATTTCATCAGGTTTATCGCTGAATGTATTATTCGATAGTCGCCGCAATATCAATAATCCTGTGGCTGGCGGTAGTTTTGCAAATATAATACTTAGGCAAAATGTGAAAGGCTTGGGTAGTGATCAAAATTGGGCCTCATTATATTTTGATGTTAGAAAATATATAAGCTTTCCACGTGGCTCGAAAAACATATTGGCTTTCTGGCACTTCGATTGGCTTACACCTTATGGTAATGCACCCTATTTAGATATGCCCAGCAATGGTTGGGATACTTATGATAATTCATCGAGAAATTTTATTCAAGGTAGATATAGAGGAAAAAATATGCTATACTTTGAATCGGAATATCGATTTGGAATTTTAAAAAGTGGATTCCTTAGCGGGGCAGTATATGCTAATGTTGCTAGCTATTCTGAAAGAGTACAGAATAATTTTATATCAGCGGCTCACAATGTGGGAGTTTCTCTTAGAATAAAAGTAAACAAACATTCAAATACCAACCTTATTGTTTCTTATGGCGTAGGAAAAGACTGGCAAAAAGGATTGTTCTTTAATCTGGGTGAGACTTTTTAATTCGTGTTGTTGAATTTATTTCAGAACCAATAAACGCACATTAGATATGCTGAAATAAATTCAGCATGACGGCTTAAGTTTTGAATGTAAATTATGAAGGAGGTCTAATAATGGTTATATATATTAATCATAACCGCCTACTGCCTACTATTCACAGACTACTGTTTACTAATCATACACACTCTGCAATTCATTCACTCTATTACTATCTAGTTTTAATAATATAAACAATAATATAGTAAATCCCAACAGTGAAGAGCCGCCATAGCTAAAGAAGGGGAGGGGTATACCTATTACAGGCATTAACCCGATAGTCATTCCTATATTAATGAGGAAGTGAAAAAATAAAATTGATGCAACAGAATATGCATAAACCCTATTGAATTTATTTCGCTGTCGCTCGGCTATCATCACTAGTCGCCATAGGAAATATATAAATGATATAACCAATAATCCGGTTCCCGCAAATCCCCATTCTTCTCCTACAGTGCAAAATATAAAGTCAGTAGTTTGCTCAGGAACAAAATCTCCTTTGGTTTGTGTACCTTCCAGATAACCTTTGCCCAGCAAGCCGCCAGAACCAATGGTAATTTTACTTTGGTGTACATTATAGCCCACCGATTTCAAATCGACATCGCGGTTTAATAAAACATTGATACGGTCACGTTGGTGGGGTTGTAATACTTTATTAAAAACAAAATTGACGGAGAAAACTAAAATGCATGAAGCAGCAACTGTAATTAAAGTAAGATATATAAATGAACTTTGCCTGCGAAAAAGATATACAATTGCTAGAGCAATAGTAACCAATATTACACACAATATTATAGGTTTCACCAATAAAGATAATACAGCAAATACTATCATTACTAAAGCCATCATCAGCAAATAACCCGGCAATCCTTCTCTATATAATACCAAAACAAATGAACCATATACCAATGCCGATCCTGTATCATTTTGCAGTAAAGTAATAAGCATCGGTAATGCTATAATACCTGCACAATATATTTGCGTTTTTAAATTTTTAAACTTGATATCATAGCCCGATAAATATCTGGCCAATGCCAAACTCACCGCAAACTTCCCAAACTCCGACGGCTGAAAACCGAAGCCCCCAATGCCGAACCACGATTTTGCTCCCTTCACTTCTGTTCCAATAAATATAACAGAAAAAATAAGGAACATAATAAATCCGTATATAAGCCAAGCGAATGTTGGATATATTTCGTACTCACTTAATAATATAATAAATCCCAATACAATCGATACACCAATAAATATAAGTTGCTTGCCGTGGTTGGTTTTCCAATCGAACAAACTTGCATGCTCAGGTTTATAATCGGCAGCATATATACAACTGAAACCAAATGCTACAAAAAATAAGTACATACCAATGGTAACCCAGTCATATCCCTGAGTGCTTATTTCTTTTTCTTGTGGGTTTACGTCGAACATGATATATTGGTCAGTAGTCAGTGGTCAGTAAACAGTGGCTGACTCCGTATAGTACTGACCACTGTTTACTGACTACTGTTTTCTTTTTTATATTCTTTTAATTTTCAATTTCTGATTTATTATAGCCTGCTTTTTATCTTGAGCATTCGTATTAGTTATTGGAGGTTTGGGTGTATCTTTTGGTAAGGTGTTTTGTATCAAATTCCCTTTCTCCATTCGTTCTTTTAGTGCTTGCCTTTTTAAGGTATCTGTTAAATATTGTTCCATCATCAAGCTGGCGATTGGTGCGGCCCACTCAGCTCCAAAACCTGCATTTTCTACTACTACCGCTATCGCAATTTTCGGATCATCTTTGGGTGCAAAACATATAAAAACACTGTGGTCTTTTCCGTGCGGATTTTGTGCAGTTCCTGTTTTTCCGCATATGTCAATTCCTGGAATTTGTGCAATAATTCCTGTCCCACCTTTCACCACATCGGCCATACCCTCTATCACCACATCATAATATTCTCTATTAACACTTGTATAGTTTTTCTTGGTGAATTGTTCCAGTGGTTTTCCCTCTTTTCCAAAATGCTTTGCAATATGCGGATCTATATAATAACCTCTGTTAGCCAATATGGCTGTAACGTTTGCCATTTGCAAAGGTGTAATACCCAACTCGCCCTGACCAATTGCCAATGATATAATAGTGCTTGCTTTCCAATGGTGTTTGCCGTAAGTTTTATCATACATTTCTTGTTTGGGTACCAAACCTGCACTTACCTGCGGCAACTCAATACCCAACCTAATTCCCAATCCAAAACTATTGATATGTTTTCTCCAAGCTTTAAAAGCTTCATCCACATAATTATATTTATTATTATCGATTACTGTTTTAAAAACATGACAATAATACGAGTTACAAGAAATTTGTATAGCACCTCGCAAGTCAAGCGGGCCGCCGTGTGCATGGCATCCTACACGGTTGCTTCCATTATTATATCCGCCTGCACAACCGTAAGTAGTTTGTGGGGTGAGCACACCTTCTTGCTGCCCAATTAAACTCATCACAATTTTAAATATAGAACCCGGAGGATACGGTGCTTGTATAGGTCGGTTGAATAAAGGTTTGGACGGGTCTTGTAATAGTTTCATATAGTTATTGCCACGCTCACGGCCAATAAATAAATTGGGGTCGTAGCCCGGGCTGCTTACCATACTGAGCACTTCACCGGTTCGTGGTTCTATAGCAACAATACTTCCCACTTTGTTTTGCATCAAACTTTCGCCCAGCAATTGTAGTTTCGCATCTAAAGTTGTATATAAGTCTTCGCCTGTTACCGGAAGTGTATCATACTCCCCGTTTTTATAACTTCCCTGTTCGCGGTTTAGTGCATCAACCAATACATAACGCACACCTTTTTTGCCACGAAGTTTTTCTTCATAAGCACGCTCAATGCCACTGATACCAATGAAATCGCCCTGTCTATAATATCCATTTGAGTGCACAATATCGCTATCCGTTACCTCGCCTATATAACCGAGTACATGTGCAGCAGATTTATTTCTATAGTTTCTATCAGTACGTTTCTCAATAAAAAATCCGGGGAAATCATATAGTTTTTCTTGGAAGGCCGCAAAGGTTTCGGGCGTAATCTGTTTTTCAAAAACCTGACTTCGCTGCATACTAAACCCTTTCGACTTTCGCATTTTATCATAACGGTACAAAAATCCCTGCTTGTCAATACTCAACAATCTGCAGAATTCCAGGGTATCAATTCCCGCACATTTTCCGGGTATCACCATCAAATCATATATCGCATTATTGAACACCATCAGCTCCCCTTTACGATCACGTATAAGCCCGCGTGACGGGTATTGTGTAACATTGTGCAGCGTATTATTCTTTGCAAATTCCTTATATTCATCAGCCACAACTTGCAGATAAAACAAGCGTAACAAATATATAAATCCCACTACCGTAAAGATAATAAAGAAAGTGATTTGCTTGTTACTGTTTTGGGTGGACATGGAATATGGGCGGGTGTGCAAAGTTAGTTGCATATATAGGTTTGTTTGCTGCTTACGAAACCCAAATATCCACAGATACGTGTTGATTGTCTTAAAGAGCTATCAAGAGTGTATCAAGTGGCTAGTTCCGAATGGTCGGAGCAAGTAGTTGGGTCTGTTTGCAAGTTTGCATGCCGTAAATCAACGAAGCCCTCGCAAGACTCTCTCTTGTGAGCACATGCCTCAAGTCTCCAGACTTGCGGCCAGACTAAACTACAAACTTTTTATTGCAACAATTCCTTTCCGCTCCGTCAGTCTGGCGACTGACTATATGGTACTCACAAGTTACGCTTCGCTAAACTTGCCAGGGCTGAATTTTATAAATCTACAGCCCAGAATCCAACAAATATATGTTATACTACCGCAGGTATACATAACGTTACTATGACAGCAAAGGTGGTAGTGATACCAAAACAAATTACTTTATTAAAGTATATGATTGTACCAATGTTTCTGAAATTGAAAACACAGCAGACATATCAATTTTCCCCAATCCTACTAGTGAAAGTTTTACATTAAATATTAATGATAAAAATGAAGAGGCGTATTCAATTGTAATATATAATTTGTTAGGTGAGAAAATATGGGAGCAAAAGAATTTCAAACCGTCAATAAAATCTATCAATATAGATTTGGAGAAATATTCAAATGGGGTTTATTTGGCACATATATCTTCTGCGAAAAGTACGAGGATAAAAAAGATAATTTTGACTAAATAATATATAGATATTATTAGTAGTTGGAGTTTATGTGCTCAGCGGTATCGCGTCAGCCGCATGAGGGATAGAAGCGGAAAGCCCGGATTGGAGGCTTCCGGAATGAGGACTTGCAGCGGATTAGCCCGACCCCCGCTTCGGGGGGCATGCCCAAAGTATTATAAATCCATAGAATTCTACAAGCCCGCTTGGTCGGTGAAAACACCTACCAAAGGCAGAACGCTTCGTTTCAATGGTTCCGATAAATATCGGGAGCCACGTCGTCCCGAATGCATTCGGGATCCTCACAATAACGGCATTAAATGCTGCGTCAGCCACTGACTACTAACTACTGACCACTGTCTACTAATAATCCACACCCCATTGTGAATTCTTAACCGATAAACAAACGCGTGCATGCTTTACATTTGCGGCGTTAAATGATAGAGGCAGACAACAAACATAACGACCACGAAGATGTTACGCATATAATCCCGATTACGGGACTCTACGAGAATTGGTTCTTGGACTATGCCTCGTATGTGATTCTCGAACGTGCCGTGCCACATATTAATGACGGGCTCAAGCCGGTGCAACGCCGCATACTGCACGCCATGAAGGAAATGGACGATGGGCGTTTCAACAAGGTTGCAAATATTATTGGGCAGAGCATGCAGTATCATCCGCACGGTGATGCCAGTATTGGCGAGGCCATTGTGAATCTTGGTCAAAAAGATTTATTGATTGAAACCCAGGGTAACTGGGGCGACGTGAACACTGGCGACTCAGCCGCTGCCGCACGTTATATAGAAGCACGCTTGAGTAAGTTTGCTTTGGAGGTGGCCTTCAATCCACAAACTACGAAGTGGCAAGCGAGTTACGACGGTCGTAAAAAAGAACCGATCACATTGCCGATGAAATTCCCGCTGCTATTGGCACAGGGAGTTGAAGGTATTGCAGTAGGATTGAGCACCAAAGTATTGCCCCACAATTTCTGTGAACTGCTGAAAGGCTGCATCGATATTGTGAAAAACAAACGTGTACAATTATATCCCGATTTTAATACCGGTGGGTTGATTGATGTAACCAATTATAATGATGGCAAACGTGGAGGCAAAGTTCGCGTTCGTGCCAAGATAGAAGAGCTGGACCAAAAGACTTTGGTGATTCGTGAAATTCCTTATGGAACAAACACCACCTCCGTAATCGACAGCATTGTAAAAGCCAACGACAATGGCAAAATTAAAATAAAAAAAGTAACCGACAATACGGCTCAAAATGTAGAGATTGTTATACATCTTGCTCCCGGTGTTTCGCCAGATATTACCGTTGATGCACTATATGCTTTTACTGATTGTGAGGTTTCGATATCGCCAAACTGTTGTGTGATTGTGGATGAGAAACCACACTTTTTAACGGTTACTGATTTATTAGAACATAGTGCAAAACATACACAAGATTTATTAAAACGTGAGCTCGATATTAAGTTGGGTGAGTTGCAAGATGATTGGCATTACTCATCGCTTGAGAAAGTATTTATTGAGAAACGTATATATAGAGATATAGAAGAATGTAAAACTTGGGAAGCTGTGTTAGCCGCCATTGACAAGGGATTGAAGCCATACAAGAAATTATTCAAACGCGAAATTACACAAGAAGATATTGTAGGGTTGACAGAAATAAAAATCAAACGTATATCGAAATTCGATGGCTTTAAAGCTAACGAACATATAAAAGCGGTTGAGGAACAAATGAAGCAGGTAAAAACCGATATTGCCAATATCAAAGATTTCACTATTCGTTATTATGAAAACTTATTAAAGAAATATGGCAAAGGCAAAGAGCGTAAGACCGAGCTTCGCACTTTCGATATTATAAAAGCACAAGTGGTTGCTATTGCCAATCAAAAACTATATGTGAATCGTGAAGAAGGTTTTGTAGGAACATCTTTAAAGAAAGATGAGTTCTTATGCGACTGCTCGGAGTATGATGATATCATAGTTTTCCGCAAGGATGGAAAAATGGTAGTAAGCAAAGTGGCTGAGAAAACTTTTGTAGGTAAGGATATTATACATGTAGATATATTCCGCAAAAACAATGAGCGTATGGTATATAATTTAATATATCAAGATGGCCAAAGCAATGTAGCGATGGTGAAACGCTTTAATGTAGCGGGCATAACGCGTGACAAGGAATACGACCTCACCAAAGGAACCAAAGGAAGCAAAGTATTATACTTTAGTGCCAATGCAAATGCTGAGGCAGAAATTGTAACTGTCTTCCTCCATGCAAATAGCAAAGCCCGCCAAAAAGTATTCGATTATGATTTTGGATTATTACATGTAAAAGGCAGAAATGCATTGGGAAATACACTAAGCAAACACTTGGTGAAAGCAGTGAAGTTTAAAGAAAAAGGTGCATCATCTATTGGCGGTGTTGATATATGGTATGATATAAATATTGGCAAACTTAATACCGATGACCGTGGTAGGTTCTTAGGTAATTTTGATACCAAAGATCACATATTGGTATTATATAAAGATGGTTCGTATGAGCTTACCAATTTTGAATTAACAAACAGGTACGAACCCAAAGATATTATTATATTAGAAAAATTTGATCCCGATAAAGCGGTTTCTGCAATACATTATGATGGTAGTTCAGGAAATTATTATGTGAAACGTTTCATGTTGGAAACACTTTCGCAAAATAAAAAGTTCTATTATATATCAGAAGAATCGGGTAGTAAATTATTGATGGTAACCACGCTTGAAGAGCCACTGGTAAAGATTACCAAAGGCCGCAAAAAAACAGAGTCTATTGTAGAAACTTTATCACTCAACGATTTTATAGATATAAAAGGGTGGCGTGCGATGGGCAACAGAATAGCTGCAGCCAAACAATATTTCGATTGTGAATTATTGGCCCCAAAAGAAAAAGCAGAGAAAAAAACCAAAGCAAATTCAAGCAAAGAAGTAGTATTTGAAGTTCCTGCCGAAGATGTATATATGAAAATGCCGAAGTTAAAAGAGTTTAAAGAATTTGCCCCCAAGAAGGATGACAAGAATAAAAAAGGAGGCAAGGGTGGTGGCGAGCAGAAGAGCTTGTTTTAATATACTGCCTATTGTGGTGGTGTGGTGAGCGGTCCCGAATAAGATTCGGGAGAACCATAACCAACCACAACCATGTCGTAATTCGTAATTTGACATTCGTAATTCCTATATATATGCATCCCAACCATCCCATTCCCCCCATCCCGAAAGAGATTCGTTGTGAGCTATAGTAGCATAGGTTCCAACGTATTTCTTAATCTCATTTTGCAAATCATTTAATATAATAGTTGCTTGTTCTATATTTAAGTTCATATAGTTTTTCAGCGTAACATCCATTGCAACAAAAGGAGTAATTTGTAATATAGTTTCTGTTTCGTTTTCTATATCATACCAATTAAATGTATGTGCAGTGCCAGCTCTAAAACCTATTATATCATGCCAGCCCATTGTATAATCATCGGTGATGCCTGCTTGTATTAATTGCTGATAAGTTTGTGGTAATTTCATTCTCAGGAAATGTTGGCGTGAGGCTGTAACAGGCTTTCCCAGTATGGTTTCTAACCTTTGTTTTTCTGTTTTTATTTGTTCAGGATTGTTATATGAATTGTATGATGGATGAATTCCGACTTCTGCATATTCAGAAACTTTTTGTATAATACTTTTTTGTTCGGGATGCGTATAAGATAGATTGTTATCATATTTTGATTTGTCTCCCAATAACCAAAAAACTTTGAGTTCTGTATTTTGTTTTTTATAATAATCTACAATCTTCGACAAGTTATCGTGTGGGTCTACATCCTTTCCCATCAGTACATTCAAGCGTTTGGATACATTTTTAAAATTCCCTTTTAAAATATCTTTTATCAAACCGCCACATGACTTTACCAATCCTTTTTCTTTATATAAATACAATCGGTCAATATCAATCGTTGCTAATGTATTATATTTAATTGTGCCATCCTGAGCGCAGTCGAAGGATTCTTTTAGTTTATTATATACTATTTGTCGCCATATATCTACCAGGGGTTTGGTGTGTATATTATTTTTATACATTGTGCTATTTTTTCCGCAAAATCGTCCATGTTCATCTGGTGTATAATTGCCGTATTCTTCATATCTACTGACGATATAAAACACTGCTGAAAAAATATCGAAACCTATTATATTGTTTTGAAAGAAATTGTCCGATTTGTCTAAAAATAATCTAGAGAAATCCTTCGACGTGTCAAAGGACGGCGAAAGGTTTTTTATCCCCGTTTCATATAATAATCCGTCGGGTAAAATATGCAAGCTATTGTCATCATGTTCTGCACCGTAGTTTATTTTTGGCCCGTCATGATTTTCAAAATCTGTTTTGTTTTCAGTGATTTTAAAATTCCTTTTACCAAATATCACACACGCTGTATAATCAAGTCTGTTAGACATTTGGGGGCTATATATCAAAATTGTTTGGCTCAAAAAATGGCGACTTGGGTTAAATGTATTATTTTTGCAAACATAACCCTCAAAACTACAATCAGAAAAAGTAATACATGAAAACTGCCCTCATTACAGGAATTACAGGACAAGACGGAGCGTACCTTGCTGAGTTTTTATTGAACAAAGGCTATATGGTGCACGGTATTAAACGCCGCAGCTCCCTATTTAACACCGATAGGATAGACCATTTATATCAGGACCAGCACGAAGGCAACCTCCGCCTAAAACTTCACTATGGCGATCTCACCGATTCGACAAACCTAACTCGTATCGTACAAGAAACACAGCCTGATGAAATATATAACTTGGCTGCACAAAGCCATGTGAAAGTGAGTTTTGAAACCCCTGAGTATACCGCAAACTGCGATGCTATAGGTACACTGCGAATATTGGAAGCAGTGCGTATTTGCGGCCTCACCGAAAAAACTAGAATCTATCAAGCATCAACTTCAGAACTATATGGATTGGTTCAAGAAGTACCTCAAAGTGAGAAAACGCCATTCTACCCTCGCTCGCCCTATGGAGTTGCAAAACTTTATGGATACTGGATTACCGTAAATTATCGTGAAGCATATAATATGTATGCTTGCAATGGAATACTATTCAACCACGAAAGTCCGATACGAGGCGAAACATTTGTTACTCGCAAAATTACAAGAGCAGTTGCACGAATTGCTATGGGTTTGCATGATAAATTGTGGTTAGGTAACTTAGGTGCCAAACGCGATTGGGGTCATGCGAAAGACTATGTGGAAGCAATGTACCTCATGTTGCAACAACCGGTTGCCGAAGATTTTGTAATAGCTACGGGGCAAACCACACCCGTTCGCGATTTTGTGAAAATGGCATTTGCTGAAGTTGGCGTGCAAATAGTTTTTAAAGGAGATGGTATCAATGAAGTTGGTTTTGTGGCTAGTATTGACAGTGCCAAGGCTGCTGAGATGAATATAGATTTGCAAGTGAAACCAGGAGAAGAACTAGTAGCTGTTGACGCTGCATATTTTAGACCCACAGAAGTAGATTTACTGATTGGCGATGCTACCAAAGCCTATGAAAAATTGGGCTGGAAACCTAAACATACCTTGCCAATGCTGGTGGCCGATATGGTGCAAAGCGATGTGAAGCTGATGCAGAAAGAAAAATTTCTGAAAGACAATGGATTTAAAACATTGAACTATTTTGAATAAAATCTTTAATTAGCATTTCAATTATGGAAGAGACGAAAGACCAGCATTTGTGGAAGTTGGCTATGAAGCGGGCTAATTTTAAAAGACATTTATATTCTTATATCATTGTGAATGGATTTTTATGGGCTCTTTGGTTTATGAGCAATAAAGAACATACTGGCGACAACACAACTTTCGTTTTCCCTTGGCCTATATGGACCACATTAGGTTGGGGCATCGGGGTATTCTTTAATTACAGAGATGCTTATAATGATACTACAAGTGCTTCCGAAAAGGAATACCAGAAATTGGTAGACCAAAAAAAACATAAAAAATAGGTTTATGGGTTTATGGGCAGATACCGCAGGGTTGCTGTTCCCCAATACTTGTGCGGGTTGCGGACAAATATTACTGATGGGCGAGAAAGTTATTTGCTTGGCTTGCAAGCACAATTTGCCTTATACCAATTTTCATAAAGATGCTGACAATCCTGTAGCCAAAACTTTTAGAGGTAGGGTGAAGGTTGAAGCTGCAACTTCATATTTATATTTCAGGCAATTGGGAATTACCCAGCGGCTATTGCACGGTCTTAAATATAAGGGCAATAAAGAAGTGGGAGTATGCTTAGGAAATTGGATGGGCAAAGCCCTTCAAGAATCGGAAATATATAATAGCATAGATATAATAGTGCCAGTGCCATTATATAAAAAAAGAGAAAACAAACGCGGTTATAACCAATGCCATATGCTTGCCCAAGGCCTTTCAGAAGCTACAAATAAAAAAGTGAGTACCACAAATTTGCTGAGAGTGCAGAACAATCAAAGCCAAACAAAATTGGAACGCTGGACTCGCTGGACTAATGTACAAGAAATATTTAAGGTGGAGCAAGTTCATGAGATAGAAAACAAACATATCTTATTAATTGACGATGTGGTAACAACTGGGGCAACCCTTGAGGCATGTGCTTCTTTATTAGTCCCATTTTGCAAAGTGAGTATTGCTACATTGGCCATTGCAAGAGATTTTTAAGGCAGCTCGTAAATGAATTATTCTATTTTTATGTCTTATATAAAAGATATTTCAGTTAAATTTGTTGCCCCTTGTCAATCAAACGTTTAAATATTTGGAACTTGTTGTTAGCATTGCTATGTATTGTTTCTATCAATACAAATGCACAGCGGCGTTCATCAAGTTTTAATAGAAACCACGCTTATGAAGTGGGATTGAGTATTGGCCCTACTTACTATCAAGGAGATTTAAGTTATGGTCCTGTTACTTTGCAAATGGCACGAATGCATGCTGGTGTTTACGGCAGATATTATTTAGGCAATTTTTTAGCAGTTCGTTTAGGCTTCGACTTTGCTCGCATCGCAGGTGATGATAAAATAGCTGGTGCTAAATACGATGAGTATACAGCTATTGAAGAAGGTGGGGTGGGCAAGCAAGCTAACTATCGTGACCGAATGAAACGCAACCTTAATTTCTACTCCAATATTTCCGAATTGAATCTGCTTTTCGAATATCATATATGGAATCCATACAACCGGGGAAGCGGCAAATTAGTTGTTCCCTATGTATTTGGAGGATTGGCCTATTTTCATTTCAATCCAAAAACAATTGATCGCTATGGAGCTATTGTTGAGTTGAGAAAATTCCAAACAGAATATCATAAAACATATAGCTTGAATCAGTTTGCAATTCCAATGGGCGTTGGTGTTAAAATTAATCCGGGAGCAGCAATTAATGTATCTTTTGAAATAGGTTATCGTAAAACTTTCACTGATTGGCTCGACGATGTTCATCATAATTTTGCAGGAGCACCGGCTGCAAAAGATGTTTATTTGCAACAGTTAAGCGATAGATCGAGTGAGGTAGATCCTAAATGGGGCCAAATGTGGAGCCAAACTTCTATCAACCCAAATAAATATGTTAGGGGGAATCCCAAAGACAAAGATTCTTATATACTTTGCTCAATAAATATCACTAAGACTTTCAATTCCCATGGCTCTTGCACTAATTTTTAGGGGCAGACGGAAGTTGGATGAGCCATGCGGCGGCGGCCTTTTGGCGTAAGCAAAAATTTTTGGTCTTCCTACTTCGGTCTTCTTTTTAAAACAACCCGCCAATCAACCCATCCGCATCAATATCAATCGCCTCAGCTGCGGGCACTTGGGGTAGTCCAGGCATACGCATCATATCTCCACATATAGGAATTAAGAATCCGGCACCTGCAGCAAATTCAAATTCACGAACGGTGATTCTGAATCCTTTTGGACGTCCTAGTAATTTGGGATTATCGGAAAATGAGTATTGGGTTTTGGCCATACACACAGGTAGTTTATCCATTCCCAATCTATATATTTTTTTCAAACCAGTTTGTGCTTTGGCTGCATAATCAACGCCATCGGCTCCATATATATATTTTGCAATCGCTTCAATTTTTTGTTCCACGCTGTCTTCTAGAGTATATAATGGTTTGAAATTACTTTGGTTCAATGCTATTGTTTCAGTTACTTCATTTGCCAAATCTTCCATGCCAGCACCGCCTTTTTCCCATCCTTCGCAAATGGCTACTTTGGCACCAATTGATTTTACATGATTATATACCATATCAAGTTCGGCTTGGGTATCACTAAAAAATTTATTGACAGCAACAACGGCAGGTAATCCGAACTTACCGATATTAGATATATGTTGTTCCAAATTGGCCATCCCATTTTTCAAGGCTTCCAGGTTTTCAGTTTTTAGTGAATCCATAGCAGCTCCACCATGATATTTAAGAGCTCGGATAGTTGCAACTATTACAACTACCTTGGGAGCAATATTTCCATAACCACATTTGATATGTAGGAATTTTTCAGCTCCCAGATCAGCACCAAAGCCAGCTTCGGTCACTACATAGTCGCTAAGAGACATGCCCATTTTGGTAGCGATCAGTGTATTTGTTCCTTGGGCAATGTTTGCAAATGGACCACCATGTATAATAGCAGGATTTCCTTCTAGTGTTTGAACCAAGTTAGGCATGATTGCATCTTTCAATAAAGCAGCCATCGAACCTTGTGCATTCAGTTGTTTGGCATAAACAGGCTTGCCGCCATAAGTATCACCTATATATATATCACCAATTTTGGTTTTTAAATCTTCCAAGTTTGAAGAGAGGCAAAGGATTGCCATGATCTCGGATGCTGCTGTGATATTGAATCCAGTTTCGCGTGGCATACCACCTTGCTTGCCTCCAAGTGCTACTATAATATTACGCAAAGCACGGTCGTTCATGTCCATAACGCGTTTCCAAACTACGGTTCTTGGGTCAATGCCTAAGTTATTGCCTTCTTTGTTTTGTATATTATTATCTATTAAAGCTGCTAATAAGTTATTCGCTTTTTCGATGGCAGAGAAATCACCAGTAAAATGCAGATTGATATCTTCCATCGGAACTACCTGGCTATAGCCTCCGCCTGCAGCACCACCCTTTACACCGAACACGGGACCTAGCGAAGGTTCTCTCAATACAGCGGTTGCTTGTTTGCCAATGCGGTTAAGTCCTTCAGTTAATCCAATAGTGGTAGTTGTTTTTCCTTCGCCTGCTGGAGTTGGATTTATCGCAGTTACTAAAATCAGATTAGAGTTTGCAGCTTTTGTTGGGTTGATTAAGTTCAAAGGGAGCTTAGCCTTATACTTACCATAATGTTCGAGTTGATCTGCGGCGATGCCAAGTTTGATTGCGATCTCGTTGATGTGTTGCAATTTTGCGGCTTGAGCAATCTCAATATCCGATGGCACTTTTACTGATTCTACTGTGGTGTTTTCCATGTGTATCTTTTTTTTGGCAAATTTAACGAGCAAATGCTGTAATGATTTATTAATTTTATCTTAATGGTGGTTGATTCAAATCAGCAATATTTAGCTAGCAAATAGCATTTTTTGATTAATAAATGGTATAAAAGGCCGTTCAAAAAATATTTTACATTGAATCTTACAAAGTGACTTTTCCTCTTTTAGATTCAAATTTGGGCTTTGAGAAATGCAGAATTCAATGCTCCTTCTGCAATGCCTGTTATGTCAGGTTTTTCCGCCTGATGCCTTCTGGAATTGGAGCGATAATCTTGCCCATATACATTTTGCATACTGCAAAAAGTAATGCTTAGGAATGATATTTTGCTGCAAAAATCTAAGTTGAATATAGTATATAATATTGCTATTTAATTTTGTGTAGTATTATAGTAGTTTTTATTGAAAATTTATATTTTCCGCAGAATGATAGATTTAAATAGTCTGAATTATTTTTACTTTATTTTTTAGCAAATAAAACCAATAGGGTGCAAACTAACAGTTATTATTTCAGGATTCAGCAATCGGGATTCCGGATTCAAGGTTTAGTGGAAATTGATATTTACGATTATAGGTTGAATTTGGCCGCGTTAAGAATGGTATATCATATTTTCAACCTACAAATGCACCAACAATTAATATGGCAAGCACCAATAGAGGGGTGGGGCATTTGCCCCACCACAAATAGGCAATAGTAGCTGTTATAATACACGCATTTCCCACGTTCCATTGTATTGGCCGAATTAATAAAACGGCAGCAGCAACAACTAATCCAGCCGAAGCAGCGTTGATTCCTTCAATGGCTTTTTGCACGCGGTTATATGTTTTGAGTCGGTACCAAATGGGATGAAAAAAGAAGATGAGTAATAGCCCGGGCAAAAAAATTGCAACACTGCCTATTACCGAACCTAATATCATTACCCATGCACCCATGCTACTTAAAGCCATACCGTTGGCATAACTCGATATACTGAATACGGGCCCCGGCAGGGCTTGGCTCATGCCCACACCCGTCATAAATGTTTGGTGATCCATATAATGTTTGAACAATACGTATTGGTCGTACATCATGGGAACCAATACATTGCCGCCGCCAAATACCAAGCTGCCATAGCGGTAAGTGTTTTCAAATAACAATGCGGGTCTGTTTTGCATAAGGTTTCCAAACAGGGCCGCCAATATCCATATTCCTGCAAATACCCATAGGTTTCCCCATTTAATATTGGCAAACGAGTCTTGAGGTTTTATTAAAGTTTTGCCCGTGGTAAGGTTGGTAATAAAGCCACCCAATACCAAAAGAATCGGGATAAAAACAGGGTGACTATATATAATGGGAACCAATGCTGTAAAAATTAAAATACCTGCATGTATTTGGTTTTTCACCATTTGAAGGGTAAAGCGTATGGCCGCAAAGCACATAAATCCGACAGCCATGGCAGGCACATATTGTAATACTTTTACCACATTTAAATTACTGCCAAATAGGGAAACAATCTGGGCTAGTGCCCCCATTAAAAAACACGAAGGCAGTGCCCATATAGTTAATGCAATGGTGGCAAACACAGGTCCGCCTCGGCGATAGGCAATGGTAGTGATAGTTTGTGTACTTGTGGGGCCTGGCAACATTTGGCAAAAAGAATTTATTTCCAGCAATTCTTCCTCGCTAATGAATCTGCGTTTTTTTACCAACACATCTGTGAAACGTGTAAAATGCACCTGCGGACCACCGAAAGCTGTAAGTGATAGCCAAAATACTTGCTTTAAGAATGCAAGCTTGCGTAATTCTATTATTTTTGCCCCCGCTTTATCCATCTAATTTTTATCAGACCGCAAATGTATCCAACTATGAAATATATCACACAGATTTTAATTTGTTTTTTTGTTTTCAGTTTTATTATTAGCCAGCCATCATGCAAAAGTGGTGATGGAGATTTACGCCAGAAAAAGGTGGACAGCCTTGCTTATGGTTTGATGGAGATAGAAGACAAATTAAATATTGATACGGATGATCTGGGGCTTGAGACAAGAAAAATGGAAAAAATTTACCGTTTGCTGAAAATAAAAGATACTGGAATAACTTTGGAAATGGGGATTTTACTTGAGCAATATTTGAATGAAATTAGAATATTTAAAGAAGTGGTGGCAAATAAAGAAGCTTTGCAAAAGGAGTTGGGTGAACTAAAACAACAGCTTAAAAATTTGAACCACAGTGTGAAAGAAAAAAAGATGACCGAAGAAGAATTTAAAAAAGCATTTGCAATTGAGATGGCAGATATACAACATTTGGAAGAGATGGTAGAAGAGAAGATTGAACCTTATTTGCACGTTCAATCGGAGCACGCGAGAATTGCACCCAAAATTGAAGAATATGCAACTAAATTTGCCGACGATAAACCCAAAGATAAATAACCTTAACTAAACATATATCATATAAAATGGAAGCACTAAAATATAAACGTGTATTGCTGAAACTGAGCGGCGAAAGCTTGATGGGCGACAAACAATATGGTATCGATCCTGCCATACTCGAGCAATATGCCAGCGAAGTGAAAACCGTGGTGGATATGGGTGTAGAGGTAGCAATTGTAATAGGAGGGGGGAATATTTTCAGGGGCGTGCAAGGTGTACAAGGCGGTGTAGTGGACAGGGCGCAAGGCGATTATATGGGTATGCTTGCCACCGTAATTAACTCGATGGCTTTGCAGGGTGCATTAGAAAAACACGGAATAAAAACACGATTGCTTAGTGCTATTAAAATGGAACAAATTTGTGAACCTTTTATACGACGCAGAGCAATTCGTCACTTGGAAAAAGGAAGGGTGGTGATATTTGGAGCAGGTACCGGTAATCCCTATTTCACTACTGATACCGCTGCTTCACTAAGGGCTGTAGAGATAGAAGCGAACCTCGTTTTGAAAGGTACACGCGTGGATGGTATATATACTGCCGACCCGGAAAAAGACCCCACCGCAACAAAATATGATGAGCTCACTTTTTCAGAAGTATATAAACAGGGTTTGAATGTGATGGACCTAACAGCTATTACACTCTGTCAAGAAAATAAATTACCACTCGTAGTTTTTGATATGAATAAAGCAGGAAATTTTAAAAGAGTAATGATGGGGGAAAAGATTGGAACACTGGTTAAGTAGCCAGTAAACAGTAAACAGTAGTCAGTGGCTGACGCCGTATGGCACTGACTACTGTTTACTGACCACTTATTACTAAAATTAAAAATATAAAATAAAAAATAATTCGATTATGAATGAATTAATAAAACCCATGATTGATGGCATGGAGAGTGCCATGGAAAAATGTTTGAGCCATACTGAACATGAGTTCTCGAGAATTCGTGCAGGTAAGGCAACTCCTAATATGCTTGACAGTGTGCAGGCAGAAGTATATGGTATGCGAATGCCATTGAACCAAGTTGCAACAGTAAGCACATCCGATGCACGTACTTTAGTAGTTACACCTTTCGACAAAACTTCTATCGGGCCTATTGAGCGTGGTATTACAGAGGCCAATTTAGGATTTAACCCAACAAATGATGGGAATATAATCCGAATTACGGTGCCCGCGCTTACTGAAGACCGTCGCCGCGATTTGGTGAAAAATGTGAAGGCCGCAGCTGAGCATGCCAAAGTTACGATTAGAAATGAGCGTAAAGATTATAATGAACTTATTCGCAAACTAAAAACAGATGGCATGAGCGAGGATGATATGAAAGCTGGCGAAGATAAAATTCAGCAAATCACCAATGTCAATGTGGCAAAGATTGATAGCTTGATGGCCGCTAAGGAAAAAGAAATAATGACCGTTTAAAATAGTAGCCAGTAATCAGTAAACAGTAATCAGTGCCTCCCGAATAGTCGGGACGGCGTTAGCTACTGACCACTGACTACTGTATATTGACCACTAAAATGTTTGGCCGCAGAAAAAAATTATATATTAGCGATACGCCCCAAAAGCGTAAACGTTTTCGTTGGCTAAAAATTACTTTTATTTCATTGGGAAGTATTATCATACTTCCAGTTTTATTTGCATTTCTATTCAGGCAAAATTTGTTGAATTGGGCTGTAGAAAAAGCAAAAAATAAAGCAAAAAAATATCATGCAACTTTGGTAGTTGGTTCGGCAACTATATCAGGGATTGCAGATGTGGAAATTACAAATTTATCACTTATTCCGGATGATGCAGATACATTGCTGCATATCGGAAAAGCCTCATCAGGTCTGCGTGTATGGAAATTGATTACTGGGAATATCATGCTCTCTCATTTGCAGTTGGACCAAGGTTTTGTAAATCTGGTTCGATACGATTCCACGCGAACTAATTATAGTAATTTTACCCAAAAAAAAGATAGTGATGAAGTAGAGAAAAATTCCAAAATAAGCTTGGCACAAAAAGGTTATAAAATTATCAAAAATGTATTGGGACAAATCCCTGGTAAAATAGAAGTTGGTGATTTTACTATATCATATACCCGTGGCGAAAATAAGTATTATATAAAAGCCGATGGATTGAGATTGGATGATGAATTGATTAAATGTAATATAGATATTTCAACTCCTTCTGCCTACAAAGAAAAGATAGTAAGTAGAGAAAAAAAAGTAAGAAAGAAAACCAAGCATACTAAAGAAATAGTAGAGAGTAAAGTTGAGAAAGAAATAAGCACAACGCAAATACAAAGGCTGAAGGTAGAAGGATTCTTCGACCCTGATAAAATGACTGGCGATGTAAATATTAAGAGTCGTGAATTTGATATGATGTATATGCCTTTGGCACAAGAAAAAATGGGATTGAAATTGGGTGCTAAAGAATTGAATTTAAAATTGAATGAAGTAGCCTATGATAATGGCGAACTTGTGTTGAAAACTTTTGCCGAGATGAAAGATATTATAGTGAATCATCCCAGGCTTGCCAATAATGATGTGAAAGTTTCAGTAGGTTCAGGCGATATACATCTGATGGTGGGTGAGAATTATATAACATTGGATAGTAGTAGTACATTTAAATTAAATAAAATAAATATACATCCTTATTTTCGTTATCAACGCAGCCCAGTAATAGATTATGATTTTAAAATAGCAACTGATAGAATTGGAGCCAACGATTTTTTTAATTCGCTACCCGATGGAATGTTTGAAAGCTTGTCTGGTATTGATGCAGAAGGGTTTCTTACTTACCGTATGGATTGTCATTTGTGTGATACTTCGCCCTGGAATTGTAGTTTTAATTCGGATATGCAAAAAGAAAATTTCAGAATTAACAGATTTGGGAAAGCATATTTGCCAATGATAAACGGAGAGTTTGTATATACTGCTTATGATTATGGCAACCCTCAAAAAATAATAGTAGGTCCTGATAATCCCAATTATACAAATTTAGAAGATATATCTAACTATTTAAAGAATGCAGTGCTTACCACTGAAGACCCGGCATTCTTTGGGCACCAAGGTTTTATTATAGAATCAATTCGCCAATCGATTGCACAGAATTATGTATATAAAAGATTTGTGCGCGGTGGAAGTACCATCTCCATGCAATTGGTAAAAAATATATATTTAAGTAGGCAAAAAACCCTCACTCGAAAGATGGAAGAAATGCTGCTAGTATGGATGATAGAAAATTTGGGAATTGTGAGCAAACATAGAATGTTTGAAGTATATATGAATATTATAGAGTGGGGGCCAGGCGTATATGGCATAGGAGAAGCCAGTCGTTTTTATTTTGAAAAATCACCCTTGCAACTCAATTTACAGGAAGCAATTTTTATGGCCTCTATTATACCGCATCCCAAATGGTTTGCCAGTAGTTTTAATGATACTACTCAAATGTTGAAGAAACATTTTAAAGGTTATTATACGCAAATATCGGGACTCATGGTTGGGCGAAAACTGATAGAGCCTGAAGACACGACAGGGTTAGAACCGAATGTAGTATTGCGTGGACCAGCAAGAAATTTATTACGCAAAACAGTTCCAATTTCTGACAGTTCCGAGTTATATGATAATCCACCTTTGCTGATGGATGATATTAGATTTAGAGACCACTAATTAAATATAATAAATGCGAGTAGCCGTAAATGCCAGATTCTTGTTAGCCGGACGATTGGAAGGTATTGGGAGGTTTTCGCATGAAACGCTGAGTAGACTGGTAAAAGCAAAGCCCGATTGGGAATTTATCTTTATTTTTGATAGACCCTATGATAAACAATTTATATATGGACCTAATGTAATACCTGTTGTTATTGGTCCGCAAGCACGGCATCCTTTATTATTTTGGTGGTGGTTTGAAATATCATTGCCCAAGGTTTTCAAAAAGTATAAAGCAGATATATTCTTTTCGCCCGATGGATATTTAAGTTTGAAAAGTAATATACCGCAGATTCCAGTATTCCACGATTTGGCTTTTGAGCATTATCCAGAAGGGGTGAGCAAGGCGAACTTATGGCATTATAAGTACTTCTTTCCACGCTACGCACGCAAGGCTTCACAGATATTGGCCGTATCGCAAGCTACCAAAGATGATATACAAAAGCTATATCATATACCTGATGATAAAATCAAAGTCATTAATAATGCAGCATCCGATATTTTTAAAAAATTAGATGCGAATCAAATTTCAGAAACAAGAAAAAAATATACCAATAGCAATCCTTATTTTTTGTATGTGGGTGCAATCCATCCGCGCAAAAATTTGGTAAACTTATTATTGGCATTCGATTATTATCACAAACAAAATTATAATAGTAATTACAAACTGGTAATAGCTGGCCGCAAAGCTTGGAAAAATAAATTGATTGAGGAACTCTATCATACTTTAGATTGTAAAGAACATATTATATTTACAGGCAGATTGGATGATAGTGAGCTTGCAAATATTGCCGCATCAGCAATAGCTTTATGTTATTTGTCCTTGTTCGAAGGATTTGGAATTCCTATCATAGAAGCGATGCAATGTGGTGTTCCCGTAGTCACCTCCAATATATCATCGATGCCCGAAGTGGCAGGCGGAGCAGCACTTTTGGCCAATCCATTAAGTCCAACTGAGATTTGCAAGTGTATGCAACAAATTTCGAGCGACGAAAATTTACGTTTTGAACTGATACAGAAAGGATTTGAAAATGTGAAAAGATATAGTTGGGATGTTGCAGTGATGAAGATAATTGAGGCACTTGAAAATAGGAACAGTTGATATATATATATGTTATTTTACTACTTTCCTGCTTGCTATTTTCCCATTTGATTCAGTATTGAATATGTATATTCCCGATGGTTCTTGAGATAAATCAATTTCAATCTTCGAAGATTTATTTTTTGAAGTGTAGATATTTTCGCCCAAAGTATTATATATATTTATTCCATTAATTATAGCTTTATCATTCACCTCAATATAATATATTCCATTGGATGGATTGGGATATATATTGATATCAAAAGATTCACTTTCTATAAGTGAAATTGAAGTCACTTTGCCTGTTTTTGCAACAGTTCTCACAAACCACACATCCAGCGAACCATCTCTGGTATTAGCCCACACAGCACTTATAGTATCATTATCTAATGATATACCCATAAAATCATTTCCGTTTTGTGCAAGTATATTATTATAGGCAACCAGTGAATCGCTCAATTTAAAATTTGCTGAAAAATTTGTAGAATCTTTATCACGAAATGCGGCATAAAATTCAGATGCAGTTGCATAACCACTTCCGTTTGCACTTCTTCTATCTCTCCATGATATAATCAAATCTCCATCAATATCAAAATCGGCCCAAATTAAGTCTTGCATTTTCCCATTCGATGGGGCGTCGTCATTAATGCGAAGTGGCGTGCTCCAAGTGTTTCCTTCATTGTAGCTTTCTGTCATCATCACATCAATATCTCCAAGAGCAGAATAGGGATATATAAAAACCAAATGATTACTATCGGCGGGATTGACCAATAACTTATAGGCTAATTTTGCAGAGTCATTCTTTGAACTACTACCTCCTTTCAAAATTGTATGATAACTAAAGCTATTTCCATTGTCGGATGTGCTTGCTAATATATATTGGGCATATACATTCTGCGAAGTGAGATAACTGGGATAAGCAGCATAAAATTTATTTCCTGAAGCTGCAGGAGTGGCCATGGGTGCTTGTATCGCCCCACCCACTAAATAACCTGTTGAGTCAATATATCTCCATTGGTTCCAAGTTTTTCCACCATCAGTTGAGCAAGTATAATAAGGTCGGTTGGGTGCAGCAATCCAAGGTGCAGGTTTGGTGGTGAGATATAGTTTATCTCCGTCTTCATTAATGGCAATAAACGGCCTGTCAAGAGCACTCTTGCCCGGGTCTGCATCCATGTCAATCATCTTCACAGTTGTGCCCCACGATATTCCACCATTGGTTGATTTATATAAATACACACCACCCGAATCGGGACTTTCTCTATAATCTATATAACTTAAAAACAGATTTCCATTCTTATCAAACACCATCGATGGGTCCGCTGATTTGTAGGTGCTAGCGACAATATGCGGCATGGTAATAGTTTTGTTCCAAGTCTTACCTCCATCGAAACTGGTTTTAATTTTAATGCTGAGTCGGCCTGTATTTCCAAATACAAAACCCATCCAAGCTACTATTATATTCTGTGTATTTTTGGGATTGACAACTATATAAGGTTCGCCTTCAAATACAGCACCACTAGAGATGTTTTGGTTTTGGGCGTTTGAACTAAAAAATGTTATTATAATAACAAAAATGAAGAGTAATGATTTTATCATATTTCAATAATTTTTTATCACCTGACCCAGCCGTATAAAAATAGTTTAATCGTATTTAAAAAAGATGTATATTATACTTCTTTTCTTTTCATAATTGGCACCGTAGAACATGGTTCACCGTACATGATACTTTTGGCCACAGTTGCAAGCTTGGCGGTAATTTCAACATAAGCGGAAGTGGGAACTGGTAAATCGCCGCAGCCTTTAATTACTACTTTTTGATTTGCATAATCTTGGATATTTATCTTGGCCAATGCTTCAGTCATTAAGGTGTTTTCAAGCATTTGTAAATCGCCAAAAATAATGCGTTTCGCGTGCGACTGCAACGCACTTGCAAGCAGCATATAGGCCCATGTTGGTACAATGGCATCGGCACTACATATAATAGCTACGTGCTTGTTATTATATTGATTCCAATCGTGGGTTTTAATAAATTCTCTGAAATCTTTTTCCTTCAAAATTAGGCCCATAAACAGGCAATCTTTAATGTCGAATAAAACACGTTCACTGCGGTCATAATAATCCTCGAGATTGAAGGTTATGAGTCCGCTGTTCGCTACTTTGTTTACAAATTCGTCCATGATTTATATAATAACAAATTTAATAATTATTTTGTTTTGCCTTGATTTCCTTTTGTTTTAATACCATCCACATCGCCAATTTCTTTGTGCTGCCACATTCCCTTTTCCCATTTCAATCCATCAAATGAGCCATCGGGTATCAGATTGTTTTTACCTTTAATGGGTTTGGGCGAAGGAATTAAATTGTCGAACACTATCATAAAATCTCCGGGAGAAGCTTCGGTATATCGCAGTATAATATTTGCATCATCAGCATAACTTAATATGAAACGGGTTTTCACTACATCATCTTTTAATACTTTAAATATAGGAGCACCTAAAGTTATCTTTCCTTTTTTGTCGATATTTAATACATCGGCCACTTTGCGATTGCAGGTGCTGTCAGCTTTATCTAATCCCAAAAGTATATAATAGGTTTGCTTCTTATATTTCACGGTAGTAATATTATAATATAATGCTCCAAACCATTGCTCATTGGTTACCATAGCCGTTCCTGCATTTTTGGTTAACAAACTATCACTCCTGTCAATCAAGGGTATATAGGCTGGAAAAACAGCATCCTTCTTTTTCTTTTTAATAGTTTTTATATATTCAGGATTGAACTGTAATACTCCGTATTGTCGGTAGCTTCCATTGTCCAAACGCAAGTGCCAACTAAAAATTCGAAATTTATCATCTTCTGGTTTTTGGATAGAAATTGACTTGAGTGAATCGAATGGGTAAAAATAAGAATGATCGATTTTGATGGCACGGATAAGGGTCTTTACAAAAAAGTAAGTGGTGGTGAGCCGAACGTTTTCATTTTTGTCATTCACAAAAGTCTGCGATAAGCCTTCAAGCTGTATCTCCGCATCAGCCAAAGAATCAAACTGCACTTGGCCTTTCTCTTGTGCTTTGCAGCAGATAGCTGCAAACAGGAGCATAAATATTAGAATAGTTTTTTGCATATAGAATTAAGAACGACAAAATTGCGGGATTATTGTGTGAATTTATCAACGATTTTTTGTTTGCTTAATATAGTGTCCCTATTTTTGACAAATTATCTGCCGTATGAGAAAATTTCTACTATATGCTGCTATTGTTTTTTTAACGGCTTCTTCGCTGAGTGCCCAAACAGGCTCTATATGCGGGCATGTGAAGGAAGCAGGCACTAGTAAAACACCTGTTGCTTTAGTTCAAATCAATGTGAAAGGCACGGCTAAAACTACTAGAACAGACTCATTAGGCACTTATGAAATTAAAGATCTGAAACCTGGTGAGTACACCTTGGAGTTTGTGTTGAGCGGCTACGAAAAAGTGATATATAATGATCTGAAAGTAATCGCCAATCAGCGATTGGTGCAGGATGTAGAGATGGCTGCTATCACTGTTACCATCGACCAAGAAGTGAAAGTATATGGCAAACGAAAATTGGTTGACATAGAAAAACCACAGTCGGGTGGCTATGTTTCGCAAGAGCAATTGGAGTTGAGTCCAGTGCGAAGTGTAGAAAAAATTATCAATACGCAAGCAGGGGTGATGAACTCTCCTGCAGGAATAAGTATTCGTGGCGGACGCAGTTATGAAACTGGATTTTTGGTGGATGGTGTATCAGCCACCGACCCTCTAAGCGGCACTGGTTTCGGACTCGATTTGGGTTCAAACTCTATGCAAGATATTGAAGTAACTACTGGCGGTATAGGTGCCGATGTGGGCGATGCGACTGCAGGCGTAGTGAGCACCAAACTTAAGAGTGGCGGAGATAAAACAGAAATTTTTGCCCAATACAAACGCGATAATTTTGGGAATTATAAAAATTGGAATTCGGTTTTCAATGCACAAAGTTTGGAGATGAATTATGGTGGAAGTATCACCTTGCGAAAAGCAATTAAAGGTAGCGACAACTCGAAACTCGCACGCAAAGCCAAAAAACTTCGTTTCTATACTGCAGGCAAAGTTTCATTTACCGATGAGTATACGCGTAACCCAGCCAATCAAGTGATATCGTCATTATATCCCAATAAAAATTGGACTCCTTATCAAGACAATCGCTGGAGTGTGATGCTAAAACTGAATTATGATTTCTCACCTAAAACGAAATTAACTTTCTCCTATGTGCGTTCGCTTACGGTAAATCAGGATTTGAATATGCTGCGTGTTACTGGGAATGATGTAGGGTTTAATCCTGGCTACCAATATATATTTAGCAAGCAAATGGATAATGCAAATACTTTCACACATGATAGTTATTTGGCCATTGTTACTTTGCAACATACACCCAGCCGCAAGTTTACACATAAAACTACCTTCTCTCGTTTGTTTGTAAAACTGCGTGCCGATGCAAACGGAAATCCTTGGCGACCTGATGTAATTAATACACAACTGGACCCTGATAATATTGTTACTTTTCCCGTTACTTATTTTAGTAAAAACGATTCGTTGAATTTTGTAAATCCCACCAGCGGTTTATATAATAATAATGGATTGGCAACTTTATGGCATAGTCATTATGTGGAAGAATATGTTTTTAGATGGAATGGAACTTATTATAGTAATAAATTTAACCGCATCAATTTTGGAACAGAAATGAAGTTTCAAGAATTGCAATGGATTGATATCAATCGTCCGTGGGTAGGTGCCCCAATACAATTGGCAAACGGGCAGTACACGCAGTCGTTCCGCTTGGGAGATAATAGTGATATATGGAAAGTAAATGTGCAACGTGGTGCATTTTTTCTTACTGATAAAATTAAATATAAAGGCCTCGTTGCCGATTTGGGTTTCCGTTTTGAATATTGGGCTCCGGGCAAATTTGTGGATGATGCTATTGATAATCCTAAGTCGCCGATTTTAGATCAAGTAAGAGAAGATTATAAAAAGAGCACGGTAAAATTATTTGATAGAAGATATAAGTTTAGGATGTTGCCTAGGATTGCTGCGTCGTTTCCAATACGCGATAAGCAAATGTTGTATTTTAATTACGGGCATACAACTATATTGCCACATCCAAGTTATATATATGCAGGGCTCAATCCATTATATACTGATCGTTCCACTATTGCACGTTTGGGAAATCCAAATTTGAATCCCGAAGTTGATATAAGTTATGAGATAGGATTGCGTAGTGAAATCACATCCAATGATGCATTAAATGTATCGGCATATATGAAAGACAAATATGATTTTGTTACTTCAGCAACGGTATTAATTCCTGATGCTACGGGCAGACTAGTGAGCCGCACACTCCGTATCAACAGTGACTATGCACGCATGAGAGGCATAGAAGTAACTTATATAAAACGCATTAAAAACAGGTTGGTTGGTCAGGCATCTATAGGCTATATGATAGCAACCGGACAAAGCTCATCGGCTAACGAAGCACTGAAACAATTATTGGCCACAGGTGCAAGAGAAGATACCAAAGAATTTTATTTGGCATGGGACAGACCAATAGATGCAAAAATGAATTTAACTTATAAAGTAGATGACAAAAAAGGTATATGGAAAAATAAATTAAACCGCTTTGCTTTGTATGCTGAAATGAATTACCGCTCGGGTCGCAGATATACGCCTTATATAGCACAAGGCTTCGAACCAATAACCAATCGGCCAATATATATACAAGACCCGAATCCTGAAGCAAAATTTAGCAAACTAGGAACTTCATGGTTTTGGATTGATATGAATTTTAGAAAATGGTGGAAGATAAAAAAGACACAAGTAGCATTCACTTTTGAAATAACAAATATACTAAATAATAAAAATGCCACTATAATAAATCCTGTAACAGGCACCGCCTACAAACCGGGCCAAAATGTACCCACCGAGTGGCAAGACCCACGCTATATAGATCCCCGTGACCCCAGGAGCAGCAATCTTCCCCCTTTTGATCCTTCGAGGTATTCAGAGCAAAGACATTATATGTTGGGGGTATTGGTGAAGTTTTAATTTAAGGGATTAGGAGTAAGTGGTAAGTGGGGGAGGATTATTTCAATGGCTGGGGTGCAACTAATATTCGGATTTTGCGTTAGGTTAAATGATAGTAGTTTTCAGAGATAAATAATGTAAATGTTTCTACGAATAATCATATTGAGTTTGGCTCCCAAGTCCCTTTAGGGCAATGCTGTTAAGTTAAGAAAAATGCTAATCTATTGCCCTGCCCTTCAGGGCGGGGTATCAATGGCAATAGATATTTTTAACAAGAAAATTTTAGATTATATTATAATCATAAGAATCATCCTCCTTATTCCTTCCTCCTTACCCCTTATTCCTTTCTCCCTACCTCGGCCTCCTCGGCTTCCGCACATTCACCTTA
The DNA here is from genome assembly GCA_947477885.1 of Bacteroidota bacterium. GTDB lineage: Bacteria > Bacteroidota > Bacteroidia > UKL13-3 > UKL13-3 > CANJUD01. The sequence continues at coordinate 103,941 of CANJUD010000005.1, forward strand.
CTATTCTTTGCAGATTTTTCATGGAAAGCAGGACCTGGAACATGTTGAGTTGACTTCTTAAGTTTAATAGTTTTCATCTTGACTATCGGCTCTTCCTCTTGTATAATTTTGTCGGAAATTTCTAGGTTTTCTGGAACGGGTATTTGAGCAATATTATAGTTCATTAATGATTGTATAGCTTCTAATTTTTCTACCTCATCTTCTTTCACAAATGATATAGCAATTCCTTTTTTATCTTTTCTTCCTGTGCGTCCAATTCTATGTATATATATTTCTGGAGCTGTGGGCAAATCAAAATTGAAAACGTGTGTAACCTCTGCCACATCAATACCTCTGGCTATTATATCAGTTGCAATTAATGCACGGCATGCTCCTGTTTGGAAATCATTCACTACTGCAAATCTGTGATTTTGGGATTTGTTGGAATGTATTACAGCAATATTATTTATATTGGTTGATAAATGTTCATATACCAAATCAGCTAAATGTTTTGTGGAAACAAAAACCAATACTTTACTCATATCTATATTTTGATCCAATAAGAGTTTGAGAAAATTTATTTTGGTATAAAAATTTGGAACACTATAATATGTTTGTGAAATATTTTCTAAAGGTGTTCCATTGGGTGTAGCTTCTACTTTTTCTAAATTGGGAAAATATATATCAGTTAAAGCTTCCACATCTTCATTCAAAGTAGCTGAAAACATCAGGTTTTGTCGGCGTTCAGGGATACTGTCAAATATAATTTTTAGTTGCGTTCTGAAACCTAAATTTAGCATTTCATCAAACTCATCTATCACCAATTTCTTTATATTTTTTGTACGCAAATTCCCTGTTGCAATTAAATCAACAACTCGTCCGGGTGTTCCCACTAATATATCTAATCCTTCAGAAACTTCGGCAATTTGTGGTTTTAAATTCACGCCACCAAAAACACCCACTGAAGTTAATGATAAATATTTGGTTAGTTTTTTTACTTCTGATAATACTTGCACCACCAATTCACGTGTAGGAACTAATATAAGAAGTTTTGGATTTCTGTCCTTAGAATATTCCAATTGACGCAAGCAAGGTAATAAATATGCATATGTTTTTCCTGTACCCGTTTGTGCAATCCCACACACATCTTTGCCTGACATTACCACCGAGAATACCTTTTCCTGTATAACAGTGGGAGTGCTTATACCCAAGTCGGCAAGGGCATTGAGGAGTTGTTTGTTGAGATTTAATTCGCTGAAGGTCATCATATATTTAGTGCAAAGGTAGGTTTGAAAAGTGGGAATATTATATATATATCCGTCATGCCCGCACTGTCTTAACCATTGATTATGCTGGTTATGATGATTTTTTTTCTGCCTGTGGTCGTTATGGCGAGCGTAGTCGAACCATACCAATCATCAACGTGCTCATATATTATTATACAATCCTCAATTTTGCAAACTTCAATATAATCTTTTTCGAACCATACTGATCGAACTCTATTGTTGCTTTTCGTTCATCACCTTTGCCATCAAGTTCTATTACCTTCCCATTACCAAAACGCATATGTTGTACTTGCATTCCTGCTTCTAGTTTGGAAGTATCTTCGGGTATAAAGTCTTTAATAGCAGGCGGTGTGGGATGCTTGGGAATTATTTTTCCGATGGGATTATTAATAGGTGGTTTGCCTTTAAATGCTCCAACCTGATTGGGCATGTATGGTTTTTCTGCAGATTTCTGTCCCAAAAAACCACTGCGATTTTCGAAATCATCAAAAACAAAATTACCGATTCCTGATTTAAAAGTAGGTGCTTGCATATCGACCAATGAAGGATCAATCTCATTTAAAAAACGACTTGGTTCGCAGTTGAGCAAGGTGCCAAAACGAAATCGTGTAGTGGCAAAACTGAGCGTTAATTTTTTGCGTGCACGGGTAATGGCTACATAAAATAACCTGCGTTCCTCTTCCAGCTCTGCACGGCTACCTAGGCTCATCTGCGAAGGAAATAAATTCTCTTCCAATCCTACTACAAACAAATTATCAAACTCCAAACCTTTGGATGAATGTATAGTCATCATCTGCACCACATCGGTATCGTTTTCGTCTTTTTGATTGTCGGTGAGCAGTGCTATATTTTGGAGATAAAATTCTAAAGTTCGAGGCATGGGTTCATTATCATATAATGATACTTCATCCTCTTCCACAAACTCTTTTATACCACTTAGTAATTCTTCTATATTTTCATAGCGGGCCATTCCTTCCACACTTTTATCGTCATATAAATGTTTTAGAATACCACTATATTTGGCCACATACATGGCAGTATCATACGCATTATTTTTTCTATTTTCTATAATAAAACTTTGTATCAGTGCCCTAAAATCTGTAAGTTTTTTATAGGCACTTTTTAAGTCGGCATGGTTTTCGGCAGTTTGTAATACTTCCCATAAAGATATATTTTTTGCACCAGCAATCGCTATAATATAACTCATCGTTGTGTCACCTATTCCACGAGCAGGATAATTGATTACCCGTTTCAAAGCCTCTTCATCATTGGGGTTTACGGTAAGTCTATAATAGGCCAATAAATCTTTTATTTCTTTGCGTTGGTAGAAGCTCATACCGCCCACAATCTTATATCCAATGTTCGCTCTTCTAAAAGCTTCCTCCAGTGCACGACTCTGAGAATTGGTTCTATATAATACTGCAAAATCTTTATTATATGCATGGTGCAGCATCTTATGTTCAAATACATTTTCAGCAACCAATTTTGCTTCTTCATTATCACTAATGGCACGCAATACTTTTATTTTATCGCCCTGTACATTGTCAGTCCATACTTCTTTTTGTAATTGGTCTTTGTTGTTTTTTATCACACCGCCCGATGCTTGCACAATGGTTTGTGTACTGCGATAATTTTGCTCGAGCTTGAATATTTTTGCGTCTTTATAATCTTTTTTAAAGTTTAATATGTTTTCAATAGTTGCACCACGGAAAGCATAGATACTTTGGGCATCATCGCCCACCACACATATATTCTCGTGCCTAGCTGCAAGCCTCCGCACTATCACATATTGCGAATAATTTGTATCTTGATACTCATCAACCAATATATATTTAAACTTAGTTTGATACTTGATTAATGCATCGGGAAACTGTTTCAAAATTTTATTGGTATTGAATAGCAAATCATCAAAATCCATGGCCCCGCTTTTGAAGCAACGATTTTGATAACGACTATATATTTCACCCAGCAGTGGTCGTTGTGCACTGGCATCATTGTCCTTAATCTCTGCATCCTGTGCATAACCATCAGGCGATATCAGATTGTTTTTGGCTGATGAAATACGAGACAATACCATGGACGGTTTATATACTTTATCATCCAACTCCATTTCTTTCAGAATAGATTTGATTAGGCTTTTACTATCGTCAGTATCATAGATAGTAAAGTTGCCAGGGTATCCAATGCGATGAGCTTCGTACCGCAATAATTTTGCAAATACCGAGTGAAAAGTACCCATCCACAAATTTCGAGCTTCGGGCCCAACTACACTTTCAATACGTTCACGCATTTCGCGGGCAGCTTTATTGGTAAAGGTAAGCGACAAAATATTGAAAGGGTCAGTCCCTTTTTGCATAATGTTGGCAATGCGATAGGTGAGCACCCGCGTTTTGCCTGAGCCTGCACCTGCCACTATCATCACAGGCCCTTCGGTACATTCAACAGCAGCACGTTGTTCGGGGTTTAAATCTTTTAAATAATCCATTTTATAGAGTCGCACAAAATTACAAAACACCCAAGCCCCCTTGTAGCCAAGTTTTCAACAAGGTTTTGCCCACAGTGGAATCAATTGCCCTTGATTTAAGCCAACGGCAATTGATTCCACTGGCAAACTATGATATTATTTTCACATTGCCTATTACCAATGAATAGCTTACTTTTGTAACTGTAAAAGCTGTAGGGAATAAACACCCGATTGCAAAAATTGAGTAAGCTTTACCAAATGGAAAAAATAAAAACACGTTATTCAACTATCTTAGTGTTGGTCGTGTTCATTTGTGCTTTTATTTCTCAGAGTTTATCATGCATAGGGGCAACCATTTCCAGTTCCAATACTTCATTCAAATGTCAGCAGGCCAAATATATTCATTCGCCATTGGAAGTGGTGAGCTCGTTCGGAAGTGATTTGTTCGAGAATGAAACCGAAGATGATACGGACTTGCTCGATTTTATTCTACCACAATCGAATATCAATTTTCTATTTGAGACTGCGTCAAACCTATTAGTCTCACCACCAGCATTAGCTACAGAATATACAAAGCCATTATATATACTGGTTTGTAATTTTCGCGTCTGATTTCTTTATTTTTTTCATTATAAAACATTAGCACTTTTTTCGGCTAGGATTTTGTTTTATAAAAAATGTATCCGGTAGTTATCGGATAATCAATTTTTAAGAAAATATTTGTTATATTATATTAAAGCAAACAATAATGACGAGTCAAAATACAAAATTCAATGAGCATGAAGTATTACATGAATTGAAACATTATTTGCCAGCACAAGCACCGCTGAAAGATTTTATTCATCATAATACATTACATGCATTTCAATACTTAAAATTTTTCGATGCAATTCGCACAGCTTCTGAAATGCTGGGTTACAGAGTTTCTCTTTCTTTTAAAGAGTACCGAGATCTTTATGAAAACAAAAGAATAAAGTCCGAAATTCTCGACCGAACTATAATACAAAGAAAGGGTGCAGAAAATCTAAACGAGTGGAGAGAAAAAGTATTACATAAAGAATATCATAGTCCAGGATTGCCCAGAATTGGCTCACTCAAATCAAATTGGAAACGACATTATCGCATTGATTTGGAATCGTTGGTGCATCCCATTTTATTCAGGATTTTATGCAGTTATATGGACCAAGGAATTTCTATATGGACTTTCCCTGTTAAAGAAAAAAACTTTCTTTCTTCTATCCGAGAAATGGAACGCAATAGTTTTTCCAGCATTTTCAGAACAAAAAGAGCAAAAGAATTACTATTAAAAAGTACTTGCGAAATTCCAGATTTGTTGGCTATTTTGGTAGGTGATGAATCATTATATAAACAGTATTTATTCGATCAACAATTTGCACATCAGGGGTGGTCGGGAATGGTATCAGCGGTCGAAGATTTTCCTGGTACCTTATTAGATACCAAAAGAATTTCTACACATAGCTTAATTGTATTGGAATTGTTACTTGAAATTGACGCACTTGATTTTCAATTTAAAGGGAAGTGGGAACCCTTAAGCGGTAAGATAATTGAACAACCTGCAGATTTATTTGCACCCAGTGAACATACAGAGATCTCGGATGTGATGACGATATGGCAAGAAGCTTTTGAGTGGAGTTATTATGATGAAGTATTGGCTGGAATTAAATTGGATCAATCCCAAAATAAACCTGACGAAAGCATCAAGAACAAAAATTTTCAAGCAATGTTTTGTATAGATGATAGAGAAATTTCGTTCAGGAGACATATAGAAGAATTGGAACCCGATTGTGAAACTTTTGGAACACCTGGATTTTTTGGAGTTGAATTTTTTTACCAACCTGAAGATGGAAAGTTTTATACTAAAGTTTGTCCAGCACCTGTTACCCCAAAATATTTAATTAAAGAATTTGGTAACTCGCAAAAAAGAGAAAAAGATATACATTTTAGCAAAACTTCACACTCATTACATAGTGGTTGGCTTATATCGCAAACACTGGGGTTTTGGTCAGCATTTAAATTATTTATTAATATTTTTCGACCCTCTATGGGGCCAGCAAGTGCATCTTCATTTAAGCATATGGATAAATTTTCGCAGCTCACTATCGAAAATAAAAATACCGATGATATAGAAAATGATTTGCAAATCGGTTTCACTGTTGCTGAGATGGCAAATAGGGTAGAAGGTGTATTAAAAAGTATAGGACTAGTAAAAGATTTCGCACCTATAGTATATGTAATTGCTCATGGCAGCAGCAGTGTAAATAATCCACATTATGCGGCATACGATTGTGGTGCATGTTCAGGTAGGGCGGGCTCAGTAAATTCGAGGGTATTATCATTTATGGCCAATCACCCAGAAGTGAGAGAAATATTAAAAGTAAGTGGTATTATGATACCTGATGAAACCCAATTTATTGGCGGCTTGCACGATACTACCCGCGATGAAATTGTATTCTACGATGAGAATTCTTTATCAACCCAAAACTTAGAAAGTCATTCGCACAATGAGGTGATTTTTGATAAAGCTTTAGATTCGAATGCCAAAGAAAGGTCACGCAGATTTGTTTCTATCGACACCCATGAAAGTGCTGAAAAAATACATGAAAGAATTAGAGTTAGATCAGTTTCGTTATTTGAACCAAGGCCAGAACTGAACCATGCCACCAATGCACTTTGTATTATAGGCAGAAGAGATTTAACTAAAAATATATTTTTGGATCGTCGTTCGTTTTTAAATTCATTTGATTATCAAGTTGACCCCGAAGGGCAATTTTTAGTCAATATATTAAAAGCTGCTGCACCTGTTTGTGGTGGAATTAATTTGGAATATTTTTTCTCCAGAGTCGATAATCAAAAGTTGGGAGCAGGTACCAAATTACCGCATAATGTGATGGGATTATTTGGCGTAGCTAATGGGATAGATGGCGACTTACGCCCAGGCTTGCCTAGCCAGATGATAGAAGTTCATGACCCCGTTCGATTGCTGATGATAGTAGAACATTTTCCCGATGTGGTATTAAAAACTATCCAAATTATTCCTGCAACATACGAATGGTTTATCAATGAATGGGTACATCTAGTTGTGGTGAATCCTGAAACCAATGAACTCTCTTATTTTAAAGATGGTAAATTTATAAATTATCAACCTTTAAATAAAAATATAGAATCTATATCCGACTTAACAAGTATTATAGAATCGCACAAAGAAAATATTCCAGTATATATATTAAAATAAGAAACAGCCATGCAACATTTACTTCCATTATTTATATTATTGCCGGCACTGGGATTTATTATAAGTTTATTCCTGCCTGAGAAAAAGGAAACACTGATTTCACGCACTGCATTCTTCACCGTTGGCTTGCATTTACTAGGAGCTATTGTATTTTTTATATACTGGGTAATTGGCGATCGCGACCCATTGAACCTAAAAGATATCGTGTTATACCAATCAAGCGACTATGAGTTTTATATTGATTTTTACTTCGATAAAATAACAGCTACATACCTGTTGGTGGGGGCATTCCTCACTTTTTTGGTTACAACATATAGCCGTTATTATTTGCATAGAGAACAAGGATACAAACGTTTTTTTAATACTATATTGTTTTTCTATATAGGATATAATATTGCAGTAATATCCGGAAATTTTGAAACACTTTTTGTGGGTTGGGAAATTTTAGGGATATCATCATTCTTATTAATTGCATTTTATCGTGAAAGATATTTGCCTGTAAAAAATGCAGTGAAAGTTTTTTCAATATATAGAATTGGTGATGTGGGATTAATATTAGCCACTTGGGCAAGTCACCATTTGTGGCATGAGAATATTACTTTCAGCAAATTAAATAATTATGAGTTGGTTCATGAGCATCTAACTAGTCATAGTATGATTGGTGTATTTATATCATTAATGATTTTAGTAACTGCATTGGCAAAATCTGCACAGCTACCCTTCTCATCTTGGCTGCCACGAGCAATGGAAGGACCAACACCATCGAGTGCTATTTTTTATGGATCATTATCTGTTCATTTGGGGGTGTTTTTATTATTAAGAACTTATCCTTTTTGGGAACAACAATTTTCTATTCGGATTTTAATAGGCGTGTTCGGATTATTTACCGCTATTATAACAACAGGAATTGCTCGCGTTCAATCATCTGTAAAAAGTCAGATTGCGTATGCTTCTATTGCACAAATTGGTTTGATATTTATAGAAGTTGCTGCAGGATATGAAAACTTGGCTTTATTCCATTTTGCAGGCAATGCTTTCTTAAGAACCTATCAATTGTTGGTATCGCCATCGGTGGTGAGTTATTTAATTCGCGAACAATTTTATAATTTCTCTCCCCGCCAGCGCTCTGTCGAAAACTCATTTCCAAAGAAAATTCAATACACATTATATATATTGTGTTTGAAAGAATGGAACTTGGATTCAATCATGTACCGATTTTTTTGGAACCCATTTAAACGTCTCGGCAAAGGCCTCGATTTTTTAACTGTGAAACGGTTGTTAATATTTTTTATCCCTGCCTATCTCATTAGTTTTTTCTGCTATTATCATAGAGATTTAATACCTAGCCATGTTGAACAATACCTGCCCATCACCTTCTCGCTGATTGGGTTGATAATGGTAGTGAAAGCATTTACTGAAAGAAAAAAAGCAATACTAAGCTGGGTGCTCATTATTATGAACCATTTTTGGGTAGCACTAGCTATATCATTCAACGAAAAATATAAAATTGACGAATCTGTATTATACTTGAGTGGTATTATAGTAGCAGGAGTATTGGGATATTTTTTATTATATAGATTAAGAAAACTAGAATCAGGAATTGATTTGGACCAGTTCCACGGATATGCTTATAAACGACCCACTATTGCTTTTATATTTTTGGCGTGCTGTTTAGGTGTATCTGGGTTTCCAATCACACCTACGTTTATAGGAGAAGATTTAATTTTCACCCATATACACGAAGACCAAACATTTTTAGCGCTATGTGTAACACTAAGTACTATTATAGACGGTATCGCTATCATCAGAATTTATGCCCGCATTTTCTTGGGCCCGCATGTAAAATCGATTTATGAAATGGCTTATAGGAGTAGTTAGTAAACAGTAAGCAGTGGTTAGTAGTTAGTGGTATGTATGTAGTCAGAGCAAAAGGATATTTTTAGTATCGATTTCTTTGTGCCTTCGTGGCTATATATTTTGCCACCAATACACAAAGACACAAAGGTTTGGCTATTGTCTTGACTTCATACATGCTGTGTTTAATTGGTTAGGATGGTTGCTGCATTAAATCCTTTAATACTGCCAGTGTGATGGATTCGACGGAGCATGTTTCTCATAGTCAATAATGGATATGTCCACATCCCAAAACAAAGTCTTGGATAACTGTAAAATTATTTCATTATTTGCACTAATTCTAGTTACAAAAATATAAATTTTTGTTGATATAATATTTCAAACATTCTCAGCGACCCCAAATTTAAATTTTCAAAAAATGTAAAATATAAAATACTCCACTATTTCACCAACATCATCTTCCCACTCTGCACCCCACTAGGGCTTTGCAATATATAATTGTATACTCCACTGTTACAATTGGGGCAATCCCATTTTGCCAATATATCTTTCCCATTTTGTAATGCTTGTTTAATAGGTGTGGCCACAAGCCTCCCAGTTATGTCATATATATATAATACATGCATGCCACTTCCCGTTGCCCTAAAGCTAAATGTTACATCGCCACTGCTAGGGTTTGGCCACACGTTTATTTGTAGAGGGTTTTGTGCTATATAATAGTTTATGCTTGTGTGTTTAGTGGTATCTACTTTTGTGGTATCATTATGTGTATTTGTATCTGGGTGCCATACACCATTCTCCATGAGAGTGTCTAGGAATTTCACATCGTCTATAAATAACATAGTCTGATTATACCTATTGCTTGGATTTGAATTTGTCCATTGATTGAATCTAATGTAACAAAATGTGGGTTTAGAATTATTGATATATTTTATTGGAAATACGAAGTCATGAGGCGAAGCTTTTTTATCTAGTATTGCAAATATTTTGGGGTCAGATTCTACTATTTCATGAGCAATGGTATCATTCTTACTATTTAACAAAACAAGCTCAACACTAAATCTCTCATTAGTCATTCCGTAGTAATATCCTGTAGCAGCGTATAATGACTTAGGTGTAGAATTAATTTGAAATCCTTGCTCAATAAAATTATTTTTTTCAATACTCCCTGAATTAAGATATACCATTGATGAATCTTTGTATGGCTTAATCGGATTATTAGGAGGGTAATATCCAAGTCCCCATATATTATATTTAAATCCATTCCCCCAAGGATCCGGAATCGATTGATTTGCATTGGGATAATATTGCCAATATTCAAAATTACCATTAGGAATTGTATCTAATATAGATTGCCCATACATTGATGTTGAACAATTATATAATAAGATAAAAAAAATAATATTTCTTTTCATAATTAATAACATTGAATGCCTCCTGATGCAGAAAAACCGAATAAGGGAAATATATCACAATCTCTTCTAAAATAAATTTTATAACTATAGCTATGTACAATACAGTCAAGGTTGATATTTGGAATACTAAAATCTATATTAACTAAATTATTATAGCCGTTAACGTCATTGAAAGTCGACGATTTAACTAAGCTATTACTATTATCATATATTTCAATAATTATTTCTGTAATATGCACAGTACTGCTATTAATATAAAGTTTTAAATATAATTCATGGGCATTATTGCTGTATTGGGGGTTACATGGAATATTAGGCATATTGGGATAGTTACACCAACCATTACTAATTGGGGAATTCATCATCGGAGCCTGCGGCGTTCCCTCCAATATATAATCCTGGCTAAAAGAATTACCACAAGAATTAGTGCCGATTAAAGTATAATGTAATGGAAAATTGGGTAATGGGTCATTGGGGTTTAAAGTAATTGTTGGATTCGATATTGTTTGGCTGCTTAATAAACTCAAATCTGCTTGGTTTGTTGCCGACCAATGAAAAGTATAGCCGTAAAAATTCGTCCAATTTTGGGGTCCCAATTCATAATAACTTTTATTGCATATATCAATATTCACAGTGTTTACTTGAGGTAATGAGCAACAAGCAAAAGAATACTGCGTTATAACGACATCATTACACTCATTTGTAATAGATAAATATATTTTAAGGTTACTCAAATTATTATAATGTTCCGGTATACATACTTTGGTATATGATGTATTTGCACTGCTTATAAAACTTTGTGCTGCTGGGTCACTCGCAGTCCAGTAATAAGTCATTTTAGGTACTCTGGCTATTCCCAATTCTTGACAAGCATCTTGGGCACTACATATAGTAATATTAGTGGCGGGAGGCCCCACTGGTTTCAGGCAGCCACAGGGCCCAACGGTGATTGATTCCGAATAGGATCGTCCAGTTAGATTCTCAGTTACTGTTACTGTATATGTTTTATTTTCTGTAATTACTCCAATAGGCATTAGGTAAGGATGAGCCGGGTCTGCTGTTAATACATTTCCATTCCCATCTTTCCATTCATAAGTGAATGTTCCACATCCTCCACAAGGTTCAACAAAGAATTCAATATAGCAATTATTTACAGTATAATAAAGATTTAACCAAAAATCACTTGTACATCCCAATAAGTTTGCTTTAAAAGGACTGCCATCTTTTACATGAAATCCTGGTTCTAGGTTTATTTTATTTGCAGCTTGGAATATAAGTTTTGTACTATGGTCATGCACTACATCACCTGCAGATGAATTTGGGTCTACATTATTTCCTGCTTTAATATAATCATATACTCTAGTACTCTGCAAAGTGTTTGTACCAATGTTATCTGTTCCATTTTGCAATAATTTAGATTCTTCACAACAATATTCAGTTAGACAAATGTCGTCGACCCAATTACCACTACTTGTATAAGAGCTATTTTCAATTGAACCAAATTCAATACAAACAAAGTCAGTAGTAGGTATAAATGTCAATTCAACAAGTGTGTAAACATTATAGGATTTATACTCTCTATATATTATCACCTCCCCTACAGTAGGTTGCCTATACTCATCTGGGCACATAGTGCCAGGAACTCCAACTGGGCAAGATGGTTGATGATAAAATGAAACACCTGGATTTATTTGTGGGTTGTGACAATTCCCTTGATTCTGTAAACTCGTTTTATGTAATACAATTTGTAGCCCAGCATTATTGTCTGATTTTAAATAAAACTTAAGATTATATTTTTTACCAGCTCTTATATTTAAATTCGTCTGAAAAGCTCCTTCATTATAATCAATATTATGATTAAGATCACGAAAGTAAAAAAGATTTAATGCATTTTGACCGTTATGTGGAGTCGCTAATTTTATATCAGGTGAATTGTATGCTGAAGACCACCCAGTAACATGCCCATTGCAGTGTTGATTATTATCTAAAAACTCATTAGGTGCATCAGTAAAATTAGATCTTGCTGCATCTTCAAAATCTCCATTAACTATCATGTTCTGTGCTACACAAATATTTATGTTTATACACAACGCAAATAATATATATAATATTTTCTTCAATTTATTAAAAACTGTATGATAAACCAATTTGAAAATATATTTTTTTAGCGAACGTATTACTATTTATCGGATTATGACTATAATAGTCATAATACATCCCCATTGCCTTTGATTGAGAATAGCCTATTTCAGTATTGGCACTAAAATGTTTGCCAACAGGTATTAATAACAGGTCGGAGATTTTTAATCCATTAAAACTATAATTATAATAACTAAAAGGATCGTCAGCATACTTAGTATAATAATTCAATTGATAGTATCCAATTGATGCCAAATTATAAATCCCCTTCCTAATAGGTGTTTTATACGTTATTCCAACCTCAAAATTATTTATTCCAACAGCATATTCAGTCTTGTTTTGATTAGTATATATAGAAGAATAATAACCATAACCACCACCGAAATAAGCTCCAATACCCCATTTAAAAAAATGCATATATCTAAGGTCGGCGTATATATTATAACTTTGGACTGATTTAAAATTGAAATTAGGGTTGCAAATTGTCACATTCTTTAGCGAATCTCCTTGCCCATCTCCTCCCTCGCACTTAGCAAAAGTGAAAAATAAAATCCATATTAAGGTACTATATCTTAACATCAATAGTTGCAAAATTATTTATGTGGTTAAACCCTTTATCTTTATTGGAAAAGTAATCACATCTATATTCAACTCCAATTCGTCCATTTAATATTTTTTTTCCAAAACAAATAGAATAAACTTTAGGATTTTCTGTTACATTAAATTTTTGTTTGGCTTCTCTTAGCAAACTAATTTCAGCCCCAAAATAAAAATTATTCTTTAATTGATAATTCCATTTTATAAACAATCCATTCAACTTAATACCATACCCCAACAAATTATAGTTTTCTATAAAAATATAATTATCATTATATAGCTTGTACCCCATTATCAGAGTATTCTTTTTTTTAGTATAACTTACTCCTAACTTAAAATCGTAGAACCCAACTAATCTGCTATTGCCATTATTGTAATAACTACTCTTCAAGTTACATCCCACATTCCCACCAAAGCTCACATACCCAAGAATATCCCTCGCTTGCATAGCCAAACTAGATACAATGCATATGTATAATATATTATATTTTAAAAAACTCATTTATTGTTTTGCAGCTTCTACTTTTTTTATTCTTTCTTCCAGTTGCAATATATACAAACTTAGTTCTTCTACTTTTTTAAGCAGCGTAATATTTATTTCGGCAAGGTTCATTTTTTGGTCTTGCATTTTGCTCGCAGCAGGCACATCTGGTAGGTGGTGGTTCTTGTTTATATAAGTCCTTAGTTTGTCAAAACTATATAATTGGTAATTACTATCAAATACGCAATCAGGCCATACTATGGCTACATCAAGTTCAATCTCCTTTGCTCCAATTTTTCCCATTTACAGCCAACTCATATCCAAAATTGTTCGAACTGTTAATACTTACTTTCCCCGCAGCATCTATACGCATCCCTCTAAAATCTTGAGCAGTAGAAGGATTATACCAAGGGGCGATTACAAAACCTGATGAAGCATTATAATCAAAAGGTGTGCTTACATGCAAAGGGCTTGTAGCATCATTAATACCTATTCCAGTGTATCCATTATCGTTGATGGTAAATATTGGAGTAATTATTATTGGGCTCAAATTGGGGATGCCCGGATTATAATTTTCAATCCTAAAATAATTTTGACTAACATATCCAGCTGGCGGAGGATTTGTTGTGACAGCAGGGATATTTCGCCTTATTAAAAAATGATTAGTAGAATTTGTGTTAGCTGTTGGAATACTAATACTAACTGGGCTTAGCGTTGCAGTAGTAACGCTATTAGATGGAATCCAATATTGGGCTTCCATTTCCGTACCAAGCATCAATGAGATTGTCAATAAAATAAGAATCTTTTTCAAACTTAGTTTTTTTCTTGAATTTACAATCACAAATGAAACCATTAATACCCGCAATACCAAATTATCAAATCCATATAATTTTCCATTCCATAATTTCTTATTACCAACCTGCTATCATCCCAAGTCGTAATCCTAATTCCGCCCTCACTAACTACTGACTACTAATTACTATTTACTGACCACTAAATATTTTTTTTACACACCTTATCAAACACCTACTTCCCTTTAAATCAAACACCCACATCGTTTCAATTTATTTAGACAAAGAACAAACTAACATTTTTTTTACAAAAAGATTTTCTCAAAGGGTTTTTCAAATAAATTTGCCCCACCAATGCACAAGCATGTGCATACCTACTAAAACTAAAACAAATAGCTGTAAATGACAAAGTTATTACTAAGATTGGGCCTAGTTTGCCTGTTATTTTTTGCGTACACATCAAGCAGTTTTGCTCAAAAACACGACGGCGACACTGGGTCGACCAAGAAAGACTCCCTTAAAAAAGAGCTCAAAGCAGGTAGTTCTGAAATGGAACCATCCACAGACAAAACCTTAACAGGTCCGCTTATGGATTTAACGCAACCTGACAAAGAGGATCCTGAAAATCCAAATCCTGCTCCCAAAAAAGAAGAGCCAACTATTAATAAGTTTGTTAAATGGACTCTGATTGCAGTGGGCCTGCTATTCTTAATAGTGATACTTTCCCTTTTCAACGTTATTGGACTAATGGGCGATGTGTCAGGCAAGCCTGCTATTGACTGGAACAAATGGAATCCACGCCTGATGGTTATTTTCCTGATAGGATTCTTAGCTGCTGGAATATATGAAGCCGTTGCAGATAGCGATTATTATATGCCTGAATCAGCATCTGAACATGGCCTTGGTATCGATAGTATGTTTAACCTTACTACGGTCCTTATATTAATAGTGTTCTTTATTACCCAAGCAGCCTTATTTATTTTCCCTTATATATACAGAATGCGTAAAGGTCGCACCGCATATTTCTATTCTCATAACGATAGACTAGAAATTATTTGGACTGTAATACCAGCCATCGCATTGTCCATCCTTATTACTGGTGGATTGAAATCATGGAACAGCATCACAAGTCCTGCTCCTAAAGAAGCACAGCATATTGAACTGTATGCCAAACAATTTGGATGGATGGCCCGCTATGAAGGGAATGACAAGCAACTCGGCAAACACAATTTCCGTTTAATAAAAGACGATAATGACTTGGGAATCGATTGGACAGATGCCAAATCGCATGATGATGTATTAACCAATACAGAAATACATTTGGTTAAAGGTAAAGACGTAGAGTTTAAATTCAGATCGAAAGATGTGATACATTCGGCGTATATGCCTTACTTCCGTTTGCAAATGAATATTGTACCTGGTGTTCCTACCTCATTTTGGATGAGACCTAGATTGACAACTGTGGAAATGAGAAATGAATTGAGAAAGAAAAACCGCCCTGATGCACCTGATTTTGATTACTATTTCTATTGCAATAAAATTTGCGGATCGGCACATTATAATATGAAAATAAAAGTAATTGTGGAAGACGAGGCTGACTATAATAAATGGTGGGCTACACAAAAGGCAGAATACGTAAAAATGAATGAGACTGAAGCTCCCGCAGAAGCAAATCCGGCTTCAAGTCCAGCTAACCCAGCAGATTCAACTCATCTCGACATGGCAGTAGCCATGGTCTCAAACAAGAAATAACTTATACTTTTTAGATTTAACTTTTAAAAGATTATTATATATAAATTATGAGCCAAGAAGCACATACAAATAACGGGCACGCTGATGCCCACGAAGAACATCACCATCACGAAGAAACCTTCATCTCGAAGTATGTCTTCAGCATGGACCACAAAATGATTTCAAAGCAATTCTTGGTTACAGGAATTATTATGGGAGTTTTGGGCATGATTCTATCAATGATATTCCGTGTACAATTGGCTTGGCCAAACACTGATATGAGTTTCTTGAAACCTATATTAGGTGGCTGGATTAGCGACACTGGCAAAATGGATCCCAGCTTTTACATGAGTTTGGTTACCTTGCATGGCACTATCATGGTGTTCTTTGTGCTTACAGCGGGATTGAGCGGAACCTTTAGTAACTTATTAATTCCACTTCAAGTAGGAGCCCGCGATATGGCATCTCCTTTTTTAAATATGCTTTCATATTGGTTCTTCTTTATGAGTAGTGTAGTTTTATTTATTTCTCTATTTATAAGCAGCGGACCAGCAGCAGCGGGTTGGACAATATATCCTCCTTTAAGTGCTTTGCCTAAAGCCATGCCCGGTTCTGGATTGGGTATGACCCTTTGGTTGGTATCTATGATTTTATTTGTAGGCTCGGCTTTGATGGGAGGTATGAACTATATAGTAACTGTATTGAACATGCGTACCAAAGGAATGAGCATGACTCGTTTGCCATTGACTATTTGGGCTTTCTTTTTAACAGCAGTATTAGGTTTACTTTCTTTCCCAGTATTATTGGGAGGTTGTTTATTATTATTATTCGATAGAAGTTTCGGAACCATGTTCTACCTTAGTGATATTCCTGCCGAGTTAACTGGCGGAATTGAAAGAGTAGGAGGTAGCCCCATTTTGTTCCAGCATTTATTCTGGTTCTTAGGTCACCCTGAGGTATATATTATATTGCTACCTGCATTGGGTTTAACATCAGAAATTATTGCAACCAATTCCCGAAAGCCAATCTTTGGTTATCGAGCGATGATTATGTCATTATTGGCAATTGCGTTTCTATCATTTATAGTATGGGGTCACCATATGTTTATTACAGGTATGAATCCTTTCTTGGGTTCCGTGTTTGTATTGGCCACACTTATTATAGCAGTACCATCCGCTATTAAAGTTTTCAATTATTTGGCCACATTGTGGAGAGGAAATATTAGACTTACACCAGCGATGATGTTTGCAATCGGATTGGTTTCTTTCTTTATATCAGGTGGACTTACCGGACTATATCTAGGTAATGCGGCACTCGATATTAATTTACATGATACTTATTTTGTGGTTGCCCACTTTCATATAGTAATGGGTACTGCTGCCATATTTGGTATGATAGCAGGTATATATCATTGGTTCCCTAAAATGTATCGCAGAAGAATGAACGATAAATTAGGAAGCTTGCATTTTTGGTTAACTATTATATCTGCTTACGGCGTTTTCTTCCCCATGCACTTTATGGGCTTGGCAGGTGTGCCACGTAGGTATTATTCATTCACATTAATGAACGAATGGCATGTATGGGACAATCTTAATATATTTATTACTTGTGCAGGTTTACTAGGTGCTATAGCTCAGGTTGTATTTTTATATAATTTCTTTAATTCAATAAGAAATGGTCGCAAAACAGAACAGAATCCTTGGGGTTCAACTACCTTAGAATGGACTGCACCTATCGAACATTTCCACGGAAACTGGTACGGAGAAATCCCCACAGTATATCGTTGGCCTTACGATTATTCAGTTCCTGGAGCGAGTCAAGATTTTATCCCGCAGGATGTTCCTCATGATGGAGAAGGAGAAGCCGCTTCACCGCATTCACCAATTTCCTCAGAATCGAAAACATTAGATAAAGGTGGAATTTTGCATTTCACTATGCCTAAGTTTTTAAGCAAATTATTCGGAACTTTAACAAGAGCATAATATATATACTGTAATACTAAATGCAAAAAGTACAATCCATACAACTTAAAAGTACCAGCTCATTTGCTGCGAAGGTTGCCGATTACAAGCAGCTCTTCAAGCTTAGGCTAACTTTGTTGGTGGTGTTCTCAGCAGCATTTGGTTTCGTAATGGCTTCTAGTGGAAGTACATTCGATTGGATGGGATTAACGATGATATGCCTTGGAGGATTTTTAGTAGTTGCCGCATCTAATGGCCTGAACCAAGTGATAGAACGCAACTATGATATACTAATGACCCGTACCGAAAATCGCCCTGTTGCTGCCGGCCGCATGAGCATTGCAGAAGCATCATTATCATCAATGATTGCTGGTATTATAGGGATAGCGATATTGACTTTTTACTTTAATCAGCTTACAGGTATTATATCATTTATATCTTTGGCATTATATGCATTTGTTTATACACCTCTTAAAAGAATTCATCCGGTAAATGTATTTGTAGGTGCTATACCCGGAGCATTGCCACCGATGCTTGGCTGGGTTGCAGTTACCAATAATTTAGATGCCATGTGTATCGCATTATTTATGATACAATTCTTTTGGCAGTTTGTACATTTTTGGTCGATAGCTTGGTTATTGGATGATGATTATAAGAAAGCAGGATTTAAAATGTTGCCATCTACAGGTCGTTCAAAGGCAACAGCTACACAAATATTTTTATATGCGGCCATGCTTATACCCTGCGGACTATTGCCTTTGCAACTTAATAAAGCAGGTTGGATTTCGGCAGCTTTGGCAACAGTTGCAGCATTGTATGTACTATATAGATCATACAGATTATTACAGACTTGCGACGGAAAAGAAGCGAAACAAATAATGTTTTCGAGTTATATATATTTAACGGTTACACAAATAGCATATATGCTCGACAAAATTTGATGAATATGAAAAGGCAAATGATACCGAAACCCCAAGAACGTGAAGAGTACGCTGTACATCCGCATAAGTTTATGATGTGGGTGGCTATAGTGGCCATGGTGATGTTATTTGCTGGTTTAACAAGTGCATTTATAGTTAAAAAAATTGATGGAAAAGCTTGGCTAGAATTCCAATTGCCATCTATGTTTATGATATCCACAATAACAGTTGTATTATCAAGTGTGACTATGTGGTGGTCGCAGCGTTCGGCCAAAAGAGATGAGATACTAAACGTAAAAGTAGGTTTGATATTGACGCTGCTATTGGCATTGTCTTTTGTATGTTTTCAAGCTTGGGCTGCAAAGCAATTGGTAGGTAATAATATATATTTTACTGGTTTTTCTGTGTCAGCAACATTCGTGTATGTGCTAGCTGGTCTTCATCTATTGCATATAGTAGGCGGAATAGTATTCTTAGGAATTGTGCTTGGCAAAACATTTCAATATAAAGTTCATAAAAAAAATATGTTATCAATATCATTGTGCAGTACCTATTGGCATTTTGTAGGAGTGCTATGGGTATATCTATATTTCTTTATGACCTACGCTTAATAATTAAAAAAACTAAATCGATTTATATAATATAATAATATGTCAGAATCAGTAGCTTTAAATCCCAACAGTGCCTGGAACGGGGGCAAATCGCCCTTCGGTGTTAGCTATGGCAAACTAATGATGTGGGTATTCCTATTATCGGATGCATTTACTTTTTCATCACTTCTGGTAACCTATGGTTGCAATCGCTACCTTTCAGGTGGTTCAGAAATTAAGTGGCCGCATCCCGACAAAGTGTTTAATCACTTTCCATTTTTACATGGGATGGATTTACCATTGGTGTTTGTTAGTATGATGACTTTTATCCTCATCTTTAGTTCGGTTACCATGGTGCTTGCGGTTGAAGCCGGTGCTCGCAAACATCGCAATGATGTTGCATTTTATATGTTCCTTACTATTATAGGTGGTATAGCTTTCTTAAGCTGCCAAGCTTGGGAATGGTCACAGTTTATTACTGGTAGTCATGAAGGAAGTAGCTTTTTAGTTGATGGACAAAAAATACACGGAGCCAATTTATTTCTCAATGAATATGGGCCAGCGGCATTTGCCGGACTGTTCTTTATTGTAACTGGCTTCCATGGTTTCCACGTGCTAAGCGGTGTGGTATTAAATGTTATCATATATGTGAATGTAATTAAAGGCACTTACGATAAACGTGGGCATTATGAAATGATAGAAAAAGTGGGATTGTATTGGCACTTTGTAGATTTGGTTTGGGTATTCGTATTTACCTTCTTCTATCTTATATAATTCAAAAGGAATAATTTTTATAAAGTATATATATTAATAATAAAATATTTTAAAATGGAACATACAGATCATTCAGCAGAACATACAGCCGAGCACCACGAAGAAGGACACGGCATTAATAAGAAAACTATTTGGGTAACCTTTGGTATCCTTTCAGCCCTGACGCTTGTCGATTTTGCATTCTTCTTTAATATGGATGCAAGCATGAGCAGAAATCTTATATTTGTTGCTTTGGGAATTATCAAATCATATTATATCGTGGGCATTTTTATGCACATGAAATATGAAGTTAAACGCCTTGCAGGAATTATATTATTACCATTTGGTTTTATATTGGGTCTTGTCGCCGCACTATTATATGAAGGCGATCGCTGGAGCGTTATCAAATGGTTTGTTGAGTAGCCTCACCCCCAGCACCTCTCCGGGTGGAGAGGGGAGTAAAACTCCCTACTGTTTTTATTGTATTTATCATTGTATAAATACAAATCACATTATAATATAAAGATTGCATTCATGAACAGCAAACTATCTTCACGAATTGCAATTATTGCAATTATTGTATTACCCGTAGTATTATATTTTGTATTAAAGCAAGGAACAATTGTAACTGGCCATGTCCCAATATTGGGCGAGCGTGAATATGATGGTACAAAAAAAGATACCATATATCATACTGTTCCCCAATTCAAATTCACAGACCAATTGGGCAGACCTGTTACCGAAAAAAACTTCGACGGACATATATATATTGCCAATTTCTTTTTTAGTACTTGCAAAGATGTATGCCCCAAAATGCAAGGGGTGGTGCATAGTATTTATGAAAAATTTTGTGATACCACAGGCGGTAAAAATGCTGATCCTATTATAAGATTTATTAGCCATACGGTAGATCCAGAAACAGATACCGTTGCTCAATTAAAACGCACTTCAGATGCATTAAATATAAATCCAAATCTTTGGTATTTGGTAACTGGTAGCAAACCCGATATATATGGTTTGGCCCAACGTGGTTATTTATTACCCACAGGCGAAGACCCAAAAATTCCCGCCGATTCCCTCAAATTTTTTCACAGCCAAACATTGGTTCTCATTGACAAAGAAAAGCGTGTACGCGGTGCTTATGATAGTTATGACCCGCTAGATATTGGCCGCTTGCAGGACGATGTGCGAATGCTGATGTATGAGTATAAAAAAATGGAAAAGAAGAAATAAATTCAGCATAACGAAATACATTTATTTAAATCCCGAAGGGATAATATTATAAGCACCCTTCAGCCCCCTATATGCCGCGGCGAACCGAATCCTGATTCCTGAATCCCGACAACTTTCTCTTTTTTCCCACACAATTCCAAAACTTTTTTCTCAAACATTTCGCTTTGTTCTTAAGTTTGCGGGCTAAAGCCACTTAATAAAACACCAACACATGGCAAAAAACTTAGTAATAGTCGAATCACCAGCCAAGGCAAAAACCATAGAAGGCTACTTGGGTGCGGATTACAGCGTCACATCTTCTTTCGGGCATATACGTGACCTTAGCAAAGAAGAGGAAGCTGTTGACATCGCAAATAATTTTAATCCCCACTACGAAGTGCCCGCAGATAAAAAAGATGTGGTAGCCCGATTGAAAAAAATGGCAAAGGAAGCCGACACCGTTTGGTTAGCAACTGACGAAGACCGAGAAGGGGAGGCAATCTCTTGGCATTTGGCCGAAGTGCTAGGACTTAATATTGCTGCTACAAAACGTATTGTGTTTCATGAAATTACAAAACGTGCAATCCTGGAAGCAATAAAAACTCCTCGTACAATTGATGTTAATTTAGTGAATGCCCAACAAGCCCGTCGTATATTAGACAGACTCGTTGGTTTTGAACTATCACCCGTGCTTTGGAAAAAAGTAAAGCCGAGTCTTTCTGCCGGCCGTGTGCAATCGGTTGCCGTGCGTTTGATTGTTGATAGAGAAAGAGAAATCCAAAATTTCACATCGAACTTCCAATTTAAAATTACTGCTGAGTTTACTTTAGATGGAGGCAAAAAATTACTAGCCGACCTTCCCAAAAGATATGATACCCGCGAGCAAGCGATGGCATTCTTAGAAGGCTGTAAAAATGCTGCTTATTCCATCGAGAACCTTGAAACAAAACCAGCCAAACGTTCGCCAGCTGCACCATTCACTACAAGTACGCTACAACAAGAAGCAGCTAGAAAACTAGGATTCCCAGTGGGCATGACTATGCAGGTAGCGCAACGCTTATATGAAGCTGGGCATATCACTTATATGAGAACAGACTCGGTAAACTTGGGAGAGATGGCTATGGAAGCATCGAAAGCGGAGATTGGAAAAAGCTATGGTAAAGACTATTCTCATAGCAGAAAATATACTACCAAAAGTGTCGGAGCACAGGAGGCCCATGAAGCTATACGTCCAACTTATTTTGAAAACAGTGAAGTAGAAGGCAGCAGCCAAGAAACAAAATTATATAGCTTGATTTGGAAACGTGCTATCGCATCGCAAATGAGTGATGCACAATTTGAACGCACTGTTGCCACCATTAATATATCAACGCAAAAAGAAAAATTTACCGCAACAGGCGAAGTATTAAAGTTCGATGGTTTCCTAAAAGTATATATGGAAAGCAAAGATGATGAAGAGGATGATGAAGCCACAGGCATGTTGCCACCGCTGAAAGTAGGCGAGATATTAAATCTAAATGAAATCAATGCAACCCAACGCTATGGCCGACCAGCACCACGATATACAGAAGCAAGTTTGGTGAAAAAATTGGAAGAGAATGGCATCGGTCGTCCTTCCACTTATGCTCCAACAATTTCTACTGTTCAGAAACGTGGCTATGTGTTAAAAGAAGACAGACCAGGCAAAGAACGTGAGTTTGAAACGCTGACGCTAGCAAAAAATAATATTACCTCTTTAGTGAAAATGGAAAACTATGGAGCTGAAAAAAGCAAACTTTTCCCAAGTGATATTGGAACTGTGGTTACTGATTTCTTAATCAAACATTTCGACAAAATAATGGACTACCAGTTCACTGCAAAAGTGGAACAGGAGTTTGACGAGATAGCAGAAGGCAAAGTGAAATGGCAACAAATGCTCAAAACATTTTATACTCCATTCCACGAAACTGTTATACTAACAACTGAAACTGCCGAGAGACAAAAAGGAGAAAGAGTATTAGGAACACATCCCACCACCGGCGAAAAAATTATTGCACGTATCGGTCGCTATGGGCCACTGGTGCAGATTGGCGGAGAGGACGAAGAGCAGAAACCCAAATTTGCAAATCTGCGACAAGGGATGATGATAGAGACAATGACCTTAGAGGAAGCTTTGGAATTATTCAAACTTCCAAGAATTGTTGGAGAATATGAAGGGAAAGAAATTAAAGCAAACACGGGAAGGTTCGGTCCGTATTTGCAGCATGACGGTAAATTTATTTCTATACCAAAAACAGATGACCCGATGACGATTACGGATGAAAGAGCATTTGAATTGATAGAAGAAAAACGCAAAAAAGAAGCAGAAAGATTGATCAAAGCATTTCCTGAAAATCCGGATGTGCAATTGCTCAACGGCCGCTGGGGCCCCTACTTAGCCATAGGTAAAGAAAACTATAAATTACCCAAAGGCTCAGATCCTAAAACAATGACCTTTGAAGATTGTATGACAATTGCAGAAAATGCCCCAGAAAAAACTGGAAAAAAAGCCGCATTTAAAAAAGCAGAAGCACCCGTGAAAGCTGCACCCAAGAAAAAGGCAACTGCTAAAAAGAAAACCACACCTAAAAAGAAATAACTGTAATGACAGGTCGCGGCCTGTCACAACGATATAATATATAATATGATAGACGAACGTGAAATACATTCGTTGGTAAAATTGCTCGACGATCCCGATGCGGAAATATCTTCCCTCATCGAACAGAAGCTGATGTCGTATGGCGGGCAAGTGGTGCCATTCTTAGAGACTGAATGGGAAACATGTTTCGATGCATTATTACAACAAAAATTAGAAAGTCTGATTAGTCGAATACAATTCGATATTGTGAAAATAGAATTGACTGCATGGTATGCAAATGATGGTGAAGATTTATTGGAAGGTGTTTTTTTAATTGCCAAATTCAAATATCCCGAACTTGAAAAACAAACACTTTCAAATCAAATTAATAAAATAAAGTTAGATGCTTGGTTGGAATTAAACTATGATTTATCTAGCTTAGAAAAAACAAAAATATTAAATCATGTTATATATGATTTATATGGTTTTCAATCGAACACACTGAGCTATCATTCACCCAATAATTCCTTTATCAATCAAGTGTTGGAGAGTCGCAGAGGCAATCCGGTTTCGTTGAGTGTAGTATATCAATTGGTGGCACATAGTCTAAATATTCCTATATATGGCGTTAATCTTCCACAACATTTTGTATTGGCTTATCGTGATGATTCGGGATTGGAAACAATACATTCCATTCATGATAATGTTGACTTGGATAATTTAAATAAGGGTCAAATATTATTCTATATAAATTCATTTAATCATGGTGCTATTTTGTCATTGAGCAATTTGGAGCAGTTTGTAAAACAATTGAATCTGGAATTAGACCCCAATTATTTTGTACCTTGCACCAATATAGAAATCGTGAAAAGGATGATGCGAAATTTATTGTTTTCTTATGCTCAAAACAAAGATAAAGATAATGAACAAGCTGTAAAACAAATGCTCAATATATTGGGAGAGCCTGATATATCAGCGTTTGGCCGAAACTCGGAAGATAATGAAAATGATAATAACGAAGATGAGGAAGAAGAGTAGTAGTTCGCCGTGGCGAATCATCAATAAATATATATACATTGTCAGTAATTGAAAACATAAAACAAACTATTGGCAGGTTCTACTTAATGCGGGACAGGGCAGAGAATGTGCAACGTTTCACACAGCATTTTAGCGAGGTAAAAACCATTGGTATATTATATGAAGCTACCCGTGAAAATATGGAGATGATAGGTAAGTATGCCAACAGGTTACGCAACGAAGGAAAGACTGTTTTTATGCTGGGATATTTCCCCTACAAAGAACTTACGTTCGATGTAAATTTCACCATGCACTCGGAGTATATACACCGCCAAAATCTAACTTGGACGGGACTTCCCAAGAGCGATGCAGGTATAAAATTTAAGAATGACGATTTTGATTTATTGCTCAATTTATATAATAATGATGTGCTGCCATTATTCTATATATCATTACATTCAAAGGCGAAATTCAGAATTGGGAAATTCGAGAAAATAAATGTGCAGTTTTTTGATATGATGGTTGATATGAAAATACAACCTGAGCTTCCCGAACTTATTAAAGAAATTGATTATTTTATACATAAATTATGAGTTTTAATTATACAGGAACGGGCATTGCATTGGTTACGCCGTTTACCGCAAACAACGAAGTTGACTTTGATGCACTGGGCAAATTGATTGACCATGTAATCAACGGGGGCGTAGAGTATTTGGTAGTATTGGGTACTACTGGAGAATCAGCGACATTAAGCAAAGAAGAGAAGAAAAGTATATATAAGTTTGCCGTAGAAGCAAACAACAAACGTGTAAATATGGTTGCCGGTATTGGCGGAAACAATACTGCCGAACTTTTAGAAGCTGCGAATAATTTTGATTATAATGGATATGATGCGGTACTTTCTGTAAGTCCTTATTATAATAAACCCAACCAAAACGGAATCTACGAACATTATAAAGCCTTTGCAAATAATAGTCCACTACCAGTTATTATATACAATGTGCCAGGCCGCACGGGCTGTAATATCATAGCCGAAACACAATTGCGTTTGGCTAATGATATCAGTAATATAGTTTGCACCAAAGAAGCATCCGGAATGTTTGAACAATGTATGGATGTTATAAAAAACAAACCAGCAAATTTTAAAGTAGTATCAGGCGATGATGCGATAACCTTACCACTAATAGGAGCAGGAATGGATGGTGTAATATCTGTAATAGGAAATGCCTATCCCCGTCAATTCTCTGATATGGTAAGAGCAGCCCTCGCTAACGATTATGAAACTGCTAGAAATTTGCATTACAAAGTATATGAACTTAGCAAACAAATTTTTGCAGAAGGCAGCCCGGGTGGTGTGAAATATATATTAAAGAAACTAGGAATTTGTGGTGACGCAGTTCGTTTGCCATTATATAAAATTAGCCCCGCACTCGAGCAAAAACTAGATGCTTTGATGGCAGAAGTATGATAAGGAATTTATATAGTGCTTCACCGGCCCCCCGCGTCATTCTGACGAGGAACGAGGAAGAATCCCATCGAGTGTGTGCTCGGGAATTTAATCTTGTCGAGCACACATCAATGGGATTCTCCGCAGTCCCGAATGCATTCGGGATGCTCAGAATGACGGCAGGTCTAAAAGCAATGACGTTGTTGTTGTTGTTTTCTTTATTAACTCAAGTAGTATTTTCACAAAATGATAGTACTAGTGTGAAAAAATCAAAAACGATTCTTCGTGATGATCCCGTTAGTGGACAGCTATTTATAGAAATTAAAACGGATAATTTTAGCCATAATTATACTCAATCCTCCTATACTAGTGCTAATACTTTTTTGTATCCATATTTTGATAGATATGAAGTACTTTCTGGAACTATTTTTAAAAATATTCATAGTTCTGTAAAACCTTATTATAGACAAGATTATTGGAACAATAAATTCTCTAATTCTTTATTTGATTCAATACCAATAGAGCTTAATTTAAGAGATAATTCAAATTTTTCTTATTTACGTAATGAAACAATAGATGCTGACTTTCTTAGATTGAAAGGTACATTTAGATACAATGATAAAAAAATATTGAAGTACTTTTATAATTATTATACCTCTCAATTCTTAGGTATCGAACAAAAAGATTTCTCCATGTTCATCAATCCCGTCCTCAGCTTCGGTGTTAACAACGAAAATAAAAAAAGCAATCTCTTCACAAACACCAGAGGAATAGAGGTTCGTGGAGCTATCAGTAATAAAATCGGTTATTATACTTTCCTTACTGATAATCAAACTTACGAGCCCACCTATATCAATAATTATATAAACAATAAAAAAGGAATATTAGATACTACTGCAAATCCTGGAATTATGCCGGGCGTAGGTTATTTAAAATTTTTCAAGAATAAAAATAATGCTTACGATTATTTTATTACCAGAGGTTATATAACATTTACTCCCGTAAAAAATGTAAACATGATGTTCGGTCACGATCGTAATTTTATTGGCAATGGCATACGTTCTTTAATACTAAGCGATTTCAGTCCTGACTACTTGCAACTGAAAATTAATACCAAAGTATGGCGATTTAATTACCTCAATATATTTGCTGAGCTCAACGATTATCAAAATAACTTAAGTGGAAATTTGCCCGGTAAAAAGTATATGGCATTTCATCATTTGAGTATGAACTTAACCAAGAACTTTAATTTTGGTTTGAGTGAAACGGTCATCTTTGCGCGTAGTGATAGCAATGCTTCTAGGGGTTTTGATTTCAATTATTTAAACCCTGTTATATTTTATAGAAGTATAGAACAGAATAATAACTCCGCAGATAATTCGATGATAGCAGCTGATTGGAAATGGAATTTTCTGAAACATTTCTCTTTTTATGGTCAGTTTGTTTTGGATGAATTTTTATTACATCATTTGGTAAAACAAGATGGATATTGGGCCAATAAATATTCTATACAAAGTGGATTGAAATATATTAATGTATTTAATATTAAAAACTTGGATTATCAGTTTGAGTTTAATATGATACGTCCGTATACTTATACGCATTTTAAAACTTCAACAGCCTATACAAATTATGGTCAGCCTATGGCACATCCCTTGGGTGCAAATTTGAGAGAACAATTACATATATTGCGTTATCAAGTGGCCCCTAGAATATATACAGCTTTCCGTTATATGTATGCCATGTATGGTGCTGACACAGGCGGAACCCATTGGGGGCAGAACATCTTCGTGGATTATCACAAGCGTCAATATGTAGGATACCCGCATTACGATTTGGGAAACACTATTGGCCAAGGTGTAAAAACCAATATACAATATTTCGATTTTACTTTAACTTATATGCCTTGGCATAATTTGTTTGTGGAATTGAATTATATATATAGAAACCAAACGAGCACAGTGCCGAGTCAGAGTTTAAAATCAAGCATGCTCTACTTAAATTTGAGATTGAATTTACCCAAACGGGATATGTTGTTTTAATATATATGAAAACTGCAATTATTACAGGAGTTAGCAAAGGAATAGGCAAAGCATTATGCGGATTGCTATTATCCAAAAACTATAAAGTAGCTGGAATAGGCCAGCACAAGCCAGATTTTGACCACCAGCATCTTACTTTCGTAAAAGCCGATGTGAGAAATTATATAGAAGTGGCTGATGCAATTTTGCAAATAAAAACTATATATAATAATCAAATTGATGTATTAATTAATAATGCAGGATTGGGATATTTTGGAAATTTAGAAGATATGCCAATCGAGCAATGGCATGAAATGTTCGACACCAATGTGGATGGAATTTTTTATACCTGCAAAGAGATTATTCCAGTAATGAAACAACAGCAAAGTGGACATATAATAAATATAGCATCCACCGCAGCACTGGAAGGAATGCCTCAAGTAGCGGCATACTGTGCCAGCAAATGGGCTGTGAAAGGCTTGACAGAAAGCCTCTGGCGTGAGTTGCGTGATTATAAAATAAAAGTGACTTGTGTATATCCAGGCTCTACCAAAACAGATTTTTTTAGAAACAGTCCAGGAATAAAACCACACGATTATATGTTGATGCCCGAAGATGTTGCGGCGATGATTGTGCATGCAATTGAAACCCCAGCCAATTTCCATCAAGTAAATTTGGAGGTGAGACCGCTGCAACCGAAGGGACCGAAACAGTGAATGATTTAATGATTTTTGATTGAATGATTTTATTTAACGATTAACAGAAAAGTTTCATCGGGCAATATTGTTAAGTTAAGGAAATTGTATTTTCTATTGCCCTGCCCTTCAGGGCGGGGTAATGGGAATAATAATGTACATCACTTAGCCACCTCAACCTTATATTTTTTTCCCTTCATTTTCTCTTCTTTTATATTGCCAAGAAGAACCCCAACTTTATTAGTTTTCACTGCCGCAAACGAATTAAAATCTTTTACTTCAATTAAACCAATATCATCTTTTCCTAGTTTACCTTTTTGTGAGAAAAACCCAACAATATCAATTTTATTGAGCTTATTTTTTTTGCCACCACTTATATATATAGTTTTAAATTGTGGTTCATCGGGCAAATTATATTTTTTTGCAAGTTTTAGTACTTCTGTATTTTTATTAATATATGATGGCAAAGTTTCATCTTTGGATATGATAATGTATGCTGTTCCCGATGCATGCATGCGGGCTGTGCGTCCGTTACGGTGTATGAATTCCTGCTCTTGCACGGGGAGATGAAAATGTATCACATGTTTCATCTCTGGAATATCTAAGCCCCGTGCAGCCAAATCGGTAGTGACGAGATAATTTACACTTCCATTTCTAAATTGTATTAGTGCACGTTCGCGATCATCCTGCTCCATGCCGCCATGGTAGAATGCTGCATGTATACCCTTGCCATTTAAATATTCAGTGGTGCGTTCGCATGCATCACGGTGGTTGCTAAATATCAAAGCCGATTCAGAATTTACCGAACATAATAATTGGAACAAACTATATACTTTATCTCTGTCGTCCGACATCACCAATTTTATACTCAAACTTTCATTCAATTCATCTTTTTTGGGATTGAAATTTAATACAGTGGGTTTAGTTACTCCTGCAAAATCAGGAATTTGTATATTAGAAGTTGCAGAAACTAACACACGTTTTTTTAGGTTATTGAGTTTTATGATAATCTGCTCCATCTCTTCATGGAAGCCCATTTCAAGAGATTTGTCGAACTCGTCTAGTATTAAAGTGTGTATGTTATTTAGGGTGAAATTATTTCTTTGTATATGATCTAAAATACGGCCTGGTGTGCCAATCAAAACTGCTGGGGGAGTGCTTAGGTTCTTGGTTTCAATTTGTGTGGAGTGACCGCCATAGCATACATTCACTTTGAAACCGGTACTCATTTTTTTCCAAACTTGATCCAACTGCATCGCCAACTCTCTTGATGGCACTAGGATTAAACATTGTACGGCATTGATATTTGGTTTTAATAATTGTAATGCAGGCAGCATAAATCCCATTGTTTTACCTGAACCTGTTGGGGCTACCAATAGCACTGTATCATCAGCAAGGATAGCCTTTACAGCTGCCTCCTGCATGGGTTTCAGAGATTCTATTCCTAAGTTTGAAAGTATTTGTTGTTGCACTATTTCCATACAGCAAAGGTACGAATAAAGGATTGAGGAAGAGAAATTTGTATTAAAATACGTGTGCAGTCAAACAAATAAATGCGTATTATTGTTTCAGTATTATATAAAATCATATATATGAAAGTAGAAATTTGGAGTGATGTGATGTGCCCATTTTGCTATATTGGGAAACGCAAATTTGAAATAGGGTTGGAACAATTTGAGCATAAAAATGAAGTTGAAATTATATGGAGAAGTTTTCAATTAGATTCAAGTATACAAACAGATGCTACTAAAACTGTTCACCAATTTTTGGCAGAGAGAAAAGGTATTAGCATGGAACAAGCTAAAGAGATGAATGATTGTGTATCCCTTGTTGCCAATGAGGTTGGCTTGATATATAATTTTGATAACGCTATAGTAGCAAACTCATTCGATGCACATCGCTTTTCACATTTTGCAAAGCAAAAGGGATTGCAAAATGAAGCAGAAGAAATATTGTTTAAATCATATTTTACCGATGGGAAAAATACTGCTGATTATAATACACTAATCACTATTGGGAATGATATAGGTTTAGATGCTAATGAAGTAAAGCAAATGCTAGAAAATAACTTATTTACTGAAGAAGTAAAGTATGATATATATGAAGCCGAACAGTTTGGTATCAGTGGTGTTCCCTTTTTTGTGTTTGATAGGAAATTTGCGGTATCAGGTGCACAGAGCAGTGATGTTTTTTTACAGACATTGATTAAGGTTTGGGAGGATCGGGTGTTATAATGTCACCCCTTCAGGGTTTCAGTATGGTTTATTTTTTTGAGGTAGAATAATGTCACCCCTTCAGGATTTATTTATATTGATATACTGTCCTTATTCGAAGGAGAGGGGAGTCTTACTCCTTTAAAAATCAGGCGTCAGCCAAATCGTAAATCGTAAATCGTAAATCGTAAATCGTAAATCGTACATCGTACATCGTACATCGTACATCGTACATCGTACATGGTTTTTCTACTTTATACTCTCCACTTCTTCCTTAAAATCAAACTGCAAATCCTCATGAAGTGTTTCAATTAATGAATGTATTTTCTTCAATTGTTGATCATATAAATTTACAATCATCTGGCTTCTGTGATAAGGGATTCCCGAGTATTTCAGTTGCTTGCAGAAATGTATATAAAGCTCTGCAGTCAGGCCTTTGTCATTGATGTATTTGCTATATTTTGAAATTAATCTGAGTGTTTTTCGCAAGCCTTTTTTTACAAAATATAAACTTGTTTGGCTTTTCAAACTCGTAATTTGTTCGATAATTTCTAGCTTTACTTCTGCAATAAATTGAGTTTTATTGCCCGACTCAAATAGTAGGTACCCCAGTAATTCTTTATTGTCTTTTTTATATTTTGCTAGTCCAATGCATAATTCAATTAAATCTGCAGCAGGCAATATTTGCAGCTCTTTTTTTATTTCGTTGAGGCTAGCCGATTTCATTTTTGTATGATATTAATCTTCCTGTAAAACACACCCAGCAATATAATACTCGACACACCCAAAGCCACGTCGAACGACAAAGCTGCACCTTGCAATTCAAATTTGGGAATATATACATAATTAAGCAATGCCGTAAGCACAAAGCCCAATATTGCCACCATATTATTATACTTAAATTCGCCTTTGCCAGCAAAATAGGCTGCTGGAACAAATGATAAAGAGCATAATATAATACCCGGAAATAAATAAATTAATTGCTGTTTTACATCGATAAATTGTTTGCCAAATACATATCCATAAGTTTCATTGGGAATAATATATAATACCAAACAACACATTCCTGTTATAATAAATGAAAGTAATATGGAGCGTTTGATACTGCTCTTATCTATCTGCCCACTTGCCACATTGCCGAGGTTGATAAATGCTATACTTTTTCCTGCCAACCAAACTGCCTCACCCAGTGCAATAGCCACAGAAAAGATTCCGAGAAAAGATTCATCTAAGAAAAAAGGTATCAAAAAATAACTCAAACGGTAATTCATCAATTGAAAAATATTGCTCAATTGTGAGTAGACGCCTTTAGCTAAAAAGTTGTTCAGTGATACAGTATTTGATAGGGCAGGGGTTTGTTCTCTATATAAGTAGCTATAGCCTATAATACTAGTGAGTAATAATGAACCTGCAAAACATATTAAATAAATGATGCCAGTAGGCTCTGTATAATAGCACGTTGAAGCAAAGAATGCCGCTTGAAGCGTAATACATATATTGTTTAATTTATTTACTTTCCCAATCTTGTTATGCCCTGTTAGAAGTATAGAAAATGAAAGAAAAGAGACATTGACAAAAGCAATAATTGGTATATAGATACTTAAATTAAGTTGCTGGTAAAATATGTATATAATACCTACAGATAAAATGGAAAGAGATATATTGTATGCAAAAATATTTTTGAGTAAATGCCCATTATTATAGCGGCTGGCAAAATACACCAATGCAGGGCCGCCAAAGCATAAGCCTATCTGGGTGAGTAAATTGATGGCTGCAGTCCAATTGCTTATTTCGCCTCGGCCTTCCTTGCCTAGATAATGTGTAGTAAGCAAAATCAACAAAAATGTGAGCAACATTGCCCACAATTTTGAAAGAAAAGTATAGGCTATATTTTTAAGCAAGATTCAATTCTTTATATAGGTTGTTGAACATTTTGTTGATGGTATTACTATCATACTTTGCTGAATAATTAGCAAAATTTATCGTGTATTTATTCTGAGCAAAATTAACGATTGCTTCGCATAATTCCTTATCGCTGTTTACCAAAACACCCAATTCAGGTTTCACCAATTCTTGAAATGAAATAATATCATTACATATAACAGGGCAATGTGTGGCCAAGGCTTCAAATACAGTCATACCTTGTGTTTCGTAAAGACTATAAGATATCAAAGCCGTAGCTTTCGACATTTTTTCTGCTACTTCTTGTTTGGGTATAATACCTTCTATAAATATATTTCTGTTCAACAATCCATGTTCTCTTGCCACTTTAATACAATCGTCTTTAGCGGGGCCATTTTCGCCATACATATATAATTTGTAATTGGGAATTTTTGGCAATGAATCAATAAATGCTGAAACAATTTTAACACTTTGCTTTACTTCCGCAAAATTGGAAACATGGATAAAATATTTTTCTTTCTCAATCGATTTCGGAATATTATATATAAAGTCATCTATTAAATTGGGTATAATTACAGGATCATTCGTAAAACTAAATAGTTGTTTTAAATCGGTTTCCAAATGCTGAGAAACACTGCTTATCCCAGATGCTTTTATAAACACTTGTTTTTCCAAAAAACGCAATCTAGGTTTATTAAGTTTGAGATAACGACTACTATGTTCTGTGATAATATAGGGAATTTTCTTTAATCCTTTGAGCAGCCAAGCTACTACGCCCACGGGCCAACCCACATGAACCTGTATAAATTTTGGTTTGCCATATTGCTTAAAAACCTGCAAACAATAATTATAGTAAATTAAGAACTTGGTAATATCTGAATTGGGTTTAATTAGATATTTTGTGATATATAATATATTTCCATCAAGTACTTCTGAGTTTTTGAAATTCTGTTTTCGATCAATGAACTTAATATATATAACAATTACTTTATTATTGATACCGATAGATTCTATATGGCTTTTTACAAAATTACCCGATGTAGGTTCCACATAGTTTGGGAACCAAGAAGCAAGCATCAATATATAATCTCCTTTCAAAATTTATTCGGGCTTAAATAAAATTTTGTGCAACATATAACATCTTTTGATGGTCTCTATAATTTCATATTCAGAATTGGTAGCAACCATATTATAGGTTGGGCCACAAAAGTTCATAAATGAATCGAGAGCAGCTCCATACAATCCAGAAATTTGATGTGCAACATCTCTGGTAAATACATCATTGATGGCATGTTTCTTTTCATCACGCTCAAATAATTCGTCTAGTTTTTTTAGTTCTCTGCCGTGTTTGCTATAATTATAATATAATAACGAGATTGGGCTCTGTATACCAGGCTTAGGCCTGTCAAGCACATAGCTCCACTCTTTTCTGCGTTCGTAGGCATCTAATTTTTGAACACGTACGCTTCTGAATACAAATTCAGGAAATAACATGGGCACATCTTGTAAAAATATAATATTGTTTTTCCCAACCAATGAATCTACTTGAAGTGTATCAGTATAATACCCCATTTTTTTTATTACCAACTGCTTATGGCTGGTATCGATTGTTAAATTGAATTCGCCATTATATGAAGAGATAGTACCCACATACAAACCACGAGGTACAACAATAGCCTGTACTACAGGTGTGCTATCAACAGCCCTTAGTAGTTTGCCTCTTATATATATTTGGCCGCTTACTGGTAATGTGAATATCAGTAATAAAAATATATAATATAGTTTATTTTTTTTCAAAAATATATAGTTATAATTCTTTCAGTTCATATAAATCCAATCGGCGGTCTTTCCAGTTCAGCACGGTTCCGGTATTCCTTACGCGTTCAAGTGCTGCCAAGTCAAGGTCAGCTATAACGACGGTTTCGATATTGGTGTTACATTCACCTGCTACTGCGTCGGGTGGGAAAGCAAAATCGCTGGGTGTATATATTCCTGATTGTGCATAGTTAATATCCATATTGTCAACCGATGGTATATTGCCAATAGTGCCCGCAGTGCATACAAAAATTTGGTTCTCGATAGCCCTTGCTTGACTACAATATTTTACACGTTGAAATCCATGCTTCTCATCTGTACTAAAGGGAACAAATAATATCTTGGCTCCTTTCTGGCACGCTATTCTTGCCATCTCAGGGAACTCCACATCATAACATACATTGATAGCCACTTTTCCGCAATCGGTATTCATTACATTTATTTCGGAACCCGCTTTCACACCCCACCATTTTTGTTCGTTCTGTGTGATATGTATTTTATACTGTCTTTCATAAGTTCCATCGCGTTTGAATAAGTATGCTATATTATATAAATCATCACCTTCCAATTGCAAATGTGTGCCTGCAATAATATTTATATTATATTCTAAACTTAAGCGTTTGAACAAACTTATATAATCATCGGTATACTCATCCATCTTGCGTATACTATCTTCAGGACTCATGCCCCTGTAGTCGATTAGCGATAGTAGCTGGGTGGTAAATAGCTCAGGGAAAATACAAAAATCTGATTTATAGTTACTAGCCACATCGGTAAAATATTCGCATTGTTGGGCAAATTCATCGAATACCATAATTTTTCGTAACTCATATTGTATACAACAAACCCGCACTTTTTTCATCATCACTGAGCGTTCCGATTTGCTCTCAGGCGTGTAGTCAATATTTTTCCATTCTAATAGGCAAGCATAACCTTCGCTTTCTATATCATTGGGAAGGTAATCTTTTATAATACGGCGTATTGCAAATCCTTGTGATAGTTGGAAGGTAAGCACTGGGTCTTTTATCTTTTTATCAATGACTCTTTTCACATACGCACGTACACCAAGCTTTCCAGAATGTATATGATAATTGGGCAATCTGCCACCAATCAAAATTTGCATGAGGTTTTTTTCTACACCCAAGTCCCTACGCATTTCATATAATCGGCGACCTATTTTAAGTCCTTGGTATTCGGGGTGTACCATGGCCTCAATACCATATAAAGTATCCCCATCTTCATCATGGTTGGTAATATACCCTTTGTCGCATATCTCGTTCCAGGTGTGGTCATCATCATAATCATCCCAGTTAATAATAAGACTGGTGGCTGAACCTACAATCTCGCCTTCAAATTCAATAACCTGCAAGCCCTCAGGGAATATGTGGTACTGACTTTTCAGCATATCCATCGTCCATGGATCATTATCGTGAAAACAAATTTGTGATAGTTTTATAATGTCCTGAAAATCGTCGGGAGTGGCCGTTCGTTGTATAATTACGGGCCTTTTACTAATGCGTTTTTTCATATATGGTTTTATCTAATAGATAATAGGCAAAGGTAGAAAATAAATTTGAGATATGTGGTGTCAGGAGTTTCCACCTGACACCACATATCTTTCCACCTGACGCCACGCGTGGATAAGTTTTTGCTGCGAAAAAATCAGGACGAAAGGCATCAAATTATTTTCCAATAGTAGGCAAAACGATTGTTCACAATTGCTTAATTACCAGAGCGAAAATTTAATTTGGAGGGATATAGTTTACCACCTACAATTGCTTCACAAACAAACAAAATCTTTAAATGACCTTTACCCCCCCCCAAGCTATCATATAAGTTGCTACTGCCAATTTTGGCGGGCATTTCATGGGTTTTTATTTGGGACAAACACCCTTCTATTTTTTATCTTTTTACACCAAGCAGCATTGCTGCCAGGGCCGAGGTGTTTGGTTTTCGGTTATGGAACAATTGCGGTCCCTTCTCTCGTTTTTCCTGTAGAAATTAAATACTTTTTTATAACCTATAAACCAAAACAAATACGCTCATGAAAAAAACAATTTCTTTAATTCGCAATTACCAGCATGCAACTATTGCTTCAAAAATGGTATCTTTGATATTATTTTTGATGATTACACCTATTAGTAATACTTACGGACAACAATGTGTTAGCTCTACTGTACTTTATGAAACTTGCAACACTTCATTCATGATGAGTTCTCCTAGCAGCTCAGGTTATACTTACCTTTGGTATGAGTGTGATGCCAGCGGGAATAATGGGTCTTATATATCGGGTGGTTCCACTGGGTCACTTACAGTGTACCCTACTCAAACCACAACAAATGAAACCCATTATTACTATTATTGGGCACAGGATCAAGTTTCTCCTTATCCTATGGTATGCCAGTCGGGACTTATTACTTTGAAATATGATTTTGATGTGATTATTGCTGATGTGAGCGGCACTTACACAGTTCAACCATATACAAGTCTTAGTTATACATACCAGTGGTATGCGGATTATGGTGCAGGGCCAGTACAAATTCCAGGGCAAACGGGCACCTCCTATACACCTACTCGGTCAGGGGCACATACTGTAATTCGAAGTTCTTCTACTTGTAGTAGTGGCACATCGAATGGAATAACATATTTTGCTCCCAATTCACAATGCAATTCCACTCCAACCACCCTTGCAACATGCAGTACTGCATATACCTTAAGTTATACACCTGCTTCAGGCTATGATGTTATATGGTACGAGTGTGATGCATATGGAGGAAGTGCTTCTGTACTGAATGGGGGGAGTCCTACTAATAATTTTACTGTGTATCCAGTAAATACATACCACAATCATACATACTATTATTTTTATGTTTGTACAGATGGTTTTGTTCCTTGCTCATCGGCGGTTATTACGCTTAAATATGATTATGAATTAGATTTTAGCATATCGGGTTCCGTACCGTCTGCAGTTTTAACAATACAGCCTTATTCAAGTTATAATACTTATAGCAATTATCAGTGGTTTAGGAATGGGCATCTTATCTCTGGTGCCACAAGTAGTACTTATACTGCTACTTTGCCTGGTAATTATTATTTAATTGCTGATGCAAATAATTGTGGGCAAAGAACTTCTTTAACAAATAACGTAGGTTGTGGAACAAATACTTATTCCGCGAATTATACATTTCCTACTGGAACTACTAATATCACTAGCGGGACAATAGAATTTGAAGGGACAATTACCATCCCAGAAGGTGCCGTTGTAAATATTTCGAACGCTACTATCCATATGAAACAAGATGCACAGATAGTTGTTGATAAAGCTGTAACCAATAATGGAGGTATATTAAATATAGATAACACAATTATTTCAAGTTGTGGAACTTGGTATGGCATAGTGGTAGCTGGAGTTGATTCCAATTATGCAGGACTGAGTAAAAGTGCCACGCTAAGTTTAACTACTGTTCAAATATCAGATGCCAAAATTGGGGTATATGCATTTGACAATGCTTACATCGATATTGATGTAGGTACCTTCACAAACAATTATGTACATATACATATCGAAAGGTTTGCGGGATCGGGTGCCGGGAATACCTATATACAACATTCTGCATTTAGTAATTTAATGTTAGTTTCCCCAACATTATCGGGCTCTGCGGTTTATCCTGTAACCTCTTTTCAATACCCATCATTTAGGCCTTTTGTATACTTATATCAGGCAAATAAATTTTATTTCACATCAAATAGTTATGTTTGTTTTAACCCTCCTAGTCGCAATCAAGTTGCAATTGTAAATTATGCTCCGACTACTACAAACACTAATTCAATGTATCTTGACGGTGAAAATTTAAGTGGGGATTTCCATACTGGTATATTGGCAGAAAATATAAAAAGCTTAAATGTATCAAATTCAACTAGTATAATTGGCGATATAGATAATGGTATTATTACGGAGAATGTATATTCTGTAGGTATTTACAATGCTGATATAAGAAACAATGTCACCCAAGGTGTAACAGGAATAAGAACAAGAAATACTATAAATGCTTATCATATCCAATATAGTTTTATCAAAAATTTTGTAAACGGGATTGAGTGTTATAATGAAACTGATATGGCCGGAGATATTACCCAGAACTCAATTATCTCAAATACATATGGTATTGTAATGGCACCCATCTGCCATCCCGTAACAGGTAGTTGTGGTAACAATTCAAGTTACTACGGTAGTAATACTAATATGCGGTTTATTTATATGAACTGCAATAAAATACTTGGTAATGATTGGGGTATCATAGGTGTGGGAGAATTAGAAGACCAAGGCGACCAAAATGGATATGAATGGGGGACATTTTTTGATTATACTGTAGGAAATACGACCAGCACTTATGCTGATATAGCATGGTATAATAGTGCAAACCCAATTACTTTTGTAGTTTATGATAGTACTGGTAATAATAATCAGTACGGAGCATATTATTTTCAATGGCCAAGTACTAGCACCACTATTGAATTGGATGGGAACACTGTAGCCTATAATGCAAATGATGCGGCGAGAGATGTGAGTCCAAATAAGGCATGTAGAGGTCAATTTAAAACAAACTCTTTTAACAGTATCAATTCCAATATTGTTAATTCTCCCGCTAGAGTTGAAGTTTATCCAATCCCGTTTAATAGTATATTAAGTATAAAGCATACTAACATCAAATTTATAAATATAAGTATTGTAGACATGACTGGAAAGATAATAATGAACACACAAAATAAAAATTCAGATATTACATTACTGAATACTGAAAATATTCCCACAGGTTTTTATTTTATAAGAATACAAGATTGCAATTCCGGTGAATTGATCAGTAAACAAAAACTAGTAAAAATGACTGATTGATCATGATAAGATATTTTTTAATATTTTTATTTACATCAATATGCCTTGCAGCTAATGCTCAAGAAGGCAATAATTGGGTATTGGGATTGTATGGAGGGGTTGACTTTAATAACAATCCTCCCAAAGTATTTAAGTCATCACTATTCGCTTATGACAGTAAAAAAAATCCGGGATTTGCTGAATATCCAGAATCAATTTCAGATTGCAACGGAAAATTATTATATTATATTGGGGGGGACAGCCTAATTTGGAACAAGGAGCATAAATTATTGCCTTCATATTCGCTGTTAAGATATAGATGCTTTAATAATTTTTTTGTGCCGGCACCTCTTAATGATTCTTTTGTGTATCTATTCAGACTGAAAATTGCTGGGAATAAGAATAGTGGTTTGCAATATTCAATAATCAATAATTATTTGGACAGTGGAAGAGGTGACTTTGAAATGGGAGACCAAAAAGTGATGGATTCTGCTGGCTATTGTGCAGGTTTTATAAAACATAAAAACGATACTGATTATTGGATCCTTGTTAAAACTAGCTTGTATACAATACATGCTTATTTACTTAGCAAAAAAGGTATTTCTAATACGCCAATAATTTCAAATTTTACAGCTAGCAATGGTTATAATGGTATGTATGAGTACCACATACGTGCATCTAATAATGGTAAGTTTATTGTTTCCACTTTTGATGAAGACACTAATCAATATTTTTCATATAAATTATATAATTTTGACAGAGGCACAGGTATGTTGTCATACAATCAGGATATTATACCGTTTTCTGCAAAACATAAATCAAATGCACAATTTTCTTTTTCCCCCAATGATAGTATTTTATATTGTATGACTGGCAAATATCCAAAATTAGATAGTACAGTTATCTATCAACTACCTGTTTACGACACTATTAAATTTACACAAGCTGTTCCTATTTACGCAAATGATGGATTAGTAGTAAAATATAATAGCCCTGGCTCTCAATTAGGTCCAGACAATCGATTGTATCTTGGATTTTCAGCAGATTCTTCACGTCGTTCATTTAGTTATATTAAGTACCCTGATGTTTGGGGCAAAGAGTGTGAATTTGTTTTAGATGGTTTAACATTATTATCAGGCTCTTCTAATTATTCTCATATTTTCCCATGCCATAGCTACCCCATAAAAAGAATAAACAACCGTTTTCAAGTAAAAGGAAGCAATGCTTGTGGTAGTGATAGCACGATACAATTTACTGCAGATTCAGATAGTGCATTTAGTGCTTTTCGTTGGTATTTTGGAGATGGGGATAGTACAGACGGGAAGAGTGTTTCGCATACCTACAAAGCAGCAGGTAGTTATTATGTGAGGTTAGCTTGCACATTAGGGCCGTGCGGGTATAAGCAGTGGGTGGGAGATAGTGTTACGCTAAAACTAAAACCTATATTAACTTTCAATACACAAAAGAATATAGCATGTGGTTATCAAACAGCAGATGTTAGTATTGCTTATAAATATACTGATACTTTGCATATAACATGGGGTGACGGAAAAGATACTTTAATAATGGGAGGAAACAATAATATACTTGCCAATATAAAGTTACAACACATATATAATAAAAGTGGCAACTTTAATGTAGGTTGCAAAGTTTGGAATATTTTCTGTTATGATAGTGCAGCAACAACTTATAATATAACAATAGATACTATACCCAAAGCAAGTTTTAACGCAGATTATGTAACAAACTGTGGTGCAAAAGACATTGTACTCACAGATACTTCAAAATTTGATAGTGTTATAGTAAATCGTACTTGGCATATATACAAAGTTGGTGGCCTGGATACAACTATTAATACAGGCACTATTAATAATTTGTCTTTCTTGTTTAATGATACAGGAGTATATTCTGCAAAATTAATTATGCAAAGTAAGCAGGGCTGTATAGATTCATTGGAGAAAATTAATTATATACAAATAAATCCATTGCCTGTAAGCAAAATAAGTGGCAAAACAAGTTGGTGCGGTACGGATTCGACTACGCTCACCGTAACAGGAGGCATGGGTTATATATGGAGCACGGGAGATACAACGGCATCTGTATTTTTAAAACCTGTAACATCAAACTATTACAGTGTTACGGTTACCAATAACTATAATTGTTCTGTTAAAGATTCGGTATATATAAGTGTTGGCAAAATTGTAACACCCTATTTCACGCCCAATTATGCAAAAAGCTGCGGCAACAGCACCATCACTCTCACAGATAGCAGCGGCATGGATAGCCTTATCCAACAAAGAAAATGGACTATATATTATCCAAATAATATCATAAAACAATATGATACTGTTACTACTAATAAGTTAAAACTAATAGTACAGGATACTGGATACTATAATGCAAAACTTATATATATAACCAAACAGGGTTGTATGGATTCATTAACCAAAACAAATGTATTTCGTATATTGCCACAGCCTGTTGTGTATATAGATAGTCCTAGCCATAACCCTTTGTGTTTTGGAGATAGTTTTATTCTCACTGCCAAACAGAAAGATATAAACTATCCACCGCTTGTAACATACAAATGGAATGCTGGACAGGTTGCCACACCAAGTATTAAAGTAGATACCGCAAACAGTTATTATGTGGCCGCTGTCAATACCTTTGGCTGCGGGGCACAGAGCAATACGGTAAAAATTAGTTTCTTGCCCCAGTTGTTTGTAAATATTAAAACAGCTAGTAACCGTTTATATACCGTTACCACAAGACCTGTTGTGAGTTATACTTGGTATAAAGATAATGTGTTATATGATAGTACTTCATCCATTTACTACCCGCCCACGGGCAGGTATACTGTGCATGTGGTTGATGGGAATGGATGTGTGGCTAATAGTGGGTCGTTGTTTCACACGGGGGTGAACCAGATAGAGCAAAATGCAAACTTAATTCATGTATATCCGAATCCTGTGCATGATGTATTATATGTGGAGTGGCCCTCGCAGCCACGAATGACTCTAGTTGGCAATGGTGAGCGGGGTCGAACCATGACCAACCAGTTAACCAGAGATATAACCATGTATGATATGATGGGAAGAAGCGTCTTACAGTTGGTTGGTGACAACACCAACCAAAAGCAGTTCCCAATTGGGCAATTACCCAAAGGATTATATATACTTTCTGTTGGGGGAGAAAAAGTGAAGGTGCTAGTAGAGTAAGTTATAAGTGAGTAACTACAGTGAAGAACGAGCTCTAACAATATCCATCATTTCGCTTCAGCCTCTTACTCCTTATTCCTTACCCTTCCTCCTTATACTTCTTTATACCTAAAACATCCCACCAAATGATCATTCACCATGCCAGCCGCTTGCATAAACGCATAACATATAGTTGGGCCCACAAACTTAAATCCGCGTTTACGCAAATCCTTGCTCATGGCTTCTGCTTCAAGAGTTTTGGCTGGAATATCCATCTGAGTTTTCAGTTTTTTGTTAATAGTTTTATATTTGGTAAATTGCCATATATATTTGGCAAAACTTCCATACTCTTTTTGTATAGCTATAAACAATTGTGCATTGGTAACACTGCTATATACTTTTAACTTATTGCGGATAATTCCTTCGTTCTGCATCAGTTCATCTAGTTTTTTCTGGTCGAATTTCGCTACTTTTTTATAATCGAAATTGGCAAATGCTTTTCTAAAATGTTCCCTGCGATGTAATATAGTTTTCCAACTCAAGCCTGCTTGAAAAGCATCCAATATCAAATATTCAAACAATAAAGTATCATCATGCACCGGCACGCCCCATTCTGTGTCGTGGTATGCTTCCATCAATGCATCACCTATGCACCAAGGGCATTTTGTCTTTTCCTTTTTCATGAAATTTATATATATTTATTACCTACAAAAATATATATAAATTTCAAATTACGAATTATAAATTACGAGTGGAGCTTACGCCTGATTATTATAATACCTGTGGTTGTGTCTTTTGACCAACCCAATCCTTGGTCCTTGATCCTTGAATGTAATTCGTAATTCCTTTTAGGTTATAGGTTTTAAGATAAATTTTAAAAATGAATTTGCCACTTTGCTAAAAGTCCTTATTTTTGCAGTCCTTTTTTAGCAGAAAGGAAAGGTGCGGTAGCTCAGTTGGTAGAGCAAAGGACTGAAAATCCTTGTGTCGCCGGTTCGATCCCGGCCCACACCACAAACATTGCCCGATCGTCTAATGGCAGGACTTCAGATTTTGATTCTGACTGTGTTGGTTCGAATCCAGCTCGGGCAACTATAATACTAGCCATCAATGATACAGCAAACCTCCAACCAAGTAAAACTGTTTTCGGGCACCAATTCTCATTATCTTGCTGAACAAATTGCTGAGAAGCATGGCTCAAAACTTGGCAAGTTAAGTATTTTGCGTTTTGCCGATGGAGAATTCCAACCATCTATTGATGAAACTGTTCGTGGTTGCGATGTGTTTTTTATACAGAGCACTTTTGCCCCTGCCGATAACTTAATGGAGATATTATTGTTTATTGATGCTGCTAAAAGAGCTTCGGCACACTATATAACTGCGGTAAT
This sequence comes from Bacteroidota bacterium, assembly GCA_947477885.1. Lineage (GTDB taxonomy): Bacteria > Bacteroidota > Bacteroidia > UKL13-3 > UKL13-3 > CANJUD01. The sequence continues at coordinate 148,531 of CANJUD010000005.1, forward strand.
TCCTTATTTCGGAATGGCCCGCCAGGACCGCAAAGACAAGCCCCGCGTATCAATTGGTGCTAAGTTAGTAGCAGATTTGTTGCATACCGCAGGTGCAAGCCGCGTAATGACTATGGACCTGCACGCCGGACAAATACAAGGATTTTTTGATATACCCGTTGACCACTTGGATGCATCGGTTGTGTTTGTTCCTTATATAAAAAATTTAAATTTACCCAATCTTGTAATAGCTGCTCCTGATATGGGCGGCACAGGTCGTGCTCGTGTTTTTGCAAAAGCATTGAATGCCGATATGGTGATTTGTGACAAGGAACGTAAGCGTGCTAACGAAATTGCATCCATGACGGTGATAGGTGATGTAACTGGTGCCGACGTAGTATTGGTTGATGATTTAATAGATACAGGTGGAACACTTTCGCGGTCAGCACAAATGCTAATGGACCGAGGTGCCAACAGTGTGAGAGCCGTTTGTACACATCCAGTTTTATCGGGCAAAGCTTATGAAACAATTGCCAATTCTGTTTTAGAAGAATTAATTGTTTGCGATACTATTCCATTAAAGCAGCACGTAGATAAAATAAAAGTATTGTCAGTGGCTCCACTTTTTGCCAATGCGATTCGCTCGGTATATGAGCATACTTCTATTAGTTCGCTATTTGATATGAAAGGCAACCAAGTGCCGATTCAGCAGAATTTGGTTTAAGGAATTATTTCTCTTTTTTTCTTAGTTTTATATTTCTGATTTCAGATTAAATATGCTATTGATATAATATATGATGCGTATGCTGCGTGAGGGATAGAAGTGAAAAGCCCGCAGTGTAGGTTTCCGGAACGAGGACTTGTAACGGATAGCCCGACGCCTGCTTCAGGCGGCACGCCCAATTAATTTATACAATGATTATTTTTTATATGATATAATAATTTGTACTTTTGAAAAAAAATTAAAAACCCACAGGCAACCATTTTAAAAAATGAAGTCTAACCTGCGTCTGAACGGAAAATGAAAAATGCCACCGATGAAGAGCTGGTGCAGGGCTGCATACAAGGTAAGGAAAGCCATAGGCACGAGCTTTTTAAAAGATGGTTCGTGAGGCTTGGGGCTATATGTCGCCGCTATGCAATACACGATGATGAAGCTAAAGACTTGTTGCAAGAAAGCTTTATCAAAATATTTGACAACATAAGCCGATTCAGAAAAGAAAGTTCTTTGGCCACTTGGATGCATCGTATTACAATTAACCATTGTATTAGCGAACAAAAAAAACGCCTGAAACGTGGATGGATGACCCCACTGGACGGAGTAAAAGATGAAGGTGACATCCCTGAAATTGACGAGGAGACAGAGGAAGCAATTGGTCCAGATGCACTGCTTGAATTGTTGCGACAGTTGCCCAGTGGGTATAGGATGGTGATTAATTTATATGGAGTGGAAGGATATACCCATAAACAAATAGCAGCCCAGCTGGATATAACAGAAGGCACCAGTAAAAGCCAATTGAATAAAGCAAGAAAATTGCTTAAGAAAATGATAGAAGAAACAAAAGTTAGAAATTAAATATATTATAATGAGTACCTCAAATAAATCTATTGACCAATTGCTGAAAGACAAACTTTCAGATAATGGATTGGCATGGAATGATGGGGAATGGGCAGCTTTTAATGCCAAGTATACTGATGGGAAAAAGAAACGTGGTATAGCTTGTTGGAGTGCTAGTGTGAGTGGAGCTATATTGGTTTTAGGTTTTACTATATGGGGACTAAGTAAATGGGGGAATGAGCAAGCTAAAGTGGAATTACCAGTTGCTAATAACAGTAATAGTTCTATATCAAAACCAGAGAATGTTGGTTCTAATAATAACGCGGAAAATAGTTCGGTACAGGTGCAACCCAATTTTATTTCATCTCAGATACCTCAAGCAAATAATATATATAATAATCATATTTCGGTACCCCAAATTAAAGAGGATTTGGTTGTAGAAAAAGATATAGTACCTCGGAGTAATATTGTGGTAAATGAAGATAAGCAAAGTGAAGTTGCAGAGACAGCAAGTGATGCGGTAGAAGCAACTAAGCCTTTTGAAAATATTGTTTCAGATAACTTTGCCGTAACTCCCCCACCAATTATACCACCAGTTCCAGATTCGAACACCAAGCAAAGAATTGTGAAGAAGAAAAACCCTTCGAAAATTATATATTATATAGAGCCTTCTTTAGCCATTGGTTTTGGAATATTGGGTTCACAATCAATAGGTTATAATATCATATCCGCTAATAACCACAGTCGTGATTTTAGTGCTGCATATACCCATGGATTTGGAATGAATATGGGTATGAAGTTAAACAAACATATAAGTATAGAAACAGGAATTGCACAACAAACATTTACAGAAAACTATGCACGTAACTGGAGTGAAAATATAGCAGTATATACCAATAAAAGCTACAGGACACTTAAGGTTGATACGGCAACAGGTAAAATAAATTCAGCACCGGTAACTACTACTAGCAGGCATGATAGCACGGTAAACCACACCGATAAAAGTATAAATATTTATTCCTATGTCCAAATTCCATTGATGGTATACTATCATACTTCATTGAATAAAAATTTTAGTATATTATTGGGGGCAGGCTCTTCGATTAATATAATGCAATTAAAAAATAGGAACGCAAATGAATTGTATGGTTATGATCCCACAGGAAATATGATTCAGCCCAAAATGTTTGCATCGGTTGCATTGAAAGTTGGACTTGAATGGAAGCCCCTTCCTAGATTATCGTTTACATTAAATGAAAGTATAACAATGGGTAAAGCCGATAACGATATATATAGAATAAAATTAAAACAATATGCCACACAAGTTGGTGCGCGTTTTTACATTATAAATAAATAAAACAATATAAATAAAATCATGAAATTAACATTACAAAAACTAATCACAATGTTATTGCTTGTAGCAGCATTTACCGTGGGTTCTAAAAAAGCCTCAGCACTTGGCTACTACGGAAATTTCGGTTACACCGCATCCGGATTAAAAGTTTCCTTCTACGATTCAACATATACTACATGGGGGTTCACCAAATGGCATTGGAGTTTTGGCGATGGAGATACCTCAACAACAAAAAACCCTGTTCACACTTATTTGCAGGGAGGAAGTTACAATGTGGTAATGGTGGTATATGATAATGTATATAATTATTGGGATACGGTGAAGAAAACAGTAACCTTGGGTTATATGTCATTCGTATCTACATCGGTTACGCAGAACAATACAAACCAATTGGCAAAAGGAAGTTCAAAAAATGAAATTCTAGGAATTAAAATTCAAATGTCTTCTACAGGTAAAGCAATACCGCTAACTAAACTGCGATTAAATACCAAAGGGACTACAAATGTTGCAGATATTTCCAATGCGACGATATGGTATACTGGAAAGAGCTCCAGTTTTGCCACCACTACACAATTTGGAAGTGCGATTGCTGCCCCCAATGGGAATATGACCTTTAGCGGCTCCACAAATTTGTCGAATGGGTATAACTATTTTTGGCTCACCTATGATATAGATTCAGGAGCTACTACGTTAGATACTGCTGATGCTAAAGTTGATTCAGTGGTAATAAATACAATGAAACACGCACCTACAAATGGCAGTCCTTCCAGCTATAGAGTTATAAGCGATTGCAATGCTGATTATTCATATGTGAAAACATGGAAATCAGTAACTTTTACCAACCTAAGTACTTCAAGTAATCCGAGTACCGCATCTTATTCTTGGGATTTTGGAGATGGAAATACCAGTACCCAACAATCGCCCACACACCAATATGCAAATAGTGGTACTTATAATGTTTCATTACTTATTGATAATTCAAGTGTGAGTTGTTACGATAGTATTAAAAAAAGCATCACCATCGATTCATGCTATGCTTCATTTGATGATTCTATAATAGGTTATGATGCAAAATTTTTAAATAATTCAAGCTGTGTGAATTCAGCAACAGCAACCTATGCGTGGGATTTTGGCGATAGCAGTGCTAATGATAGTTCATTAAATATTAAACATAATTATTCGCAAAATGGTACTTATAATGTTTGCCTAACTATTTGGGATAATGGATGCACAAATACTTATTGCAAACAAATTACGATTAATGTAAAACCCTCGTGTACTGCAAACTTCGACGATTCGAATGTAAACAATACTTATGATGTATACTTTACTGATTTAAGCACTAGCAGTGCAAGCAGTCTTAATTACAGTTGGGATTTTGGAGATGGATCTACATCAACACAACAAAACCCGATGCACAGTTATAGTACTTCAGGTACCTATAATGTTTGCTTAACTATTAGCGACGCAGCTACCAATTGCAGCGATAAATATTGTGCTAATATTACCATCAGTGCTATCCAACAATCATGTCATGCAGATTTTTCTTATAGTATCAAAAAAAGAGTAGTTACATTTACTGATTTGTGCAGCGGTATTAAAAGCTCCACTAACTACACTTGGGATTTTGGTGACAGCAGTAGCTCTACCAGTCGCAATCCCAAACATACTTATGCTAGTGATAATATATATAATGTATGCTTATATATACATGATAGCGATTGTACAGATACCATATGCAAGGCTTTTGTTATTACTACCAATTACACCATATCAGGTACTATATATTTAGGAAATACTAGCACCACTGCCGATTATGGCAAAGTATGGGCGATACATTTTGACTCATCATCATCATCACTTGCAGCTTTCGATTCTACACAAGTTGATTCATCAGGAAACTATACTTTAACTGTTCCCCCAAGTTATTACTTAGTGAAAGCAGCTTTGGAAAGTACCTCAAGTAATTACAGTAATTATTTGCCAACCTATTATAATGACAAGCTACATTGGGATACCGCAAACCTCATTACTTTAAATGCCAATGTAACAGGTGTAGATATACATTTGATTGGCGGAACTAATCCTGGAGGTCCTGGTTTTATTGAAGGATATACCAGCCAAGGTGCCAACAAAACCGGTGCAGTGGGCGATCCCGTTGCAGGTGTAGAGATTGTATTATATAACGATCAAAATAAACCAATTGCTTATACTATTTCAAATGCTCAAGGGTATTTTAGTTTTAGTAATTTAAAATACGGAACTTATAGTATTCACCCAGAAATGTTGGGAAGATTAAGCACACCACTTACAGTTTCGCTAAGTGCGGCTAATCCTTTACAGAAAGGTATTGTAGTAGAAGTAAACAGATTCTATGTGAATGTAAACTATAATACTGCTATCGCGGCCCCCGCAATATCTATGATATATAATATGTATCCCAATCCTGCTTCAACTGTGTTGAATGTAATATTGGATGAAAATATAAAAAATAATTATGTAATACAGGTGTATGATATACAAGGCCGCAGCACCAATATAAATGCTCTTAAGGAAGGAAATAAAGCCCAACTCAATGTAGCATCGTTACCTTCAGGAGTGTATATTTTAAGCGTACAAACAAAAGAAGGTAATGTATATCGTCAAAGATTTACAAAAGAAAACTAATTAGGATATAAGTTAGTGGTTTTAAAACGCCGTCCATTCGCGGTCGGCGTTTTTTTGTGCCTTGCCCGTCATGCTATCCGTCGCGGCAAAAAGCGTGGCGGAAAATGATTTCTTGCAAATAATGAATTATTTCTAATGTATATAATACTTTAATTACCTTCCACTATCTTTTCTCTCCATCGGCCACTATATTATAATCGCCTTGGGTAACTGTTAAAATAGTTTGTCCATTTTCTTCTTTCAAACTATAAGTAACTGTTAAATAATTTTCAGGAATATCTTCCATATTAGGATTGTTTGGGTCGAATACAGTATATACTAAAAGTTTATAAGGTTCTATATTTACTATATTACCTTTTACGGCCACAAAGTCTTTTCCCTCATATTCCATTCGCCACAATAGTTCACTTCCAACCTGCCAGTCAGAAACAGTTTCGCAGCCGAACATATACTTTTTTGTTTGCTCAGGGAGGGTTTACCAATGCATCCCACACATTGGAAGCTGAAGCATTGGTGGTGATGGTGTTTTTTTACGGTGAGAGGTTCTATGTTATTTTATATTTTTTTATTCTTGCCATCCTGAGCAGCCTGCACTGAGCGACAGCCGAAGCGGAGTCGAAGGATTAATCTCAGCAAATGTAACCCAATCTCTACAAATCAAAAAATTAAACAATTATTTGTTTTATTTTAAAACAATTAGTATTTTTGTAATTCTAATATATAACACCAGATAATCATGAGCACCAAACTAACACAAAAAGTAATCGGCAGCAGGATAGCTGAACTCCGCAAGAAAAAAGGCTTATCTCAGGATGATTTGGCCAAGCGTATAAAAATGTCACGACCATCATTGGCTCAAATAGAATTAGGAAATCGATGTGTAGATATTATGGAACTACATAGCTTGTCTATGGTATTAGAGTTTTCACTGGACTATTTTATGTCGAAAGATTTTAATACGAAGGAGGAAATTGAAAGCAAACCTGAACCCAAATCGAAGAAAATGGAGGAACGGATTTCTGTTCCCACACTCAATTTGAAGAAATTTAAAAATGTATTGTTATATATATTGGAACGCTGTGCAGGCAAACCCAATGTGGGCGAGACAGTGTTATACAAACTATTATACTTTGCCGATTTTAATTATTACGAAATATATGAAGAGCATTTAACCGGAGCTAAATATCGCAAACTTCCCTATGGCCCAGTCCCACAAAAGTTGGATACCATTATAACCCAGATGCTAGAAAAGGGACAGATACAAAGAATCAAAACCAAATATTTCGACAAGCCCCAAACCCGCTATATCCCGCTCACCAAGGCCGATTTAACAGAACTAAAAGCCAGCGAAAAAGATGTAATAGATAAAGTGATTGAACAAATGGGCGATTGGTCTGCCACTACTATTAGTGAATATTCGCATGGCGATAAACCCTGGAAAGCATCGGAGGATAAAAGTGAAATAAATTATGAATTGGCTTTTTATAGAAGACCGCCTTATTCAGTAAGAATATATGAGGAGGATAAAAATGATTAAGTTTGATGAACTACAGGAGTTCAATAAAGACTTGAAGCAACTTTTGAAAAAGTATAGAACATTGAATGATGATTTAGAAGTTGTGAAACAAGATTTGAGAGATGAGCCAAAAGAAAATCCACCTTTCAGTTTTAGAATTGACAACTTGGGTTTGGAAACTTGTGTGATCAAAGTAAAAAAGATAGCTTGTAAATCTCTAAAAGGCCGAGGTGTAAATTCGGGTTTACGTCTGATTTACGCCTATTTTACGTCTGAGCAACGTATCACTTTTGTGGAACTTTATCACAAAAACGAGAAAGAACAAGAAGACCGTGAACGAATATTCAAACATTTTGTGTGAGGGATATTTCACGTAATTTATTGACTACTTGTTTTATTATATATAATTTTCGAGCACATTCATTAAACTTTACAAATATGTTTTAAGCAAGTTTTACAGAATTAATCAACATTGGCAATTTTTACACTTTCTAACGTACGTTTGCCATACAAATAAATTATAAAATAAAATGGACGCAACAAAAATGATCAAGGCTTATTGCCTTACCACAAAAGAAAAAAATGTACCTATGCAAGATGCTGTAGTAAGCAAAACTGCTAAAGGTGGCTACATGGCAAAAGGACACGATGGCAAAGGCAACAAAATGGCCGCTATCATGGGCGAAGCCAAAGCATTGCAAGCTATCAAAGATGGCGTTGCAAAAAAAGGATTTTAATTCTAATCCAAGATTTAAAACAGAAAGGCCAGCTCAGTGAGTTGGCCTTTTTTGTTATATATGGTTTTAGCATTCGGGATCAAACCATATTCCCAAATTTTGTGGGTTTTTTTATCTAAAAATTTCATACCTAATAAGTGTGAGCAGATAAGTTCTTCTACTCCAAGGGGCATTCAGTTGGTCTTTCATTATTTTTTGTTGAACTACGCCAATATCTTTTGCATAATAATTATAAGTAATGGTAATATTGTCTTTTGTAGTTTGTCGGGATACTTCTATAGCATCAAAATTACCAACTGGTGTTTTAATATTTATTGGATTTTTATATTGAATCGTATACGCATCAATATAATGGCTATAGGCCGTATCTTCTTTGGGTTGTAATTTAAAATATGTTCTTCCATGGTCATCCACTAATTCACTATCTTTACCATTCATTAAATACTCTTCTACTATCCACTTCATACTATCGCCTGGGTAGGCATGTGTAATATAATAAAAATAAGGGTCATAAATAGAGCAGCCATTTGCCCTTCTTTCCACAACCTGAACGATTTCCCTGCCCAAATAATGTAGGCTAGAATCGTATGCAACCGAATCAACCCTGTAAATCCAATTATTTGGCACTAGCATAGGATAATATTGTGCCGCACCCTTATCATCAAAATCAGGCATACGAGAAAAACGGCTTTGATATTTACAAGGGTCTTTATTGCAAGCAGAAAAAAGCAAGCATAGCATTAAAGCATATATTATCTGTATCGTTCTCACTTCTTCTTCAAAAACTTAGGCACTGACAACTGATATTTATATGCCATATAGGCATAGCCAAATACTGGATAATATATTGCTTCATATATACGATGGTTAATACTTAATCTATATTGTTGTTCCATTGCTGGCATCAAGTCTCTAGTATAACCAAAAGTCAAAGCGTTGTTTTTACCTAGGTAAAAATCATTCTTGTATTCAGCATAGATTGAAAATGCAATTTTAGGTTTGTCTTTCAAATGATTTTCTTTATAATTAGGGCCGAAAATTAAAGGAATTGGTTCTGACTTAGCTGGATTGTCAAAACTATTCCAAAAATACGCATTGCCACTACCCCATAATTGTTTTATTAGATAATTTATAGACATGCCGCCATAAAAAGCAATTCCTGAATTGTTCAATTGCCTATTATAAAATCGAATTAATAGGGGTATTTCTATGTAACTAAAATTCCAACCAGTACCTACTGACCCTACTACTGAATCAAAAAATTTATCCTGAATAAAATCAAATTTTTTATTCGTTATACGAAGGCCTGTTAGATAATATATTTTTTTGAATCTTGATTTATATTGAATTGAAAAGTAATAGCCAGTGTGTTTATCATTTATATGATATAACCCTAAATTCTTTGGGTCTATAGGGTTGTTATGGATATCAAATATACTGTGGGGGTTATATAACTTAATATAGCTTTTGTTTAGCCCCATCTCTATACTCAATGAAGATTGTTTGTTTTGAGCATTCAGGCCCAAGGAAGAAATTAAGAGAATGCCTATAATAAATCTCATAGATCTATAAAGTTTTCCTCCATCTTAATGAAAAGGAAAGTCCATATATCCCACCTCTCATGGGATTATTACTTGTATTCCCATTCTCGTAAGTATCATTGAATATATAAGTTCCTTCTGTTCCAGCACTATTAATAGTAGTCTTTTTTATAAAATGGAAAATTAAATTAAGAAACAAAGATATTTTTATTTAGTTAGAAAACAATCTTTTATTTTTTTAGTAAAAAGATGAATCTAATCTCTAAGTCCCTAAAATTGATCAAATAGTTGCTTCGAATATGAATTTAGTTATCAACAAAACCATTCGTATCAATCATATAAATGAGATGGTATAAAACGGAACCATTTGCCTTAATCCTATAAATGGGATGACATAAAATGAAACCACTTGCTTCAATCCCATAAACGGGATGGCATCAAACAGAACTGTTAGCCTCAATCTTTATGAAGGGACGACATAAAAATAAACTATTCGTATCAATCCTATAAATGGGATAAAATAAAATGGAACCATTTGGTTTAATCCCATAAACGAGACGGCATAAAACCTAACCATTGGCACTTGATACCAATTACTATATACTTTATACTTACTACTATATACTAACTAGCCATCGCAGCCGCACCACCCACAATCTCACTCAACTCCTTAGTAATAGATGCCTGACGTGCTTGGTTGTATTGCAGTTTCAGTTCATTAATTAAGTCACCAGCATTCTCGGTAGCTTTATCCATCGATATCATACGGGCACCATGCTCTGATGCGAATGATTCGAGACAGGCTTTATATAATTGTGTTTTGAGCGAACGTGGAATTAAGTCTTCCAATATTTCTGTTTTATCAGGCTCAAATATATAATCGTTTTTACTTGTGGTAGCTCCAGCAGATTTTGTTTTAACTACAGGCAACATTTGTTCATTGGTAAGTATTTGCGTAGCTGCATTTTTAAAACCATTATATAATATTTCTACCACATCATATTCCTTATTGGCAAATGATTGAAGTATCCATTCAGCAGCGGCAAAAGCACCATCTGAATTGAGGTTTTGAAACAAATCGCGGAAGTCGGTTATTTGTTTTATGTTTTTATATTTATTAAAAAACTCCTGGCCTTTTTTACCAATAAACATCATATCCAATTTGCCGGCATCATATATATCTTTATACTTCTCAGTAATTAAAGTGCGGCCCATTTTGCCCACATTGGCATTGAAACCTCCACATAATCCGCGGTCGCTGGTAATGATAACCAATAATACTTTTTGTACTTTACGTTGACTGAAATAACTTTTCAATTCAGGCGAATCAATATTATCACCCACGTTTTGCATAATACCTTGTAGCTTTTGGGCATAAGGTCTCATTTGCATAATAGCAGTTTGTGCCCTACGCAACTTGGTAGCACTCACCAATTTCATGGCCTTGGTAATCTGCTGTGTGCTGCTTACCGATTTGATGCGAACCCTTACTTCTTTTAAATTAGCCACAGGTTATTTTTGATTTACGATTTTTTTATTGTCATGCTGAGCGGAGTCGAAGCATACGATTTGTTTTTATTCCCCTCTTAGAGAGGGGGTGTGCTTGGTTGTGTGTTATACTTCTTTTCTTATCCTTGGTAACTATGTAATAAATCTTTACAAACACTTTCCAAAACATCAGTTACAGTTTCATCAATTTTACCAGCTTTCAATGCTTTCAAAGTATCATTGTGTTTGGTATCCAACATTTGCAAATAGGCAGCTTCAAAATCACGAACTTTATCGGCAGGGATTGAGTTCAATAATCCTTTACTTCCCAAGTATACAATAGCTACTTGTTTTTCAACGGTCATTGGTGAGAACTGTCCTTGTTTCAAAATCTCCACATTACGAACTCCTTTGTTCAACACAGCTTTGGTAGCAGCATCTAGGTCAGATCCGAATTTAGAGAATGCTTCAAGTTCACGGTATTGTGCTTGGTCCAATTTAAGTGTACCAGCCACTTTTTTCATTGATTTAATCTGTGCATTACCACCCACACGACTTACAGAAATACCCACGTTAATAGCTGGACGCACACCTGAGTTAAACAAGTTGTTTTCCAAGAATATCTGTCCGTCAGTAATAGAGATTACGTTGGTGGGAATATATGCCGATACATCACCAGCTTGTGTTTCGATAATAGGAAGAGCAGTTAATGAACCACCTCCTTTTACCAAACTTTTTAATGAAGGAGGGAGGTCATTCATTTGCGAAGCGATTTCATTATTGGCAATAACTTTACAAGCACGCTCTAATAAACGACTGTGCAAATAGAATACGTCACCAGGATAAGCCTCACGCCCCGGTGGGCGACGAAGTAATAAAGAAACCTCACGATAAGCAACAGCCTGTTTTGACAAATCATCATATACAATAAGTGCTGGACGACCTGTATCACGGAAAAATTCACCGATAGCGGCACCACCCATCGGGGCAAAGAATTGCATCGGTGCGGGGTCAGAAGCAGTAGCAGTTACTACTACGGTATATGGCATGGCACCATTGTCTTCAAGTGTTTTCACAATCTGGGCAACAGTAGAACCTTTTTGTCCGATAGCTACATATATACAATAAACTGGATTGCCAGCTTCGTAAAATTCTTTTTGGTTGATGATAGTATCAATCGCCACTGCAGTTTTTCCAGTTTGGCGGTCACCGATAATCAACTCACGTTGACCACGACCGATTGGAATCATTGAGTCGATAGCTTTGATACCTGTTTGCAAAGGCTCTTTTACAGGCTCTCTAAAAATTACCCCAGGGGCTTTACGCTCCAGAGGCATTTCATAAAGTTCGCCAGTGATGGGTCCTTTACCATCTATAGGATTTCCGAGTGTATCCACTACACGGCCCAATAAACCTTCTCCTACTTTTAGCGAAGCAATTTTACCGGTACGTTTTACGGTATCACCTTCTTTTACATTTTCACTACTGCCTAGCAACACCGCACCCACGTTGTTTTCTTCAAGGTTAAGTACAATACCACGTAGGTTGTTTTCAAATTCAATCAGCTCGCCGCTTTGAACTTTGGTAAGCCCATATATACGAGCAATACCGTCACCTATTTGCAATACAGTGCCTACTTCTTCAAGTTGCGATTCGCTTTTGAAGCCCGCAAGTTGTTCGCGGATAATGGCTGATACTTCGTCTGGTCTTATTGTTGACATGATTATAATAGTTTATGAAATATGGACTTTGTTAAGTGTCTGTTTAATTTTGTTCAATTGGTTTGATATACTTGCATCATACAAACCATCTTCGGTACGTATGATTAAACCACCGATAATATTTGAATCGACTGCGGTTTCGAGTATTATTTTTTTGCCAGTATTTTTCTGCAGATATGATTCTATTTCCGATTTTGGCTTATCGGCAAGAGCAACTGCTGTAGTTACTTTCACTTTGATAATGCCATTGATTACATTATATAAATCGGTAAATGAATTGCAGATATCCCATAATAAAGGTTCACGTTTCTTATCGATAACCATATTCAAAAACGTATATGTGGTATCACTTACTTTACCTTTATATATAGCATCGATAATAGCTGTTTTTTTACCACTATTAATAATGGGACTTTGCAGAACATTGCTCAAATCGTGATTGCTTATGAGTGAACCTACAATTAAATCGATATCAGCTTTCACTGCATCCAATTGTTTGTTGGCCACTGCCATGTCAATCAAAGATTTTGCATAACGACCTGATACCCTATGTGCTGCCATTATATATTAATTAAGATTAAGATGGTTAATATAATCGGCAATCAAAGCATCTTGCTCAGGATTTGATTCCAATTTTTTGCGAAGAATTTTCTCAGCAATTTCTACCCCAATAGTGGCAGATAGATTTTTGAGTTCAGCCATCGCTGCCGATTTTTCTTTCTCGATACTGTCTTTTGCAGAGGCTATCATACGACGACCTTCTTCATCAGCCGATTTTTTCGCAGTGGCTACAATAGCATCACGCATTTCTTTGGCTTCTTTCAAAATCTTATCGCGTTCGATACTTGCTTCTTTCAACATTTTCTCGTTGTCAGCTTTGATGTTCTCCATCTCACGACGAGTAAGATCAGCAAGTTCGAGTGAGTCGGTGATTTTTTTCTCACGCTCATTTAATGCATTCAGAATTGGCTTCCACGCATATTTGCCCAGTATAAAGAGCAATATTAAAAATACTACGGTGGCCCATATTATAAGCCCCAACTCGGGTTTAACTAAATCCATTCTGGTTAAGTATTACTTGGTTTTGTTGTTAAAAAAAATTGTACTTGTATAAAGCCACAGGTGGAAAGCAGATGCAAACCACCCGTAACTTTTTAAAGATTTGTTGCAGATTAAACAAACAAAATCAACAAGCACAACACGATACCAAAGAACACCGCTCCTTCTACAAGGGCAGCAGCTAGGATCATGTTTGTACGGATGTCGCCGATGGCTTCTGGCTGACGGGCAATAGATTCTAAAGCACTACCGCCAATGCGGCCAATACCTACTCCTGCACCCAAAGCAGCAATACCAGCACCGATACCGGCACCCATTTTGGCAAATCCTGCTCCGTTGTTAGCAGCTTCTTGCATGATTACATTTAAAAGACTCATAAGTTTTATTTATTTAATTGTTAGTTATATTGAGTTTAAAATTATTTATTCTATATATATTAATGGTGTGCTTCTTCATGGTGATGTTCCACTTTTGCTTGACCAAAATACATGGCGGCAAGAAGTGTAAATACATATGCTTGAAGGAAGGCAACCAATAGTTCCAAACAGTTCATCGCTAAGTTAAATGCTACTGATAATACCGTTACACCATAACCAAGAGGTTTGCTCATTTCGCCAAATATGAATATCAAACTAAAGAAGCCAAGTATAATAATATGGCCTGCGGTAATGTTTGCAAACAAACGTATCATTAATACCAGGGGTTTTAAAAACACGCCCAATATTTCAATAGGCACTATAATGATATACATTGGAATCGGCACCGGGGGAAGAAATATATGTTTCCAATAACCTCCATTAGTTGAAAAGGTTGTTATAATAAATACTAATAAAGCCAATACCATAGTAACAGCTATATTGCCAGTTACATTGGCTCCGCCTGGAAACATCGGGATAAGTCCCATTAAGTTATTGATAAGAATAAAGAAGAATACCGTTAATAAGAAAGGCATAAAACGGGCATATCTTTTTTCGCCGATAGAAGGTTTGGCTAAATCATCACGTATAAATAGTATAACTGGCTCAAGGAATGATTGCACTCCATATAATTTGCCTGAATTCTTTTTATAACGAGCTGCTGAATATAATACAGCTATCAATAATAAGAGAACACCCAATAGCATACTTGCTACATTTTTGGTGATTGACAAATCATAGAATTTATGACCATCTTCAGCAACTATTTTTTTGTCTACTAATTTATAGCCTAAATGAGATGCGTGACCATGCTCAAAATGTGAAGATGAAAAACATTCAACACCTTTTGATTCACTATATATAATAACAGGAAGTGAAATACTAACAGGGTGACCATTATAATCCCAAAGATGCCAATCATGACCATCCTTGATGTGGTCGAAAATCATTTCGCCTGGTTTAAACTTGTCATTTGCTTTGGCATGGTGTTCTGCACCTGCTTCATGAGCGGGCTCATTTCCGGCCTTGGCAACCGAAAATGTCGTGAAAAACACTAATACCCCAAAATATTTGAAGAATTTATTTACGAACTTTCTTGATTTAACGCTACTTTTCACTGATTTCGTTCTTTTTTGAAAACGGTCGCAAGGTAGTTATCAAACTCATAATTTCAAATCCTGTGAATAAAATATTTAATAATAAATATGAAACCACAAAAGGAATATTAAGATGAACACTCTTATCCCTAATAAATACAAGCCATACAGCCAATCCTCCCACGCTGAACATGAGGTGCAAGGTGAGCCCTGTCATGAATGCTTTGATGAAAAGTTTATTGTTTCTACCCACCCCCATCATGCTGATATAAAAAACAAGCAGCGTAATGAATAAGTAAAAAGCAATAGCTCCATAAATGGGTCGCATGTCCCACTTAGGCATTAACATTTGAATACCATAAACTATTGCATAACAAATTGCAGAAATAAGGATAATTTTCAGGGAAAATTTTTTCATCGGGGCTGCAAAGTTGCACACTTTTTTTTAAAAATAGTAGATAATAAATATTCTATAACGATTTTTGTCCCCAAATGGATTGGTATAACAATTACAAAAAGAAAGTTTTTTATCGTGCTACCGTGCGTTGGTTCAATAGGGTATCGTTGCCCGGCTTAGGCAAAGTGCCTATTGGAGCCATAGTGAAATATTTCACTTTTACCTTTCAGCATAATGATATTAGTATGCGGGCATCGGCTATGGCTTTCAATTTTTTTCTAGCTTTGTTCCCAGCGGCAATATTCTTTTTCACTATGATAGCATTTATACCTATCCAAGATTTGCACAAAGAGATTATGTCGTATTTAAGCACCATTATTCCTTCTACAGCATTTAAAGCCATTGAGCAAACGTTGACTGATGTGTTAAAGAACCAGCATGGGGATTTATTATCATTGGGTTTCTTGTCAGCTATGCTTTTTTCAAGCAACGCTTTGTTCAATATGTTTAAAGCTTTCAATTTATATGATTCAGCAGACGAGCAGCGTTCGGAGATTAAGCGCAGGGGCCTTTCGTTATTGCTTACCCTGCTTTTATCATTTGCAGTAGTAGTAGCTATTACCTTATTTACCGTAGGACAATATGGGATAAACTGGATGGCACGTAAACACTTACTTTCAGGTAATTTTGCCTATGGTACCTTGGTGGTAGTCAAATGGGCTTTCACTATTTTCTTATACCAGTTTGTAATAGCAAGTTTATATTATTTTGGAAGTGCCGTAAAACGAAAATTTGTGTTGTTTAATCCGGGAGTAGTATTAGCCACGGTATTTACTATAATTGCCACAGCATTATTTGCCTATTATGTAAATAATTTTAACTCCTATAATAAATTGTACGGTTCGATTGGAACTTTATTGGTAATTCTGTTCCTGATATATTTCAATGCCTTAATTATATTATATGGGTATGAATTGAATGCAGGTCTCGAAAAACTAAAAGACAAAAAAGTAAGCCCCGAATCAATCACCGCTGAACAATTAGAAACCCAAGTTGTTATAGAGAATGTACCAATAAAGGAATAAGGAATTTAATGTTTAATGATTAATGGGTTGACGCTGTATTATTTAATAATAAATCATACGTCAGCAATCCCGATAGCTATCGGGACTTAAATAGTAAATCGTAAATCGTCATGTGGAATAAATTACTCGTCTACTTATATTTTCGGAAGCCTGCTCACACTGGCAATAAGCCTGATATTAATGTGCGGTTTATGCATGGGATGAACCGGATTTCAATTTTCATGTTCCTCATCGCATTGATTGTAATATTGGTTCGTTATGTGCTAAAAAATATCGAGTATTAAAATGTGGACTAAAATCTCTAACCGCTAACATAAATTAAGCGTATCTTTGCAACGCTTTTATAGCTATAATAAAAAACATGTCAAAAATTAAATTTGCCCAACAAGACAACCAATTTTTTAACACCTTGCGTGACAGAATCAATGGTTATTTCACACAAAATCATATTAATCCTACAGGTAACTGGAAACTTTATCTTAAAACAGGAATACTAATTGCCTCGCTTGGTTTCATATATTCATGGTTGGTTTTTTTTACCCCCTCTCAAGTTTGGTTAATCGTTTTGCTCTGCTCGGTTGGAGGACTGAATGTTGCAGCTATTGGTTTTAATGTGATGCATGATGGAGCTCACGGTAGTTACTCGCAAAATAAAGTGGTCAATGAAATTATGGCTCACTCATTAAATGTATTGGGAGGTAACTCTTTTTTATGGAAACAAAAACACAATCAAAACCACCATACCTATACCAATGTTGAAGGGATGGATGATGATATAGATATTAAACCCTTCATGCGTTTACATAAAGACCAAGAGCATAAGTGGTACCACCGTTTCCAACATATCTATTGCATGTTTGCTTATGGGTTATTATATTTTTTCTGGGTTTTTTATCGTGATTTCAAAAAATATTTTACAGGTAAAATAGCCGAGAATACACCCATGAAAAAAATGGACATGGCAGAGCATATTAATTTCTGGTTATCTAAAATTGTTCATATTGCCATATTTTTTGTAATACCTTCTTATTATGTTGGTTTTGTAAATGTATTGATTTGCTATAGTATAATGTCTTTTGTAAACGGAGTAATATTGGCTGTTGTGTTTCAATTGGCACATATTGTTGAAAATACAGAATTCATTACGCCAGTTTCTATGGACTCAAAAATTGAATCAAATTGGGCTGTTCACCAACTTGTAACTACTACCAATTTTGCCACAAAAAATCACGTACTTATATGGTTATTGGGCGGACTTAATTTCCAAGTTGAACATCATTTGTTTCCTAAGATTAGTCATGTGCATTACCGCAAAATAAATAAAATTTTGATAGATACTTGCAAAGAGTTTGGCGTAGTATATAATGAGTACCCAACCATGACCAAAGCTTTCATCTCACACATGAGCCACATCAAAAGCCTAGGCAAAGCATAATTGGGAATCAGGATTCGAGGAGGATTTAAGGGTTAATTATTAATTATTAATGGTTAATGGGCTGATAGTTATGAATGATGAATAATCAGGCGTCAGCAATGGTTCGACTCCGCTCACCACTGCATAAGTAACCAGGCGTCGGCCACATCCTACCTCGTAAATCGTGCATCGTACCTCAGAACAAGCAACAACTATTCCTGCATCCCCTATACCAATGCATTGGTCCTTTCTTAACATGCTTCCAAAGCGTTCCAAATCGTATAGAAATCCCACCTGTATAATTCATAGCGGTGAACTCATTAAAATAATCCCAGCGGGTTAAGTTGAGTCGATAGGTTAGTCCTGCAGAAATTCCAATCCAGTCATAAAATAGATAGATGCCGGTTATTCCAGTTTCAATTGGTGCGATAATTAAATTAGTGGTGAGCGTATCTTTAGACATTTTTAATATATGTCCGTTACCTAAGCCAATAGATAATGGAACCGCAAATTCCCAATGCTTCGTTTTGTAAAAAGTATATTCAATTTTTGCAGCCAAATAATCAAAATTCACCACTCGTGCTTCTGTTCTTTCTATGGGTGTTCCTTTGTTTATTACTGCATCATATGGAGTTGAAAACGCAGTTTTATAATAAGCCAAACCCAAGTCAACACGTCTAGCATAACTATACCCCACAAATGCCCCGAATACATTTGCTTTAAAACCATTCACCAAAGTACTGCGTCCATCAAGATAGGCAGTAAGACTAGGCCTTTGTTTCATCGCTGATAAAAAGGTGTCTTTTAGTTTTAAAAATTCATGGTTTTGTGCAAAAGTGTGCGACAATGTGCAAACTATAATAATAATAATAATAAAGAATCTTGTTTTCAAAAAAAGCGGGAATAATTTGTGTGCAAATATCGGAATTAATACGCTTATATAAAGTTTCAAATTGCCTAATTTCGCCACACAGTTATGACAAGTAATATAAGAGAACTCAAAAGCATCGCATCTCAAGTTAGGCGTGATATAGTAAGAATGGTGGCATCAGCAAAATCGGGTCATCCCGGTGGCTCACTCGGCTGTGCCGATTTTTTTACCGCACTCTATTTTGGGGTGATGGACCACAAACCCATTCCATTTGATATTGATGGCAAAGGACAAGATATTTTCTTTTTATCAAACGGGCATATATCTCCGGTGTTTTATTCAGTGCTTGCACACAGTGGTTATTTCGATAAAAAAGAATTGGCAACTTTTCGTATGATTGATAGTCGCTTGCAGGGACATCCCACCACACACGAGCATCTGCCAGGTGTGCGTATCGCTTCGGGCTCATTGGGTCAAGGATTGTCGGTAGCCATTGGTGCAGCCACTGCCAAAAAATTAAATAACGATAACAAATTTGTATACTGCCTTTGCGGCGATGGCGAATTGCAAGAAGGACAAATATGGGAAGCACTCATGTTCGCCGGCCATAATAAAGTTGATAATTTGATATTGACCGTCGATGTAAACGGTCGCCAAATAGATGGTGATACAAAAGATATCATGGGTTTCGAAAATCTGCGTAGCAAGTTTGAAGCATTCAATTGGAAGGTAATTGATATGGAAGGCAATGGTATGGACGATGTGATGAACAAATTGCAAGAGGCAAAAACCATAAGTGGGCAAGGCATTCCCGTTTGTATATTAATGAAAACAGAAATGGGACAAGGTGTAAACTATATGATGGGCAGCCACAAATGGCATGGCATATTCCCCAATGCCGAGCAAACCGCCGATGCACTTTCACAGCTTGAAGAAACTTTAGGCGATTATTGATGTACGATTTACGATTTGTCATGTTGAGCGAAGGCGAAACATACGATGTAGCTGACGCTCGATTTTATGCAATGCCTGTGGTCGTGTCTTGTGACCGACCATATAGTGAGACCTGCCGCAGAGGGCGGATGCTATTCTAACCAATACTTAACATATTATATTTATCCAAGCTCCACTAAAATATTACCACCATCCCACAGCCATTATAGATGATGGTTGTATTATAGGAGAAGGCTCAAAAATTTGGCATTTTTGCCATGTGATGCCTGGCAGTATAATAGGAGATAATTGTATATTGGGACAAAATGTAATGATTGCTCCAGGTGTTATTTTAGGCGATGGTGTTAAGGTACAAAATAACGTTTCTATATATACCGGTGTAATTTGCGAAGACGATGTTTTCCTCGGACCCAGCATGGTTTTTACCAATGTAATTAATCCCCGAAGTTTTGTTGAACGCAAAGAAGAATTTAAGAAAACTATTATTAAACGCGGAGCAACTATTGGTGCCAATGCAACTATACTATGTGGGAATAATATTGGTGCTTATGCAATGATAGGAGCAGGTGCAGTAGTAACAAAGAATATTCCCGACTATGCATTGGTAGTAGGTAATCCAGCCAAGCAAATAGGTTGGGTGAGTAAACGCGGAATCAAATTAAATTTCGATAATGATAATAAAGCCACTTGTAATGAAGGGGGAGAGTTATATATATTGAAAGATGGGTTGGTAAGTTTAGGTTAATATATAATAATTAATAAGAAAATACGTTATTGTTATAGTCTTTGCTAATCTGAATAAAAATATATAATAATTCCAAATATTGCACTACTTAAGTCTTCCCTCAGGGGAGATATAGAGGGGCTAAATGCACAAAAAATGAAAACCATTACTATCATACTTTTTCTGTTTTGTTCTTCAGTAGCATATTCATATAATCATCCCATACCATGACGCAGTGTTATATATCAATTGTAATCGCAGTATTGATACAATAGCATCGTTAAACATAAGATTATTATGGGGAGATAAAAACAATTGTGGGTTGGATTTAATTTCCGTAGCATCAATTTTTACTACACAATATAGAACTGCAATTCAAATGGGGTATATAAAATCTGTTGATTTAAAACACATTTATAATCCTGAAGAGGAAATGGTGCTCAAGTAAATTGCTTGGCACACACTTTATGTATATTCTGGTCCTCTTGGTTTCAGCGATTTATTCAAATATAGAGCAGAGCCTGAAAAAGTCGAAGAGAAATAATAATTTCATTTTAAATACCATAAATTTGCAACTATAAATATCAGAATGAGTTGATTTCAGTCTGAGTTTATCGAAGACGGTCCCCAAGGATGACTACTAACCCTTCACCCTTCGATAAACTCAGGATGGCAGTAGTTTAAAATATAGAATGTCCAATAAAAAATATAAAATCCTCGTAACCGGTGGCATGGGCTATATAGGCTCCCACACCACCGTTGCACTCATTGCCCAAGGCTATGAAGTTGTTATAGTTGATAATCTCTCAAATAGCCATGCTTTTATATTAGACCGTATTGAAAAGATTAGTGGCATTCGTCCGACGTATTATAATATGGATGTGTGCGATGCTGGGCAAATAGAAAAACTATTTGCAGAAAATAATGATATAGCGGGTGTAATACATTTTGCAGCATATAAAGCCGTCGGCGAGTCAGTGGCCGAGCCGCTCAAGTATTATCATAATAATATTGGTGGACTTGTTACCTTATTACAAGCCATGCAAAATCATAAAATAAAGAACATCGTATTCTCCTCTTCATGCAGTGTTTACGGTAATGCTACGCAATTACCAGTTGATGAAAATTGTCCCCTGCAACCTGCAGAATCTCCCTATGGAAATACCAAAAGAATTTGCGAAGAGATATTAGTTGATACCACAAAAACAGGGACAGCTAATGTAATTGCTCTAAGATATTTCAATCCAATTGGTGCCCACGAATCAGGACTGATAGGGGAGTTGCCAATTGGTCAGCCCAGTAATTTAATCCCAGTTATTACGCAAACCGCTGCCGGACTCAGAGATATGATAACAGTTTTTGGCAATGATTATGATACGCCCGATGGCACTTGTATACGCGATTATATACACGTAGTGGATTTGGCAGATGCTCACGTAGCAGCAGTTGCACGACTTATAGAAAACAAACAATTACAACCCTACGAATTATATAATCTAGGAACAGGCGAAGGAGTTTCCGTAAAACAAGCAATCGATACTTTTGAAGAAGCAATAGGTGTGAAGGCAAACCACCAATGCGGTTCACGCCGCGATGGTGATGTAGTCCAAATTTGGGCAGATTGCACCAAAGCAAATAGTGAACTTGGATGGAAAACAAAAATATCTTTAAGTGATGCAATGAAATCAGCATGGAAATGGCAACAAAACTTAGTAAACAGTGGTCAGTAGCTGAATCTGCCGTATGACTACTGACTACTGACTACTGACTACTGACTACTGTTTACTGACCACTATATATGGACCAAATATTATATTGTACTAACTACATCAAACAACGAGTCTCTTTTAAACCAGAGGTTGGTATTATACTGGGCACCGGTTTGGGAATGCTGGCTGATAAAATTGATATATATAAAACATTCGATTACCAGGATCTTCCGCACTTTGAAATTTCAACAGTAGAAACCCATCAAGGCAAGTTAATTTTTGGAACATTAGCTGGTAAAAATGTGGTCGCGATGCAAGGTCGTTTTCATTTTTATGAAGGTTATAATATGCAGCAAGTTACTTTCCCTGTGAGGGTGATGAAGATGTTGGGTATTAAAAAATTATTTGTTTCTAATATATCAGGCGGATTAAATCCAAATTACAATTTGGCAGATATAGTTATTATAGAAGATCATATAAACTTGCAAACTCAAAATCCATTAACGGGAAAAAATCTCGAAGAATTCGGTCCACGTTTTCCGGATATGATAGAACCTTATAATAAACAAATGGTAAATCAAGGATATGATATAGGAATGGAAGCAGGTTTCGCTATGCGCAAAGGTATTTATGTGAGTGTACCCGGACCAAATTTAGAAACAAAAGCTGAATATAAATTCCTGCGTATGATAGGAGCAGATTGTGTAGGCATGAGCACCGTACCTGAGGTGATAGTGGCAGCCCACATGGGCCTACCCGTGTTCGCCGCAAGTATCGTATCCGATTTATGCTACGAGCCCAAACTGAAAAAAGCAAATATAAAAGACTTGCTAGAAGCCGCAGCACTAGGCGAGCCTAAGTTATCATATATTATAGAAAAGATGCTGACATAGTTATTTTTTACATCCTATAAAAAGTAAAAGAGAATTTCGAACAAGGATTAACGATTTTTGATTTAGGAAGTTTTTATTCTTCTATATGCAAGTTAGTTCTTGTTGATATATGCATTATATAATCAGGCGTCAGCAACTTCAAAAATCTACATTCGTTAATCCTTGTTCTTAAATCGCATTGGTCTGCCGTATGGCCCCAAATCCCAAATCCCGAATCCTGAATCCCGACCCCTTATTTCCATTCCGGAAACCTCCCCGGAGTATGCGGAGCTTTCATACTATCCAATTGTTTTTCCAATTGCTCTAATTGTGCTTTCACTTCTTTCACTTTATTATATATAGTTGCAAATTTACTTTCACACACAGCAAGTTTATCTTCATAGGTAGTTGTTTGTTGGGCAGAGGTGCTCCACAAATTCCCTACTATATTTTCTACTGAACCCAACAATCCGGGCAAGGTCTCAAACTCTCTTCTGGCAAGACTTCCATCACCATGCATCCACAAGCTTATCATATTTAATCCTTCTTCAATTTGAGTAACTTGTTTATATAAATTCTCATCAGTTGAATTGATTTGTAATAGTCCAGCTTTTATATATTTAACTCTGTTTTGCATTTCACCAGTATATTCATTTAAACCTTTTACAATTCTTCTAAATTCTGCAAGTCTATTATTAAACTGTTCTAGTTTATTTCTATCAACAGCCAATGATGAATTGTTTAAGGTTATAATATTAAATGGAATATCAGAACATAGTTTTGTAATTGTATTTCCCTGCACCAATTCTACGCGGACTTGGTATTTACCTGGCATTGCCATCGGTCCGGTCTCGGCACTTTCGTAGGGGTTGTCAGGGTCAGGTTTGTAGAAATTGATAGGACTTGTTACTTCCGAATGTCCATCCCATACTATATTATATAATCCTTTTTTTGCATCTTGTTTCAGTTTGCGAACGATGTGATTTTGCATATCCGAAATTACTAAAACGATATAAGCAGCTTCTTCTTTATCTTCCAATCTTATTGAATCTTCTGAGGGGTAATATACAGCTTGCTTTGCTTTTACTTTTTCTTTCTCAGCTTCCTTTCTTTTCTCTTTGATTGTATTGTAATCATCTTTTATATAATAACGGATACTTGCACCATTGGCGGGGTTTTCCGTATTAAAGAAATTCTCGCCTTGGAACGATTTTCCCTTGTGTCCATAGGGTGTTGAGGGATTAAAGACCAAACCATCTTTGATAGGAAATATATGGGCAGACTCTTTCAAATTATCCGCATTTATTTTTTGTAATATACTATAATCATCTAGTACATAAAATCCACGTCCAAAGGTTGCAATCACTAAATCATTTTCACGTTTTTGTATAGCAATATCTTTTACACAAGTGATAGGCAAACCTCCCGATAATTTTATCCAATTACTTCCACCATCCAAAGTAAAGTATATACCAAATTCAGTTCCCACAAAAAGTAAATTTGCATTAACATGGTCTTCAGCAACGCAATACGTAGAGCCTCGTTCAGGCAATCCTTTGGATATGTTCGTCCATGTTTTTCCTTTGTCATTACTCTTCATGATATAAGGTTTAAAATCACCATTTCTATGATTGTTAAAAATTGCATAAACAATGTTTTCATTATGCATCGATGCCGTAATATTTAATACCAAAGTTTTATCAGGGACATTATTAAATATTTCTGTTCTTGTCCAATTTTTTCCGCCATCAGTTGTAGTTTGTATTAAGCCATCATCAGTGCCGGCATATAATAAATTTTCATTAATTGGTGATTCACTCAGTGCAGTAATATTGCCATATATAGAAGTACTTTGATTCTTAGCAACCGCGTCCATACTCCATATTCTGTCCATCACGGGCAATTTATTTCTATCAATTTTTCTTGTCAAATCTTCGCTAATTACTTGCCAAGTATTTCCACGGTCATCACTCTTAAATACTTTTTGTGCCGCAAAATATATACGGGTATTTGAAAAATTACTCATCAATAATGGAGCATCCCAATTAAATCTATATGCCGATTCTGCTCTTTGTTCTTGGGGTCTGATATCAATTGCTTCTCCTGATTTTTTGTCATATCTCACCAGGCCTCCATACTGCCATTGCGAATATATTATATTAGGGTCTTTGGGGTCTATTATAGTTTCAAATCCATCACCACCTACAGTAACAAACCAATCGGCATTGGTGATGCCGGTAGCACTAATGGTGCGGGATGGACCACCCAAAGTATTATTGTCTTGCGTACCTCCATATATATTATAAAATGGTACAGCATTATCAACTGATACTTTATAAAATTGTGTAATAGATAAATTACTTTTATAGTCCCAAGTTTTAGCATTGTCCCAGGTTTCATATAATCCCCCATCACATCCCATTAATATATGTTTTACGTTTGCTTTATCAACCCATATCGCATGATTATCTACATGCTTATTTTTTTCGCCCACTTTGTTAAATGTTTTGCCACCATCAGTGGTCATCATAGCCCAGGTGTCCATCGAATATACTTTTTCTTGGTTAACGGGGTCGGCAAAAATTTCGCAATAATAATTTCCTGCGGTGGAATGACCGCTGCGTTTCTCCCAACTTGCACCACGATCGGTTGAGCGATAAAAACCTTTTTCATCTTCTGTGGCTTCTATAATAGCATATATATAATCCGTATTTACAGGTGATATAGCAATGCTCGCACGGCCCATGTCTTCCGAAGGTAAACCGCTGGTAAGCTTGGTCCAAGTTTCTCCAAAATCTACACTTTTATATATGGCCGATTCAGGTCCGCCACTAATAAATGTCCATTCGTGCCTGCGGCGTTGGTGTGCAGTAGCATATAATATATTGGAATGGCGTGGGTCTATATGCACCTCATTGCAACCCGTATTTTCTGATATATATAATACCCGTTTCCATGTGGTGCCACCATCAGTTGTTTTATATATACCACGTTCGCCACCGGGGCTCCATAGTGGGCCATAGGCAGCGACATATATTATATTACTATTGCTTGGATCAATTTCAATTTTTCCTATATGTTCCGATGTTTTCAATCCCATATTTTTCCACGATTTTCCACCATCTTCCGATTTATATATTCCATCGCCATATCCTACTGCACGTTGATTATTATTTTCTCCAGTCCCAACCCAAATCGTATTTTCATTACTCGGATCTATAGCCACACAGCCTATAGAATAAGAACCCTGCCCATCGAAAATGGGTTTAAAACTAGTACCCGCATTGTCTGTCTTCCATACTCCGCCAGCACCCGCAGCAATATACCATTGCGATTTATTATTCAGATTCACCGCAATATCAACAATCCTCCCCGATGTAACCGCAGGCCCCACACTTCTAAATTTTAGTGAACCATAAGTATCTTTATTATTGATAGGTTCTTTTTTCTCTTCTTTCTTCTCCTCAGGTTTAACGGGCTTGGCAGGCGTTGTAGAAGTTGTTTGAGCAAATGTATATATAATACAAAAGTTTAAAATAATAGTAAATATTTTTTTCATGGTAATAAATTATTGTTGCAAATGTATTTGATTTTTGGTTAAGGTTAGGACTGAAGTGGAATAATCTTGTTACAGAGCGAGTCGATGGTTGGTGTCCCCACTTCTAGTGTTCGGAAGATTAAAAACGTATATAAATCTTCCAAACGGTTATGGTGTCCCGCTAACCATTTTTACCAACTTGATTCGCAAAAATATGTGTTTATAGTCATTTAAAAAATAAGATTTATCTAAAGGCTATGAGTGAAAATTCTGGTTTACATGATGTTGAAATAAAAAGATAAATTCCGCATAAATTCTCGTCTTTATTTCCTTTATTTTGTGCAAAATTTTTAATACCCCCGAATTGGAACCAGTAACCGTAGAAACCGCACAGCAGCTTGGTCTTAGACCTGAAGAGTTTGATAAAATATGTTCAGTACTTGGGCGTACCCCCAATTTTTGTGAGCTCAGTATTTATTCCGTGATGTGGAGTGAGCACTGTTCGTATAAGAATAGTATTAAGTGGCTAAAAACGCTTCCCCGCGAAAGCGATAAGATGCTTGCCAATGCTGGCGAAGAGAACGCCGGGCTGATTGATGTAGGCAACGGATTGGCTTGCTGTTTTAAAATAGAAAGTCATAACCATCCTTCTGCTCTTGAGCCCTATCAAGGTGCCGCAACAGGAGTTGGAGGAATTAACAGAGATATATTTTCGATGGGTGCTCGTCCCATAGCTCAATTAAATTCTTTGCGTTTCGGTAATTTGGAAAACGAACGCACACAATGGTTGCTCAAAGGTGTGGTAAAAGGAATTGGCGATTATGGAAATGCATTTGGAATACCAACAGTAGGTGGCGAGGTTTATTTTGATGATTGCTACCAAGTGAATCCTTTGGTAAATGCCATGAGTGTGGGTATTGTAGAACATGGAAAAACTTGTTCTGCAACTGCTTACGGCTTGGGAAATAAAGTATATATTTTTGGTTCGTCAACAGGAAAAGATGGAATACATGGAGCAGCTTTTGCTAGCAAAAATATTTCAGAAGATTCAGTAAATGATTTGCCATCAGTGCAAGTAGGCGATCCATTTTGGGAGAAACTTATATTAGAAGCTACCTTAGAAATTATAGAAACCGGAGGTGTAATCGGATTACAAGATATGGGTGCAGCGGGCATCACCTGCAGCACCAGCGAAATGACAGCCAAAGGCGAATGCGGCATGGATGTGTGGCTCGATAAAGTTCCCACACGCCAGCCTGGAATGAAAGATTGGGAAATACTTTTATCTGAAAGTCAGGAAAGGATGTTGGTGGTGGTGAAGCAGGGATTTGAAAGAAAACTAGAAGAGATATTTGAAAAATGGGACCTCACTTATAACCAAATTGGAGAGGTAACCGATGGGAAAAATGTTCGTTTCTATATGAACAATAATTTGGTTGCTGATATTCCCGCAGAGAGCCTTGTGCTAGGTGGTGGTGCTCCTGTATACGAACGTGAATATAGTGAGCCTGCATATATAAAAGAGATTGAAAAATTCAATATCGATAATATAAAAGATATAGAACTGAATGATGAAAATTTGAAAAATATATTGGCAAAAATGTTAGCCAATCCCAATATCGCAAGCAAGCGTTGGGTATATAATCAATACGATTCTATGGTGGGCACTATTACGCAAACTACCAATAAACCTAGCGATGCAGCCGTTGTGAAATTACGTGGTACGGATAAATCTATCGTAATGACTGTAGATTGTAATAGCAGATATGTGTACAGTAATCCTTTACAAGGTGGTGCAATTGCGGTGGCAGAAGCTGCAAGAAATATAGTTTGTACCGGTGGTGTTCCGCTAGGTGTAACCAATTGCTTGAACTTCGGAAATCCATATGTGCCCGGTGTGTATTGGCAGTTTGTAAATGCAGTTACAGGATTGGGCAATGCCTGCCGCAAATTTGGAACACCAGTAACCGGTGGCAATGTGAGTTTCTATAATCAATCGTCTGATGAGAATGCGGTGTTCCCCACACCCACTATTGGCATGATAGGTTTGATGGACTCTACCAACCACATGACTCTAGATTTTAAAAATGCAAATGATACTATATATATAATTGGTCAACATCAAAATGATATAGGAAGCTCACAATATCTTGCAAAAGTGTTGGGAGTAGAACAATCACCTTGTCCGCATTTTGATATAGATGAAGAGTATAATATACAACAGGAAGTAACAAGTATTATAGAAAATAAATTAATACAATCAGCCCATGATATATCGGACGGTGGATTATTGGTATGCCTTATGGAATCAGCCTTTGCAAGTGGTTTAGGTTTTGAAGTTAATAAGGAAGCTAATATAAGAAATGATGCTTATTTATTTGGCGAAGCACAATCGAGAGTGATTGTAAGTGTATCACAAAATAATATAGATAACTTTGAAAATCATTTGAAATCAAATAATATGTCTTTTTCTAAACTAGGCAAAGTGACTGCATCAGAAATTTCATTAAACAATATACAACTTGGTTCTGCAAAAAACTGGAAATTTATATATGATAACTCCATCGAAAATCATTTAAATTAATACTATACCGCCCCCAATCCCCAATCCTATATCCCAAGTCACAATACCCAAAAATGTTTAGACTTCTAATATTATTTGCCTTCTTAACCTCATCAGCAACCTTGTTTGCCCAAAGCGATTACGAGATGTCTAGCTCACGATTGGCATTGGGATTGGATGCAAAAATATTTATAAAGAAGATTGGATTTGTTCCTGGGTTAACGGCACGTTATAGTTTTACTAATAATAATGGAGATGAAAATTGTTTCAGTGCTTCCTATTTTACTACAAACAAATTTAAGGATAATGTTCATCTGCAGGCTAGGGTAACTGGTACTTTGCCAGCAGCTTTTGATACAACAATATCATATAATGCGAGTTTTTTTTCATTGATGTATCATTATCACTATTATATACAAGAAACCAAGTATGATGATGATTATGGTTTCTATTTAGCAGGTGCCGCAGGTATTACAAAGATGCAATATACACATACTAATAATTTACCTGATTCAAGATATATAACACCCTATTCATATCGCGAATCAAAAGTTACGCTTTGTTTACAGGCCGCATATGGAGTGCATTATCAATTTTGGAGTAATATGCGTGTGATAGGAGAGGGCGGCCTCTATTATTTTTACGACAACCAAGCTGCACAACTAAATGAAAACCCGCACTATATTTCGTTTCAATTAATGGGTGGTATAGTTTTTGGTCTTGGTTCAAAGAATGGATTTTAATTTAATATATTATATATAAACTTATGAAAAAAATATACATTGTTTTACTATTGCTAACAGCTGCTGTGTCCTACAGTTCAGCTCAAACTGTTTCACCCGATTCAGCTAAGTATTTCGAGGATTCTATCGTTACCATCTGCGGACAAGTGGCAGGCACACATGTTACAAAAGCAGGAGTGATAATGCTAAATATCGGAGCGGACTATCCGAATGCACCCTTCGTTGTTGTTATATTCAAAGATGATGTAAAAAATTTCAAATACAAACCTGCCGACTTTTTGAAAGGAAAGAATATATGCATCACAGGCAAAGTGGTAATCTTCAAAGAAAAACCAGAAATCATTGCAAAGAAATCGGAGCAAATTAAAATCCAATAAAACCCTGAAAGGGTGATATTATTAGTAAGGATAATACGGCGATATCATCAAATACACAATCACCCCTGTAATGGTTACATATAACCAAATAGGATAGGACCACCGCACCAGTTTCTTATGTTTTGCTACCTGCATTTGCAAGCCCCTGTGGAAACTTAATAATATAAGAGGTAACACTAACGCTGCTAATATGATATGGCTTGTCAAAATAAAATAGTATAATCCTTTTGTGGAGCTATCTTTGGGATAAATCGTGTCGCCAGCCAAATAATGATAAGTTATATAACTAACCAAAAATAAAGCAGACAATAAAAAAGTAGTAATATTTATCTTTTTATGTGTTTGAATTTTCTTCCTTTTTATCATATATAAGGATAATAATAATAATACCGTGCAAGTGCCGTTAATAATGGCATTGAGCAGCGGCAACATATAAACTGTTTTGAGTTGATCAACAGATAATGTAGGACGAGGAATTACTTTTTCATTAAGTATCACCACCACCACAAAAACAAAAATAGAAACCGCCATTACCAAGCGAAAAATTAATTTATCATTATTCATTATTATAATATATTAGAAGTAAAAAGAATATGGCAAAAATAGGGAACTAAAGCATACCATAGCAAATTTAATCCGCAATAGTATCTGTGAGAAAATACCCTTCAAAATTGAATTGTATCTTCTGTATATTCGCTGCGGCGAATATACAATCTGTGATAAAATAAGTAACAAATATTGAAATAGCAGTACTAAATTGCACCCCAATAAAGTATCATGCATCATGCAAAGAGACCAAGTAGTATTTGATTTGATAAGCAAAGAATTGCATCGTCAACAAACAGGAATAGAACTTATTGCTAGCGAAAATTTTGTGAGTAAACAAGTAATGGAAGCAATGGGTAGTTGCCTTACCAATAAATATGCTGAAGGATTACCCGGCAAACGTTATTATGGTGGATGCGAGGTGGTAGACCAAGTTGAGCAGCTCGCCATTGATAGACTTAAACAATTATTTGGTGCGGAATGGGCCAACGTGCAACCACACAGCGGAGCACAAGCAAATGCAGCAGTAATGCTTGCATGCCTAAAACCGGGAGACAATATTTTAGGGTTCGATTTAAGTCATGGTGGGCATTTAACACATGGTTCTTCAGTTAATTTTTCAGGCAAGTTATATAATCCCCATTTCTATGGAGTAGAACCTGAAACCGGACTTATTGATTTTGATAAAATTGAAACAATAGCTTTACAATGCAAACCCAAACTTATTATATGCGGAGCATCTGCATACTCCCGCGATTGGAATTATATAAAACTACGTGAAGTAGCAGATAGGGTAGGAGCTTTGCTAATGGCTGATATCGCTCATCCCAGCGGTTTAATTGCTGCAAAATATTTGAATAATCCGTTACCACATTGTCATATAATAACTAGCACTACGCACAAAACTTTGCGTGGACCCCGTGGTGGTATTATAATGATGGGAAAAGACTTTGAAAATCCATGGGGCTTAACAACTCCAAAAGGTGAAATAAAAATGATGAGTGCAATATTAGATGGAGCTGTATTCCCAGGCACACAAGGCGGTCCACTGGAACATGTAATAGCAGGTAAAGCCATCGCATTTGGCGAAGCACTTACTGATGAATATAAAACTTATTGTGGTAACGTAATCAATAATTCCAAATTCATGGCAGATGCGTTTGTGGGATTGGGATATAAAGTGATATCAAATGGAACCGAAAATCATATGATGTTAATCGACCTTCGTTCAAAAGATTTGAATGGGAAATTAGCAGAAAATACTTTAATAAAAGCAGGTATTACAATAAACAAAAATATGGTGCCTTTCGATGACAAATCCCCCTTTGTTACTTCAGGTATGCGCATAGGCACTGCAGCTATGACCAGCCGCGGTTTCGGGCCCGACCAATTTTTACAGGTAGCTCAGATGATCGACAATGTTATAATTAATAATGAGAACGAAAGTATAATAAGGAATGTGGGGCAAGAAGTAAAAAAACTAGCTTCTGAATTTCCATTGTATTCGTTATAATAATGGCATAAAAAAAACCTGCTAAGTATTTAGCAGGTTTTTCATTCGATAAATATTTAGGAATTATTTTTTAGTTAAAGTAAAAATTCCAGTCGAAGTAACGCCATTGTCTGTTTCTGTTGCAGTCCATTCTTGTTTGGTTTTTTCGTTAGTTTTAACAGTATATACCAAAGGCGTTTTATTGGGGCTTGGATTTGTTGCAGTAGCTGTTTCTATGGTAGTAATTGTAGTGGCAGTATTCGTCCATGTAAAATTAGTTACATCAGGAGTTGTTCCAATTAGCGTAATTGATGAAACACCGCTGCCATCACTATTGAATGTATAAGTGCCACAATTGGTGAAGGGGATGTTAGTGCCAGATATTGTAGCATCAAGTCTGTCTATATTCCATGTGCCTTCCAATCTTCCCTTAAGTTGTTTTTCTTTTGAGCAACTAGCAAATACCATTGCGGCAAGCATTATTACTCCGGTAAATTTGATAAATTTTTTCATATTAATTTGTTTTAAATTGAGTGGTTGTTTTTATTTTTATTGAATTATCGTAGCTAAGTTAAAAGGTTCGAGCTTAACAAACCAAATATTTTTTTTAATTATCTAGTATCTTAAAGGCTTCTCTTATCTCAACAGGACTGGCAGCTTTAAACTCAACATGAATCTGAGGTTCGCCAATTGTGATGTCTTTTATAAAATAATAGGGTTGTCCTTTTTCATATTTAAGTACAACCAGTTTAGCCTGCAACCCTTTGGGAATAATCTTGTCCTTGGTGAAATCTTTACCTTCGGTGATTTGGGGCAATAACATATTTTCTTGTTTAAATACCAAATAAAAATCTATATTTTTTTGAGGGGTGATATCCACACTCACATTTGTTTTTTCTTCTTTGCTGGAATAGAAACGGCCGAAATTAATCCATCCCAATTTGTTAGATGCTGCAAATGCCCAATTGGTCAAATCTCTATTACTTAATTGTGTGGCATTGTCTTTAATAAGTGCTCTCCAATTTTCAGCTATTAGCATTAATCCCAATTTGTCTTTTGGATTCTTAAAGTTATATCCCAAATTTCCAACAATACCCGTTTGTAATCTAGCAAAATCAGCTTCATCCATCATACACCCTGTTGGCGGTTTCAAAGGGTCTGATTTCTGTTTCCTCATTCCAAATACTCTAGCAATTTTGCAAAAGAATAAGGGGCATCTTTCACGAGGTTGGGCACCACAACCTACCCAGTCGCCTAGGTCTTTGCGAGTATAAGAATCAACAACGCTCATATTTTTTTGAAAGTCTTTCCAGTTAATGGCATTGCTTTCTGGATTGGAATTTTTCTCGCCTTTTTCACGCTCACCTTCAAATAACAAAGTGCTGCTTGGCATACGTTCGGTTTGCGGTATTAAAACTCCAATCTTCATTTTAGGTTTCAACTGTAAGCTCGCTCCATTTAAACTTGCAGTAATATATGCCATACCTGAAGTGCTAAGTGGTTTACCATTGCTGGTTGTGGTTAATCTATCGGCAAGCATATCACTGAATAAGAAATCTTCTCTAAGCACAATCTCAATGCAACCTTTTGTTTTGGCATTAACACCAGCAAAGGCACTTCCGGGAATTAAAAACAAAGTACCCTGTGGGCCAACAATTACAGTATCTCTAAATGGCTTAATACAATGTTTAGTACCTGCACCATCATGCCAGCATTTATTCCAATAACTAAATACTGAATCGGGAGGTTTGCGGGTATAGTTCACTATAATATCTACACGACGGTTCATTCTTTTGCCGTCTTCTGTTTCATTGCTTGCTATGGGGGCATTTTCACCAAGTGAATTGGTAGTGATAAATTTCTCGTCAACCCCATTGGCTAACATTAACTCCTTAACTTTAAGTGATCTGTCTTCGCTCAATTTCTGATTTTTAATACTGTCACCGGTGGCGTCTGCATTTCCTTTCACAAATATTTGAAAACTAATGTATTGAGAAAGGGAGTCAATAATACTCATCACACTCATTTTTCCCGAATCGGTAAGTTCATATTTCCCCGATTCGAAGAAAATACTTTTTTGGTAGGTTGGGGGCGGGCTGCCTGGCTTTTTTTTGCCACCTTTTTGGGCCATACAAATCGAACTGATGGCAAGTAAAATAATGAGTAGATTTTTTTTCATTTAGATTTTCAAAATTTGATGGGGCAAAAGTATAAGTAAAAACCTTTCGTTTGAAGAGCTTTTTGATTTAATACAAAAATAATGCAGTACGCGAACTCTCGACTAGCTGATTAAGAGTCAGCTGCTCTGCCATCCCTATACCTATCGGTAGAGCTAGGGAGTCATTTTTATACTCGCAAATAAACAGTGTTCAATAGTTGCTGAACCTCTATTTTGTTAGCTTTTCATATTTGCAAACTGCAATGGAACACCAAAATCCTCAGTTCTGCAAAGTGAAATCACTTCTTGTAAGTCATCAATTTTTTTTGCCGTAACCCGAATCATATCATCCATAATGGCTGCCTGCACTTTAAGGCCGCTTTCCTTAATTTTCTTTATTATTTTTTTAGCAGTCTCCTTATCAATCCCTTCTTTTATTGGAACATTTTTTATTACAGTTTTGCCACTTGGTTCTATTTTTCCAGTCAAATCAAAACTCTTGGCATCCACTCCCTGTTTGATAGAACGTGAAATTAAGATATCAACAATTGCATCTACGTGCATGTCAATATCTGAGGTGATTTTAATAGAATTGCTCTTCTTGTCTAACTCGATAGATGAGTCGGAACCCCTTAAATCATAACGATTTAGAAGTTCTTTCCGGGCAACATTAATTCCGTTGTCAAGATTTTGAAAATCAGTTTTGTTGGTAATATCGAATGAGGCCATAATTTTTTTTTGCAAAAATATTGAAATAGATGCAACCCTTTTTGCTTTTTTGAGGTCTTACCAATTGATATGGGGAAACTAATTTACAATATATTGAATAGCAATGCATTGAAAATTTATTTTTGTTGCCTAATTTTGTTCAGTGCGAACTGTAAAATCGGAAAAGAAACAAATGGCACCGTTATCGTCCAATTCGACCACTATATTTCTTCGGAACCGCTTCAATACAAAAGCTCATTAAAATATTTTAATAAATCAGCCAATGCATATAATATCGGAGAATGTAGATATATAGTCGGCAAATTTGCGGTAACCCACACGAGTGATGTAGTTGATTATATAGATGGATATCGTATAGTAGATTTAGATGATCCACTTACTTTTAAAGTCCTTTTGCCCAATATTAAACCTGGTGATTATAAATCAATATCATTTTTGGTAGGTGTAGATACCGTTTCAAATAATAATTATCTTGCCAATGGCAGCAAACCTGCTGGCCTCGAAAGCGACGTGTCGATGGATTGGTCGGGTATGGGTTTTAGGTTTGTAATATTGAATGGCGAGTACTTGAAAGATTCAGCTACGCCTGCCAAATTACCTTATGGATACCATATAGGATTAAATGAAAATGTGAATTCATTTAATTTCCCCACCAATACTTTTAATATAAATGGCAACGTGCGAACTGCAAATATTAAAGTTGATTTTGCCAAGTTTTTCGATGGGGCCAATCAATGGGATATTAGCAAAGCAGATTTAAATCATTCAGAAAACAGCAAAAAGGCTGACACCCGTAAATTGGGACAAAATATAGGACAAATGTTTAGTTTAACTTCTATTAATTAAATATGGGAAACATCTACAAAACATTGTTCTTGGCGGTTTTTATTTGGTTTGCATCATGTAGGATTGACAAACGTTTTGATAATTCAAATGGCAATCAAATCCTAACTCCTTATACACTCAATATACCTGCAGGAATTACTGCACCTGTAATACCAGCAGATAATCCTTTAACCGAAGAAGGAATTGCATTGGGCCGTAAGCTTTTTTACGATAAAATTCTTTCTGCCGACAATAGTCAAGCTTGTGCTACTTGCCACGATTTAAAATTTGGATTTACAGATAATAATAATTCGTTTAGTACAGGTATCGATAAAATAGTGGGAACTCGCAATGCTATGCCATTATTCAATCTCGATTGGAAAACACATGGGATGTTCTGGGATGGCCGCTCTCCTACTATGGAAACACAAGTATTGGGGCCCATTCAAAATCCCATTGAGATGCATCAAACTTTAGATGCTACTGTTGCCAAATTAAAAGCCCATCCAGAATATCCTAAACTATTTAAGCAAGTATTTGGTACTGCTAATATAACACCAGAAATGATTGGAAAAGCCATTGCCCAATTTGAGCGGACGATGCTGTCTTTTAATAGTACTTTTGACAGGAACAGATTGAGTTTAAGCCGTAACCTATCAATTAATCTGCAAAAAATTGCAAATGATACAAATGCCTTTCACAAAATATCAAGCTCGATTGAGCGTGGTATGGTGATATTTTATTCGCCTGATCCCACTTTAAGGTTTAGCGGTCACTGTTCGCATTGCCATGGTGCCAAAGCAAGTGGAAATGATATATTGTTTACAGATGACAGGTTTCACAACAACGGCTTAGTAACTTCAGATTCGGGAAGGATGGCATTTACAAAAAATCCTTATGATAGAGGTTTCTTTATTACACCAAGTCTTCGTAATTTAGGATTTACCGCACCTTATATGCACGATGGCAGTTTGAAAACACTTAAAGAAGTGATTGACCATTATACAAATGGGGTTCAAAATTTAAGTGACCCAACAACAAAAACTGATTTCTCAAAACCACTTCCACTTACCCAATCAGATAAAGATGATTTGCTAAATTTCCTATTATCATTAAACGATACTTCCTTCGCTGAAAACCCTGCTTTTAAAGCACCATAATATTAATTTTTTATAGATACAAATGCATTAAATTTGCCCCCTATTAAAAAAAAACAATTAAATCAAATTATCAATAAATTAACCTAATAAATTATAATGTTCAGATTTACTCATTTCTCAAAAAAAGTCAAACTGATTTTCACAATCGGTTTGTTCGTGTTCGGAGCCATGTCTGTCGACACGGCCAATGCTCAATCACCCTGTACGCCTAGTGCCAATCAAAATGGCAGGTGCTGTGGTGCCAATTCACCCATAGGTTTGGGCACAGTTACTTTTGGTAGTTCCATTAGTAATACCAATTCCTACAATGCTAGCAAAAACTACTATGATTTTACCAATATCAGTGCATGCGTTACTGCGGGTAGTAGTTACTCAATGCAAGTAAATGCAGCTGGTAATAACTATGACCATGCTATTTGTGTATGGATTGACTGGAATGCAGATGGAACTTTTGCCAGTTCAGAAATCGTATTAAAAGACAGTTTTGTAAATGCAGGCGGAAATGCTTCAGGTAATGTAAAGGTTCCATCTAGTCAAAGCAGCGGTATCTATCGTATGCGAGTAATGGGCGACTATTATGCTTATTATGCTTTCTCAAATCCTCCTCAATATAATCCTTGTCAAGGATATTATTCTGAGTACCAAGATTACACTATTAAAGTTGCCGCTACTTCAGGTATTGATGTTACAGCGGTTTCAATTTCAAGCCCTTCTTCTAACAGCGTTCCTTTAAATCAAAATTTTGATATCGATATTATTGCTGGCAATCTTGCAGGCACTACAATTGATACTGTGGAGGTAGGTTATCAGATTGATAATAACAGTGCAACCACAAAAACTATAACTGGTCTTGCTCTAGCATCTTGTGCTAATACTTCAGCGTTGAATATTACCACCACTGCTCAAATAACTACAGCTGGTAGCCATACTTTAAGAGTTTGGGTGAACAAACCCAATGGTGTTAACCCAGATGACAATCCAAATAATGATACAATTACTTCTTTTATTTGTACCTCTTTGGCGGGTAACTTTACCATCGATGCAGGCTCATCAGCATCGAACAGCAACTTTGTAGACTTTACTTCAGCGGTTGATAAGATAAATAAATGTGGTATTAGTGGTGCGGTTAAGTTTACCGTTGCTTCTGGTACTTATACCGAGCAAATTGCAATTGGTGCTGTAAATGGTGCCTCGTCTACTAACACTATCACTTTCGACGGTGTTGATGCAAGCACACGTACAATTACTTCTTCTAGTTCAGGTGTTACCTTCAAATTTGATGGTGCATCATATGTTACTGTTAAAAATCTGACCATCGAAAATACAGCCAGTTCTAATGCAATGGCTGTGCAATTAATGAATGTGTCAGAAAATAACTCATTCGATAGTTGTATAGTAAAAATAACAAGTAACAACTACCCAAATATCGCTTTCGGTGGCTGTGATGCTACTTATTATAATACTGGCGATTTTGCAAATAATACTACCATTGACAATTCTGAAATTTCGGGTGGTTATATGACAGTAGTTTTTAGCGGTGATTATAATAAGAGCAACTATAGTAATAAATTTAAAAATACTTATATTCACGGTGGTGCTTACTATGGTGTGTATTTTATGTATCAAGATTCTGCGTTATTTCAAAACTGCGAAATCACAGCAAACAATGGCTATCCTATGATGTGGCAAAATGTTAAATTGGCTGATGTTTTAAATAACGAAATCCACGGTGGATATTATGCTTTTTATTCTTATAATTTGAAAGAGTGTAATATTATAAACAATGAAATGTATAACTCTCAGTATGCTACTTTTTATGCATATTATGGTACTACTGTGAATTTCTTCCACAATTCTATTTATAATGATTATAGTAGCAACCCAATGGCTATGTATTTATATTCAGGCTCAGGTTGGGATGTTCGCAATAATATTTTTGCTACTGGTAGCAACTCAGGCTATGCATTTTACTGTAATACTGCAAACGTTCTTACCTCATGCGATTATAATGTATACTTTACAGGCATGAGTTCAAATTATGTATATATCGGCTCTGCATTTTCAAATCTTGCTTCATTAACAGGCAATCCAAATGGAATGAATAGCAATATATTTGCTACTGCTCCATCGTTCTTAAGTATGTCTTCTCCTGTCGATCTTCATATTAGTTCAGCGTCAGCTTCACCTCGTGGTGATGGCTCTGTAGGAGTTACTATAGATATTGATGGCGATGCTCGTTGTGCATTTGCACCAACTATTGGTTGCGATGAAAGCAAATACGCATCTTCAGCAATTAAAGCAGCTTTTACTATGCCTGATACTGCTTATATTAACAGTCCAGTAACTTGTTTGAATGGAACAGGAGCTAAGGCACCTGCAGCTCATCAATGGTTCGATGATTGTTCAGTTAATGCTTCTCCTGTAGCAAGCAGCCGCAACTTTACCAACAGCTGGTCCTCAACTGGTACGTTCCTAGTAAAACTTGTTACCCAAAGTTGTTCTGGTTACGATACACTTTGCAAAACTATTGTTATCGTTAATCCTACAAAAGCTCCAAATGTTGACTTTATTTCGAATTCAAACACGGTTGAGCAAGAAGGGCAAGTTGATTTCACTGACCTTACTACCGATGGTCCAACTGCTTGGACATGGGACATCTCAGGTGGCTTTAATCAAGGTAGCGGTGTCGATTTCGATTATACAGGTACAGACTCTACTTTCCAAAACCCAATGGTTATATTTCATAGCCCAGGCTATTATGATGTTTGTCTTACTTCTTCTAACTCAATAGGAAACAATAAAGTTTGTAAAACCATATATATTGAAGTCTTAAAAGTTGAAATGATGTGTAACACTGCTGTTTCACACGAAGCCCACGCTAAATTTTATGATGACGGTGGCAAAAGTGGTAACTACAATTCAGGTTCACAAAAATGTACTATGGTGATAGATCCTTGTGCCTCACAAGTAACTCTAAGCTTTAAAAACTTTAATGTAGATGGAACTTATGGTGCCAATTTAAAAATATGGGATGGTAAAGACAAAGCAACTGGTAAAGCTTTCCATAGTGGCAATGGTTTCACTAACAATCCTGGTACCCTTGTTGCCAAATCTGGCAAAATATTCGTGGAGTGGACTCCAACACCTTACTCATGGAATGTTGCATCTGGCTGGGAAGCTGAATGGACTTCGGTTGCTAAAAGTTTTGCAAAACCATCTGCTAAATATTCATCAAATGATACTTTTTATGAGAATGCCCCCGGTAGTTTCTATGCTAAAGTGAAAGACCCTGATGCAACTTATTTCTGGGATCTTGATGGTAGTGGAACAGATGCTGGTAATGGGGGCCCCTCTGTTACAGGCTATTCTTATGTAGTGGCTGGAACATATACTGCTTGTTGTTATATTACTAGCTGCGGCGGTATGGACACCTTCTGCAAAAATATAACTGTTTTAACCCCAACAACAGCCCCTGCTGCTGATTTCTATACAGATATTTCTACCAATGTTTCTGCTTGTCAAACAACAAATACAACTAGCCTTACAGTAATTGTAGGCGATACCGTGACTCTTTTGGACGCATCAAACTATGGTGCTACCTCTTGGGACTGGAGTACCAGCAATAGTAGCAATGTTACTTGGGCTGGTTCTAGTGCAAATACAGATCAGAATCCACAAATTATTTTTACTGCAGTAGGAAGTTATGATATTACCCTTGCCGCAACTAACGGCATTGGCACTAACAGCATAACAAAGACTGCTTATATTAAAGTGATAAATCCTTACTGTATTCCTTCGGTAAGCAAAATATCGTCTGATATTGCAATCGCTAATGTAACAGTTGGTGCTATTAATAATACATCTGCTGTTGGACAGGATGAATATACAGATTTCACATCTAAAAACGGTACTTGTATGGCTAAGGGTGGCAAATACCCATTCACAGTTTCGCGTAAAACTACCGTAAACGCTGCCAACATCAACCTTTGGGTCGACCTTAATGGTGATGGTGATTTCGACGATCAAGGCGAACTTGTTTCTACTAGGTCTGCTAGTAATAATATGAGCTTCAGTGATAGTATAAAAATACCAACATCAGCACAATTAGGACAAAGCCGTTTGCGTGTAAGCATAACCTATAATAACCAAACCAACAAAACATGCGGACCTAATTATTTCGGAGAATATGAAGACTATGGAGTTTTCATCACCAACGATAACAATCCTCCTGTTATTACTTTGGTGGGTACTTCAGTTACTGTTCAACAATGTGATACCTTCAATGATCCAGGTGCTACTGCATGGGATGATGTAGACGGTTCGGTAAGTGTTACCTATGCAGGAAGTATAAATACTTCAAATTTAGGTAAACAAACAATCACTTATTCTGCACAAGATAAGGCAGGTAACCAAGCTATAAAAGTAGTTCGTGAAGTAAATGTGGTTGCCAGCACTACAGGACCAATCATTACACTGAATGGTGCAAACCCACTTAATTGGACAGTTAACACAAACTATACTGACCCAGGTGCTAATGCTGTTAGTACTTGTGGTAACAATGTAAATAATACCCTAACCTCAAATAACAATGTGAACACAAGTGTAATAGGAGTTTATTATGTAAACTATAAAGCTACTGATGCAAATGGCATGATAGGCACAGCCGTCCGCAAAGTTATAGTAGGCGACTTTACAGCACCTGTGATTACCCTGAATGCTGACGCAGTGGGCAATACCGACCCTATCTATGTTGATGTGTTTAGCACCTTTACCGATCCTGATGCTAATGCAACTGACAACTATTATGCAGCTTCTTCGCTTACTAAGAGTGTTACAGGCAG
>CANJUD010000006.1 GCA_947477885.1 Bacteroidota bacterium
AACTTGTATATAGGGGAAGGTTTTTATCCAAAAACTTCTCCAATCTAGCAAGATGCGAATATAGTGGGAAGTTTTTAATTGCAAGTTGTTTCCCATTATTTTATTTCTAATTGGTCCAATGGGCTCGCAATTTTTTGAAGTGATTTTAAACTCACATGGGTATAAATTTCAGTAGTACGGCTACTTTTATGTCCTAGTAATTCTTGGATATATCTGAGGTCTGTGCCCGTTTCAAGCAAGTGCGTGGCGTAGCTATGACGAAGCATGTGTAAATTTACCGGCTTTTTTATTCCAGCAAGGTCACATCCTTTTTTTAGCACCAATGCTAATGATCTTTCGCTGTAAAGGTGTCCACCTTGACCTTCAAATAAGTAAACTTTGGGTCGATAAGCCAAGAAGTATTTTCTCAAGAATTCCAATACAGTCTTACTTAAGGGTACTATTCGGTCTTTTCTACCTTTTGCCTGCTTTATGCTGATTTGCATCCGTTTACTATTAATGTCGGATAATTTCATATTCACCAGTTCGCTGCGTCGCAAACCCGCCGAATAAATTAAACTA
Source organism: Bacteroidota bacterium (assembly GCA_947477885.1). Taxonomy (GTDB): domain Bacteria; phylum Bacteroidota; class Bacteroidia; order UKL13-3; family UKL13-3; genus CANJUD01. Next base: position 562 of record CANJUD010000006.1, read on the forward strand.
ATCATGCTTTTATGTTTAATATTATCAAGTGCATTGATGATGGCTGCTATTTCTTCTTTTGCTAAAACTTTTGGTAGTGGATTGTAGCGCCTTGGCCTATGCACCAAGTCCACCTTCAACTTTGCATGTTCTATGGTTTGAAAAAACAATTTCACCCCATTCACTATTTGGTTTTGATAGGAGGCCGATAAGTTTTTCTTTAATATATAGTCGTTGTTAAAAACAATAAGGTCATCGTTGGTGATATCGCTGATAACTTTAGAAGCATTAAACAGCAAAAAAATTCTGATGGCTTCAGTATAGGTTTTTACGGTACTGTCGCTATACCGTTTCGATTTTAGCCACCTACTAAATTCTAATAGCTTTTTTTGCCTGTCGTTGGCGTTGCCGCCATCCACATCCGCTATATCCACACCTATCTTAAACCTTTCCCTATTCTCTTCATTATTAGGCAGGTGCCACACCTTTTTGGTCTGGCTCCATGTTGCACCTTTCAGTTTTTTAATACGTGCAATTAGGTCAGCATCTTTTTCAAAATACACACCTATTCGTTGCTCACCCTTGTGTTCTATAATTTTTGCATTCCATTCCATATCGTTATTATATAATACTGTGCAATTTTAATCACAAAATGTAATCGATTATGCAAAATTTGTCCATGCTTATTCAACAAGAATAGTTTTGGCCTAATCGAATATCTGCACTTTATTTCCCTACCATCACCTTACCCTGCTGTTCATCGCCAATCCTATAAGTATACAAGCCAGCTGCCCATTTAGATACATCAATAGATACACTATTTACTATATTCGAGTCAAATATTTTTTTGCCATGCATATCATATAATGCCAATTTCTGTTTTTGTGCGGCACTTCCTGTATATTCAAATACCAAAATTGAATTGGCGGGTGTGGGATAAATTCTATATAATGCTTGAGTAATGTCAATAGAATGTATTCCAATATTTTGTTTAATATGAGCAGGGCAGGGGAACTCATACTTAATACCTGGGCTTCCGCCTGGGCAGCCTGTTTGCCACGCATCGGGTGTGTTCATATCTAATTGAGGATTTTTCAATTCTAATGTATATCCTTTTCCATTGGGTGAGGTATACCATGGCGTATCCGCTTCATAATATATACTTTGCAATAATGTATTATTATCTGCAACTATTATCGCATCATTGCTATCGGCCAATGCAAATCCTGGAGCGTATATAGCTTTATTTACCCACCAATTTTCTTTGTTAAATTTTTGCGTATCGCCAACTATTACAATATATGAATCGGGGAGTAGGAGCGGGGCATTGTTTAGTATATAACTACCTCCACTTTTGGTATATAATGTGAGTCCACTTAAAGTAATTTGTGTGGTCCCTTTATTATACAGTTCAATCCAATCGTCGGCATCTTTTGTGGCACTGCTATGATAGTTAATTTCCGAAATTAGTAATGTATTATTGCATGGTGAGTAGGCTGTGCCAGGGCTGCCACCAAGGCACCCGGCAAACCAACTAGAAGCAGTATTGCCCATAGTATTTGAATCTACACGTTCCAAAGTGCGGCCCAATCCATTGGCACCAACTGGCCAATTTTTATCGGAATCGAACTTCATTGAACATACAAAGTAATTGCTGTAGTCATATATATATAATGAATCGGAAATTGGGCTAATAAAGTTAGTAGGCAAGCTATAATAGTTAGCAGGTTTATTATGTTGGGTAAAAAACTTATTGCTATCTGTAATAAGCACGGTATATGAATTTGCAGGAAAAATTGTATTGGTAGGGAATATATATATATCACCTTTGCCATTCTTTATTGCCCAACCAGAAACATCTAAAGTAGCGTTTGCATTATTCTTTAATTCAACCCATGCAGCTGCATTGGAAGCAAGATGTGATTTATAATTAATTTCAGAAAAATAAATACTTGCATTTGCACCTGGTGAGCAGTTGCTATAATAACTTTTACCCGGTGTTCCGTTGGGGCACGAGGCATGCCAAGCGCTGCCATCGTATGGTTTTAGTGTGTCAGTCATCAACTCTAAAGTATATCCATTTCCATTGGCTGAGTCGGTCCATTGGTTCGTGTTTTCATAGCGCATACTGTAAATAATTTTGCCGGAATTATCATATATTTTCAGAGCATCCAAGGTATCCAAATCCAATCCTTTCAAATCGAAACTGATATAAGGATGAACTGTTTTGAATTTCATTGAATCGGCAGCCAGTACTATCCGTTGTCCTACAGGTAAAATATAATTTGCAGGGAATTGTATATAAGGTGAATCTAATTTGGTACGTAAAGTCCCGTTAGAAATATCCCATTGCTGGGTATCATTATTATATAATTCCAGCCAACTTCCTGCATCGTTATTTTTAGCTGAAAGGTAATTAATTTCACTGATATAGTTTGGCTCAATGCAAGGCTGATAAGCCATTCCCGCACTTCCACCTATGCATCCTGCAAACCAGTTAGTGGGATTGGTAACCGATGAATCTATCGATTTGCGTTCCATTGTGCGGCCCATATTAATAGCTAATTTATTATATATAATGCTATCTACTATACCCCACCACACTTTACTGCCACCTTCATAATATATAGAGATGGTATCTTTGGTTTTGTTAAAATTAAAATCGCCGAAAACCATGCCTGTATTGGGATGCCATTTAGTAAAAGCTGTTTTGTCTTCACTTATGATAAATCGTTCTCCAGCCTTGATGTTGGCCTTATAAGGCAATCGTATATAATTGATATTTGACGATATTTTGATTTGCCAATCGCTCCAATTCAAATCGACGGTATCGGTGTTCATTACTTCTATCCAAGCACCTTCATTCATATTGTTGTCGGGGAACATATTAATTTCAGTAATTGCAAATTTTGCTTTCGGGTAACATATAGTTTTGCGTGGTCTACCAGGGGTTCCGCCGGGGCAGCTTAGCTTCCAATTGTTTCCTAAAGTTATATTATACATTGTATCTATGCGTTCAATGGTATTGCCTGTGCCCTTTGCCCCCTTGGGGAATGGGAAAGTATCACTATACCACACACCGCAATAAAAGGAAGTATCGGCGTTATGTATTCTTACCGCATCAGCGGTAGCTGATAAGCCATAATTAAATTGACCTATATAGTTTTGAACGTATGGATATTGTATTTTAAACTTATTGGTATCATTACACACCACCAAATATTCGTGGCTTTTAAGTATAGTGTTTGTGGGAAATTGAAAATAATTGCTGTCATTATCATCTTTCATGATATAATATGACAAATCAAAATCTGAAGTGTCGGTATTATATAATTCAAACCAGTCGCCAGCATCTTTCGTTTTTGCACTGCTATAGTTTATTTCATTTACCAATACTTTTTGAGCACAAGGTGTGTATGCTTCTCCTGGGCTGCCATCAGGGCATCCAGTCATCCATGTGTAGGGGTCGTTTAAATCGCCATTATAGTTTTTCAGTTCTAAAGTGGTCCCATTTCCATCTGCACCTTGTGGCCAGGGCCATGAATCTTTATAACTCATTTTCTTTACCAAAAACCCTGAATCATCATATAAGGTTATACTATCTTTGTTATTTGAAAGATTAAAATTTGCAGGGCCAATAAAGTTGATAATAGTGGGATGTATATTTTTAAATTTGATAGTATCTTCTACCACTACCAAATAATTATTTGCCTTAATAGTTGTGCCTTGCGGAATCTTATATGTTTTTGCTGAATCGTGTGCCCTAATTACGAAATTTGATACGTCTATATCACTCATCGAACTATTATATAACTCTACCCAATTGCCGCTATTGCTTTTGGGGTTGCTATTATAATTAACTTCGGAGAAAGTAACCTTACTACTCGATACTTTATATAATGCCGTTACTGTATCATTTTTTGTCATTCTTAAAACAGTTGAAAGCGAATCAGATTTTGGATTGAAGCTATGATACTTCGAGTTCCATTTGATAAATTTATTTCCACTATCTAAGGGTGTTGTTTTTAAAAGAATATCAATACCTCCATAGTATTTTCCTTTCCAAGGTAAGTCAACATTTTTAAGTGAGTTTATATTCATTTTACCTGCACCAAAAGGATTGCTTTGCAATACCAAGTCATACGGCCCAGTTAGGTTATAGCAAGTTTTTATAGTACTCTCAAGCGATTTGCAATGGCGAACAATAAACCACCGCAACCGTTGGGTATTTTTATACCATTCATTATAAGTTCCAAACCATCTTTTTGCATGAGCAGTCATTTCAGGTTTTAGAATATTGATAGTACTATCCAATACATACAACATATGCTGAGCACCAAAAGTGGTATTCATTAAATCAATATAGCGAGATAAATACCATTGATCAAATACTTTATTTTTACGCAACTTTTTCAATATTTCAATATGTCCTTCAGGGTCAGATAAACCACCTGTTTCAATATTGCAAGGTGCCGCACTAGCAGAGGTGTCGGGCACGCCAGTATAATTTATATAAAAACCAAATACGGCATCGTTGTCCCATAATGTATAACCCCATTTTTTGTGTTTGCCATTGGGGTTTAATCCACGCCACCAACCGGTATTGTAATTAAGCCAATCGGAGGTAACACATAGGGAATTTACTATCATATAATCGGCCAAACTTTTTACATCCAGCAATGAATCAACATGCGCATATTTTGTAGAGTCGGCCATATTATTGCTCATAATATAATTATATAAAGTTGACCAATCGCTGAGTGCTTTATTGCCACCATATTCTGCCCATGTGGTGCCCCAGGTAAGTATATATTGTAAATCGTATTTGCCTTGGCCATAATTATAATTTGTATAATCGTGGTCATCGGGTTTTTCACGCATGTCATATACTCCCCAATATTTGCCATTCAAGTATACTATACATTTTTCAGCGGTACGTACATCCAAACTGAGGCCGCCTTCCTTTGCTAAATTCTGCACATACGCATCCCGAATATGTGCACTGCCATCGTTTGATGCATGATGTGCAGCAGGATAATTATCGTCGCCGGCAGCACGCAATATCACGCGTTGGAAAGAACTGCGATCAGTAAGCGGGAACAGTTTTTCATTAACAGCGGATCCATACCCTGCTTCATCGCGGGTAATAAAATCTAAACTGCGTTGGTCATTTGCCCACGAGTCTTGCCCATGACTATTAAACTCGCCAGATACATAAGCTTTGCGTTTTTTATTTTTATCAAAAAATTCAAAAGTGCCTTTGGGGAAAAGTGAGTTGTCGCCATCAGCCAATTTCTGTAAATCGTAACCTGAAATAGAAACCACTTTCATGGTATGCGATACATTAATAAAATAAGTATTGAATATGATAAAGCTTGGCAGTACAGAACTATTTGTACTAAAGGCCGCTGCTTTTATTACAGTAGTTGCCGACACTTTAATAGGGTTGCTATATAATTTTGAGGTGGATACTGGAGGCGTTCCATCAATTGTATATCTTATTTTTAAACCTGCGGTTTTGGTAGACATCGTGATGGTTTGGGCAGTGGTATAAAAACCAGCATCAACACTTAAAGTAGGTGTTTCGGCATAACTGCTATATTGCGTTGCTGCACTATTACTGCTACCCTTTGTAGGACTTGTAAATATGCCCCATGTGGAACCTCCATTGTTGTTGCGTCCCATTGAGTGGTTAAGTTGGGTTTTGGAAATGATGATGAGGTCAATCACATTGCCGTTGGTGTCACTCAGAATGATTTGCTCGGCCTTGCTTTTCGATTGCGAATAATTAAAATTGGTATGATAGCCACTGTCTCGGCCCGATGCCCAAAACGACACGAAACCAGAAGCTGGGATACTGATGTTTTTGGTGATTCGCCACATTTTCAAGTTGCTGCTATCGTTGCTTAGGTAATAATTTCCTAGATTTATGGAGCTGCCACCTGCATTATAAATTTCTAACCAATCTTCATGTTTTCCATAATTGTCCATGTAAGTGGCAAGGTTTGAACTGGAATATTCGTTTATGTAAAGTTGAGCCTGCATACGCAAGGTAGAAGCGGTAAAAAATAAAACAAACAGAACAATGGGGAAACCTTTTTTCATAAAATAATTGATTAATTATACGACAAATATAATGTGCTGGCAAGGTTTTATATTAAACAATTTAAGGGAATGGCCAATCAAAACTTTATTTTTTTGATATGATTTTCTCCCTTTTATTTGCCTGTAAATAAAAATAATAAAACATGAAAAAAATAAACTACTTGCTATTCATTGCTGCTTTTGTATCAGTGTTAGCCACAGGCTGCGGCCAAAAACCCAAAGACATGATGGCAAAAAAATGGTCTTTTAAAGAAATTGACAAAAAGGATCTTGATGCAATGGTGGCCAAAGAGATGGATGCACAAAAAGGTAGGCTTGAGGGCATGGATGATGCTGCTGCTAAAGCTGAAGTTGAAGCGACAATGAAAGAGGAAATGGCAAAAGCCCCAGAAATGATGGCCAAAATGTTTAAAGACATGTTTTTTGATATGAAGGCTGACGGTTCTTGCGAGATTGGAGGTATGAGTAGCACAGTAGAAAAAGGGAAATGGGAATTGAGCGAGGATGGAAAAAAACTTTCTATCACTGATTCAAAAGAGAAAAAGGACATGGAAGTTTCAAAACTTACAGCCGAAGAAATGACCATAAGGATAAAAGATGGCGAAATGGTTATGGGTATAACTTTTACAGCCGCTAAATAATTTTTTTTTAAACCAACTATATAAAGCCTGTTCCGAATAATCGGAGCGGGCTTTTTTTATGGATGATATTTGCCTTTATTTGTATACTTCTTAATTAGACTTTACCAAACTGAAATATATAATATGTATAGGTACGCTTATAGTTTTTTACTCTAAAAGTTATAGTCAAACTCAGCGAGAGTTGATTGCTAAAAAAAGGGAATTCAAGAAAGTTGATCTAAGATATATAGATGCTAGGATAGCAAAACAGATAAAAAAAACTAAAGCGATGCTTGCCGATATCAAGGACTCAGCTGACAAAGCAGAAAAGGAGGCTCTAGTGTTAATGGAGATAGGAAATGCAAGTGACATGGTGAACAAAATGCTTGAAGAAATGACAATGGAATTCAAAGTTTATAGCAATTGCAAAACTGCGGGTATGGGAAAAACTGAATAAGGGAATTAGGTGAAAAGGCGATTAAATTATATATATCCGATGAAAAAAATAGAAGGCAAGAACTTGATATTACCAAACTAACTTCCGATGAATTAACAATTGGAATGACAACAGGTGAAGAAAGTATACTTCTGACTTTTACTCCTGCAAAATAATTATTTATATATTATAATACTCTTTTGTTGTCTGTTATCTGCATTGCCGCCGCCGCATGGCACAGTCATAAGACAACAGCTAACAGGCAACTATTCTACTACCTTCCCAATTAAAGAAGTTGTCGTCGCTCTTTCAATTTTCACATTCACATAGTCACCAGGCTTATAATGTTGTGCTGGAAAAACTACGATTACATTTTGATCATTCCGGCCTTTCAAATCTTCTTTCGATCTTTTGCTGAAACCTTCTACTAACACTTTGCATGTTTTACCTAAAAATTGTTCGTGCTTTTGCTTTGAAATTCCATTTTGTAGTTTTACAATTTCTGCAAGTCGGCGGCCTTTTACTTCTTCTGGTATATCATCAGCATACTGCCGTGCAGCAAGTGTTCCTGGGCGTTCACTATATGCGTACATAAAGGCGAAATCAAATTGCCCCCATTGTATAATATCCATAGTTTGTTGATGGTCTTCTTCTGCTTCTGTGCAGAAACCTGATATTACATCGGTTGTAATTCCACACTCAGGAATTAATTCCCTGATGCGTAAAACTTTACTTTCATACCAAGCTCTATCATAAGTGCGATTCATTAAATCGAGCACACGGCTACTTCCACTTTGTACAGGCAAATGAATATAGTTGCAAATATTTTCATACTCCAACATTTTATATAATACGGCATCGGTAATATCTTTGGGATGCGAGGTAGAAAAACGTACACGCAACTCCGGACTTAAATCGGCAACCATTCCCAATAATTTATCGAAGGTGATGGCTTCTGCTTTTTGCTCGTTTGTTATTTTTTCAAATTCTTTTTTAGGTCCGCCGCCAAACCACAGATAGGAATCTACATTTTGGCCGAGCAAGGTTACCTCTTTTATTCCTTCAGCCAACAACTGTCTCGCTTCTTCCACAATGGAAAATGGGTCACGACTGCGCTCTCGGCCGCGAGTGAAGGGCACTACACAGAAGCTGCACATATTATCGCAGCCACGCATGATGGAAATAAATGCAGATACGCCGTTGCTATTTAATCTAACAGGTGTAATCTCTGAATATGTTTCCTCCAAACTCAGCATCACATTCATGGCTTTGCTTCCTTCTTCAACTTGACGAATTAAGTTAGGCAAATCTCTGTAAGCATCAGGCCCTGCAACTACGTCCACCAATCTGTCTTCTTCTAATAATTTACTTTTGAGTCGTTCAGCCATGCAGCCCAATACACCTACTATCATGCCCGGTCTTTGTTTACGCATGGCTTTGATGGCACGTAGGCGGTTCCAAATTTTCTGTTCGGCACCATCACGAATAGCACAGGTGTTAAGGAAGATTACATCGGCATCCTGCTCGTTGTCCACATTGGTGAAACCCTCGCCATTCATCACGCTGGCCACAATCTCACTATCACTCACATTCATGGCACAGCCATAAGTTTCTATATATAATTTCTTCGTTTTTTCAGGCATTAAAAACATAAGTGCAAAAATATAGGAAAAAAAGCAAAGGATTTTTATAGTTTACAAACCTAATATTGCAAGTAAATTCCCATGGAAACCATAGAAAGTCCCTTACTCGAAATAAAAGCCAGTGGCGAAAGTATATATACTTTCCTGAGCGACTGCAATAATCACAAACTCTTGATGCCAGAAGGGATTGAGAGTTTTGCCGCTACTACCGATACTTGTTCTTATAGCATTAAAGGAACTGGCAATCTGGCTTTGAAAGTGGAGGAACGGACTCCAAATTCTCAAATTAAATTATTGCCTACGGGCAAAGTTCCATTTAGTTTTGAGTTTTTTTGGCTGATAGAATCGAATGGAGAAAACTGCAAAGTGCAAAACAAAATCATTGCCAAAATGAACCCATTCATTAAAGCATTAGCGCAAAAACCACTACAAAATTTTATTACTGAGCAAGCACTAAATTTACAAAAGTATTATCATAACAAATGAGAATTTTTAGAGTAATATATGCGGTTTGGTTTTTCTTTAATTTCCTTTGGGTATTTATTGTATTGCTTCCATTTTTTTATATCGCTTTTTCAAAGCCAGAGTGGTATAAATATGGACACAAACTTCGTGCCCTGTGGGGCAAAGCTATTTTAATATTGGGATTTGTAAGGCTAAAAGTATATAATAAACATTTGCTCGATAGAAAAAAAACTTATGTAATAGTTGCCAACCATGCTAGTTATTTTGATATTATATCCATTACCTGTGGTATCCCCATCGATTTAAATTTCATGTCGAAAATACAATTGCAAAAAATCCCGTTGTTTGGTATATTTTCAAAATCAATCGATATCGCTGTAGACCGCCACAATTCCATACAAGCAGCGAAAGCATATATGCGAGCCAATCAGCAATTAAAAAACAATATTCGCAGTATATGTATTTTTCCTGAAGGAGGTATTAAAGAGATGTCGCCACTAGTATCAAAATTTAAAGAAGGAGCATTTAAAATGGCTGTAGAAAACGGAACAACAATTTTACCTGTTTCTATTTTGGACAACTGGAAATTATCTCCCAATGATAAATTTGAAGGCAGGCCCGGTATGATGCGTATATATATTCACGAACCTATTGAAACCAAAAATAAGGAACTAAACGAAGTTAATAAATTATGTGATAATACCTATCATACAATCAAACGAAAAGTAGAAGAAAATATATAATACAATGCTACTGCAAAACATATATATGGCATTTGAATCCATCAAGCAAAACTTGGTGCGGTTTATTATAACTTCTCTTATTATATCAATTGGTATTATGGCTTTGGTTGGAATGCTCACAGCTATTGATAGTATTAAGGCCGGGCTTACCAGTCAATATAGTATTTTGGGTGCAAATTCTTTTAATATTAGAAACCGTGGAAGCAATATAAATTTTAGTGGCCGCAGGCAAAAACCCAAAGAATATGTTGCTATAACCTACCAACAAGCAACTGATTTTAAACGCAGATTTAATTTCCCCGCAACAATTGCAATTAGTGCAACAGCTACGCAAGGAGCAACTATAGATTATGGAAGTTTGCATACCAACCCAAATATGATGGTGTTTGGTGGCGATGTAGATTATCTGAATGCAGCAGGATTTAAATTGGAAGGTGGCCGTAATTTTTCAGGTGACGAATGCGATAAGGGAAGTCATGTATGTATTATAGGAAAAGATATACAAAATAAATTATTCAAATCAGTTGACCCGATCGGAAAATTTATTAATGTGAGTAGCATAAGATATAAGATTGTGGGAGCGATGGCAACACGCGGTTCTTCCATAGGTTTTGGTGGCGACAGAATGCTTATCGTTCCCTTATTAAATGCACGCAGTCAATTTCCCCGACCCAATCAAAGTCATGTAATAACAGTTGCTGTAAATGATATACCCTTGCTCGATGCAGCAGTTGCCGAAGCAGGTGGAGCAATGCGTCCCGTGAGGAACTTAAAAGTATTGGAAGAAAATAATTTTGAGATTATGCGTAGCGATGCCGTTACACAAAAGCTTATAGAAAATTTGAGTGTGGTAACTATTGCTGCTACATTTATCGCACTTATAACACTACTCGGTGCCGCAGTTGGATTGATGAATATATTATTAGTTTCAGTAAACGAACGCACCCGCGAAATAGGAACCCGCAAAGCCTTGGGAGCAACTAAGCGAGACATCCGCTGGCAGTTCCTCACCGAAGCTATGGTCATCTGTGTGCTAGGTGGACTAGGTGGAATACTATTAGGAATCGGATTGGGAAATCTAGTCGGAAGATTAGTCGATTCTCCCTTCATCATGCCTTGGGCGTGGACGATTATGGGCATTATAATATGCTTGCTTGTGGGATTATTGAGTGGATGGATTCCTGCGAATAAAGCGGCGAAGATGGTACCGGTGGAAGCATTGAGACACGAGTAATTTACGATTGCGGATTTACGATTTACGATTTTGCTGACGCCAGCTATATACACTGCCTGTGGTTGTGTCTTGTGACCAACCACCTGATGTACACTTTATTTTTGAAGTTTGCTGACGCTAGCTATATACACTGCCTGTGGTTGTGTCTTGTGACCAACCACCTGGTGTACACTTTATTTTTGAAGTTTGCTGACGCCAGCTATATACACTGCCTGTGGTTGTGTCTTGTGACCAACCACCTGATGTACACTTTATTTTTGAAGTTTGCTGACGCCAGCTATATACACTGCCTGTGGTTGTGTCTTGTGACCAACCACCTGGTGTACACTTTATTTTTGAAGTTTGCTGACGCCAGCTATATACACTGCCTGTGGTTGTGTCTTGTGACCAACCACCTGGTGTACACATTCATTTTTGAAGTTTGTTTACGCCAGCTATATACACTGCCTGTGGTTGTGTCTTGTGACCAACCACCTGATGTACACTTTATTTTTGAAGTTCTGCCTTTGGTTGGTGTTTTCACCGACCAAAAGAACCACCTGGTGTACACTTTATTTTTGAAGTTTGCTGACGCTTGATTATATAATCGACGAAATACTACATTACATGATCTAAGATAAAGAAAAATAAAAACTGTAAAAGTATTATAGAAATCAGAATATCTAAAATGGCAACTAGAATATAAAATAGTCCAACAACTCCTTTGGGTAAATTTTTATAAATATAAACAATGAATGATGCTGATATAATTAATAGCAATATATCTAGTACAAAATAACTATTGCTCTTAATTGGGTAAAAATCAAGAAAAATACATAATAGTGCAATATAAACAATGTTTAATGATAGAAATATAAATGAGTTCTTATTATTCATTATTATTACTTTCTAATATATATCGCTTCATCTTTTCCTCCGACACCTCCCTTGTGATATAAGTCTCCTGTCCTTCTGCCAAACGACTGTCCAATGTTGCTTTTTGCTCATCAGTCAGTTCGTACGCGTCTCCAGAATCCTCTTCAACTATAATGGTAATGGGCTTGGATTTGAAGGTTGCCTTAATAGCATCAAGCAATTCATTATTAACATCTTGAGCTGAAGCTAAATGATAAGTGGAGTGCATCGGTTTTTATTTATAGATTTCTATTGCAAATATATTATCATTCCAATCAGGCGTCAGCCAAATCGTACATCGTACATCGTAAATCGTACATACATAACGCATTGTATTTTGTGCAAAAACTGTATGTAACGCCACCAATTGCTTCGCTAATTTCGCATAACATTTATAAATTAGACCATGCTGAACAAAATCATATTAATTAATACCAAAGTATATCAAAAAGCCGAAATCAACTTGGGCGATTGCGATTCGCTGCAATTGGTGGGGCCGAACAACGTGGGCAAATCGACCCTGATTTACGCACTCAACTTTTTGTTTATTGTTGATGGCAACAAGATGACCTTTAGTGGTCAGCGTCGTGGTGACAAGGAAACCCTGCACCATTATTTCCCATCGCCCAACCAGAGTTATATATTGTTCGAGATTCACAAAAAATCATACTATACCATTTTGGTGAAACGTGACAGTGACAGCAACCTCGAGTATTATAGGATTGACAGTGCTTATGATAAAGATTACTTTATCGATGCCGATAATAAGCTGATGAAGTTTGAAGAGGTGAAGGAAAACCTTACCAAACAAGGTGTTACCTTATATGAGTACAAAGACAAGCGTGAGGTATTTATGGAAGTATACCAACGTGGCCGTAAGAACAATGGTGTGGTATGGTTGGATGACAAGGTGAGAATGGATGGCCTCAGCAATAACTTCTCTAAAATTTATCGTTACCTTATTAATACCAAACTCATCACCAACAAAAATCTGAAAGAAGCTTTATTGATTTCGGATAACAGAGAAATGGAGGAATTGAATTTCTCGCAAAAAAACAAAAAAGATATAACTGACCTTTCTCGCATTAATAATGAGATAAGAAATATAAAAGCCGTTCGTGGCGATTTTGAAGAGTTCAGAGACTCTGTAGGACAATATGCTGCCAGGCACAAAGCCATTAGTGAACTTTATTATGCTTTCTGCAAGCAGTATGAAGATACCGTGCCAGCCTTGCAAGACAATGTGATGAAGGAACGCAGCGAGATGGATCGTGTGCGCATGTATATAAGTGAGGAGTTAAATCCAAAGCAAGAAGACTTGACACGCAGACAAGGAAAAAATGATTCGGATACAGAAAATAAAACGTTTCAATTATTAGAAAAAGAAAATAAACTGAAACTAATTAACAGTTATGAAGGCGTTCCGATTCTGAATGAAATGCTGGCAAACTATGATAAAACTCGTAAAGAAATAGAAAGCCGCATTACGATGGTTGATATACAAAACTTAACCACCCCATTATTAGAGCAAAAAATAAAAACATTAAAGGAAAGAGTACACTTACACGAGCAACAAATTAATAATTATAAAAATTTATTAATACATAATATTGCTGAGAAAGAATCTGACAGAAAGCTTTTGAATACCATATTCAGCGAGCAAGTGAGCACTTTGCCAATTGGTAATATATTAAAGAAAATTAGCAAGACCGGAAAGAAACTAAATCTGTTCGATGGTGAAATAGATACAAAAGGATTGGTAATAAAAGACCTAAAAACGATAGAAGAACTTAAAGCAGAATTGGCAGATTATACACTCGATTTGCAACAACAAGAAGTATTGTTAAAAGTAGTACAAGACAAACAAAAAACACAAGATGAACTTGAACATATACTTCGCGAAATTGAGTTGATTAAATTCAAATTGGCTGAGCTAAAAACCAGACCCAAATTAACCGAAAGTATTACAACAATTAAAGACGAAGTAAAAGAATTATTGTTGACCAAAAAGAATTTAGAACAACAATCGAGCGGAATTAAAAAAGATATAGAAGCCCAACAACTTCGCCTAGAAGAAGCCCGGAGCAACAGGGACAGATACGAAAACCGTTTGACCGAAATTCAAAGTTTTAAAATGGAATTGGAAAGCATGGGACTCACCTCTTTGGAAGCAGAAAGTGAATTGGATTTGGACAGATTATATAAGCGTATCAAACTGCAAACTGATGAACGTAATATATTAAAATCGAAAAAAGATAGTCTGTTTAATAAGCTTAAAGAGAAATTAGTAAGCAACTTTGCCAGCGAACAAGAGTTCATCAGTTATTATGATGAAGAAATTGGATTGATTGATAGCAAAGAACGCAGTATAGAAGGTTTGTTAGAAAGTATCAGTACCCAGTTTGCAAATCCTGCATATACTTTATTAAAACGTTTTGAAGAGTTCCAAGAATTCATCGTAAATAATTTCAATGAGAAACTTGGCAAAACTAGAATTTCAGATATCGAATCTTTGCGAATAGAGTTGATAGAAAATCGCAGACTAATGGATGAGTTGAAAAAAATTAGTCAGATACAAGAAGTAAAAGGACAATTAATGTTCGACTTCGACCAAAGTGAAAACTTGCAAATATTGAATCACTATTTAGATACCAGCAAGAAAATAAAATTCGAAGATTTGTTTGATATGACACTTCACCTAACCCGCAAAGGACAAAGTCGTCCCGTGGATTTGAGTGAACAGATAGAAAGTGATGGAACAGATAAAATGATACGTTTGGTAATAGTAATGAATATAATAAATCGTTTGGCAATTACTGATGAAGAAAATCGTATCGCATTGTTTATAGACGAGGTGGCAACCATCGACAAACAGAACAGACCTGAGTTAGTGCGTTTCTGTCGTGAGCATCACTTCATTCCCATTTTTGCAGCACCTGATGCCGTTCCAGGATTTGGAAAATATTACTTTATATATCCATCTGCCGGCAAAATTAGTATCAACGAACACCACCATGCAGTATATGCCGAACCTGCTATGTTAAATTAATTATATATAATAAATAACATGCAAGCAGAACCCAAAACCATACTCAATTTTTTAGCTACGCATTTCGATGCGATGGTATATTTATTTGAGAAACAAAATACAGAAGGCAGTATTCCAATCCGTTCGTTCAGAGAATTTGAGTTGCGATTTGGACAAATAGAACACCAACTTTTCGATTATAAAATACTTCGCATGGTGGGCGATGATGCGGAGTTTAGCGGTGAGATATATAATCTTTTCCAGTTTGTATTGCGTGAGTTCAAACCCATGCTACCAGAGGCAATCGAGAAGTATAATAATAGTATCGGAAGTTTATTTAAACTGATTGTAGAAAATATCAATGGCGATAAAGTTATCTTATC
Organism: Bacteroidota bacterium; assembly: GCA_947477885.1. Taxonomy (GTDB): domain Bacteria; phylum Bacteroidota; class Bacteroidia; order UKL13-3; family UKL13-3; genus CANJUD01. Next base: position 16,092 of record CANJUD010000006.1, read on the forward strand.
AAAACGTTTGGATGAATTATATAGTGAGATATTTGCATTTCTTGAATCAGTCGAAAAAAACACGCTGAGATTACTAGCTGAAACACGTGAATTAAAATCGAACGTAAGCAAAATCGACTATAAAGAAAAAGTAGAAAAAGCTACATTTTGGATTGAGTATTATATACAACCACTCAATGCGATTTTAGATATCAATCAACCATTAAGTGTAGTGAGTCAGTTGTTGGGAGTTTCAAATTTTTTAAATGTAAAACGACTCAATTTCCATGATGAAACTATTAGAAAACAATTTGAAAAAATATATTTCTTTTTAGTACAAACCAATCACGATTTATTGAATCAATCAAAAATATTGACCAATGAATTATTGCCTTTAATAGAACGCATACGTACCGAAAGCCTTATCCTTACTGGCTGGATAGAGTTCTTGAAAAAACCAAACAGGGTGCAAACACCACCCATGCTTAAGGTAACGCGAGACAATCCATATAGTAATGAGATGTATTATCATGCCAAAGAATTTGTGATGCAATTCCAAAATGTGGAAGATATTATCATGACCGAAGAACTGATAAAAGATGAGATGTGGATTTTCAATAAAGATAAATATAAACAAGATCTTATTAACCAAATGCCCGTCAACGATTTTTTCAAATGGGCTTCCGCTTCACTCAAAAATGACTACAATCAAATAGAAACAGAAAAGTTGTTTTCTATGACTTCTCTTTTGTTTGAAGACGACCTCACCAAAGAATTCGACCCTCTTGACAAGCACACCACAGTAAGAACAACACACGTAACCTTAAAAGTACCCAAAATAAAAATATATCAATATGGAATATCCTAAACAACATAAATTAATAGTGAGCGAGTTGATGGCCGGAAAATTCTTGCTACGCAACGAAATGGATTTTGAAACTTTGAAACAAAACAAAGATTTTTATATATCTTTTTTCAAAGAAAGTTTTGGATATGGTTTGCAAATAGAAAGCGAATATGCGTACTTAATTAGTTTCGAAACCAAAGAGCAATTCTCCAGAGATGTATGTGTTTTAATGGCGGTGCTAAGTTACGAGCTTGATAAAGATGGCAAGAACTTTATGGACCAACTAAACTATACACCATTTGAATACGACCAAATAGATAGTTACTTCGAAAACTCATCATATCAAGACCTGATAAAAGCCAACAAACAATTGCGTGACTCTGAATCGCGGAGACAATTTTTACGCACCATGGCCAACAGAAATATTATAGAAAAAGTAGGCGAACAGCAATTCATGTTCACCCCCGCACTAAAAGTTTTCATCGATTTCGCAGTCGATTTTGCCCAGGGAAGACTGGAGCAGGCGAGTGTGAGTTTGGATGATGTGGAGGGAAGTGAGGAGGAATAAAATACTTGTTCCGTCGGCTGAAGCCAGAGGGCAATAGATAACTGTATCAACTACTAGTCAACTTCTGACTTCGGTCTTCTAGTTTCTAACTGACCACTGTCTACTGATTACTGTTTACTAATTTTTATTTCCGCATGCAACCATTTATCTTTGCAAAGGGTCTTCTACAAAATGAAAAGAATTTACAGTATCATCTTGCTCTTATTTATCGCTGGCCGCGGCATGGCACAAGTGGGCGGTTCACAAATTTTTACTTTTCTTAAATTACCGCCTTCCGCACGGGTGGCTGCTCTTGGCGGGTCCTGTATACAGGTGATGGATGATGATGTGGCCAACGTGCAGCAGAATCCTGCGTTGCTCAATCCGCAGATGCACATGCAGCTTAGCACCAACTGGGTTAATTATCTAGCAGATATAAAGTTCGGATATTTTGGAACTGCTTATTCCTTGAAAAAATATGGAAACATAGCGATCGGATTACAGTATATAAACTACGGTAATTTTAATGGCTATGATGAATCGCAAAACCCAACGGGAGTTTTTAAAGCGGGAGAAAATGCATTCAATATCGCGTATTCAAAATCATATAATAAATGGGTGAACTTTGGTGTGGGTGCAAAATATATATCGGCGAACTATGGTGGGAATCACTCCACTGGCATGGCAGTAGATGCAGGTGTGAATGTGCGTAGCGGTGACAGTTTATTTGATGCTGCACTGGTATTTCGCAATTTTGGAACACAATTCAAAACCTTTAATGGTGTGGATGGAAAAGAACCATTACCTTATGAGTTGCAAGCAGGTTTAAGTTTTAAACCTAGGCATATGCCCATCCGTTTTCTGTTTACGGGAACCAATTTGCAAACTAATGCAACTACTTATATCAATAACAATAAACCGCGTCAGGTTTCTTTAGAAACTGGTGAAGAAATTATTCCAAAAGTAAGTGTAGCACAAAAAGTTTTTAGTCATATTACTGTGGCAACAGAATTTATATTGGGCAAAAGTTTACGCTTACGTATGGGCCTAAACCCACGAATGCGTGGCGACATGAAGCTTGATGAAATAAAAGGCCTTTCAGGTTTCTCATGGGGAGTGGGATTTAAAGTAAAACGTTTTGCTGTATCATATGGCGGTGCAATGTATACACCCGGAATTACTACAGGGCATTTTTCGTTGCAGTTGAATATGGATAATTTTAGGTGGGTGAGAACACCTCCACCTATGCACAGTTTTTAATTTGAAAAAGGTATAAAGACAAAAGAGTTCTCTTGTTTAATACAATAATCAAAAAAAGTTTTTTATATTTGTTCCTTTAAACAACCCTTCTTAATGAAAACATTGAATATTTCTATATCTGAACTTGAATTCAACAAATTTGGGTTGAGTAAAGAGAAACTCTCATTCAAAGAATTTATCGAACTTGTTAGCCAAGAATTCTCGAGACAAACATTGAATAAATGCATGGAACTATCAGACAAACATGGACTTTCTAAAATGACAATCGATGAAATCTCGAAAGAAGTGAAAGCTGTAAGGAGGAATGCAAAGGGTCGTAATTGATATGAATGTTTTGGTTTCTGCTCTAATACAGAGAAGTTATCCCTATAAAATCATTAATGAACTTTTTTCGCAAACAAGATAAAATTATGTCTTTCGGATGAATTATTTTTCGAATATTATGAAGTATTAAATCGGAAAAAATTTTCAAAGTATCCTGATTTTATTTTAAATGCAGAACTTTTATTAGCTGACATTGAAACAAAAGCTACAAAATACTTTCCTAAAAATACTTTGACAATAATTAGTGATATGGATGACAACAAACTATTGGAACTTTCTGATGAATGCAACGCTAATTTTCTTATAACAGGAAATACAAATGATTTTACAATGACGAAATTTAAGAAAACGAAAATTGTTACTCCAAGTGAGTAGTGGGAAATACACAAACCATACTGATTTAAATAAATGACAACGCTCTTAAAAAATAAAACCATTTGCATTGAAAAAATACTATTTGATGTACCTGGTAAAATCACACTCAAATTAGAGGATGGCAGAATAATTATAACACCTTTAAGATATTTTCCAGAGATTCAAAAACTAAGCGTTGATAAACGAAAAAAATATACAATTGTTGATGACAGGACGATACTGTTCTCATATTCCGATTCTATATATCATCTTGAAGATTTTATGGGACTGGAGAATAACTGGAGACAACGGTAGAAGTTTTTACAATGCACGGCTAACATGAAAAACAAAATAAGTTCCGTTCCAAGCGATACAAAGCACCTCTCTCCCCGAATTAAAAAATTACTTGGAGTTCTAAAATTGCCAAAAGATTTTGACTATAAAAAAACTTTAGAAGCAGCATTGAAAAAAAGGTATATTAAATAATATCAGGGCAACCTTTTCAAACTTTCTGTGTTTAATCTATAAATTTTTTATCTTTCGTCTATAATCTTTTATCTCCCATGAATAAACTACTCATCATTATCGCCCTCGCATTATTCACCAAATACACATCCGCTCAAACCTTTGCACCCGTGGGAGCCAAGTGGTATTATACTGAACGCTACCCTTTTTCGGGCGATATTAACTATATACAGTACACCGCTGAAAAAGATACTATGGTGAAGGGACAAACGTGCAGAAAAATATCTAAAAAAGATGATCCCATGTGTTGGGGTAGGCCTGGCATTGAATTAATGTATTCCACTAACGACTCAATATTATTCTATGACCCCAAATTAGATACTTTTCAAATGATATATAGATTTAGTGCGAGCAAAAATGATACTTGGTCTTTTATATATAAAGATTATCCATCTGGCAAAAACGAGACTGTAACTATTACTGTAGATTCTGTAGGAAGTATAATGGCAAATAATCAATCATTAAAAGTATTGTATGTCACTTATAACAATAGATATAAATATCAATCAACCATTATTGAGAAAATGGGCGATATAGGATTTATGTTTAACTTTACACCTTCCTTTATCGCAACCTGCGATGGGAATTACCCCGAAGGTATAAGATGCTATGAAGATACAATCATAGGGAACTACCATTTTGCCAATAAGGATTCGTGTACCTATACTCATATATGGACTGGTATTAATCCTATAACAGATAACAACATTATAATATACCCAAATCCCAGCAATGAAACTATATATATAACAGGATTAAATCAAGCAGCCAATTTTCAAATGTATGATATTAATGGCAGAATGGTTAAATCTGGCCATATAAAAGATGCTCAGATACAGGTGAAGGATTTGGTGAATGGGATGCATGTACTGAATATATGCGATCTTACAGGCTTGAAATTAATCAATAAGAAAATAATTAAAAACTGATAATCGTACTGTTTTTGGGGGGTATTACAATTACAACATTATAAGATACGATTTTCTTTAAATTTAACATCATTCTTACCTTTGTTCCATGCTTCATTTGCAAAAAGAAAATCTACCCAATGTGATACCTTAAAATCGTTCAAAATTGATGCTTTTTGGAGATATCAGTATTTAGATCATAAACTATAGTGACAACGGTTAATTTAATGGTGGTGCAGTTGAAAAAGGGTGAGAATTATAGCTGTTTTCGATACAATTTAATCCCGCAGTATCGATTAAATTGGCTCATTATTCTATCTCCTCATTTTCTAAATTAAAACTTTTTTCATCCCGAAAATGTTTAAAACTTGTAATTGTTTGCGTATTTTTGCCCCCAATCAAGATATACATTTATTGAAAACCATAACTATTTATATATTTATTCTGCTTGCTTCAATTGCTTATAGCTTTGAAACAATTGAATATTTTACAAAAGCAGTAGGAGGGGATGCCACTGCCTGGATAAAAGATTTTGATTGCGAACAAAGTGATTCGGAGCCTGAAAACTCTAGCGAAGAGCAGCTTGATTTAGATGATTTTTATCTAAACAATAAGTATCTTCATCAACTAATTCCAGTCCATATTGAACTCGGTATTATCGAAGCAATGCAAAATGATTGTTTCTCCTCAATTGGCTATGGTCAAGAGGTGTATTCTCCTCCAGAAATACTTTAATCGTATTATATAAGGCTATTTCTGCCTTATAGATTTATTTTTTTCATATCAATCATTTTTGATTTAATCTCCTTTCAGATTTAATCATTATAACTATAATATTTATTTATGGATACACAATACAAAAAAACATACGGATTAACTTTCAAATATTTAAAATATGATTTACCAGCAAGTACGGTGGTATTTCTTGTGGCGTTGCCTTTATGCCTTGGCGTGGCTTTGGCAAGCGGAGCACCATTACTATCCGGTATAATTTCTGGAATAATAGGCGGAATTGTAGTGGGTGTTATTAGCGGTTCTCATGCTAGTGTGAGCGGCCCAGCGGCTGGTTTGGCAGCTGTGGTGTTTTCGGCCATTGCTAAATTAGGGAGCTATGAAACATTTTTATTAGCTGTAGTACTTGCCGGTATTATTCAATTTATATGTGGTATAGCAAAAGCGGGTTTCATTGCGAATTATATCCCAAGCAATGTAATTAAAGGATTATTAGCTGCTATTGGTATTATACTTATACTAAAGCAAATCCCCCATATAGTAGGCTACGATAGAGACCCTGAAGATGATTTTTCATTCTTTCAAAAAGACGGTGAAAACACTATATCAGAACTGTTAAACATATTCAATTATTTCTCGTGGGGAGCAGTTATTGTTTCTACCATTTCAATAGCTATATTTATATATTGGGACAAATCCTTTTTAAGGAAACTAAAATTTCTGCCGGCATCATTATTTATTGTTATATTGGGAGTGATAATTAATATAATTTTTGAGAATTTTTTTCCTGATCTGTATATAGAAAAACAACATCTGGTAAACATACCAGAAATTACTCATATTTCATCGCTTGTCACCCAGCCTTCTTTTGCCGATATAGGTAATTATGAGGTTTGGCTAGTTGCTTTAACAATTGCAATTATTGCTTCGTTAGAAACACTTTTAAATTTGGAGGCGGTGCAAAATATCGACCCGCACAAGCGGCATGCATCGCCTAACAGAGAACTTATTGCCCAAGGCGTTGGAAATATTATTGTTGGATTTTTGGGCGGTATTCCTATCACATCAGTTATTGTGCGAGGCTCTGTAAATATTAATGCAGGAGCTAAAACCAAACTCTCAACTATTTTACATGGAGGTCTTCTTTTGGTTAGTATTTTGTTTTTAAGTTCTACTTTAAACCTAATACCGCTTGCATCTTTGGCAACAATTTTATTGATGACTGGCTATAAATTAGCCAAGGCTTCATTATTCATTAAGATGTATAAAAAGGGAGCCAATCAATTTATTCCTTTTATGGTAACTATTATAGCTATAGTTTTTACGGACTTACTGGTAGGTATTTTAATAGGCTTAGCTACCAGTATATTTTATTTATTAAAAAGCAATTTCAAAAACCCATTTACTATTGAAAGAGAGAAACTAAATTTAGGTGAAACGGTAAGAATAGAATTTCCGAATCAAGTTTCATTTTTCAATAAGGCCAGTATTAAAGAAACTTTATGGGCCTTACCCAGAAACACAAAAGTAGTTATTGACGCCACCCACAGCGACTATATAGATAACGATGTGCTGAGTGTAATTGACGATTTTAAAAATACCGTTTCAATTGAGAAAAATATACAACTAAATATTATAGGACTACAAGATACCTATAATATCAATGACGTGATCCAGTTCACCAATTTTTTAGATAAAGAAACACAACAGAAATTAAAACCCGCTGAAATATTAGAAATATTAAAGCAAGGAAATGATAGGTTTATGCAAGGGAAATTCAGAGAAAAATATTTACGCCAACAAGTAAATGCTACCTCGAGTGAACAACACCCCATGGCTGTTATTGTATGCTGTATCGATTCACGAACCAGTCCCGAACTTATATTTGATGTGGGATTGGGTGATATAATTTCTATACGAATTGCTGGCAATATTGTGAACGATGAAATAATAGGAAGTATAGAATTAGCCTGTCAGGAAATTGGCACCAAACTTATTGTAGTATTGGGTCACTCCAATTGTGGTGCGGTATCATCTGCCATTAATTTGGTGAATCAAGGGCATATCAGTTTTATTACAAACAAAATAGAGAAAGCAATAGCGCAATGTAACTGTGATAGGGATAAAATTATTGCAGATAAAGCAATGTTTGACAAGGTAATTCAAAACAATGTGACAAACTCACTTGATGAAATATTGAAGGAAAGTGAATACTTAAACAAAGCAATTATATCGCAACAACTAAGTATTGTTTCAGCTTTTTATGATACTACTTCTGGATTGGTTAGTTTTGAAGAAAAAGTGTAGCTTTTCTTGCAAGCCTAAGCATAACCTAAGACGATTTCTCTGCTACCAGTATTCGACCACGCTCAGATTTGTATGATGATATTTGATATTTTGTGCATTTTGTACTACTATTGGATGCAATTTAAATAGCACACTAGAAGCCATATAAAAAAAATACAATTATTATAATATTCACAACTATTATAAGTTTTAATTTTTCATGCTGTAGTGAAAAAAATCAGAAAAAAATACAATTGTAAATAGTAAAGTGCCGGTATATAAAAAGCTCAACCTTTAAAGCTAACTAGTTCATAAGTAGTATCAAGTAGCTAGTATCAAGTAGCTAGTATCAAGTATCAAGTATCAAGTATCAAGTATCAAGTACCAGCTACTTGATACCCCGACCACTTACTTTCCAATTACCACACTTCCTCCCAAATCGGGAATAGGCACAAAAGATATATGTTGCTGTTTGCAGAATTCTAATACTGCTTGCCTCGCACCTTTATAGCCTTCATTATTATAGTCGTGAACAAATATATAACCGCCAGCATTTAGTCTGGGATAAAAATATTGTAGTCCGGCTAGGATGGGTTCATATAAATCTGTATCGATACTTACAAAAGCAAATTTGTCTTCAATATCTTTTGCTGTTGCTGGAAAATATCCTTTACAAACAATACAATTATCTTTATGTGGCATTTTGCCCAATACCAAGGCCACACTCGTACCACTAAAATCTTGGTCTCCTGTTGAGAATCCTTTGCCCACTTCCGTCCCTATATCTCGATTGTCAAATCCCTCAAATGTATCGAATAAATATAGTTTCCTATCAGGGAAAACGGTATTGATATCTTTGGCAAAATCACCCTTGAACACACCAAGTTCAGCAACATTGCCTGCAACATTGTGAGCATATATTTCGTGCCCACACATTTCGAGGCATGCAAGTCTATTATAATCCAAACGGTTTAAATCAATACGCTTTTCACGGTTCAAATAAATAAGTGATTTAACCAAACGAAGACCACGCTTGGCAAGTATTTTTTGTATAAGGTGGAATATCTTTTTCAAAATTTTATTTTAATTCGATTAGTTTGCAAATATAATAAATTAGGTATCACCGATATCTGAATTTTCTTTTTCAAAATTGGAAAATTATGCGTTACTTTGCAAATTAAATTAATAAATCTTTATTTATTGCATTTGACTACATGAAAAATATAAATTTTATATACCTAATTATTTTGGGTTCAATTACTTTTTTATCCTGCAATAAGACCGAGATTAATTCAGTAATAAATTGTACTATTAATTCTATTCCATGGGCTTCGGAAGGAAAAATAACTTTCAAAAAGAACAATAGCATCAGTGTGATGTTTTTTGCGAAGGATGCAGAAGGGAATGAATTTTCGCTCTCCGTACCGCTACCGCCAGCAAAAAAAACCTATATCATAGGAGGCCGTGAAAATATTTGTTGGGCAGAATACAAATCTAAATTGGGAAATGTATATGCCGCAACAGATGGAGGGTTAGCAATAGTAAAAGCTTCTGAAACTTATTTTGAAGGTATGTTTTATTTCAATGCTGAGTGCAAAGACAGTGCAGTTGCTAAATTTTTCGGAGGAGGTAAATTCAAGCTTTATTACAAGTAAAATGAAAAAATATCAACTTTTCACAAATATAGTTTTACTATTTTCATTTTATCAAGCTTCATCGCAAGCTGTTAATTCCGAGGCGATAAAACCAAAATACGCTTATTGGGGTAGTGTTGGATATTACCTGCCGACTGGCTACTCTTTAGGTTTTCAATTTGCTTATAATTATAATTCAAATATGTCTTTTGGAGTAGAAGGAGTTTTTGCACACTTTAATAATGCCATATATACACTTAGGGATCCCTACCTTAAAAGACCAGAATCCCTGGACATTGATGCTTGGAAAACAACCAGAATAAATCCATACAATAGAATAGGTATACTTGCAAAAGCAACGTATAATACTGGATATACATATGCCTCACCTTTTGGGCCAACTTGTTTTCACATAAGTGGTGGAATAGGTATTGGTCGAACCTCATCAAACTATTTAGTGACTTTTGAAAACTATAATTTATGGGGTAATTATCTATATACGCATTCCATAATACCTGGCGTAAAATACGCTGCGATTTTTGATATTTCAGCCGGAGCAAGAGTTAAAATAGCTAAAGACATAGCTATATTCGGTGAAGCTGGTTTTGGTCTAAGCTTGTTAAAAGTTGGATTAATATTCGAAAAATAAAAATTACAATAAATATAAACTACTAACTAAAATTATGAAAAAATCACTAATTATTTTATTCATCCTCATTCGAGCATCAATTGGGTATGCACAAGATATTCAGACTTCAAAAGTGTATGTCTCACAAAATGAAATATGGATCAAAAACACAGAAACTGGAGAACTTAAAATGATAGGTATGGGGTCCGACCCTACATTTTCACCAGATGGTAAATTCGTACTCTTCTTAGGTCACAAATTGGACAAAACTACTAACAAAGATTTTGGCACTATTTGCATTATGTCAGTAGATGGTGACAACGTAAAAGAAATTACAACAACTGATATGGGAAATGCTCACACACCATGTTGGAGCCCCGATGGCAAAAAAGTTGTTTTCGCTTTCAGTGACAAAAAAGGAAAAGATGATATGGATATATATATGATTGATATAACTGGCGAAAACCTGATGCAGCTTACCACAAATAAATCAGCTGATTTTGCACCATATTGGACTAAAGATAATTATATATACTTCACGTCAGATAGGGGAGCTAAATTTGGCAACTATCAAATCTGGCGTTTTAAATACATAAAATAAAAAAATAACTCAAATGAAAAATAGCAATTTACTAATACTAGCAACTATTATAACAATTTTTACTAGTTCGTGTGCAAAACTGGCACCCACCACCACCACCACCACCAACATTTTCCAAATGCAATCAGAGGGAGAAAGCTTTGATGCATTAACCAAAATTACAGATTTATCAAACCCCTGTATAGCCCCATATGGAGGAGATAGTAGCAAAAATTTAGTATTCCATTCAAAAGATGAAAATGGAAATTATCAGATGTATCTGAAAGAAAATGTACTTTCACCTGTAGTTATCAAAAAAACCTTTAGTGATGCTAACAATGCATGGGGTAAATTATCACCCGATAAACAAAAGTTAGTTTACCAATCATCATCAGGAAATGGCTCTTCAATATTGTATATTGATACTTATAAAGGTAAAGCGGTAGCGCAAGTTTTAAGTAATAGTGAAAACTTTTATACTCCTAGTTTTTCACCTGACGGTAAATTGATAATAGTTGAAAAAGGTGCGAAGCCCCGGTCTTATACGTTTGGGACAGTAACTACTCCTAGCACTGCTGGTACTTTGGGCGGCATTAAGACACCTCCCCCCGCCGTCAAACCGCAAAACCAGCTTGCTGGTGCATGTGTAACAACAGGTTTAATAGGACTACTCGTATATATTTATGTATATATAGGTAAAATTTGATTTAAATTGAAACACATGGAAGAACCATCTTAATTACTTTCAATCTGATAACCTATATTATAGTTGTAATGCTTAATAAATTAGTCGTTCACAGTATTTGCTATCTTATCTCTCTATATCACTCAGATTCACAACACTCATAATAGCCGAAGCTTTGGCTATCATAGTTAGCACGCCATTTTTTTCGCAATAAATTTCGCCTTCACAGAAAATCATTTTACGCCCGGCCTTAATTACAAAACCTTTGGCTGTAATTTTATCTCCTTGCCCTGGGTTTAAGTATGATACTCTTAAATCGGCTGTTAGCACCACTTGCTCCTCGGCAACCAAGGTGTAAGCTGCAAAGCCCATTACCAAATCGGCAAGGGTGGCAGTGGCTCCTCCATGCACAAAATTTGTTTGCTGTAAAATGTGTTCTTCTATCACCATGCCCGCTGTTACCAATCCGGGTTCGATAAGGTCGAGCTGAAAACCTATATGGTGCATAAACCGCTGCCCCACTACTTTTTCAACGATGAGCTCGCGGTAATTTGGATTTAAAACAGTAAATGTTGATGACATATAATCATAAAAAAATCACCCAACTTGCGAAGGATGATTTTAAATATTTTCGTGAAAAGAGCATTAGTCTTCTATAATACCTGTCTTATCTTTATAAGGAGATTCTACACTCACTGTTTTGATAACAAGCTTTATATGTTGTTGTTTCAATCTTGAAACGGTCTTATTGTAACGGTCTTTTCTTTTAAGTCTAGTAACTGCCATGATTGTTTAATTTTTAGGAGTGCAAATTTATGACTAAACATCAAAACGGGCAAATTTTTTTGCTTATTGTTTCAAGGTGCCTAAATATTTAGCTATCGCAAGCTGCGACCTAATTGGCTTATTGCCCCCTTTCTTATATTGGTTTTCCAAATTTTGATCGATAATTCTGGACTTTACATTATCGCTCAATTGGATATTGATAAGGTCTTTTACAATTTTACGGCAATCGGGGTCTAATATTGGGAAAGCCGCTTCTATCCTGTTCTCCAGGTTGCGGGTCATCCAATCGGCACTACTTAGGTACACTATTTCATTGCCATCATTTCCAAAAATGAATACCCGGCAATGCTCTAGCAATCGGTCAATGATACTGGTGATCGAAATATTTTCACTCAATCCCGCTACGCCAGGAACCAAGCAACAAATTCCTCTGATAATTAAATTAATTTTCACACCAGCTTTCGATGCTTCATATAGTTTGTCGATTATGTCTTGGTCAACCAAACTGTTCATTTTGGCTGTGATATAAGCTTTCTTGCCCAATCTCGCCAAAATTGTTTCGTATTCTATTTTATCGAGAAAGAATGTTTTCAAATGATGAGGAGCAACTTTGATATGCTTTGTTTTTGCAGGCTTTTCGGGATTCTGCAGCATTTTGAAAGTTGCAGTCATATCGGCAGTAATTTCTTTGTTGGTGGTGAGCAAACCCAAATCGCAATACAAGCGCCCCGTGATTCTATTATAGTTGCCTGTAGATAAATGACCGTAATTGATAACTTCTCCATCTTCTTTGCGAGAAATTAAACACATTTTACTATGAATTTTCTGACCTGGCTTTCCATAATAAACTGTGGCCCCAGCTTCTTCCAATTTTTTGGCCCAGTATATATTCGACTCCTCATCGAACCTGGCCTGCAGTTCCATCCAAGCAAAAACTTTTGCTCCATTTTTTATGGCATTGATAAGTGCGTGTACAATACTTGAATGCTTGGCCACACGATACAAAGTAATTTTAATCGTTTGCACACCCGGGTCGATAGCGGCCTCGCGAAGCAGTCTTATTATATAATCGAAACTATGATAGGGATGATACAATATATAATCTTTTTGCTTGATGGCAGCAAACATCGTTTTCGACTTGTCTATAGTTTCAATATATGCCTGTGGCAATGAATGATTGTAAAATGCTTTATTTTTAATGACAGGGAAATCGAAAAAATCTTTGTAGTTATGATAACGCCCACCAGGTATTAAACTGCGGGTGCTTACCTTAAGTTTGTTGATTAAATATTTGAGCATCTCTGCCGGAATTCTTTCATCATATACCAAACGGGTGAGTGCTCCTTTTTTGCGATTTTTTAAACCCTGCTGCATGATATCGAGTAGTGATCGAGTGAGGTCACTGTCCAAATCCAACTCGGCATCACGGGTAATTTTAATAGTGAATGAATGAAACTCATTATAATCGAAAATGGAAAAAAGCAGATCCATCGACGAACGAATTACATCGTCTAATAATATAATATTAGTTGAATTTTTTGCTCCTGCTTTTATCAAATAAAATCTGTTGATTACGTCAGTTGGCAGCTCAAATATTGAATATAATGTTTTAGATGAATTGTCTTTGGTACTCATGCTCACCACCTGATATATGGATTTGTCTTTCAACAAAGGCAATTCATATTTTTCGTCCATGATAATGGGGAACAGAAATGGGAGTACCGAATTGGTGAAATAATCTCTCACTTCTTTCGATTGATCAGCAGTGAGGTTTTTTTCATCAACAATAAATATATTTTCGTGCTCTAGTTTTTCTATAATACTTTGATAGGTCTCATTGAATTTAATTTGCAGATATAGTACTTTTTTCTGGATTAAATCAATCACCACAGTAGGGGAGTGCTGCATGGGCAACAAATCTTTTTTGCCTACTTTAAGTAAACGGCGGATGGAAGCAACACGCACCCTGAAAAACTCATCGAGGTTAGAAGAAAATATAGATAAAAATTTTAACCGCTCCAAAATCGGCACAGTATCATCCGCAGCTTCTTGTAATACCCGCTCATTAAAAGCCAACCAACTCATCTCACGGTCTTGATATAATTTGCCTTGGAATTCTTTAATCATCTAATCAAACTGTTTTTGCAATTCTTCTGCAAGTATACTATTATATTTTGTTTTTCCCAAGTTATTTAAATGATGGTAGTCGTAAAAATTGTGGAAAGCGAGGCCAATATCTAGGTGTGTAAAATCTAAGTAGGGGGTTTGGGTTTTATCGAAAATAGGTGACAGGTATTTGTTTGTAATCAAATCTGTTTTCTTAGTTATCTGTTGTTGGATATTTAAAATGGGAGCAGTTATCATAATCAGTTTAACATTTTTCGATTTACACAAAGCTATCATTTTCTCCAAAAAATAAAGATTCTGATTATTTACTTTAAAGTTATCTGATATATTGGCCATACTGTTGAATTTATGTGTATCTACTGCCATATTATTGGGTTTTAAATAATCCCCATTTTTAATATTGTATTCTTGTTTTAATAAATTCAACTTGCTATTGGCAGCAGCTAACAAACCCAGCCGAGAATTATATTCGGTAAATTTCCAAAAAGGAAAGTAACGCCACAAATAAGTTCGATATCCAAATACAGATTTGTATTCTGAATACACGGATGAATCATTTATTTCATTCAACAATATCCACGTTCTTTTGGGGTCATCCAAATTAAAACTGAGTGACCATGGGTCGATATTATATACCAGATATTTGATAGTATTGTGCTGTTTCAAAAACAAATTCAGCAACAAATAATGATGCATGATATTGGTACCATCTACACCTAGGTTCACACAATTTTTGCCTAATTTATGAGTTAAAGAATCGGTGTAAATTTGTGTGTAAACCCTTGAATTACCTAGGAATGCCACATCGTAAATTTCATTTTTCTTATTCAACACCCATGATGATTTATAATACTTATCGCTAGAGAAAATAGACGAGAAAGCAAAGTCAAATATATATAATAGTATGATGACTATCACACCCAAAATTGCGATATGTTTTAGTCTTCTCAAAATTGGAAATATATAAATTGTTGTGGTTTAATATAACTACCAAAGAATATCAACATGAGAATTGCGGATACAGAAAATACATACTGTATATATAGTTTTTTGTTTTCAATAAGCTCAAATAGTGGATTAACTTTACAACGAAACTCTATCCAAAAACAGATAACAATCATCACTATAACGGTGGTAAACTCCAGTGTGTTTTCAAAGTTGCCAATGAAACTTGTTTTACTATATGAATGCGAAACTAAACTATTGAATACCGCAGAAACCTCAGTAAAATTAGCTGCCCTAAAGAATACCCAAGCCAAGCACACCAAATGAAAGATGATAAGCTGTTTGATGATTTTGGGTAATTGCAAAGGGGTTTTACTGATATATATTTCTATAATTAAATATAATACATGTATCGCTCCCCAAGTTATAAAAGTCCAATTGGCTCCATGCCATAATCCGCTAATCAGGAACGTAATAATCAAATTGAGAATATGTTTTTTTTTGTTCCCACCCAAAGGAATATATATATAATCCCTAAACCAAGTGGACAGACTAATATGCCACCGCTGCCAAAAATTACTGAACGATGTTGCAAAATATGGTTTATTGAAATTGAGCGACAAATCGAAGCCCATTACTTTGGCTGCGCCACGGGCAATATCTGTATATCCAGAGAAATCGCAATATATTTGTATGGCAAAGAAATAGATACCCATCATCGAATCTGCTCCACTTGCATGGCTGGGATTGTCATATAATTTATCTACAAAAAAAGAAAGATGGTCAGCTATAGCCATTTTTTTAAAGAAACCCCACCACATTAAAGTGAGTCCATATTTAAGGTTATTATAGTCGAAATATTTGGGTTGCTTTATTTGTGCCAGTAGTGTTTGTGGCCGTTCTATAGGCCCTGCCACTAGCTGCGGGTAGAACATCACATACAAGGCATAATCAGATATTTTTTTTTCAGCTATATATTTTTTGTTATATACTTCTATCACATATGACAAGCTCTGAAAAGTGTGAAATGAGAGTCCGATGGGTAATAATACTTTGAAAGGTTTGAGTTGTTCGTGGTCGAATATGGAATAAAACATATTCAAGTTTCCAATAAAAAAATCTATATATTTAAATACGAATAGCAATGCACAAGTTGCCACTATACTTAGTATTAGCCAATGTTTCCGGAGTTTACTGTTTTCTGATTTTTGTATTTGTAGTGCTGCAAAATAGTCAATAATAATTGCAGCAAATAGTATAATAATATAGGATGGAATAGCAGCCATATAAAATATACAACCAGCTAATAGCAATACATAATTTCGCAGCTTAACAGGAACCGCAAAAAACAAAAAAGTAACTACTGAAAAAAAAACAGCAAAATGTAAAGAATTAAAAAGCATGGTATTTTACGCCTCTAATTCTAATTGTTTCAATTCGTCATCATAATGTCCCCATTCCAAATACCGCAATCTGATTTGTTCAGAGGTATCAACATCTTCTTTATCAGGCATCAAATTAATAAATGCCAGTCCGTATACAAATCCCATAACGCATAGCCGCATTGCCGCATGCAGGGATGCAATAATTGAAAAACTCACAAAAACAATCATCAATAACTTTCGATAATAAGCTTTGTATGACAGGAATCTTTGAACAGGTATTACCAACAAAATAATTAAAGCCCCTACTCCAAACAGCCCATGTTCCGATAAAAGTCTGGTAAGTTCTGTATGCGATGCTGCATAGCGAGGTCCAAATTGAAGTCGAGCTTCCTTGGCCATACCCACACCTACTCCAAATACAGGATTGTCTATAAAAAGTTGATAATCTTCTAGTGCCAGCTCATCTCGACCGCTAACTCCCGATCCGAATTTTTCGAATTTCGGATTTTTCTTTTTAAAGGTACCACCATAGCGTTGTGATAAAGCATTACCTGTTACATTGTCAAAATAATTGAAGAGGAAAAATAGCAGAATCAAGAGCACACCGAATCCAATCAAAAATGTATTTTTTGCTTGAGATACAGAAAATCTTAACCAAATTAAAGCTCCCAAAAATACAGAAATAGTGGCTGTAACGATTCCGCCGCGAGAGAAATTAATTACACAAAATAAAAATAATAAGAAGGTAACTATCCTGTCCAAAATAGCTGAAGTAGTTATCCTTACATTGAGGAAAAATGCCACCAGCATTAATACCAACCCATAGGCAAAAATAGTAGAAACCTGATTGGGTCCATACCCACCGCTTAATTGAAAATTTGCTGAATCTTTAAATGAAATTTCTGCTAAAGCTGGCATTCTTAATGTAATAATTGTTGCACAAGTTAATAAGGGTAAAATTGCTAATAAAATTAAAGTTCTAAACTCCTTAATAGTGAATACTCTATTTGCAAAGTAAATTACCGATACAGCCAAACTAAAAGGGCCTGATAGATTGAATGAAATGTTTTTTCTAAACACTTCCAAATCATCTATATTGGTTAATGCAATGGAAGGGAGCAGGAAAAATACATATAATAGAATTGACGTCGGCGATCGGGACGAGAACGACTGAAATTGCCTCGATGATAAAAACATAAAAATCAGTATATATTTCACACCTTCCCATGGCACATTGGCATTCAACATACGCAAGCTAATTTCTAATGATACAAGATACATAACATAAACGTGGGCAACACCATTTTTATTCTGCTTTGAGAACATATTTGATATAGCAAACGCTAGCAGCCCGTAATAATAAACGTTGATGGTCCAAATCGCATTATAGAATAATATACCCAATCCTATATGAACAAGTATGAAGGTGTGTATTCTATTTTGGGAGAGATCTCTGAATAACATTTATATTTTTTCTATTTTAGGTCCTTCTTGCATCATTCTACTTGATTTATCCCACGACTTTTTGAAGCGGATAAGTATGATGGGCAACTTTAATATTACAAGTACAAAGGTAAGTGGCAAAAAGCTACGGTACTTTTTTAAATTGAAAGGTACTGCTGCTGTAAGCACCCCACTAGTCATACCAACTTTTACATTTAGTTTTTCGAAATAGGTGCGGTACAAAAAAGTAACGCTGGGAATAGGGATGGCATCGAACCATTTTTTTGAATGGAATGCATCCCAATGGCCTACCTGCCTCAATCCACCATCACTCACTTTTAAATGTAGGCGGCTGGCATAAGGATGTGATATACTTTTAAAGCCTTGTAGGTAGGATCTTAATCCAAATTCGCCATCGCCCATTCGCATTTTATCATATTGCATATCATATAATCCCACAGCTTTAAATACCCGCTTGTGTACCAATGCATTTCCTGAATCAAACTGATCAGCCCAGCGGAAAAAGGAATAGTTGGCGGGTACGGTATCCCCCACTTTTGAGATACTAACCCCTGCTGAAATATCTGCATTGAAATAATCAACGCCTTTTATATGTTCTTCTACCCAATTAGGTTCAACCCGCGAATCGTCGTCGAAAAACAAAAGCCAATCACTGGTAGCTTGCTTAATGGCTTCATTTCTTGCAAGCCACTGCCCACGGCCTTCTTGCACTATTAATTTAATTGGGGTTTTAAACTGTTTGTAAAACTCTAAGTCCAATGGTTTTGTTTGATCTATGATAATAATTTCGTAAGGTGTAACAGTTTGTTTCTCCAAATCCCATATCACATCTTTCAAATATTTATATCTATTAAGAGTGGGTATTATAATACTTACTTTGGGTTGCGATGCCAACAAAGGTGATTGGAAAGTATTATAATCACTATATACTTTGTGGTTTTTAAAAAGCTCAATCCGGCTAATATTTCTTGATTTTATAAACCCATAGATTTCAGCAAATGGATTGTGAAAAGTAATCAGTCTCCTGAATAATACATTGAAGGCCCAAGCTTTCTTATAATACTTTCGCAAAAAACGATACTCATCGGCTATGCTAGGTTTTTCGATATCTTCAGGCCATTGTGAAACATCATCGGTAAGCATATACCCTTTGTTCCACAGGCGGTATCCCAAATCCAATTCTTTCGATACGGTGGTATCATAATTATCATCAATTGGTTCTTCTGGATATTTATCGGCATCTGCCATTTTGCATCGGGCTACGGGTACTTTTCCAGCAGCACTAGGCAACAAATGGAAATACCAACTGCTGCTAGGGTAAGTTTTAAATATGAATGTTGCTATTTTGTCTTTTACTTTCATATTTAGTCTTTAAAAAATTTAACCATGCCCATTAAGTGACTCCAGAACCAAGATTCTTCAGCATGCATTAGCATCTCAATAGAGCTATCGGTTTGTTTCACCATTTTTTGCAAACCTGTAATAGTTTTCTTCAGTGCTTTTACATTTTTGTCTCGACCGTCGCCTTCAAAATCGGAAAGGGTTGCCAATGATTTTATGATTGGCGATAGCTCGCGTTTGCGGCGTTCACGTGCTACATATTTTGCAATTTTCCAAGGTTCTTTTTCAGCTTCAAAATAATCTTTGCGGTCGCCTGCTTTCACTTTTTTTATCACCAAACTCCAGTCGAGCAATTCACGCAGGTTCATATTGGCATTGCCACGGCTAATATCCAATTGTTTCATCACATCTTCGGTAGTAAGGGCTTCGGGCGATATTAAAAGTAATGCGTGTATTTGGGCCATCGTTCTATTGATTCCCCAGAATGGTCCCATCGAACCCCAGGTGCTTATAAATTCTTTCTTTGCCTCGTTGTAGTTCAAAATGTTTTTAGTAGTGTATAGAATATTATTTTTTTTGAATCTATTTGATTGGTTTTGCAGGAACACCGACTAAAGTATTATTACCATCTGGGAAATTGTGCACCACACAGGCCGATGCTGCAATATATAATTTCGGTCCTAGATTTATAGGTCCAATAATAACTGCATTGGCTCCCATATTGCAATCGTCTCCTATTACAATATCACCGGGTTTGCATCCATCTTTGGCACCAATTACATTGCCGCCAACCATCGTAAGTTTTTTGCCAATTACAGCCATGCCAGATACTACAACTCCCAAGGAAGGGTGAAGTATAGAAATTCCTCCTTTAATATCGGCCTTGTAATGGATATCAATATTTGAATAGGCTTGTATGGGGTAATACAGCGGCGAAAAAATAACTCTGATAAATTGATAAGGTTTGCCTAAGGTGTTGAATAAACCTCGCTCCAAGCGGTATAGTGCCAAACCCCAAAAATTGCGGCTAAGCCAAATATGTACATAGCGAATTTTCTTCTTACCCACCATGCGTTTCATATCTTCTCCAAAGTATTTGAACTGGCTTGCCATTTTTTTTATAAGTCTTTATACTCCTGATTCGAAGCTACAAAATAAACCCAAATATGCCAAGGTAGCAAATTTTGAAATTGAACAATACAAACATTTGCGTTAATATTGCACCTCGATGAGGTTCTATGCTGCTTTAATATTTGTGTTACTTGGGGTGGGTTGCCGCGACTCTAATCAGTCTAATAACCAACCTACTGAAGTAAAAAATGACACTTTGAGAACTCCTGAAAAAATGGACACAGATAAAAACTTATCCAATATGCTTGACCATGTTTTGCGCTCAAAAAAAATTTTTACAGGCAAGCATCGGGTTATATATGAAGATGGTAGTTCGCGTAGTATTGAAATTGATAGCTTCGGCAATATATCGGGATCGAAAAATTATAAACTATTTAGGGTGGTTGCAAATGGACAAAACATTATCTACCTAATAAAAGGGAAAGACGAAGTCCACTCACCCAAAGATACCTTTAGCTATGCGCAGCAAGACAATGGCGTACAATTATATCTGATTAATAACCATCAAAAAACATATAAATATACTTTAACAAAAATTACCCAATGAAAATATTAGAAGGAAAAAAAGGAATCATATTTGGGGCACTCGACCCCAATTCTATAGCTTGGAAAGTTGCCGAACAATGCCATGCAAATGGAGCAACATTTACACTCACTAATGCTCCGATAGCTTTGAGACTGGGCACCATTAATCAATTGGCCGAAACTACCAACAGTAAAGTAATTGGCTGCGATGTTACCTTGAGTGCCGATATGGAAAACTTATTAAAAGAATCGATGGAAGTATTGGGGGGCAAAGTTGATTTTATATTACACTCAGTAGGTATGTCGCTCAATATAAGGAAAGGGAAAGTATATACCGATTTGGATTATGAGATGATGAAAAAAACATTCGACATCAGTGCCATGTCTTTTCACCGCCTATTGCAAACCGCTTGGAAAATGGACGCCATCAACGATTGGGGTTCAGTAGTAGCACTTACTTATATTGCTGCCCAACGCGTATTTCCCGACTATAGTGAAATGGCAGACACCAAAGCATTATTAGAAAGTTTCGCCCGCAGCTTCGGTTATCATTATGGCAAAGCAAAAAAAGTGAGAATCAATACCATTTCGCAATCGCCAACTAAAACAACTGCAGGAACTGGTGTAAAGGGTTTCGGCTCTTTCTTCGATTATGCAGATGCCATGAGTCCGCTTGGCAATGCAAGTGCAGAAGATTGTGCAAACTACTGCGTGAGCCTTTTTAGCGATTATACAAAAATGGTTACTATGCAAAATTTATTTCACGATGGTGGATTTTCATTTACTGGAATCAGTAATGAAGTGATAGAACAAATGGGCCAATAAATGCAAATGAAAATTTCTGTTGTTATACCCAATTTCAATGGCAGTATGCTGCTAAAGGAGAATCTGCCTCATCTTATTACTGCTCTCAAAAAATCGACACTGCCTTATGAGGTTATTATAGCAGACGATAAATCGACTGACGATTCAGTAGCTTTTATCAAACAAAATTATAGTGAAATTATAGTGATTGAGAATACTTCAAATTTGGGTTTCTCGGCAAATTGTAATAGTGGATTTAAAATTGCAAAACACGATTGGATTTTAGCTATGAATACCGACGTGAAAATACATGAAAACTTTTTTGAACCTATAATAAAATATCTCAATAATAAAAATCTTTTCTCGGTAGGCGGTGCCATATATGGTTATGACAATGTATTGCAAGATGCTGGCAAATACCCAGCCTGGGGCCTGCAAGGATTAAAAACCACCATCGATTTTGAACAGAAAGATTATATAACAAGTGTCTCTACATTATTCAATTCAGGAGCCTGTGTATTATATAATAAAGAAAAACTGATGCAGCTGAAAGGCTATGATGAATTGTTCACGCCCTTCTATTATGAAGATGCTGAAATATGTTTGCGAGCTTTGCGTAAGGGCTGGGAGTGTTTATATATTCCCGCATCTATATGCTACCATCCCAACTCGGCCACTATACAAAAACACCACTCAGAAGAATATGTGAAAGTAATTGCCAACCGCAACAAACTTGTGATGGGTTACCTTCACTATGATGGTATGCATCGCAACACATTTTATATCATGATGTATTTAAAACTGTTAGTTTGCTGGGCAGGTAAAATATGGTATTATAAATCGTTTGCAGGTTTTAATAAGTTACTCCCACAATTAAGAAATCGTAAAAAAGGAAACAAATATATACATTCACTTTCCAAGGTCTGTAATGAATTGAAAGCAGATTTGAAGGGAAAGGTAGTCAGGTTGTTTTAAGAGTTAAAAGTGATTCGCCGCTGCGAACTAAAAGGGAAAAGTTTTTCCAGTTTACATTTCACTATAATCAGCGTAATCATTTTAATCAGCGGTTCAGACAATGTGGACAATGATTACCAAAATACATCCATTGTATTATATGTTATCGCATCAATATAGATTTCCCCGAGAAGTACCGTCTTTCTCCCTCGGAGAAAGATAAGAGATAGAGGCCACCTACTTATCCAAAAACTTAGGAACTCTAAAATAATCACTGTCTTTTTTGGGTGCATTTTTCAATGCTTCTGCGTGGGTAATTTCTTCTACTATTATATCATCACGCAAAATATTAGTTTCGGTGCTCATATAGATTAGTGGTTCAACACCCGTGGTGTCAATCTCATTTAGTTTTTCGCAGAAAGCGGTTATTTGGGTAAGGTCTTGTTTGATGCTTTCTTTGTCAGCACCATTAAATTCAAGGCGGGCCAAGTGGGCTAGTTTGTCGATGGCATCGTTGGTGATTTCCATTGCATATAATAATTAAGCTGAGAAAGAAGTACCACAACCGCAGGTGCTTTTCGCATTGGGATTGGTAAAAGTGAAACCGCGAGAGTTCAAACCATCTTGCCAGTCTATCTCCATTCCTATCACATACATTTCATGGCTGCGGTCCATCAGTACTTTAAGTCCGCCCATTTCATATATCGTGTCTGCATCTGTTTGTTGGTCGAATGCCAGAAGGTAACTCATTCCTGAGCATCCGCCGCCTTTTACGCCAATACGCAATCCTTGCTCATCGCCTACTGTGTTTTCTTGTTTCAGTTTATTCAACTGTTCTATAGCTCCTTCGGAAATAAGAACCGGTGCTTTTTTAATTGTATTCGTGTCCATATTGATATCTGTAATTACTTTTGCAAAATTAAACACAAAAATCTATTATAATGTCTGCCCTGCCCCAAAAATCGAAAATAGTTCTCTTTTCTCTCCTCCTCATCAATTGTATATTTATATATAATAGCTGCACCTGCAACAAAGAAAAGCTCATCGAATCCGTCGTTATCAGTTTTGAACCCGGCAAGGAAGCTGCTACAGATAAGGCACTCACCGCATTCACCTTTAAAAACTATAGCGACTCAAAAGGTGGTGCTGCATGGCACGCATACGATTCGAGTGTGCTTGCAAAATTTGGAAGTCAAGATTTCAATGATACTTTGGTATCTGTTCCTATTAAAGGTTTATATACTCTGAACAAACAAAAAATATTAATCAAACTGTTCGCCACTTCACCCACCGACTATGTGTGCGATGGTTGCCAACCAGTAGTGAGTTTGGCCGTATTCAAAGAAAAAACACCCGATGAATATACCAAAGTGAAGCACCATTTTCTAAGCAATAGCGGCAACCTTGGCAAAATGGGAAATCTAGATGTGAAAACTGTCGGCGATACTATTATATATCTTGACTTACCTTCGTTACAAGGAGCGAATAGGTGGAGCTACCATTATAAGGAAGGAATAAAGGGTAAGTAGTAAGTCGTAATTGTTCAGCGGGTTAGCAGCGGATGCATCAAAGCGTAGCTACTAATTACTGACTACTAATTTTATAAAGTCATCAAACAAATACCTACTATCATGCGGACCAGGATTGGCCTCGGGATGGTACTGCACACTAAATGCTTTATGATTCACCAATCGAATTCCTTCAATTGTATGGTCATTCAAATTAACATGCGTAATCTTAATATTTTTATTGGCTTCCACATCTTCGGCTATAACTGAGAAACCGTGGTTCTGAGAAGTAACTTCGCATTTTCCCGTCTCTAAATTTTTTACAGGATGGTTACCTCCTCTGTGGCCGTTGAACATTTTATATGTTTTTACTCCTGCAGCTTCTGCCAATATCTGATGACCCAAACAAATACCGAACAAAGGTATTCCGGCATCCAAAATTTGTTTCACAGTTTGCACCGCATAGGGCATGGCCGATGGATCGCCGGGCCCATTAGATATTTGGAAACCATTTGGATTCCATTTTATCATTTCTTCAAAATTAGTTTTTGCGGGGAATACGCCCACGTAGCATCCACGGTCTGTGAGTGAGCGTATAATATTTTGCTTCACACCCAAATCTAATAATGCAATTCTGATGGCCGAATTTTCATCGCCAACAAAATAAGGTTTGCTGGTAGTAACCATACTTGATAGTTCCAAACCATTCATATCTGGAACAGCTTTTAGTTGCTCCATTAATTTAGTTACATCCGTTTCTTCGCTGCTTATAATGGCATTCATCACGCCCTTGTTGCGTATATACGTAACCAAGGCACGGGTATCTACACCGCTAATGCCAACCAAATTGTTGTCGGCAAAATAGTCTTGTATATTCTCATCGGCGAGTTTGCGGGCATAGGGAATATTAAAATTACGGCACACAAGCCCTGCGATTTTTATTGAATCGCTTTCTATTTCTTTATGGGCAATACCATAATTGCCTACGTGCACATTGGTGCTCACCAAAATTTGTTTGTAATAGCTGGGATCGGTAAATATTTCTTGATAGCCAGTCATACTGGTATTGAAACATATTTCGCCAGTGGTGGTGCCGGTTTTGCCAATAGCGAATCCTTTAAAAGTGGTGCCGTCTGCCAATAACAAAACGGCTGGCAGTTGTTGAATTACTTTGCTCATTGGGTTGCAAAATTAAGGCATACTTAATGGCTATTTATTGATGTTTAAAACAAATGTAAATTTTATTAAAAGGTTTATTATCAGCACTGAACACTTTCGCATTTCACAGAGTGTGATAAAGTACATATATTTGAAGTAAACTATTCTAAATTCTATCTATGATACTTTATGTAGGTAACTACATTTCAAAGCACGGCACTACGCCAACATTCAACGAGTTCTTATCGGACAAGTTAGGGGAAACCTATAAGGTTTATAAAAGCTCTGACCAGAAAAATAAGTATTTGCGGATGATTGCGATGTGTTGGTCCGTGTTTAAATATTCGCATAAAGTGAAGGTGGTGATGGTTGACTCATTTAGTACGCAGGCTTTTTGGTTTGCATTTGGCGTGGCATTGATGTGTCGTATCAATCGTATTCCTTATGTGCCTATTATTCGTGGAGGGATGTTTGAAGAAAGGTTGAAACGCAATCCCCGTTTATCGCGTTGGATATTAAAAAACTCAGCAGCAAATCTGAGTCCTTCGCATTTTATGGAGGATATATTAAAGAGCAAAGGTTATTCGGTTACCTACATTCCCAATTATTTGGATGTTAAAAACTACGAATTTTTTAAGCGAGATAAATTTGAATTAAAACTACTTTGGGTTCGTTCGCTACACGAAGTATATAACCCAGTTTTGGCAGTTGATATATTACATACACTAAAACAAAAACATCCCAATGTTAGCTTGTGTATGATAGGGCCAGATAAAGATGGTTCGAAAAAACAAATAGAAGATCAAGCCATTAAATTGGGTGTGCAAGATGCCATTACGCTAACCGGGAAATTGAACAAAGATGAGTGGCGAATGGAATCGAAGAACTATGATATATTTATCAATACCACCAATGTCGATAATCAACCACTCACCGTTATAGAGGCTATGGCATTGGGACTGCCAGTAATATCAACAGCGATAGGAGGGAACAAGTATTTTATAAGAGAAGGTGAAAATGGTTTCTTAGTTCCAGTTGGCGACAGAGATGCATTTGTAGAAAAGATAGAATATATCATTAACAACCAAGAAAAGGTTAAAACCATCTGCCAAACTGCACGCCATGATGCGGAACAATTTGAATGGGACAAGGTGAAACCTTTATATGATAGTTTGTTTGCGGGGATTATGAAGAAGTAGTATCAATTATCAATTATAAGGTATCAAGTATTTGCTACCTGCTTTCGCCATATTCCGCAAATCACAATATAAATTATGAAAATATTTCTGACCTGTTTTTTAATCTTGACTTGCTATTATATACAAGCTCAAAATAAAACCAAAGAGTTATATCTAGGTTTTACAAATTTTTCATTAGCTAATACTCAGATAAAATATAAATTTCAAATTGGAAAAAAAGTATTTTTTAAGACAGGTTTGATTAATATAATAGGCTATTCAAATTCAATAAACTATACGGGCACCAATAATTATCCAACAAGCAGATCGGGACATTCGGAAGGGATTGAGCTAGGGCTTGAATGGCGGAAGACGATAGAAAAAAATGTAAGTTTCTTTCATGGAATCAACTTGAGTTACACCTATTCCGACGATGCCAAAACAATAAAAAACCCTCAATTTAATTCTGCTGAACAGACAGATCATATTACAAGCCAATATTTCAATATCCCTTATACCATAGGTTTGTTATGGAGTATAACTCCGAATATACTGATGGCTATTGAAGTTAATCCTTCAATTTCATACGGAATTACAAAGTATAAATATGGATATGACCCTTTTGGTAGAAATCGCAGTATGGATTCTTATAATTTGAATTTAAATAATAGAATAGGCCTGTTGTCGGTGGCCTATCGATTTTAATATAACTTGTGGTGACAATGTAATTGTATTTTATTTTGTATAAATATGTATACTTTGCTTTAAAAGCCACTGCTATGTTTTTAAAGGAGCTAGTACCTATTCCTTCACCACCTTCACCACTTCATTATTTATCGAAATAAAATAAACCCCTTTAGCATAATTGGATAAATCTATTTTATGTATACCCTGCAAATTTCCTTGCTGCAAATACCTACCTGTTGCATCGAGCAATATATATTTATTGGAGAGATTATTTGCAGTTTCTATAATGATATAATCTTTGGCAGGATTGGGAAATATTTTGAAGGATGTATTATATATATTACTGACATTGATATTACTCAAGCAAAACACATGGGCAGTACCTGGAGAACCTCCCAAACACCCGATGTTCCATTGGTTGGGTAGGGCTGGGTTGGTTGCGGTGGGCGTCAATTCTAGGGTGTAACCAAGTCCATCTGCGGAGTCGTTCCATGGGGTTTTGTTGTCCCAAGTTTGTATAAATCGGAGACGACCCTCGGTATCATAAAATCTTAGTTTATCTGAATTGCTCAAACTGAAATTTGAAACAGATTTGTTATATATATTGGGGTGTTGTAAATTGAATTTAGAAAGATCGGAAACTATTACATGGAACGAATCGGATAACAGATTAAGGATGTTTATTTTAATAGTTTGCTTGGCTTCATTGGCAATGTTCCAAGCAGATAAATCAATAGGTTTGGTAGAAGAATTATAGAGCTCGAGCCAATCCCCCGCATCCAAAGTAGGCAAGCTATGATAATTAATTTCCGATACCCATACAGGTGATGCACAAGGTATATATATACTAGCGGGAGAGCCCGTGTAGCAACCCTCTTGCCAAGCTGTAGTTGAGGATAGTCCATCCAAGTTTGTATCAGGTAAGTTCAGTTCCAAAGTATATCCTGGGTTCTGATATATATTATTATAGAACAATACAAACTGTGGTTTTTTATTTGCATCCCATATTCGAATTACCCCAGTTGTATCAATATCCAAACTATTATATAATATTGTCTGATTGGTAAAAGGGTGAACGGTTTTAAACTTGATATTATCCCTGTTCAAAACCAAGCGGAAATTGGGTTTCAGAATAGTATTTGAGGGGAATACAAAACGAGTATTATAATCATTTGTTCCTACTGACCAAGTTGAAATATCCAAGGCCTGTGCAGTATCTCTGTTCCATATTTCTATCCATTTTCCATCATCAAATTTTGGGTCGGAGAAATTATTGATTTCGGAAACAAGGGGATTGATTTTGCAGGGAGTATATATAGTATTTGGCGAACCACCGGGACAGCCTCTGAACCAATTGGCAGCTGTAGTACCTGTATCAGCAATGGATTCAAGGGTGCAGCCATAGCCTTGTGTGAACTTGTTCGTACTATTATAATTGGTATTGTATATATTTTTCCCAGATTCATTATATATATTTAACTGTCCCGAAAGAGGTAGAGAATCCAGACTAGTGGTAATCGGAGAAATATGATAAGCGGAAATAAACTTTTGCGAGTCAGCTGCGAGAACAAGCCTTTCACCCGAATTCATAAATGCATTTCCACTAAAAATATAATTCTGATTTCCGCTTGATATTTTATAATTCAATAAATTTACAGCACCCGAACCAAAATTGTGAAGCTCGATCCAATTGCCACTGTTTAGCAAAGAATCTGAACGCAGACAAATCTCGGAAACAGAAATTTGAGAAACGCAATTACCTCCACTGTCGCCCGGACTACCCAATAAACACTGGTGTTTCCAAGCACTTGGATTTAGTATTCCGTTATGGGTATATATGTTCTTGTTCAAGTTTAATGTATAACCGTGGCCTGATGGAAGTTTATCCCATGGTGAAGAATTGTTATAAGTAAGATATAATTTCAAAACAGTTTTCGAATCGAATAATTGTATCCTGTCCGAGCTATTATCGAGATTGAAAAATGGTGTATATATTATATTACCGATACCTGTAAAATATTTATTGAATCTAGCAGAATCGCCAACAAGCACAACTCGTTCATGCGATTGTAATATAATATTTCCCAATTGTTTTGTAGCACCTTTGGTTTGCACATACCATCCGTTCAAATCAATCTGTGTTGTATTGGGGTTATATAATTCCAACCAATCTCCTGCATCCATTTGGGTGGCCGATTGATAATTGATTTCTGAAACCACCACCTCCGCATCGCATGGGGTGTATGCCACACCAGGGCTTCCGCCTAAGCAGCCCGCAAACCAACTTGATGGATTTGTGAGAGATGATGATTTAGATACTAACTCTAAGGTAAACCCAACTCCATTAGCAAGCGGTGTGAAACCAGATGAAGTATCATAATAAGTTAACAATATCAAATTGTTATTTTCATCAATTAATTTAATCGAGTCTGCAATATTATTTAAATTGAATCCGTTAAAAGCTATATGGTTCCATGCCATGAAATTACTGTCGGTATTGGTAACTAATAACCTGTCTTTGCTTTTTATTTTGGCAGTTATGGGGAAAGTATATATCCCAGATTTAGTATAAAGTTTCCAATCACCTATATATAAATCTTGCTTACCATAATTATATAATTCCAAATAATCGCCTTTGTCGAGAGATGATTCCATATTATAGTTAATCTCAGAAACGGTGAGGGGATAATTACATGTAGCTCTTGCTGTACCTGGTGAACCGCCTGGGCAACCAATTGTCCAGCTATCGCCTGATGAGTAGTCAACTACCGAATCTTTTCTCTCCAAAGTATATCCCAATCCGTTTGGTTTGTATGGCCAATCAGGTTGGTGGTGACTATACAACACATTAAATTTAAGTTTTCCAACACTATCATATAACCTCAATAGTTCGCCGCCTGAACTCAATCCAAAACTAAATGGACCGATATAATTTGAGACAGCAGAAAACTCTTTTTTAAACTTAACAGTATCCGAAACCAATACCAGATAACCCTTTGGAGGTATTATAGTTCCAATAGGTATTATATAGATATCTGTATCCAACCCATCCTTAAATTCCCATTTTGATATGTTGACTGCAGCATTTGTTGTATTATATAATTCTACCCAATCACCTGCATCAGCAGTGCTTGCTGACTTATAATTTATTTCAGAAATTACTATATCGTCTTTGCAAGGACTATATGCTTTTCCTGGTGAACCACCTAGGCAGCCATTGAACCAAGTATCATAAGTATATATTGCTGTATCGTATTTGTGTTCCATGGTGTGCCCAAGCCCATCGGCCAACTGCGGCCAACCGATAGTATCAGAAAAACCAAATTTCACCACATTTTTCCCTATATTATCGAACAGATATATAGAGTCTCCAAAATTATCTAAAGAGAAACCTAGGTTGCCAATTTTATTATATACATTTTTATAAACGGCATTAAATTTATCTGTATCTTCACACAAAACTAAATAACTTCCCGCAGCAATTGTTGTCCCCATTGGGAACTTGTAATTATAATAATCACCGTGGCTATGGAAACGCCAATCAGATATATCAAGATTGTAGTTTCCATAATTATGTAGCTCAACCCAGTTGCCTGCGTCGGGGGTTTTGAGCGAATTATAATTCACTTCGCTTACAATTAATTTTAATGGTTGTTTAGTACCATTAAAATAAGCTTTTATACTTGTATCGTTTGTGTAGTTTTGTGTAATAGTTTGGTTGCTGTCTTTCGTACTGCCGATTTTAAAATAATTAAATGTATAACCTGGATTTGGTAATGCAGTTATAGTAACTGGTACCCCATTAAAATACACTCCCTTCCACGGATATTTAGTAGGTATAATGGTTGATATTTTTATACGACCAGCTCCCAGAGGGGATACATCCAAAGTAAAAGTATCTTGGTTTACCAGGTTGAAATTACTTTGTATATAGTTTCTGGCATATGCAGGGCGGGCATCGATAAAATCTTTCATCACCTGGATATTGCTATACCAATATGATGTTGATTGTGCGGGCCACCACCGAGCGTATTCTCTGGCCATTTCATTGTCCATTGTGTCAACAAAAAGTTTCATTACTTTCTTGAATTCTATTGGCTGATAAATAGTATTAATTAGATCGGCATAGCGATTTACAAAATAGTTTTTGAATTTAGTGTTGGTGATCATGGTATCAAACATTACTGAATGTATTGAGTTAGATGCAGGGTATCGCAGATTATATAATTTATCCTGAGTTGGTCCCGACCAGAAACTCATACCCACATCTGTATCCCACAATATATAACGCCATTTAGCATTGGTTTTTTTTGACCGCCAAAATTTAATATTATTAGTCCAATCGCCCAACCAGTCGTTATTGACATAGTAAGTTTCTGCGATCATATAATCGCAGTAGTTTTCTATATCAATCATTTTTGCAGCAGAATCATAATTGGTATTATTGGTTAGATCGGAATTCGCAATGAATGTATATAATTTTGTCCATTCATTTGCGTCACCTTCCAAAACTGTGTTGTGCCATTTTAGTATATCAACGTTATTGGGATCGATGCCATGTATATTGGCTAAATAGTCTTGGTCTTCACGTTCACGTATTTGATACACGCCAAAGTATTCCCCATTTACAAAGGCGACACAGGGTGTACTTGCCATCATGTCATTATTGGTAGGATAGGCCATTCGTTGCATCACATCATCTCGCATATGCCCAGCAAGCCAATCAATTCCCGCATTTCTGATATTGAAATTTTTTACCGTTTTATATTGTCTGATATCCCATAGAGGATAATTGATAATAGAACTATCGTAGCCATTTCTCGTTTCAATTCTAAAACTTCTTTGAGCCCAGCTTCTTGAATAATTTCCATGTATTTTTAAACCTGCATCTATTTCAAATAATTGTGTTCCTGCTTTACTCGGTTTAAAATATTCCACGTGACAAGGCTTCTCCCAATCGTTCCAAAAATTAGCTCCAAAATTGGGAATTCCTGCTGTTGCATTTGGTCCAAGTACATACATTCCTGTATCCCAATCCCACAAGTTTGAAGAGTCGGTAGTAATTGATATAACTGGTAGTGTTATATTTTCATTGATAAAATAACTATTGGTAAATACTTTTCCAGGCAGATATTGTCCTGAAGTATCTATACACCTTGCACGAATTGCTTTGCTTTTATCGATGGTAATACTAGTAACAAATTTTTTGGAATTGATATTCGGAATATTTCCATTGTCAGTATATCGTATTACAAAATTAGGATTGGTAGTTGTTAGTTTTAAATATTGTGCTCCTTTATAAAATCCGGCTTTCAAACTAAATGCCGGTGGAGGAGCATATCCTTTAAAACATTTCTGTCCGTTATTGGTGCTATCAGGTGTTGCGGTAGGGGTGATGCACCAACCGCTGCCATCAGGAATGCGAGCTACTACCAAACCTGAATCCAAGAATCCTGTATTTTGTGAGTCGAGCAGATTGTTGTTGTTGTCATTTAGATATACACCTTCATTTCTTCCCAATTTAAAATTGGTGTGCAGGTAAGATTTGGAAACTGATATCCAAGATAAGTTATGGGTGGTATACCATTTCCCGGTATCGGACACTGCCAAACTCAAAAATGGAATTGCCGACAAATCGCTAGAACTGGGCAACAAATTATGAACTTGTACTGCCAAAACATTTCCTGTAGGCATCAATAAATTTCTGAAAACGGAATCGGATATATTATATGTTTCTGGTGCCAATCCTTGGTATATCAATGCTTCGTGTGTTGCAGTAGCACTATCGTTCCATGCCTTGCCATTCATATTGCTGCGGGCTATTTCTACACCATTTAAATAGGCGATAAAACCATCATCATAATCCATGCTCAACACCATGCGAACAATTTTTCCAGTATCGGGCACATCAAATTTTTGACGCATGAATACCGACATATTGGATGAGGAAATTGTAGTACTGTCATCACCATCACCATAACCTATCCCGCCTTTTCCACTGGTCCAGTTCACATCATTAAAACCGGGCTGGGTCCATGTGGACGGCACGGCACCTTTTGGTAGCAAATATTTCCAATAATTATTAAACCATATTGCTGTTTCCCATCGGTCGATAAAAAGCCTGCGGTCTTTGCCCGAAGTAAATACCAGCAAGTGTTTGCCGGGGCTAAGTATATAAGTAGGGAAAGTCCATTTGAATGATTTTCCATAGCGGTCAGTCAGTTGGTATTTTTTTAAATCCACGGCCGTATTTCCGCTATTATATAATTCAAGCCAGGTATTGGCCTGCCCGTCCTCATCCAAAATATTTCCCAGGTTTACTCCCTGTACTTCATTGATTACTATTTGAGCCTTAGCTGTTGAGGTGCTTAATATTCCTATGAAAAAGCACAATAGTATTATATAATTTTTTTTGCAGAATGCAATCATTACCTTTATGTTAAATTTAAGGTGTAAAATTACGGGGAAAAGTTGGAATTTGGATTTGGGGTCAGTCCGCCGCGGCGGACAGGCTTCGGGGGCTATACGGCAATTTTCCCTGAATCCTGAAACCGCTTCGGTTCACGTTTCGTAATCCCGAATCCCGAATCCACGGCCTACATTTGCTCCAATGAAAAATCAGTTTACGATGAAAAACTACAAACTATTATTTATACTATGCGTCGGACTTTCCTCTTGTGGAATTTATCGACAGAATGTGGTAAATGTTCCTATGATTCAAAAAAAAGGACAAGTGCAAATGGGCGTGTACCAAAGCTTTAGTGGCAGGGAAGCACAAGTAAGTTATGCTGCCACCAATAGTATTGCACTTATGGCTAACTATAATAATATGAGAGCAAAAAAAACTACTTATTCACTAGAAAATTATAATATAGATAAACATTATTTTGGAGAAGTTGGACTGGGTTTATATAAAAAGGATACCGCTAAAAAAGGCAAAATTAGAGAGGTGTTTTTTATTGTAGGAAAAGGAATGACCTCCCATTATTGGCAAGGTCTAGATTCTTCATCTAAATTATTAACCTCATTCCGGCAAGGCTAGCACAGCCGTTTCTGCGTGCAGGGCGATTTTGGAAAAGCATCAGATAAGTTTAGTTTAATGTTTTCTCCCCGATTGGTTTTTATACATTATTATAATGTTACTGACGATGAAAGAAATGACTATAAAGATCTGTTAGGTTCCTATTTATTTTTTGAAACAGCCCTTACCGCAGGTTATAATATAAAAAAATATTTAGCACTAACTGGCCAAGCTGTTGCGAAAGGGAATAAAAGGGTATTTGTCGAAAGATGTGCAGCCCAAAGAACTGCGAGATGCATTGATATCTGTGTCGCAGAAGGGCTATTATTATACGGATTATGTTACAGGGAAAATTGTTGCTACCTTCTCTCCTGAAGATCGTGTTTTAATTGATTTGACCGATA
Source organism: Bacteroidota bacterium (assembly GCA_947477885.1). Classification (GTDB taxonomy): domain Bacteria; phylum Bacteroidota; class Bacteroidia; order UKL13-3; family UKL13-3; genus CANJUD01. The sequence goes on from CANJUD010000006.1 coordinate 50,799, forward strand.
GAGAAATTGAATTTTTGAAATTGTGCTGTACCGATTTGAGCTATTGAGAAATCGCAGAACAAATGAGTTCCACCCTAAAAACGGTAGAGTTTCATAGTGCAAATGTGTTTAAAAAGATGGAGGTAAAGACCAGAATCGGTGCCGTATTATTTGCGGTAAAGCATGGGATAATTGATTTGTAGCTTCACCGCATTAATATTTATTAATATTACAAAATATATTCAGTTCTACCGAATATTCAAATAATTACTTATTGATTAACAAAAAAACCAGTACTAGCTTTAAAAACTGAGGAGATTGAAATTAATTTACCTTTTTTGTCTTTAAAATTTGTATTGGTGCCTCTATATATATCAACAGTTACGTAACCAGTATTTACCTTGCTATATATTTCTAAGGGAATAGTGAAATCACCATCATCATCTGTAATTTTATTCCAGGTTAATCTTTCTCCCGACTCATATGATGAAAGAGGCATAAAATTAACCGATATAACTACCTGCTCCCCACTACTTGTATTGTCAGTACTCCATTTTACAGATATAGGTTGTCTTTGTCCCATTATATGTTTTGGCATTACAGAGCGACTTTTTATTGGTGGAGCAAGTTCTACTTCTTTTGAAAAATCCTCATATCCCGCACCACTAATATTTTTACAACTAACGATGCATTTTTTCAAATTAAAAATGCTATCTAAAAAAGGGTTTAAAGAAAGCGAATTTTGAGGTGCGTTAATTAAGGAGTTGTCTACGTACAATTTGTTTTCAGCTGCTAAAGACCTTCTTTTAGCTTTATCGGTATTGTCTATAACATCAAGTATGCCATAGGTTAATCTCCCGTCTAAATACATATTATAACCCATTAATTTTATGTCGAGGTCAGCAGGTTGGTCACCCCATAATGCAGAAATATCATCACTTTGGAGTGGGTCATTAGATTTGTGCTTACAGCCTGCTAAAATGCTAGCAAAGCATATAAACATTATTATTTTTTTCATTTGAATATTTTTTTAAATTAACAGGAACAAATACAAATAAATTCTTTTACTCCGATTATAAAATCTGTTATCGAGTTACTATGCTCATCCACATATGCTCCTCCAGTGGCTGAATATACTTGGCTAGCTAAAGTAAACTGAGGTTTACCCCATCCTTTAGTGTCATTTGGCGGTGTTGGATGGCTCGAGGGATTAAAATCACAACCATTAACGTTTGTAAATATAGTGTCGGATGCTGCGGCAGTCAATAGAACATTTTTATCGCAGCATACTGTACAATCCATTGTAACATGCACGACATACCAAAATTGTCCATCCCATGGAACCTTTAGGCCTGTTACATCTAGACTAGTGATTCCGCCAGAAGTGCTTAAACTTGATTGTGTGAAGGTTTTGCTATCATAGACTTGCTGTACTCCATTATTATCCAAATACATGACATAAATCTCTATTGTTTGGCCAATGGTAGAACTATACAAACATGATACACCACCTACAATCCCACTACTACCCATATGGGCTAAGTGATTATTTATTTCTGATAAGGGTATCCTTACTGGTGGCGGGGTATTATTTTGCCCTGATGGCTGGGTAAAAGGGCTTGGCGGCGGTGCTGTATTGCCACATTTTTTAAACATTAGGAAATTACATCCAATTACTAACAATAATAAATAAAGCGTTTTTTGTGAAAGAAAATTTTGTTTCATATTTTTTCACTGCAAATAAAGTTTAACGACATTTGCAAATGTAATAAAAAAATATGCTTCTAAACAAACATAAAATGTTTTATATTGAAGGTAATTAAAAAACAATAAACCTTAGGCCATTAAATATGAAAAAAGATTAGGTACTCGACTCTTAAATCTTATGTATCCACATTGTCATAATTGAAGTAGACACAAAAATTTTTGGAAAGATACTTAAAGAATAAACCTAATCCTGCAACACCGAGGCTTTCAAATAATCCATATTCATTCTCGCTATATTACTTAGCGAAATTTCTTTAGGACATTCAGCACTGCAAGCACCTGTATTGGTGCAGGCTCCAAAGCCTTCTTCATCCATTTGTGCTACCATTTTTTGTACACGCAATTTGCGTTCAGGTTGTCCTTGTGGTAGTAATGAATATTGTGATACTTTGGCTGCAACAAATAACATTGCTGATGCATTTTTACATGCTGCTACACAGGCACCACATCCAATACAAGAAGCAGCATCCATTGCCAAATCGGCTTTGTTTTTTTCTACAGGGAGGTTGTTTGCATCCTGCACTTGTCCGGTGTTTACGGATACAAATCCACCCACCGCTTGTATACGATCAAAAGCTCCGCGATCAACTATTAAATCTTTTAAAACAGGAAATGCTTTTGCCCTAAATGGTTCCACATGTATAGTTTCCCCATCGGTAAAATTACGCATCATCAACTGGCAAGTAGTAGTACCTTTTAAGGGTCCGTGAGCACGTCCATTTATATACATACTGCACGATCCGCATATTCCCTCACGACAGTCGTGGTCGAATGCTACGGGCGAATCGCCTTTGCGGATGATGTCGTCATTGAGCACATCAATCATTTCTAAAAATGACATATCAGGGTTTACATTGTCAATTTTATAGTCAACCATTTTGCCTTGTGCTTCAGCATTTTGTTGACGCCATATTTTCAGATTAAATTTCATTTTGGATTTACGATTTTAGATTACTCAGTTATTAATTGTTTTTTTATGGTCTTCATTAACCGGAAGCCGGTTTTACGATTGAAAAGTTGTTGTTTAATTTATTGGTTTGCTCAAGTCATATAATACATCAGGGCAAAAGTCTAATGGGCAAGGTTCTTCATGACCATCGGGGTATTTGATTTTCATGCCATTTTCCCAGAGCAAAGTATAACCATCAGTTTTTACCTGTTTAAATCTATTAAAATCCGATAACTGGTTACAAACATCATTAGGATGTTGAGCCCATTCTGATAATTTTTCTTTAAATGGTATAATTCGAATTTCACCAGTATTCCAATTACAGACCACAGAAAAATCTGGACGAACTTCAATAATATTTGTAATTCTAGGTAAATTCATTTTAGAGGGTCAATTTTTAAAAAATCTGGATTGTCTTTTTGTGATTCTTCAAAATTACGAATAAGTTCTTCTTTATGCAAGTTTGCCCACTCCATAACTAATTTTAAAGCCCTATTTGATAAATTACCTTTAATTATTTCTCCGTTATTGATGTTTATCATTGCTTCATCATCAGCGTAACGGGCATGAAAATGCGGTGGCAAATGATCGCCTTTATACATGCATATAACTATTCCAAAAAATCGACTTATCTCTGGCATTATTTGTAACTCCTTACCTGTAACTTGATATTTTCAAACGTGAGGTCCTCTCTATGCATAGTTGGTTCTGCGTCCATACCTTTATACTCCCAAGCTGCCACATAAGCATACTTCTCATCATTCCGTTTGGCTTCGCCGGCGTCTTGGTATTCTAATCTGAAATGGCCGCCACAACTTTCGTTTCTATTCAGTGCATCCACTATCATAAGTTCGCCCAATTCAATAAAGTCGGCTACACGAAGTGCTTTTTCTAAGTCGGGATTTATTTCTTCATTGGTTCCAGATACTTTCACATCTTTCCAAAATTCTTCTCTCAATTCTTTCACCATCACACGTGCTTTTGTTAATCCTTCTGCCGTGCGAGCCATACCACAATAATCCCACATTATTTTTCCGAGTTTTTTGTGGAAGTCATCAACTGTTTGTGTACCTTTTATTGATAATAGTTTTTCAATTCTTTCTTTTGCGTTATTCGCTGCTGCTTCAAATTCTGGATGTGAAGTTTCTATAGCTTTGGTGAATATTTCATCAGCCAAATAATTTCCAATGGTATAAGGTAATACAAAATATCCATCGGCCAAACCCTGCATCAATGCTGATGCTCCGAGGCGGTTTGCACCGTGGTCGCTGAAATTACATTCGCCCATTGCATATAGTCCTGGCACGGTGGTCATCAAATCATAATCGACCCAAAGGCCGCCCATTGTATAATGCACAGCTGGATAAATTCTCATTGGAGTTTCATATGGATCTTCACCAGTTATATGATGATACATATCGAACAAATTTCCATAACGAGCTGCTACTACTTCTTTTCCCAAACGATTTATTGCATCGGCAAAATCTAAATATACAGCTAAACCTGATTCGCCAACACCTCTTCCATCATCACATGCCTCTTTAGCCGCACGACTGGCAATATCACGCGGGGCAAGGTTTCCAAAGGATGGATATTTACGTTCCAAATAATAATCACGATCTTCTTCTGCAATATCTTGTGGCTTCTTTTTACAGTCTTCTACTTTTTTGGGAACCCAAACGCGTCCGTCATTTCTCAACGACTCACTCATCAATGTTAATTTCGATTGGTAGTCTCCGCTTACAGGAATGCAGGTAGGGTGAATTTGTGTATAACAAGGATTTCCAAAAAAAGCTCCTTCTTTATGAGCTTTCCACGCTGCAGTTACGTTGCAGCCCATGGCATTGGTGCTTAAGAAAAATACATTTCCATATCCGCCAGTTGCTAGAACCACAGCATGTCCGAAATGTTTTTCCAATTCGCCCGTTATCATATTTCTTGCTATAATACCTCTTGCTTTTCCGTCAATCTTCACCACTTCAAGCATCTCGTGGCGGTTATGTTCTTTCACATTTCCAAGTCCAACTTGACGCATCATTGCTGAGTAAGCACCCAATAATAATTGTTGTCCGGTTTGTCCGCGTGCATAAAATGTACGACTAACCTGAGCACCACCAAACGAGCGGTTATCTAATAGTCCGCCATATTCACGTGCAAAGGGAACACCTTGTGCTACGCATTGGTCTATAATACTTGCACTCACTTCGGCAAGGCGATATACATTGGCTTCACGGGCACGGAAGTCGCCGCCTTTAATAGTATCATAGAATAATCTATATACCGAGTCGCCATCATTCTTATAGTTTTTGGCAGCATTAATTCCACCTTGGGCAGCAATACTGTGGGCCCGGCGGGCACTATCTTGGTAACAAAAAGTTTTCACAGAATAACCCAACTCAGCAAGAGAAGCCGCAGCAGAAGCACCAGCCAAGCCAGTACCCACCACTATAATTTCGAGTTTTCTTTTATTCGCGGGGTTCACAAGTTTAACATGGGACTTGTAATCTTCCCATTTCTTTTCTAATGGGCCTTCTGGTATTTTTGAATTTAACATATTGGTATATAGTATAAAGTATAAGGTATAAAGTAGAGATTGTTAGTTGTTACTTTTTTTAGATTAAAGATTAAAGACAAAAGACAAAAAAATTTCGATCAGGGGTTTATTTTTTTCATGAAGGAGAAAATCATTTTTTGTTGCTCGATACACTGATTTTTTAGTGAATTGAAAGACTCGTCGTTTAATATTTTAATTTTGTTGGCGATGATAAGTTGCGATTCTAGTTCATAGCTTGAGCCTAATGAAATTGATAGAAAATATGCCATCTCCTTCTCAGATTTTCTTGAACATCCTTCAGCAATTTGAGAAGGTATTGATACTGCAGCACGCGTAATTTGGCTGGTTAGCCCATATCGCTCATTGGCAGGGAATGACTCAACAGATTGATACACGCTAGTAGCCAAATCAATTCCATTTTGCCATATTTTCAACTCCCTAAAATTATGCATATCCTCTTTATTGTCTATTGTCTTTCGTCTTTTATCTTTCTGCTACTAAAAGAATCGTGTCCAATCCAAAACTCCATCATTCTTCATATAATCCAACAAAAAATAAATCGGCATCGCTGCAAATCCTGCTGGGATAGCTATTGAGAAAAACCATCCTATAGCTTTAATTATAGGAACATATTTTCTGTGGTGAACCCCGATACTTTGCCAGGCAGATTGGAAACCGTGCACTAAGTGGTAGGAGAGGGCAAGCAATGAAATAAGATAAAATATAACATACCAAGGTTGTTGGAAAGCCAATTTTACTTCCATGTATAAATCTTTTACAGCTTCAGTTTTTATAGGTTCTGGGCCAATATAGGTTGAGCTGAAGGTAGTGAATTCCATTTGAAGTTGTTGCATTAGGCCTGGGTTTTCAGCCTGAAGTTTTTGCATCATTTCACGATTTGTCAAATCAATCCCCTTACGTTTTAATTTTTCGATAAAGATACTTTCTGCATTATACATTTTGTAGTAGGATTCGGCACTGTCTTTACCATAAAAAATATGGTTTTCTCCTTCGTACTTGATGGTATAATAGTTTTTATATTTCACTTCGCCGAACTTGTATTCAGCCCAAAAATCGGCAAAATGTATAACAAGAAAAACTAAGAGAATAGAGCCCAAAATGCCCATATTGCGGCTGCTCCAAGTACTGCTCTTTTCAGGTTTGTTGTGCACATATCCTTGTGGTCGGGCTGCACGGTTTTGCAAGGTGAGCACCAAGGATTGTATGATATGAATTAATATGGTAGCATATAATAAGTATGATATAGTTTTGATGATAGGGTTGTGTATCATAAACACGCTATAGCTATTAAAAGCAAAACCTGCATCATCTTTAAACAATTGAAAATTGCCCGAAACGTGCACCACTAAAAAAAGGCACATGAACAAACCTGAGAGTGACATTACCCATTTGCGGCCTAGGCTGGAAGTAAAAGCTTTTGTAAACCAATTCATTTTAAGTATCTAAATTTTTCCGCGAAACTATATTATAATCTCCAATTTTCTTGGGCTTTTTTTAAAATAGTTTAGTTCAGAATGATTTTAAATACAGTAACAAACTATATAGCTTTTCTGTTTTTCTTTTTTTCTGATAGAAGTTTCTTGCCCTGTAATCTGCTTTCAACCGATGAACGCGTTGGCCTAGTGGGCTTGCGTTTATTGGCAACCGTCATTGCTTTTTCAATCAGTGCATAAAATTTCTCGATACATATTTCCTTGTTCACCAACTGGCTGCGGTCTACTTGCGAAACAACCCTGAGGAATCCATCTGCATTAATCCGTGCCAAAAGCTTTTCGGTAATCAAGACTTTCTCTGCATCATTTAAAAAATTAGAAGTCATCACATGAAAACGAAGCTCCACCTTGCTCGAAACTTTGTTTACATTTTGTCCGCCCTTGCCACCGCTGCGGCTGGTATTAAATTCAAATTCGGGAGAGAGGTCTTTCATTTAAGGTGCAAAAGTATGTACGATTTACGATTTACGATGTGGCTTACGCCCGATGTTGCCTGTGGTTGTGTCTTGCGACCAACCACAAGTGTATCATAAAGCCCCTGAATCCTGAATCCCGAATCCCGATTTTTTTCCCTAATTTTGTAGCATGAATACCGCAACTATGTCATTAACGGAATATTATATACATTTGGAACACGAGCATGGTGCTTATAACTATAAGCCTTTGCCTGTGGTATTGGAGCGAGGCGAAGGTGTATATGTATGGGATGTAGAAGGCAAGAAGTATTATGATTTTTTATCGGCTTATTCTGCGGTTAATCAGGGTCATTGTCATCCTGAAATTGTGAAAGCTATGATAGAACAAGTTGGAAAATTAACTTTAACGAGCCGTGCATTTCATAATAATATATTGGGCGAATACGAAAAATATATATGTGAATATTTTGGCTACGATCGTGTATTACCCATGAACACTGGCGTAGAAGGAGGGGAGACAGCTTTAAAATTAGCACGCCGTTGGGGATATAAAATTAAAGGGATTCCCGATAACCAAGCCAAAGTAATTTTTGCAGAAGGAAATTTTTGGGGCCGCACCATCGCTGCTATCTCATCCAGCTCCGACCCCGGTAGTTATAGTGGTTTTGGTCCCTTACTTTCGGGATATATCAATGTTCCTTATAATAATTTGGATGCATTGCGTGAGGCCGTAAAAGACCCGAATGTGTGTGCATTTATGGTGGAGCCTATACAAGGCGAAGCAGGTGTAATAGTTCCCGATGAAGGATATTTGAAAGCGGCTTATGATATATGTAAACAGGCGAATGTATTGTTTATAGCTGATGAAATACAGACTGGATTAGCTCGCACAGGTAAAATGTTGGCCTGCGATTATGAAGATATAAAACCCGATATTTTGATTTTGGGTAAAGCCCTTTCAGGTGGATTAATGCCGGTAAGTGCCGTGCTTGCCAGCGACGAAATTATATTAACGATAAAACCCGGAGAACATGGAAGCACTTATGGCGGTAACCCACTTGCATGCAAGGTTGCAATGGCAGCATTAAAAGTATTGAAAGACGAAAACATGGCCGACAATGCATATAAAATGGGCGAAATCTTGCGTAATCGTCTACGTAATATAAAATCAGATTTAATAACCACTGTGAGAGGTAAGGGCTTGCTCAATGCAATTGTTATCAAGCCTTATGATGAAGATAAAACAGCATATAATGTATGTTTGGAATTAATGAAAAACGGATTGTTGTGCAAGCAAACTCATGGTGATATTATACGTTTTGCATGTCCATTAACTATTACTGAAGAGCAAATAAATGAGTGTGCTGATATTATAGAAAAAACCATTTTTTCACTCACTACAAAGCTTGATTAAAGTACTTAAAAAAATAAGCAATACTATACAGGCAAATATTACGCTGCCTGCTTCCAAAAGCATTTCTAATAGACTTTTGGTTCTACAAAAACTATATAATCTTTCTATTCAAATTCATAACCTTTCCGATTCGGATGATACGAAAGTATTATATAATTGTTTGCATACAGAATCGAAAAATTGGGATGTTGAAAACTGCGGTACTGCCATGCGTTTTTTAATTTCGTATGCTGCAATTACAAGTGGGAATTATATACTAAGTGGCAATGAACGCATGCACGAACGTACTGTGAAACCTTTGGTGGACGCTTTGAGAGCATTGGGAACTGAAATTAATTATATAGAAAAAGAAGGATATCCCCCATTAATTATTGTAGGAAAAGATATAATAGATTATCCTGAGACCATACAGATTGATGGAAGTGTAAGCAGTCAATATGTAAGTAGTTTGATGATGGTGGGATGTAAATTGGATAAAGGGTTAAATATACAGTTAACGGGAATTATCTCATCCAAACCTTATATACAAATGACTTTAAAGTTGATGCAGAATTTGGGTTTAGATATATTATGGGATGAGGAGAAAAATATCATATACAGTAAAAAATATAGTGAACAAAATAGCTCAGTACAGAACTATAATATTGAATCTGATTGGAGTGCTGCATCCTACAGCTATTTGTGGGTTTTAGCTATTCCAAATTTGCAGATTGATATAGAAAATATAAGTATAAATTCTGTGCAAGGTGATTCGATATGTATAGAATATTTTAAAAAATTTGGAGTAAGCACCAAAGAAAATTCTCATAATCATATTTCAATGGTTAAAGATAAAAATATAATACAAAATGAACTTTTATTTGATTGTTGTGATTGCTTAGATATAGCTCCCACCTTGGCCTTGGCCGCATTTATTACACAAACAAAAGTTACTTTAACAGGCTTACAAAACCTGAAACATAAAGAATCGGACAGGCTAAAAGTATTATGTACGGAGCTCAATAAATTCTCGCCAAATTCTGCTACTATTATATCAGATGATGTATTATATATCCACCGCACTGCACAAATTAATTTCGATGAAACACTAGAAACTTATGGCGACCATCGGATTGCGATGGGATTCTCGGTACTTGCTAGTTATGGCGATTTGAAGATTAATAATCCTGATGTGGTTTCCAAATCGTTTCCTGGTTTTTGGGATGAGATGGGGAAGGCGGGATGTGAGTTGTGAGTGTGAGTGTGACTCCTCACTCACACTGTCTTTGTCCATTATTTTGTACAACCCTGTGGTTTAGTGGATAGATAAAAAAACTGCTTCGTAGTAAGTATAATAATTTTGAGCGGTTAAAAAAATTGGGACTGAACCGTTCATGTTTAAGAAATTATATTTAGTTTTATTATATATAAGTTTGCATAGTGCATTTGTTGCTAATGCACAAAAGACGGGCTACTTCGACGAGCCTGTGTGCACCTACAAACGTGCTGTGGAGTTATTTGATAAAGAAAAATATGGGGCAGCACGCAGTTTGTTCGAGCAAGTATTAACCCAAAACCCCGACGAGAATATTAAATCTGAAGGTAGTTATTACATTGCTTTGTGTGCCACCAATCAGTTCACGAATGATGCGATAGGGTTATGGAAATCGTTTACACAAGCGTATCCTACACATTCTAAATATGATGAGGGTACTTACTATATTGCTCATATTTATTTTAGAGACAAGCAATATAAAGATGCCTTGAAAGCCTTTGCAGCAATCAATGTAGAAGAGTTAAGTGTAAACCTAAAACATTTATACTATTTTGAAAAAGGATTTAGTGAATATAAACTAAACAAATACGATGAAGCAATAAAATCATTCGCTGCTATGCCCGATAATGGCGATTCGGAGAATGATGTGGGAGCAAGATATTCAGATGCCAAGTACTATTTGGGTTATATGTATTATATACAAGGCAATGACAAACTGGCTCAAAAGAATTTGGAAATTGTTATAGATTATGACCCTTATAAGAAAGTAGTACCATTATATCTTTGTCAAATATCGTATAGAAATAAGGAGTATGCCCAATGCGTAAAATGGAGCAGTGAAAATGCAGGCAAAGAAATTTTACCCGATATATATCTTTTCAAAGGATTATCATATTATGAAATAAAAGAGTTTGATAAAGCGGCTGAAATGTTGGAGAACCGCTCCAAATACAAGGAATTGACGGATAGTGAATTGTATATTTTGGGCTATTGTCATATCAGAAACAAAGAATTTAGTCAGGCCGTTTATCGACTTTCGCATATTGCTGATCATAATAATTTGTTATACCAGCAGTCGCAATATACTTTGGCAAATTGTTTTGTTATATATCTTAACAAACCTGAAAATGCACGGGCAGCATATTATAATGCAGGTAAGTATGATCATGATAAAAGTATTAAAGAAGAATCGCAATTTAACTATGCAAAGCTAAGTGCTGAGATATTCCCAATGCAGGGAGCTTCAATTACCTCACTCCAAAATTTTATTAATAATTATCCAGATTCAAAATATGGTGATGATGCTAAAAATATATTGAGTAACTTGTTACTAAATACCAAGCAATATGCAAAAGCTCTGGGTATATTGGAAGAGATAAAAGTTAAGAATGCGAGTATAGAATTGGCCATACAGAAGTGTGCCTACTGCAGAGCTGAGGAATTATATAAAGCAAACGATATTAACGGAGCAGCTAAATTATTCATGAGAAGCTATACCTATAATCATGATATGAAGTTTAAGGCCTTGTCAGTATTTTGGTTGGGAGAGATTGCATATCATAAAGAAGAATATGGTAAAGCAATAGATTTATATAAAGAATTTGAAGGATACCCGCAGGCTGCTTCCACATTTCATTATACCACTTCCTATTATAATCTGGGTTATAGTTATTTGAAGTTGGACAAATATCAACAGTCGAATGTTTGGCTTGAGAAATTTATTGCTGCAGAAACTTATTTTGGCAATAAGGCAGAACTGGTGCTGGATGCACATTCACGCTTAGCTGATAATTATTTCTTAGAGAAAAATTATACAAAAGCAACCAACGAATATAATTATGTGATCAATAAAAATTCGCCTGATGCCGATTATGCTTTATTTCAGATGGGTATAATATATGGTTTGGAAACCAAATTGTATGATAAAATTAATATATTAAATAAGCTGATTGAAAAATATGAGAATAGTGATTTATATGAAAAAGCATTATACGAGTTGGGCTATACTTATTTCAATTTAGAAAAATACGACCAGGCAGTTGAGAGTTTTAACGACCTGATACAATCGCAGAAAAGCCCAGTGGGCCTGGTAAGAAGAGCACAACTGAATATAGGTTTGATATTCTATAATCAAAAGCAAAACAGTAAAGCCACGGAACAATTTCAATATATATTAAAAAAATATCCCGAGAGTGAAGAAGCTCATGAAGGACTTGAATTGTTAAAAACAATATATACTGAAAATGGAGAGTTTGATAAATTTGATGAATGGGCTAAGGCTAATGGAATTAAAATATATCAATCGAGCACTGCAGAAAAAGATACACTGATGTTTGAATCAGCAATGAATTTGTTGGACCGCAAGGATTCTATAAAATCATTGGAAGTATTGGGTAAATATATTAATGAGTTTCCCGATGGTGCATTTATATTAAAATCGCACCAATTGAAGGCAGATATCTTGAGTCGTAAAAACCGCAAAGATGAGGCCTTGCCTGAGTATGAGTGGATAGCTACCCGTCAGCCCAATGAATACACTGAGCGCAGTTTGAAATGGGTTTGCAACTATTATTATAACCTTAAAAATTACGAAAAAGCTCTCGAGTATTTTGAAAAATTGGAACCCAATTCATCAGTAAAAGAAAATAAAATTTTGGCATTGGTTGGGCAAATGCGATGTGCAGACAAATTGGGATTAACAGATAAATTGAAAGTTGCTTCTGAAAAAACTGTTCAATACCCAGGTATAGAAAAAGACTATAGCACGGAAGCAAAATATAACTTAGCAAAAATATATTACAGTACCGATAAAATTACCGCACTCAATTATTTTAAAGAGGTGGTGAAAGCTAGTAAAAATAAGCGTGGAGCAGAAAGCAAATATTATACAGCCCTTATCTATTTTGATAATGGAGATACTATAAACTGCAAGAAAGCAGTGTTTGAATTGAGTGAACAATACCCCGATTATGATTACTGGGTTGCCAAAGGCTATTTGGTTTTGGCTGATCATTATATTAAACAAAAAGACGAATATCAAGCAAAATATACTTTGCAAAGTTTGATAGATAATTATGAAAAATCGGATACTGACCCTGATGATATCATTAAAATGGCTACAGAAAAATTGGAGCAATTTAATAATAAAGAAAAGAACCGCGAAGAATTGATACAGCAACAGAAGCTGAATGATACCAAGAGTCAGGAAGAAAAGGATAAAGAGAATCAAGGCGTAAAAGATTTTTAGTATATGCAAAAACATATTATATATATATTCATACTGATTTGCAATATTCAATTTGCCAATGCCCAAGCCGATACTTTGGAAAAGGGACATATCACCATTGTGCGACCTTATAGACCCAAGATACAAGAGTCCATTAAAAAAGCAATTACTCCTTTACCAGAAACTGCACTGGTTAATATGCCGCCTTTTACTTATACCTTCAATTCCATCGAGCCTAATTTTCATATCAATACGCCAGGCTATAAAGCAATTAATTTACCCCAAGAAAAACTGAGTGCCTTAAATGGAAATTTTACCAAGATAGGTTTTGGTAATTATAATAGTCCGTTATTAGAAGTATCATTAAACAATCTGCGATCGAGAAATTGGATGCTAGCAGCTAATGCTCGTCATTACTCATTGAACGGGACTACCAGTAAATATTCAAATAACCAATTGCATTTTGCTGCAACTAATACGGGAGACAAAAATATAAGTGGTGCTGTATTATTATATAATAGAGATGCCTATCGCTATTATGCAACGGGAAGTGATAAAACAGATACTTTTCCTAAGGGGGCATTATACAATCCATTTCAGAATATACAGTTGAACGCTTTCGCAGGTAGTAAAATATTTGACAGTGCCAAATTAAATTATCGGCTTGACCTAAAAATTGATAATATGATTCGGTCGAAAGATGTGAGTGAGAACTGTATGTTTTTAGGTGGAAATATAAAAAAAATTGTGAGAGGAAATTTATTTAAAACAGACCTTTCAATGGACTTTGATTCCTATATCAATCAATACAATAAATATAATAGAAACTTTTATAAGATACAACCTGAATATTATCTTGTAGCAAATAATTTTAGAGCTGTGATAGGCTTCAATGCTATACTGCTCAATCAGAATAGAGATTCTGCAACACCCAATCAGTTTCAGTTTTATCCCAAATTAAATCTAGAATATATTATAGCCAAGAAGTATAAAATATTTACGAATATGTGGGGTGATTGGGAAAAATATACTTTGAAAAATATATATCAGGTTAATCCATTTATTTCACCCAATATTAAACTGGATAATAGCAAGAATTTTAATTTTAATTTGGGTATGAAAGGTCATATTAATAATGATTTGGATTTTGGAGTTGAAGCAAGGTATACCAATATGGACAATCTTATTATTTATACTTTGGATTCAACCTATTTGCATGCAATGGATTTGATACCAGTATCTGCTGGGGTAAAGAAATTAATATTTAATATACATTATCACAGAGGCACCAAATTTGATATATACTCAGCAATCAATTTGTCGAATTATTCTTTGACGAATGCTGTTATTACAAGGGCTTCACAACTTCCTACTTTTGAATGGAAAAATAATTTTTCCTATAAATTGGGCGATAAATTATATACAAATTTGCAACTGAATTATACAGGAGCTAGATATATGGTTAGGTATGATGGAGTGAACAAGCTATATAATAATATTTTGATGAAACCTTTTACCGATATCAATCTGAGTGCTGATTATCGGTATACAAAATATGTGAGTATGTTTATCAATATCAATAATATCATATCCAATAAATATATAAGATGGTATGGATATCCTGTGGCAGGAATCAATGCCCAAATCGGTGTCACTATTACACTATAGTACTATATGGTAAAAGGAGAAAACGAAAAGAATAAAAAAATACTGGAGCAAATGGCAGGGAAACCTGTTGATGCGAAAGAAGGTGAGCAACAAACATCTGATGCCGAGAAGCACGGTTTTATTTTTATCCCTTTCAAAAATTTCTGGGCTGGACCCGTTCTGGGGATGGGCAACCCTACTGACGAGCACGAGAAAATTCCTTTAATGTTAAGGTTGTGGATTCGGTTTGAAAATTGGAAAGACAAGTTGTGGAAAACTGATAGTGCATCGCAAACGTTTGTAAATGAGGGCTCTTCATCTTTAAATGGTTTGTTCAGTAAGACGGGCAAAAAAAATCATTTACATTTGCAAGGTATGCAAACCAATATCCAAGTAAATTTAGGACAATACGTTCATGAGCTTTTGTTTGAACACAATTGTGTAATAGTGCCCGAGTTGGGCGGTTTTATTAGCCGTCGCGTTACCTCGCAGTTAAATCATGTGGCACATAAAATTTCGCCTCCTGGCAAGAAGATAGCTTTTAACCAAGGACTTAGTGTGAATGATGGATTGCTAGCACAAACAGTGGCTAAGCAAGAAAATGTAAGTTATGAATTGGCGCTACAGCATATCGCATCGCAAGTAGTAAATTTGAGACAGCAGTTGCATAGCGAAAAATCTGTGTCATTAGATAAGATTGGAAATTTTGTGATTGACCATGATGAGGTTTTAACTTTTCACCCCGAGATAGAAAATAATTTCGACAAGCACACTTATGGCCTTGTAACTATACAAGCCATCCCAATGGTACGTCATGAAAATGAAAAGCTAAAACGCAAAATAAAATCTCGTATTGACAATCGCAGACCTATCAAGCAACTGCAAACGAAGCGTCGCAGCTCTGCTAGGCGTATGGTGATGAACAGTTTGTTGATATTGATGGTATCCATACTTTCATTTGCATCGGTAATGGTTAATACAGACCAAAAAGCTAGTTTGTTTAATTTCAATTGGGAACAATTATTCAGCAATCCATTTGGCCAATCGGAAAATACAAACAATAATTCTCCAAAAATTTCGTTAGATACTAAACTTATATCACAAGTAAATCAACTCGGTTTTGATCGTAAGGCTGAATTTACGATTGTACTTAAATCATTTGATAATATTTCTAGTGCAAGTGAGTTTGCCAATACTTTAAATCAAGCAGGATTGACCAATGCAAAACCTTGTTGTAAAGAAAAAGGAAAAACTTGGGTAGGAATTTGTCGCAGCCATAACGAAGATATGATGGATGATTTGTTAGAACAATTAGTGAAAAAATATCCTGAAGCTAAAATAGTACAGAAATAATATATATAATTGTTAATTATAAATTGTTAATTGTTAATGGGCTTACGCCAGATATTTATTAACCATTACACTGCGAGCAATTAATCATTAATCATTAATCATCAACAATTAACCATCAACCATTAATCATTAACCATTAAAAAGAAATGATATTACTAGAAGTTGAACAAAAAAGCATGTTAGAATTGCTTATGGCAGGCGGACCAATTATGGTGCCGATTGCTATTTTATTTGTATTGGCAATATATGTATTTGTGGAGCGATTTATTACAGTTCGTAAAGCCATGCAAAATGAAAATAATTTTCTTCCTGCATTAAAAGATTTAATTCAGAATAATAATATAGCTGCGGCAAAGATGATGTGTGAAAAAAGTAATACACCAATCTCACGAGTTATATTAAAAGGACTAACACGAGTTGGTCGGCCATTAAAAGATATAGAAGCCAGTATGGAAAATACAGGCAAAATAGAGGTGGCTCGTTTAGAAAAAAGATTACCCGTATTGGCTATTGTAGCAGGAGCTGCACCGATGTTTGGTTTCTTGGGAACCGTAATAGGAATGATGATCGCGTTCAATGATATAGCAGCCGCAGGTAATGTAGAAATTGCAGGTATTGCAAAAGGTATCAATGTGAAAATGGTAACCTCAGCAGGTGGATTGGTGGTAGGTATTATCGCTTTTTTTGGATATAATATATTAAATATCATGGTGCAAAAAGTAGTGACACAATTAGAAACAGCAAGTTTAGATTTTATAGAAGTATTAGAAGAACCAGCTTAATTAGTAAACAGTAAACAGTAGTCAGTAAACAGTAGTCAGTAAACAGTAGTCAGTAAACAGTAGTCAGTAAACAGTAGTCAGTGCCATACGGGTCAGCTACTGACCACTAATATATAATATGAATTTTAACCAGTAGTCAGTAGTCAGTAAACAGTAGTCAGTGCCATACGGGTCAGCTACTGACCACTGACCACTGTTTACTGACCACTAATATATAATATGAATTTTAAACGCAAATCGCAAGCCCTAAGTAGTTTTAATGCTGCACCGATGAACGATATATTGTTCTTTCTGTTGTTGTTCTTTTTGTTGACGGCAACATTCGCCATTCCAACATTTCAAAAAGTAACTTTGGCAAAGGCGGAGGGAACGCAGAAGTTGAAGCAGAACATGGCAGTTGTTATAAATAAAGATGGGAAAATATTTCTAGAAAATGCAGAGATACAACTTCCTGCATTTGATGCTAAGATACAAGCATTTATAGTAGGTAAAACAGAACCTGTAGTGAATGTTATTATAGATAAAGGAGCATCATGGGAATATATAGCACCAGTTACTGGTATCTTGCAAAAATATAAAGTGAGTTCTATTATAGCTACGCAAAAACCTTCAAATTAATTCGATACTTTCATTTACCAAAATCATTTTGGTTATATAAAGCAATATGATATTTCAATCGCAAATAGAATCAACTACTAGAAATAGCAAACAGCAAGGTATTATATATATGTTGCTAGGCGTTGCTTTGCTTTTGCTAATTGCGATATTGGTTACCATCCCTGTACCTGAACCTATAGTTGAAACACCAATTGTATATATGAAGTTCGTAAGCCTTGGTGAATCAGAAACAGGCGGACCAGCGATGGAGAATAGCAGTGGCGATGGGGGAGGAGATGAAAGTGCACAGCCACAAAATGCCAGTCCCAATCAAGATAATGTGAATGCGGATCCAGAACCAGGCGGTGGAGATGCTCCTGCAATTAATAATAATAAATCAAATAATAAAACCACAAATACTTCTCAGCCACAAGCTCAACCAGAAAAAAATAGCGGGTTCAAATCGAAAAAGAAAGGAACTGGTGGGCCACTTGGAGATGGGAATAGTGCTTTGCCTGGTGGAGGTGGCGATGGGGATCTGAATAAAGGAGACCCAGCAGGTTGGAAAGATGAGCGTGGAAATTTAAAGGCAGAGCATCGTCCACGCCAGATAAAACAATTTTCATTTAATGACAAAGAATCTGATAAAAATGAAATCAGACATTTGTGGGTGATACTTACCGTTGATTGCAATGGTATAGTTAACGATGTGAAGATAGCACCTAAAACAACCGATACTGAGGATTTTCCTTTCATTAAATCTCAGATTAAGGGAAAGAAATATTATGATAAAAGGAATGACTGTAATGGCCCAGCAAAATGGGATGTAGATATTACAATTAAACCGTAAGAATTATAATAAGTTTTTTGCCTGCGTGATGCTGAACTTGTATCAGCATCACGTGTTTGATTAAAAACAATGATCAAAAGTAAAGAAGAATTGTTTGTCTTCTTTTGATATGGCATAATCGAAACGTAGGATGGTGCTGATATTCCAAGCTATACGTAAACCGAGTCCTCCAGAATATTTTATAGTATTAGAAAGGTCAGCAATTTTATTATAGACACTTCCCGCATCAAAAAATGGGACGATACTAAATGCGAGATGTTGTTTTAATATATCAGTTTGGGCAAAACGGCTGCGTAATTCTATATTAAAAAATACATACCCCTGTCCAAAAATCGGCTTTGTTTGTATCCTCTTAACATATTGCTACCGCCTAATCCTTCAATGCTTCCCTGCGAAGCCCATTCGTCTTGGTATTCGAAAAATGGTGCTGCACCAAATGTATATCCTATGCCAAAACGGGTGGCCAAAATAGTTTTGCCTAATACTTTTGGTAATATCTTTTTATATAACATATACTGCAAAAACACCTTGTCACAATTATATGCCGACCCCAAAGATTTTGATGAAAGCTCGTTAGTGATTTCTGCATAGGCTCCTTTGTCTGGATCTGATTCAAAATTCCGCGTGTCCCACACAATCCCTGATTGTATAAAAGTAACTACAGATTTCCCTAAACCAACAATTTTCCCAGCACTAGCATCTTTACTTAAACGAGAATTTGCACCCGCAGTAATATTCATCCAAGCAATCTCGTAGCCCGCCAACACACGCATACGGCTATCGAACAATGAATATTCGCCACTTAGGTTTACGATATATTCTTCTTTGGTATAAGTATTATAGTTTTTGTAGTTCCCAGTTAAAGAATTGTTATAACTATCATAATCTTTTCCAGTATAAGGCATACCATCATCGGCAGCTATTTTATCTAAAGTATTTAATGATTTATTCGTAGTTCCAAAATATAGCAAATTGGGATTTTTTTCATAAGCAACTTCACCCCTAAAACGCCATTTGGTATTGAGGAAATATGGACGGTCTAAATTAAATGCCAACTTGCGTTCACTTCTTGAGGTATTGGAAGCATCGATTCCTATTTTCATTCGATAGGGTGTGTATTCGAAAAATGGATCGCTGCGTTTTCCATTGAATAATAAGGCTCCTTCAAATCCATATCCTAAGCCATTCAATGGGTCGGAGCTTAGGCGGGGCAGACCTGTTAGGGTGGTACCTTCTTTTTTATCTTTCAGTTCTTCGGCATCTAATTTTTTAAGATGGGATATATGAAAGGGAAGTTTTTTAGTAGAGTCGGAATTTGTTTGGGCTTGTGTTTGAGTACTTATTATAGAAATACAAGCAACAAGAAAAATAGATTTGATATAATACATTGACGATACTTGGAGATATAAATTGTGTAAACTATAGTATATAATTAGTCTTTAACTTCTTTAATAAATTTACCTTCGTTATCAAATAATACATCCATACCTTTTAGCTCCACTTCGAAAGTAATTGCCCCTTTGGCGTCTGTAATCTTAGCTGCTTCTTTGGCTTTTTTGCTTGGATAATGTGCTTTCACATAATCTAAAACTCCTTTGGGTAATTCATTAATTTCAATTTCAATTTCTGTTTCTATAATATTTCCACTGGCATCAAACAATACAGAGCAATCTGCTTTTCCAAGGTCAAAACTCGCTTCATAGTTTTCATTTTCTTTGTCCCATTTCACTTTGGTAATAGTGGGGTATTTTTTTGCAAAGGCTGCTTTTACTGCTGCTGGAACATCAGTAGCAAAGGTGGCAAGGGTAATCGTAAAGCATACGATTAATGTAATTAATTTCTTCATTTGAGTATTTATTAATTTGATTACGAAATTGAGGAATGATTTTGAATTAATTTAGATTTTATTTTACTGTTGAAATATCGAGTTTCCAAAGCTTGGCCGGCACAGTGTATTTCTGTTCATTTGATATATATAGCATATTGTTGGTTGAAAAGCATACGCCTTCTACTTGTCCAACTGCGGTTCTTGATCCAATATTTATTAATTTATTATTCCCTGAAAAAAACTGGTCATTATTAAAATTATTTAATACCCATACAAAAGCAGTGTCAGTTATGGGGTTGAAACCAGTAAGGGCAATTTTGCTACCATCGTCAGCTATGCTTGCTCCAGTTATGAGACCCTGTGTGTTAAAGGTGCTTATAAGCTCGGCAGTATGATTTCCGGGGTTGATAGGAAGTTTATATAACCTGGTATGTTGGTCGCTATGGTCTTTTGTAAATATATATATATTACCTTTCTGTGTTATCATAGCTTCACAGTCGAAATCTGTATTTGCATTATTGGTGAAATTAGTTTGGTCGGGATAGTTAAATTGTATAGCTTGGGGCGAAATAGTATTGGTTATATTCCAGTTGCTTTGTTTGGGAATTTTATATATCACCAAGTTTTGTCGGTTGCCATTGTTATTCCCAAAATCTCCCACATATATATATAATGAATCCTGGGCAATATCCTCAAAGTCGATATTGGAAACTCCGCTAAGTGTAACGGTTGATATTATATTTCCATTAGTGGTATCAATTGAGTAAATCTCATTTTTGTTGCCTGAATCACCAAAGCTCCATATTAGATTATCGGTATTTAATAGTCCGGAAGATTCTTTAAGAATGGCATCTAGATTTGTTATCACTTGTGGTTGCAGCGTATAATTTCTTTGTATACAAGAACCATCATCTTTTTTTG
Source organism: Bacteroidota bacterium (assembly GCA_947477885.1). GTDB lineage: Bacteria > Bacteroidota > Bacteroidia > UKL13-3 > UKL13-3 > CANJUD01. The sequence continues at coordinate 71,851 of CANJUD010000006.1, forward strand.
CTTTCGTATCGTAATTAAGCGCTTTGCTATCTGTGCAGCCCTGTTTTGAATTGCAATTTATCATACTCAATGAGAGTATCATAATAAATAGGGGAAGGGTGTTTTTCATTTTATGATAGAGTTATGAGTATTTACGAGATGAACATCAAATGTAGGAAAATTATTTTGATAAGTATAGTGAACCGGTCAATTATTTCTTGCAAGTTTCGTGCAATCTTCACCAACAAAAATTTTCATTCGTTAAATTTAACTACTCAAATTAGAATTAATTTAGAATTTGTTTTTTTTGACGAAAATATTATAAAAAAAGGTTGGTTCGAATTAACAAACCAACCTTTTTTATATGATATATTATTTGATAATGATCATTCTTTTGGGGATATGGGAATTTGGGGCCATGCGGCAAATGCGTCCCTAAATCCCATAACCCAATACCTATTTAATATCTATAATGCGAATCGATACTGTTTCTCCATTTGCCGACATACGCACTGTGTATATACCTCCAGCAAGTTGGTTGGTGGTATTGATAGGTAATATATATTGTCCAGCCGATTGTTTTGCATTTACCAATGTAGAAATTTTACGACCAGTAACATCATATAGTTCAATCAAAATCTGGCCGGCATCTATTATATTATAGTTCAAATTAGTAGAGCCACTATACGGGTTTGGATATATAGAAATGCTTCCAACTTTATTTGATATGTTCACAACAGAAGTATTTACAAGAGTAGTCGCGGTTTTGCTATCGGTGCAGGTACTTGTGTTTGTAACAGTTAATTTTACGTTATATGAACCATCGGCAGTATATACATGTAATGGGTTTTGTTGTGCACTGGTATTTCCATCACCGAAGGCCCAGGCATAGGTATTACCGGCAGTAACATCAACGGCAGTAAACTGTATGTTGTTGCTCTGTCCGCCTACTTTAACACTATTAAAGCTGCCATCAGCCGCAGGGAGCATTGTAACATTAATGCTGTCTCTGGTTTTACATCCATTTGCATCGGTTACATCAACATAATATATACCCGCAGCAGTTGCAGAAATAGTTTGTGTGGTCGCATTTGTATTCCACAAATATGATGAACCTGCTCCAGCATCTAAATTAGCAGAAGCACCAAGGCATATAGCTTTATCAGCACCTAAATTTACTGGTGTAACATTATAGTTATTCAGGTTCATGGTATCTGAATTTGAGCAGCCATTTGCATCCGTAACTTTCACCCAAATTGAACCAGTGCTAGAAGTATTCAGTGAAGCACCAATAGAGCCATCACTCCAGGTATAAGAAGCAAAATTGCCTGGATTTAGTGTAATAGAATTTGTTGGACATACGGTTTGGTCAGAACCTAAAGATACTTTGGGTAGTCCATTTACTTTTATATATCTAACCAATGTAGTATCGCAACCTGATGATACATCCGATATAGTTATCATTGCTATGTATACTGAGTCGGCCTCAGCACTTGTGGGAGTGAAACTTAAGGTGCCATTTGTTGATGATGGATTTGTAGTACTATATGTTCCGCTTATGGGAGCAGAATTACTGGCAGTTGTAAGAGTGAAAGCAGTGATTGCCCAACTCGAATTATAGCCACTGTTACCATAAGCTGTTGGTGGAGTCATTTCATAATTAATTGCACTGTTTACACAAACTGCATCTGGATTATTTGCAGTACCATTATTGAATGAACCATTATAAGGATTCCCTTTTATAATATCCAAGCCCTGAAGCGCTGTAGTTGATGAATTGCCAATGGTTATAGTATCTGTTCCCTTGCAACCATTAGAGCCGGTAACAACAACTATATAATTACCCGCTGAAGAAACATTAATAGTTTGTGTATTAGCACCTGTATTCCATAAGTAGGTGGTGCCTGCACCAAAGTTTCCTGCATCTAATTTGGTATTGGCACCATTACATATATTTTTATTGGCTCCTAAATTTACTGCTAGTGAATTTATTGTTACTATAATGGAATCGGTAGCAGTAAGCCCCGTATTTTTATCAGTAAGTATTACCCAATATGTACCGTTTGTAGTAGCTGTTAGTGAGTTATTGGTAGAGTTATTACTCCACACAAAACTATAATTATTACTGTTGTTTGGATTTGGATTTAACAACACAGCCGAACAGCTGCTGGTATCAGGGCCTAGGCTTACAGTGGGTTTGTCAGCTATTACCATATTGTCAAAAGCCATCACATATGTTTTAGCACTATTATTATAACTCACAAATATTGCAGCAACATTATTTCCGCTATAAGTACCTAGGTCATATATAAAATCAGTATATGCAGTAGAGCCAGTATTGTTAGCATCAAAAGTATATATTGTTTTAAATGTTTTACCGCAATCAAAAGTTAATAATACATTCAGCGAATCTTGAGAATCGAAAGATGTTGGGTTTCTGTAACTAAATTTAAATACTGAGTTAGTGGTGAGTGGCCCAGCAATAGGGGTATTAATTCCAGTTACACTAATTGTACTATTTGCATTTAATCTCAATCCTCTTGAATTGCCCACACCACTGGCAGGTCCTGTTGCAAATCCTTGAGCAAAATAAGAAGAAGGAATACTTGCAAGCGTATTAAAATTCTCAACATAATCAAGTGAGACTGGCAATACGGTGGTGACGCTAAAATTGTTTGAGTCGTTTGATGCATTGCTGTCTCCGGCAGATATATATACTAAGAAATCGTAGGTCGAATTAAATTTACTCAAATCGAGTGTGCCAGTGAAGAAAACAGTCATGGTATCATTTGGTGCAATTTTACCACTGGTAACTGTAGTGTCTACACTTGCAGTAATTGCATTTGACACACCTACATGTACTTTAACATTATTCACTGACATATCTAAAGTGTCAGTACCATAATTATATAATATTACAGAAACAGGTTCTGCGTTACTATAGCAAGACATCACAATAGGAGAGCTTACTGCAGCAATTCCAGCATCTAAAGCATAAGGACTTCCGATAGTAATTATATAATCGTGCGATTGACCTGAACCAAAATTTGTACATGCATTAACAGCACCATTTGTATTTCCCCAAGCCCTTGATCTTATTCTCATGCCAGTGTTTCCAGATTTAGCTGAACTAGGAATTGTTATATTAACTGAAGAGGCAGTATTGGCAGTAGATGTGGTACAAACTTGCGTCCATTCAGAAGCATCGAATGTGCCGCTTTGGTCATAATCAATCCATACAGATATAATATTGTCTGTTGAAGTTGTTACATCAAGCTGATAGGTATTTCCCTGAGTTAAAAAGGTCGTAGTACTTCCCTTGGCAGGATATTTATAATAGGGATTAACAGCTCCTGTGGGGCAACTTTGCGGGGTGTTGTTTAAAGAAGTTCCTTGCACTGTAATATTCGTAATTTCGTCAGTTGAACTGCATGTTGGGTGGGTTGGAATACAATAGCATAAGTACGCAGGGTTCAAATCAACTAAGGTAGCATATGAAGTATCTGAGGTAGATGAATTAGTACATACAGTGTAATATCTAAAATATGTTTTAGCAGTAATTGTAGCATTGGTTCCTAATCCAGTTGCTGCACTGATATCGGTCCAGTTAATAGAATCGGGTGATGATTGCCATTGAAAAGTTTGACCACTACCATAAGAACCTCCATTAATAGTTAAGGTTACTACGGTATTGGGGCAAACACTAGTTTCTGTAGTATTTACTGAGCCTGCTTGAACGTTACCAGCACAAGCTGCTAAGGTGTCAATATTTATAGTATAGTCGTGCGTAATGCCATTGGTAAAGGTGGTACAAGCATCAGTTGAACCGTTCGCACTTAAATAAGTGCGGGTCCTGATTCTAATTCCCGTAGTGCCTAGCGTGGCATTGGTAGGAATAGTGATTGAGGCTGTTGAAGCGGTATTGGCGGTGCTTTGTGTGGTAACTTGACTCCATTCAGATGCATCGTAGGTTCCGCTGTGGTCATAGTCAATCCACACAGATATGATAGAGGTGCTGGTAGAAGTTACCGATAAAGTATAAGTATTTGAACCCGAAGTTGAATATAAGGTAGCAGTTTGATTATTGGCTGGGGCGTAGTTATTATATCTCGATCCTAGCGAATTGCAAGTACTAACACTATTATTCAAAGTAGTGCCAGTAATCGATACATTAGATATGATATCCGTTATGGCACAGGCGGTATTATTTGCTGGCATACAATAGCATATATAATAAGGATTCAATACCATCATTTTAAATTTAGAGGTATCTGCATTACCGTTACAAACTGTATAAAATCTAAAATAGGTGGGCGTAGTTATTGAGGTGGTGATGGTTAGATTTGTATCATTGGTCAAATCGGTCCATGTAATTGTATCTGTTGACGATTGCCATTGGAAAGTTTGGCCGGCACCATAGCTTCCTCCATTTATAGACATATTAAAATTAGTGCCGCTGCAAACTGAATCTTGTCCAAAAACAGCACCAGCTGTTGGTGTTCCACTGCATGCTGCAAGTGTATCAATGGTTATTATATAGTCGTGTGCCATGCCTGAAAACATTGCCAAGCAAGCATCGCCAGCACCATTTTGATTGCCAACTGCTCTGCTGCGTACCCTGAATCCAGTTTGTCCTAAAACGGCAGTTGTTGGGATTGTAAACGAAACAGTAGATGCCTTATTGGCTGTACTACTGGTAGTAACTTGTTTCCATTCGTTTGATTCAAAAGTGTCATTTTGGTTAAAGTCAATCCAAACCGAAATAATGCTGCTTGCACTGCTAGTTACTGAAATGGAATAAGTGTTATAGCCCGATGTGCTGTACAAAGTAGCAGTGGCGCTACCATTTGCACTATAGGTATTATACCTGCTATTCCCATTACAAGCAGACACGGAATTATCTAAAGTTGTTCCTTTGATTTTGACATTAGTGATCATGTCGGAAGTTGCGCAATTCCCAGCTCCTGTGTGAGACGGGGTGCAATACTGCGCTTGTGCTTGCATGGTGATAAATGCCAATAACAGCGCAATTATCATTGATTTAAATTTAGAGTAGTAATAATTTTTCATTTGTTTTTATTTAATTTCGAATTAATTTTAATCTGCAAAAATAATCCATTAGCTTAGATAAACAATAGTAAAATGCTATTTTAAGCATTTAATTGTCAGTACTTTAATTGCGTTAGGTGTTTTTAAATAAGATAATATCTTGTTTTGTAACATTCAACTTTGGGTCTTTCACCTCCGCATAATTTTCTTTGTCTGTTAAATATTTAATAGCAATTTCAACTAAAGGTTTTGTAAATGATTTATGGTCGAATGGGCAATCATATAATATTTCGCTGCTTTCATTATCTATAATATTAAATTGATGTTACGAATACCCTCGTGGTAGTTTTTGCTGTTAAAAATAACTAACTCCCCCACCCGCTAAAAAAAATCAGCCTTCAGCCTTAACAACTTACAAACTAACTACTGACAACTGTTCATTAACTTAAAAACCTGCTGCGTTCCTCCCGCAATAACACGCAATATATATATACCTGCAGCTTGAGTGTGTATCTCCTGTATATGTGTTCCGGCACTTATATTTTTTAGTGCAATACTTTGTATAATTTTTCCAGATATGTCAGTAAGCTCCATTTTCACATCGCTATTATTTTTCAAATCATATTGTATAATAGTTTTGTAATTATATGGATTTGGATTAATGCTTACCGAATTAATATTTGATATATTTATTAGTCCTGTTACAATTATTGAATAACTTTGAGAACTAGCATTGCTGCAGCTTTGTGCATCAATAACATTTAATTTTACAGTATAATTTCCAGTAGTATCATATAGATGAATCACGCTTTTGCCTGCGCCTATTTTTGTATCTCCAAAGTCCCAATTATAAGAGGTTAGGTTGCTATCTTTGGCAGTAAATTGTATATTATATATAGGAGTTAAAGGCAGCATACCAAAGCTTGCATCGGGCTTTGCAATTTTAATTACTTGCACGGTATCTGTTGCGGTGCAGCCATTGCTTCCAGTTGCTTGCACCCAATAAGTTCCTGTCGAAGAAGTATATATTTTACTACTTGTATCTCCATTACTCCATGAATATTTTTGGAAGGTTAAAACAGAAAGTAAAATGCTGTCTCCATCGCAAAAATTCGCAGGCGTTTTTGGACTAATTACTACATTAGGAGCAGGAAGAATATTGATAGAAATAATATTGGTACTGTCCGATTTTTTGCTACTACTTACCAAAGCTCTATAATTGGTGTTGGTTGCTGGAGTTACTATTACGGAGTTGGCCGCTGAACCGATACTTTGCCATGTATTATTCTTGTATTGTTGCCAATCAATTCGGCCCCTATTGCCTGTAATAGTTATGGTAGCACTGTCGCTTTTGCATATATTAGTATTGGAGGATGAAATACTGCCCACTAGCAAGCCTTCATTTCTAAATCCAATCTGCATCATCACAGGTAAGTGATTACTCATATAATACAAACTATTAATCACTTTTTTGGGTGCAGAAATATTTGTAGGTTTATCAAGCAATCCAGCATTTACATGTAATCCATCTTGACCCAGAATCTTATATGAATTGGCTATATAGAAGGCTCCATTTTTATTATTCATGAGTGGATAATTTGCAAATATATGGTCATAGATACCATCCATTCCTCCCTTAGATCCACAATCGTCTAACTGTATTGCACGTGTTGAAATAGTAAGCCACTGGGCATAGTTTTTTGGATTATTGGTCCAGTCGCCTAGTTGGTTACTTGGGTCGTAAAATGCCCAACTAGTATCGTAAGGATTTATTAAAGAATCGATACAGGGTTCTTTCGATGTGCGGCTATTGAAATCGCCCATGAATATATAATTATTTTTCTTATCACCCATAGCATGAAGTGAGTCGAGTGTATGTTGTATTTCATCGCCACGTTGCACTGCTACTGAGTCTCCTGACAGCAAGTGGCATTGTATAATACTCAAAAAAACCGTATCGCCCATAATATTTGCAACAGCATCTTTATAATATAATTTATGAATATTAATATCACTAATTCCTGTATCTCTTGAGTTCAGAACCTGTGTACCTGAAAACCCGAATTTAGACTTTTTATAATACACCAAATTCTCTTTATAAAATCCAGTTTTATTATAATAATTAGCATGCCCATAACAACCCAGACAAACTGAATCAAAAACATTTTGTCTAATACTATCTATTACAAAATTATCATCGCGTTTCATTTTTACCAATCCCAATATATCGGGATCAGCATACTTGAAAATTTTTCTCATATAGCCATGTTTATAATCAGTCACTAATCCGGGGCAATTGATATTAGCAGGCATGCCATAGTTTAAAGTATTATAGTGCATTACTATAATAGTGTCAGTGCTGTACTTCTGTGCATAGGAGTAGCTAAATACTACACAGAATATTAAAACTAAAGTGTATCTCATGGTTTTATAAAAGTTATATAATTATTCCCTGCAAATAAAGGCCATATTAAGTTTATTTTTTGTCATATAACTTGAGGAGGGTATAAAGTATAAAGACAAATTGCCTTCGGTTTAGTGGTTAATTATAAATGGTTAATTGTTAATGATTAATGGGCTGTCGCGAGATTTTGAATAATGGCCCGATAACTATCGGGAGAAGAATGATGAACAATCGTCAACAAGTAATCAGGCGTCGGCAAATTGATATGAGTAGGATGTGGTTGGTCAAAAGACGCAACCGCAGGCACTATATAAATCTGGCGTCAGCAACCCGCCGCGGCGGGGTAAATCGTACTCGCCGCGGCGAGGTAAATTTTGCATCAGCCCACTAAGTCTGATATGCTGAGCGTAGTCGAAGCACCCAATCCCGACCCCAAAAACGCAATCCACATTGTGTCCATAACATTTTTTTTTAAACGTTTGCAAAATCACCCAATGGCAAGTTAACTTGCAACACTTTTAGAAGTAACCACACCAACAACCTATTTATTTGACAACGAATGGCATTATTTAATTTCCTTACTCAGGAGTTAGCTATAGATTTGGGCACGGCCAATACGCTCATTATATACAAAGACAAAGTAGTCGTTGACGAACCGTCCATCATCGCTATTAATCGCTCTACCAAAGAAGTGATAGCTATAGGCAAGCAAGCCATGATGATGCACGGAAAAGTTCACGATGATATAAAAACTATACGTCCACTCAAAGACGGTGTAATCGCCGACTTTACCGCAGCCGAGCACATGATACGCGGTATGATTCGCATGATAAACCCCGGCAAACGATTTTTTACCCCAAGCCTGAAAATGGTGATATGTATTCCTTCTGGAATTACTGAAGTGGAAAAACGTGCCGTGCGTGACAGTGCTGAACGTGCTGGTGGTAAAGAGGTTTACCTCATTCACGAACCTATGGCTGCTGCTATTGGAATCGGGATTGATGTAGCCGAGCCCATGGGAAATATGGTGATCGATATCGGCGGTGGTACTACCGAGATTGCAGTTATCGCCCTCTCAGGTATTGTATGCGACGAGAGTATCCGTGTTGCGGGTGATGAATTCACACTCGATATTTTAGACTATATGCGTCGCCAACACAATTTATTGATTGGCGAACGTACTGCTGAAACTATTAAAATAGAAGTAGGTGCTGCTTTGCCCGATTTGGATAATCCGCCACCAAATTATGAAGTGAATGGACGGGACCTTGTTACTGGACTTCCAAAACAAGTTGTTGTTACTTATAGCGAAATTGCATTGGCCTTGGATAAATCAATTTCGAAAATTGAAGAAGCGATTCTCAAAGCTCTTGAGATAACACCTCCAGAATTATCTGCGGATATATATCAAACTGGATTATATCTTACAGGTGGTGGTGCATTGCTCCGCGGCCTAGATAAACGTGTATCTCGTCGTACCAAACTTCCTGTGCATGTTGCCGATGATCCATTGAAAGCGGTTGTTCGCGGAACAGGTATCGCACTCAAAAATATTCACCGATTTAAATTCTTGATGCCCTAAGTGAGGCAGGTTAATACATCGCAGCATATATGCGGAACCTAATCCTGTTCTTCCAAAAATTTTATTTGTTCTTCCTATTTATAGGATTGGAAACTGTGAGCTTTTATTTGCTTGCAAAAAATAATAATTTCCAAAATACCGCTGTTGTCAATGCATCCAATTATATGGTGGGCCAATTTTATGAATCAGTAAGTTGGTTTACTGATTATTTGAAACTGAGAGATGTGAACGACCAATTGCTTCAAGAGAATGCAAAATATCGCAGTGGTATTATACAATCTTTTTATAATGGAAATATTGGTGAAACTACAAAAATCGACAGCGGACTCAAACAACAATTCTCCTATATACCTGCTAGGCTAATAAATAGCACCACCAATCTTAGAAATAATTTTTTGATTTTGAATCGCGGTACTAAACATGGTATTGCCAAAAACATGGCAGTGATTACCAGTGCAGGCATTGTAGGTATTGTGATGGAAGCTAGCGAAAATTTTTGTAGCGTGCAAAGTTTTCTTAATAAAAATGCACAGATAAGTGTGAAGATAAAAGAGAATGGATATTTTGGTCCGCTAGTTTGGGATGGTGCAAATCCACAATATGGAACATTAACAGATATTAATAAACATGTGAATGTAAAGGTAGGACAAGATATTATAACATCAGGTTTCAGTAGTATTTTTCCTGAGGGTATTAATGTAGGAAAAGTAGAAGAAGTGGATTATGATGCAGGTGGAAATTTCTATAAACTCAAAATAAAACTTGCTACCGATTTTGGAAATTTAAGTGCGGTATATATAGTAAATAGTTTGATGAAAAAAGAAGTGGAGCAATTGGAAACAAATGCTGAGGCACAAGAGAAAAAAGCAGTTAATACTAATGTCCCCAAACCACATTGATAAGAGATTTATTATTACATATCACCCGCTTTATACTGTTTGCAGCAGTTCAGGTTTTTATACTCAAAAAACTCGATATCACTTTTGTGAATCCACAATTATATATCATGTTTATACTGATGTTGCCAGTACAGTTAAACCCAGGTTGGCTGCTGCTTTCAGGGTTTATATTGGGAATGACGGTGGATGTGTTTTATAATACCCAAGGACTCTGTGCATTTGCCGCAGTGTTCCTTGCATATTTCAGAATATTTTATTTACGCACCACACTTAGCAAAGACCAACTCGATACCATCCGCCAACCCGATATTGCCAGCACCGATGTGCAATGGTTTTTAATATATGCTACTGTTTGTAGCTTTGTTCACCACTTTGTGTTGTTCTTCGCCGAAGTATTTACCTTTACTGAAATTCTGCAAACATTATTACGTATTGTAACAAGTACAGTTGCAACTGTGATGCTGATTATGCTCACGCACTTTATGTTTTTCAGGGTGCGATCGAGGGAATAATGGTTAATGATGAATGGTTAATTGTTAATGGGCTGGCGCATCATAATAGTTGTCGCCGTTTTTCAAAAACGGTGACTTAAGATAAAGGCCGTTCTGTTGAACGGCGATACAACAAAGTGAACTGTGAAAACAAACAATGAATTATATATATATGCACAGGTATAAGCCACGTTATAATACATGCACGTTTTAAAAAAAAGTTACGCGGCTGGTGAGTATGCTTCATTGGCCGGATTGCAAATCCCTCATTCTGTTAAGAGTCACCGTTCTTGGAGAACGGCGATAACTGAATCACAATAAGGATTATTCCGTTGTGGAATTTTAATTCGATGATACCATAGGAAATAATTTAATGCATCACCAAAACATTTAAGGCGGGGCAACTCGCCTTTTTTTTGTACTTGATACAAAACAGTGTGAGTGAGGAGGGAATCACACCCACACTCCACACTCACATTGATTTTAGAAGCTTCTATTCACCCCAACCAACCACCTAAACTTAAAATAAGTAGGATCATCAAATGGAGGCGTGTTGAGGAACAGCGGCATATCAAATCTGATTGTCAATGGTTGAATATCATTATAGCGTCCCCATTTTTTGATGGTGGCACACATACCTACGCCTGCATCGATGCGGGGATAAAATGTATTTACTACTAATTTATTATAAGTGCTTTGATTCATTACACCGGCATCGGCAAAAAGGTAGGTATCGAAATGGAGCCAGTTGCGGAATGCTTTGGGTTTGATATTTATATATTCATCAAAATCTAGTTCTGCAGTTACTGATGTTCCTATATTAGTTTGATAGGTGGGAACAATCACTGACTGGCCACCAATATTGCGAAGTTCGGGCATTATATAATTGTTGAAGCCACGAAGGTTAAGCCCACTACCATATTGATAGTGGCCTGTTACATTGCCATAGGTATCCCAACCATTGGGCATCATTCCATAGCTACGCACAAATTTATTATCATACATTTCCTCGGGCGATGCGCCGGCAGCATATAATGATAGAAGTGGATTTGTTGTGGTTCCATATCGTGCAATAAAGCGTGAACGCAGTTCAAATTTTGCCATGCGATTATTATTAATCACCTTCGCTTCAATATAACTATTTTGCCCGGGCGACATCAGGAAGTTGCTACGGGCATTGAGGTTGTACTGCATATTGCCTTTGCCCCAATTATATCCTCGTCCGCCAGAATAATTGACAGCAATCGTACGAAGTTGATTGAGGTAATTTTTCTGTCCCACAGCTCCTGCATCAAGTCCCAACCTATAATTTGCACTATAATAGTCGGTATTAATTGCTTTATAATATATACTAAATTTGCTGCCACTAGTTAATGTTTTTTCAAAGCCAGTTTTAAATACCAACCAACCATCCAAGAAACGAGAATCTAATTTAAATTGTAATCCATGGCCAATTAAATGCTCATAACTAAATGCATAATTAATCATGGCATGGTTTGATGTTTGGCGTGTTAATAATCCAGTATTATACCATGCTTTTAATTCAAATTTATGTTTCAAGTTTAAATAATTCCCCGATAAATTTAATCCGGCTTTTACCCCGTCAATTCCATTATACCAAACATCGGGCCGCCAACGCAGGCGGTACTGATAGAAGTTGTTGGGCTGGCGAACGGGCCAATCAAATTTTATATAATTGGGCATTTTGCTGCTATTGTCTAGGTAGTTTATATCGGCCATGCGGTGCGAAGGGTCTATAATAACATTGCTAATTTCGCCATCTACATATATAGTAGCGGTATAAGTTTGATTTAGTAAATCCCAACCACGCCAAATGGGTAATACTGTGGCCGAAGTTTTCTTAATAAAGTAGGTATTGGGTATATAATAGTCTAGTTTTTTTTCGTTGCTAAGTTGCACAGTAAAGTCAATTGGCATTTGCATACGGCCTTTGCGATGGAAAGTTATATTGTATATATGCTTCCCATCTTTTATTTCCCCTTTTTGCACATGAGCAATACTATAATCATTTGCCTTTGTGGTCTCCATCCATTGGTCGAAAAACCAGTTCAAATCTACCTGACTATAATTTATGATACTGTTTCTAAAATCCTCAAAATACGGATGTGCAAAATGCCATTGCTCAAAATAATGTTGCATAGATTTAATAAATAAATCATCGCCCAAAACATATTGTAAATTGCTGAGCATAGTTGCGGTTTTATAATATACAAGTCTATAACCTCCTCCATGTCCCAATGCACTTGCAAATTGATCACTATGTGTATTCAATTGCACATCATTTCCCGTAATAGCATCCATTATATATGCTTGATATAAAGAGTTCATATCGATGTTATTCATCTCTACTTTTTTGTCGAGTGGTTTGCCATCTTTATCAGTAGTATATAATGGATATTTTCCATCGATTCTATTCAAACTCCATGTAGTGAGAAACTGAGTGAAACCCTCGTCCAGTGCGGCACGGTAGGTTTCATTATTTCCCACCATTCCAAAAAACCAGTTATGTCCCACCTCATGTGCCAATACAAAGTGATAACCAGGGAAGCCGCCCCCATCCAAAGTGAGCATCGGATATTCCATTCCATCCCGTGCATCAGCAACTACCATTTTTGGATAGCGATAATGACCAAAATCTTCACTATATATTTTTATCACATTTGCTGTAAAAACTGCAGCATCTTGCCAGTTTGGTGCATTAAATTCTTCGGCCAATGATACAATTTTTACACCGTCCCATTCTGCATTTCCTATTCTATATAATGGGTCGGCGGTCCATGCGAAATCGTGAACATTCCATGCAGTGAAATGCCAAGTTTTAGTCGTGCCATCGGCGGGATTGCAAGCATTAGGTACATAAGGTTTTGGTAGTGTTGCAAAATTTCTGATATCAATCTTTGCTCTGTATTCTGCAGGCAAAACATCATTCTCATTTTGCAAAGTTCCCGTAGCTTCCAATACATAATGCGACGGCAATGTCAACTTCACGTCAAATGCACCAAAATCGCCATAAAATTCTTTGCCCAAATGCTGGTCGGTTTCCCATCCAAATTTTCTATCATAAACACAAATACGCGGATACCAATGCACGCAATCAAAATGTTTGAAACCATAATTGCTGAACAATTTCATACGCCTACGCATACTGCCCGCATCGAAATAGCTTTTAAAAGATATACTAATCTGTAATTCTTTGCCAGGTTGTAAGGGCACATCCAATGGCACTTTTAATATAGTATTATCCAGATAAGCTGTATTCGGTTCACGCAAAGTGGGGTCACCCAGATTCACAATTTTATAAGTACTTCTGCCGATGCTCAAATTTTCAATAGTGGTCCCCAATCCTGCACCTTCATATTTCCCAAACTTGGTTTTCACCTGATTGGCGGCTTCCAAACTGTGCAAATAACTGCCATCGGTAAAAGCATTTTGGTACAAATGGAAGTAAACTTCCGTTAAAGCATGCGGACTGTTGTTGCGATAAGTGAGCACTTCTTGTCCCGTTACGATGTCGGTACTGTCATCTAATACTGCCTCAATTTTATAATCGATATCCTGTTGCCAGTAGCCCTCATAAGGCTTGCGATTGCCCCAGTAGCTGCTGTTCTCGCTGGTATTATAGCTTTTGCCCAATTCTGTTTGCCCATTACTAATTGTAGCAAATGAGGTCAATAAAACAAAGAAAACCAAACGCAATCGTGTGGTATAAAAATATGATTTTTGCATGGTGCAAGTTTAGTGTGCAAAAAGGGAAAAGGCAAGGGTAGTGTTTATAAGAATTTGATAAGAGGTTTATATGTTTCAAAACTGTTAAAAGACTTTTGCATAATAGAAACCCCGAAGGGGTGACACACATCTAAGGGCGGAAATCATCTAAAAAAGCCAAACCCCGAAGTGGTGAAACATATCTACCAAAGAAACCACTTAAATCACAACCCCGAAGGGGTGACATTAAAATACTATGGCAGGAACCTATTCACAAGTATATCTACAAATTGTATTTGCAGTAAAGGGCAGACAAAACCTTATACATAAAGATTGGAAAGAGGATTTGAATAAATATATATCCGGAATCATAACAGGGAAAGGACACAAATCAATAATTGTAAATGGCGTGGAAGACCATATCCATGCCTTTGTGGGGCTAAAACCCGCTATGGCAATTTCAGATTTGGTAAGGGATATGAAAAATAATTCTACCAATTTTATTAATGACAATAATTTGGTGAAAGGGAAAAAATTTTCATGGCAAGCGGGATTTGGTGTGTTCTCTTATTCTCAATCAAGTATAAGGAATGTATATAATTATATATTGAATCAAGAAGAGCATCATAGAAAAAAAACGTTTAAAGAAGAGTATTTTAAGTTCTTAAAAGAATTTGAAATCGAGTATGATGAAAGGTATCTGTTTGATTGGATCGATTAATTATGATAGGCATTCATATAAAGTCGGATTATGATATCACCCCTTTGGGGTTTTAATTGTTCTATGCATTTTTTGTAGAGGAATGACACCCCTTCGGGGTTATGGTAGGGGCGTTGCTTTCCGGGGTAGAACAGGATCACCCCTTTGGGGTTATAGCAGAGGTGCTGCTACCCGAGGCAGAATGATAGCAATATTTCAGTGTTATTGCTCTTGTGAAAACTTATAATATTTTAAGGAAAGAGTTGGTGAAAAGCATAGCTGATTCTGCATTTTGTGTTTTATTACCAAGTAGTTATTGTATTAAAATTTTGCTAATAAACTTGTTTTGCATGGTGCAAGTTTAGTGTTTAAAATGGGAAAAAGGCAAACAAGTTCAATTTTTGTGCAACGTAAAATGTTAACAGAGTATGAAGTAATTATTTTTTAGCCTTATCTTTGAATATTAAAACCAAGCGAATGAATTTTTATAAATCTACTTTTCTGTTTATTATTCTCGGATGTGTGTTTCCCAATATCAGTTGGGGTCAGCTTGTAATAAATGAGATACAAGTTTTTAACGACAACAAATTACCCGATGAGGATTTTGAATATTCCCCCTGGATGGAGTTGTATAATTCGGGCAATACAAATATTAATTTGAATGGCTATACACTAACCGATGATATCTTGGTTACCAATAAATATAAATTACCCAATATTACTTTAAAACCCCAACAGCGTTTATTGGTTTTCTTATCAGGTAAAGATACTTTAGAAAAAATAAATCATTGGGAAACGGCCATACATCCCAATAATAATTGGCATTATAGTTTAACGGATACCATGTGGAATAATACATTTAATCCTTATGCTATATATTATTCAAATTATGATGCAAGTGGTTGGGCTGTGGGTAAAGGTGGTATTGGGCTTGCTGATGGGGATGATAGTACCACTATAAAAGCCACCGCAAATTATACCATGCGTCAGGTGTTCAAATTGAATAATAAGAATACCGCCAATTTAAAAAAATGCTACCTAATGTTGGACAATGAAAACCAATGCTATGTATATTTGATGGGTACTTATATTGGAACATTCTCTAACAATACATCAAAACATATCAGAAATGGAGGCGCCCCTAGGGCAACATTGGTAGATGTAGATGCAATGAAATATTATATCGCTACTTATGATTCTATCGTATTACAAGTTCGTTACCTTACCCCCAAAGATAGTTTTCATCAAACATCTATTCCCTATTTAAGTTTGGGCTATTCAGATAATGTAAAACATGTGAGCAATTATATAAAGAATCCCTATTTAAAAGACAGTGTTTCATTTTTGCATACCAATTTTAAACTGAAGGCCAAAGAGACAATTTACTTATATGATAAAATAGGTACGCAAATAGATAAAAAGAAAACAGAATATATGCCATCAAATACCTCTTACGCAAGAATACCTGATGGCGGTAGTTGGTGTATTACCGATGAGCCTTCTCCAGATAGCTCTAACACGGGCAAGCACTGTGCGAGTGGTTTTTTGGTGCCTCCAGCCGCAAATTTAAAAGCGGGATTGGTAGCTAAAAATGCTATATTGAAATTATATACCACCCAACCCAATTGTGTTATAAAATATACAACCAATGGCGATGTTCCAACATCCAATTCGAAATTATATACCAGTAGCGGAATTAAAATTGTAGCTGATGTTTCCATCAGGGCAATATGCATAGACACTAGCGGAGTTTTTTTACCCAGTAAACCTATCACCAATATATATATAACAAATGATAAAAAGTTTAAATTACCTATAATATCTATTACAGCAGATTCTTTAGATTTATTTAATCCTTATGATGGTTTATATGCAACCAATGGTTATCAAGGTCCTGAAAAAAGAACATCGCATGTAGAATATTTATCATCCAATGGTGCTCTTCAATTCGAATTGGATGCCATGCTTAGCATACATGGCAATGGCTCTCGCGGGTATGCCAAGAAAAGTTTGAGGGTAGAAACTACATCAAATTTTGACAGTTCGTTTATTCACTATAAACTATTTCCATTTAGAAGTTATACAGATATTACGGCTTTTAATCTAAGGTCGGGTAGCCAGGACCAGGGTGGTTCTATGATGCGTGATGAATTAACCAATCACCTCATGCTGAAATCAAATTTAGATGTGATGGAGCATAATTCTGTTGTTGTTTATTTAAACGGCCAAATATGGGGTATTTATCACATGCGTGAAAAGCAGGATAATGAAACTATACAGAATATGACGGGGGTGAATAAAGACAGTATGGATATTATAGGGATTTGGGGCTTACACAATGGTACTGCAACGGCTTATAATGCACTACAAACATTTTATTACTCCGATTTAACAGTAGCTGCCAATTACGATTCGTTGAATAAGTACTTAGATATGAAAAACTTTGTTGATTATATATGTACTGAAACTTTTATTTGTAACGAAGATTGGCCAGGAAATAATACCAAATTATGGAAAGCTAATACAAAAGGCGGCAAGTTTAGGTATTTATTATATGATACTGATTATGGTACAAGATCTCCCTGGCTAGCAAATGCCGATAAGTTAAAGAGACTAATCGCTGGTAATTACTGCGGACTTTCCTATCTAATAAAAAACCCCAAGTTTAAAAATTACTATGTAAATCGCTGTGCCGATTTGATGAATACTTTTTTTACGCCCACAAATTACGCAGCCAATATCAACTATATGAAAAATAATATTATATATGATATGCCTAAAGAAATTGTACGATGGGGAAATTTTTACAATTTACAAGGTTGGCTCGATCAAGTAGCAGACATTGATACCTTTGTTAAGTACAGTCAAAAATATAAAAGAGATACCTTAGTTGAAATTTTTTCATTGGTAAAGAAAGTAAATTTAACTTTAAAATTAAGCTCCAATGCCGCAGGTGTTATAAAACTGAATACGATTATTCCCCAAACCTATCCATGGACGGGCGTGTACTATGATGGTGTTCCGATTACCGTTACTGCAGCCCCCAATCCAGGATATGCGTTCGATTCATTTGTAATTAATTCAGTATCCTATTATACCAAATCTGTTACTATTAATTTAACACCAGTTAATAATACCATTACTGCATATTTTAATGGTAATGCAATACAATTTCCTGTGGTCTGTACCGAGATAAATTATAACTGTTCCGATAAGATTAACAGCGGCAATTGGGTCGAATTATATAATAGGTCATCTAGCCCTGCAGATTTAACAGGTTTTCGACTTAAAACCAAAAATGATTATGCTTTTTACGATTTTGCGGATAATTATATATTAGGTCCAAATAAATATGTGGTGATTTGCGAAGATACCGCAGTGTTTAAAAAAGTATATCCCAGCGTTAAAAATATTTTAGGCAATATTAAATTTCCTTTAGATAATAAAACAGATTCTGTAGTATTAATTGATAATAAAGGGAAGAATAAAATTGCAATTGCATTTACAGATAGCATTCCTTGGCCAGAGTGTGCTGATGGCACAGGACGAACTTTAGAACTAAAAACGGATTCGTCGGTAATGAAAAATGGTAGTAGTTGGTTTAATGGTTGCACTGGTGGTTCGCCCGGTAAAGCTTATTCGCCTTGCATAGAAAATATTATAGTAAGCGAAATAAATTACAACAGCAAAGGTTCGCTAGATGCAGGCGAATGGGTTGAGTTACATAATACTTCTAATAGCAATATAAGTGTATCATTATGGCATTTTCAAGATGGCGACGACTTGCACAATTATACCATCCCTGCTGGCACTATTATAAAAGCAAATGATTATTTGGTGCTTGCAAATACCAAACAAAAATTCAAAAAAATATATCCCAATGTTGCCAATGTAGTCGACTCTTTCAATTTCAGTTTGAGTAATAATGGTGAACATTTGCGTTTGTATGATAATAAATTGTATCCCAAGTTTTCGATGAACTATCATAGTGAAAATTTCGGATGGCCTGCATTGCCAAACGGACATGGATATACTTTAGAATATAATAAAGTAACTAATGATTTTTCTGACAAAGCTAATTGGGGGGTAGGCTGCAAACTGGGATCACCAGGCACATTTAGAACCATCTGCCCTGAGCATATTCAGTTAGTTGCAACCGAAATTAATTACCATTCATTGCCCGAAATTAATATGGGCGATTGGATGGAATTTAAGAATATATCCAAAGATACTATCAATATCCAAGGTTGGAAATTATATACCAACAAAGATACATTTGTGATGCCAGCGACCGCAGTATTGCCGAATGATTATATAGTATTAGTATCAGACACCACAAACATATTTAAGTATTTTCCGCAGCTTAATACAACAAATATTATATATAATAATGTGTTCAGTTTGAATGATACTAACGAAAGCATTTTAATAAAAGACACCGATGATTTTATTAGGTTTGAAATGAGTTTTAGCGATAGCAACCAGTGGGATACTTTTGCCAGAGGAAACGGTTATACCTTGTCGTTGAAGCAGGTGCCCACAGCAATTGCAGCGTATAGCAATGCCGCCAATTGGGTGCACAGTTGTTTCTTGGGAAACCCGCAAAATGATATCGTAAGTTGTAATGAAAAGCTCATCATTTCTGAAATTAATTTCAATAGCGATAGTTTAAAAAATCAAACGCAGTGGATTGAATTATATAATAAAGGAAATATGCCCATAAACTTGAATGGATATAAACTGAGTACGGCAAAATCAACCAATACTTGGAGTGAAAATAATATATGTTACCCATTTCAGCGTGCTGTGTTAGCAAACGATTCAACGAATTTTGCTGCGAATTATAATAGTTCTTCTATGCAAATTAATTTGAATTTGCAGATATCCGATTCTGTTTATATATATGATATCAATAATGCCGAAATTACCAAAGTAGTATATAATGGAAGTGATTATAAATATGCAAATGGATTGGGTAAAACTATTGAAAATTTGTACGATACAAATTATATAACAAATACCACGCATTGGACCGAAGGATGTTTTGGAGGGTCGCCTGCAAAATCATACAACCTTTGTGCAGCAATTAGTTTGGCTGTTTCCGAAATTAATTACAATCCTGCCGCCAGCTTTAATACAGGTGCTTGGTTCGAATTGTACAATCTCGATTCAGCCAGTTCAAAAAATATGGGGAACTATTATATATCATTCAATGATATTAATAACTTAGTTCGTTTGGATTCTATACTAAGCATAACTCCTAAAGGCAAACTTGTTTTTGTGAGCGATAGTTCAGCATTCAAATATTTATTTCCATTTAATTTGAATAAAATTAATATTCCCCAAGGCTTTGTTAAAACCGGACTTATTCGTATTTATGATGCCAACCAAAATCCACTATTTGTAATGGAGTATGGCAAGAGTTTTGGTGCTGATGGAAATGGAAAAACGATTTCTATGAATTCTTTAAACCAGAATATGGATGACTATTCTAGTAAGCAAAATTGGGTAGAACAATGTATTGGAGGTTCCCCAGCCAATTATCAAGGCTGGTGCGATACACCGCTAGTAGTTTCAGAAATTAATTATAACTCAGCACCTAATGCCAATGCTGGCGATTGGATTGAGATTCGGAATCAATCTGGGCAAAACTATGATATGAATGGTATCACTGTTATTGATTGCAAAGACAAGAAATACAAACAAAGTTCTCTAGTATTAATGAAAGATTCCAATTGGGTTTTTGTTTCAGATTCTATTTTGTTTAATCAACAGCATGCAGGTATTAAAAATATTACATACTCGGGTCTTGCTTTAGATCAAAAGGGAAATATACGAGTATATAATAAAGACAATGGCCTCATCTATTATAGTACCTGGAGCAATCAATCGCCTTGGAACGACAGTGCAGATGGCAAGGGTTACACGTTGGAATATAATACCAATTTCACTGATTATTCTGATGCTGCTACGTGGTTTATTGGATGCCCTGGCGGTTCTCCCGGTAAGTATTATAGTGTTTGCACTACTATTGATACCACTGATACCACAAATGGTATATATCAAATTGCAAATAAATATACTCATATTAAGCTGTATCCCAATCCTGCAAATAATATATTAAATATTGAGAGTGTCAGTCATCAATCACTCAGTTTTACTATTTATAATGTATTAGGTCAACCGATATATAATAATACCTTGAAAGAAAAAACCATGCAAATTGATATCAATCAATGGACTGCCGGTATTTATATGTTTGTAGTGAAAGAAAATAATTATACCAAAGTATATAAATTTGTAAAAGAGTAAAATGTTTATAACCAGAAAACTATTTCTTTTTATAGGTTTGACCTGTTTTTTTTTTAAACCATCGTTTGCACAACAAGCTCCTAATTTTTTTATTCAAGATAGTGCAGGTAATCTCTATCCCCAATCGGCTTACGACAGTTTAAGTCATGTAAAAAGTATTATATTAAGTCCTTATAAAAACAGAGGGATCATTGAGGGTTATCTCATTACAAAAGCCCCCGTTAATACAGTTCCATTTGTGCCCAAGAAAAAGAAATATAATATCGCTGAAATATTTTCGCTTGACAATGCAGTGCTGAGGATTGGTGGGAAAATGCCCAAATATAATCTTACTGATTTGGATGGAAATAACTATAATAGTGATAGTTTGAAAGGCAAAGTAGTTGTCATCAATTTTTGGTTCAAAGCATGCGGACCTTGCAAACAAGAAATTCCTTATCTCAATGGTTTGGTCGACTATTATAAAAGTAACGAGAATGTAAAATTTATTGCATTGGGGTTGGATGATTCTATTGCCTGCGGAATTTTTCTGCAACGTATTCCCTACAACTATTATATCATTCCTGATAGCAGGACCCTAGCCGAAAGCTGGCAGATTCACGGCTTCCCCACTCATATTATTATTGATAAAAAAGGCAAAATAATTTTATACGGCGAAGGCTATGCCTCGAGTATTGAGTATTATTTGAATGAGGGAATTAAATTGGGATTTGGGAATTAGGAATTGGGATTTGGGGTGCTGAAGCCAGATTCTACATCCCCAATGCCAGCTGACCGTATGGTCACCATATCCCATCCCCCAAATCCTAATTCCAAAACTCCCTTTTATCTATTATATTTGCCTCCATGCACAAAACCCTATATATATCCGTTTTCTTTTTTGCCGGATTACTAATTTCAAGTTCAGCAGCAGCGCAGCAAGCCAGCGATGTCTTCATTAAAGATGCCTATGGCAAAACCTACCCCTTGTCAGCATACGACAGCTTGAGCAAAGTAGAAACTATCATGCTCATCCCTGTTAAAACCAATGGAGTTATTGAAGGGTATATTATAAAATCGATAGCCCAAACTGTGATTACTTTTGTTCCTGATGGCAAAAAGTATAATATATTAGAAATAGCCGTTACTGACAATCCTACTTTGAAAATAGGCCAAAAAATGCCTGCTTTTAAACTAAATGATATGAACGGGAAGGTTTATATCAAGGACAGCTTGAAGGGGAAAGTGGTTGTAATGAATTTTTGGTTTAAAGCATGCGGGCCATGCAAACAAGAAATGCCTTACTTAAATGGCTTGGCTGACTATTATAAGGACAATAAGGAAGTTACTTTTATTGGTGCTAGCACGGATGATTCAGTTGTGTGCGAGGCTTTTTTACAGAAAAACATTTTTAAATATCACATAGTGCCAAAATGCAGAGACTTGGCTGATAAATGGAACATACATTCGTTCCCGATTAATATCGTAATTGATAAGCAAGGGAAAATTGTGCTGTATACTGAGGGATATAACTTTGGTATTGAAAATTACTTGAACGAATCCATTAAGCAAGCATTAGCTAATTAGGAATTTACGATTTACGACATACGATTTTTGCTGTGGCTGTTGGACTTCTCCTTCTCCTCTCCGAAGGAGACGGTCCTAGCGGCTTAGCCCGATTGACATAAATTCTGGCCTCAGCAATCGTACATTGTACATCGCTTGCCCCCCAATCCCAATCCCTAATTCCTTTTTTTTCATTATATTTGCATCACAAATCCATAACATGAAATATTATCTCTACATTATTGCTTTCTTGATGTTTTCAGCCAATGCTCTCGGCCAAAAATACAAACACAAAAACGTGGTCGACCACTGGGAAAATGTGGTATCACCCAAAGATACATTTTCATATTTTCCGGGTACCTCCGAGCCAGATACTGATTGGTACAAACCTAGTTATAATCCTACATGGTCTGCTGGTTTTGGCGGTTTTGGTTTTGGTGATGGAGATGATACAACCGTAATTAGTACTTCTGCAACGTCAGTATATATTATAAGAAAATTCAGTATAAAAGATACTTCAAAAATATATAATGCATTGCTCACTTTGGATTATGACGATGGATTTGTAGCCTATATAAATGGGGTAGAAGTCGCCCGCTCCAATATGGGCGCTAAAAGTCACCCAAGGCATGATTCATTGGCTTGGAGCAGTCACGAAGCGCAAATTTATCAAGGAGGTCAACCAGAATATTTTTATATACAAAAATCGCTGTTGAATAAATTATTACTCAATGGTTCTAATTATTTATGTATACAAGTTCACAATGTTTCGGCAAGCTCAAATGATCTTTCATGTATACCTTATTTGTTTGTTGCTATTAATGATACCACCTCGAAAAACTATAAAACAAATCCTGCTTGGTTTACACCAACTTTAGTAACACATTTGCCTATTATGGTAATTAATACCAATGGCCAATATATACCCGACGATCCTTCAGTAACTGCCGATATGGGAATCATCGATAATGGTTTTGACCAAAACCATTACTATAATGATAGTTTTAATGGGTATAATGGGAAAATAACTATTCAGAGTCGTGGTTCATCATCGCAGGGGCAACCGCAAAGGAGCTACGCATGGACTACTGTCGATTCGGCGGGAAATGGTAAAAATGTAAAAATATTGGGTATGCCCAAAGAAAGCGATTGGATATTATTTGGGCCTTATACAGATAAAACATTGATGCGAAATAATCTCATATATGAAATTTCTAACAGAATGGGCTGGTATACAACAAGGACTGAATTTTGCGAGTTGATTTTAAATAATCAGTATGTGGGTGTATATGTGATAATGGAAAAAATTAAATGGGATAAAAACCGTGTAGATATCCCCAAACTTCTGCCAACAACTACCAAAGGGGATAGCCTAACCGGAGGTTATATCATGAAAGTGGACCGTGTAAAACAATCGGGTTATGGAGTGTGGACATCGCCTATTACAAACTATAATGGCGGTAAAAGTTATCAAATACAAACCGTAAATCCCGATATTCCCAATATCCCCCAAGTGCAAGCCAATTATATAAAACATTGGATGGACAGTTTTGAAAATATGTTATTGGGTGGTGGCTATGGAAGTAAACTAAATGCCAACTATCATAAGATGATAGATGTAAATTCATTCATGGATTTTTATATATGTAATGAAGTAACACATAATGTGGATGCATATAGATTAAGCTGTTTTTTATATAAACAAAGAAATAGTTTGGGTGGCCGTTTATATGCGGGGCCTATATGGGATTTTAATATCGCACTAGGAAATGCAAATTACTGCAATGGAGGAGATACTAGTGGCTGGAGCACCTGCGGCTATTCGTCAGAACCGTTTTGGTTTAATAGGTTATTAGAAGATCCCGATTACCAAAAACAATTTAAATGTAGGTGGACAAACTTAAGAAAAGATTTACTAAAAACACAAAATATATATAATTGGATTGATTCAGTTGCCGATATTTTGGAAGTTCCGCAGCGTCGTCATTTTAAGCAATGGCAGATTTTGGGAACCTATGTGTGGCCAAACAATTATATAGGAAATACTTATGCCCAGGAAATAAATTATCTGAAAACTTGGATTCGTGGTAGAATGAATTGGATGGATAAAAATATAACCTATACATCAAAATGCAATTCGAGTTATAGCAATTCTATTATAGTTTCTGAAGTAAATTATAATTCACATCCTAAATTGGATGGAGGCAACTGGATAGAATTATATAATAGTTCTGCGTCCAATATTAAAATAGGTAATTATATGATTACCGATGCGTCGGGATTTAGGAGTTATATGATACCTTCTAATACCGTTCTCAATGCAAAATCATATTTGGTATTGGTTGAGGATACGGCATTGTTCAGGAAACAAAATCCCAATGTTAAAAACTATAAAGGTCCTACCAATTTGGCATTGCCTAATGATACAGGTACTATTAGGTTGTTTGATGAATTAAGTTATCAAGTTTTTCAAATGGGATATAATAGTAAAAGTCCTTGGCCAACTGGTGCTCACGGAAAGGGTTATACCTTGGAGCTAAAAACACCCACTACCAATCTAAATAATCCAAACTCGTGGATGGATGGATGTATAGGTGGTTCGCCAGGAAAAGCAAGAACAATTTGTAATGAGCGATTATATGTAAGCGAAATAAATTATAGTTCCGATAAAAATAATGATGCTGGCGATTGGTTCGAATTGCATAATACCGATACACTTGCTTATAATATAAAAGGATACACCATAAAAGATGATAATGATTCTGATATTTTTGTTGTTAATAATAATATAAGTATTCCAGCTTACGGGTATTTGGTGGTGTGTGGCGATACTGCTAAATTTAAAAAAATATATCCAAATGTTGCAAACTATATAGGACAGTTTAATTATGGGTTAAATGCCAAAGGAGATGCTGTGAGAATATATAATGGTTTTGGTACACCCATTCAAAGTGTATATTATACTGATTCATTTCCATTCCCTTGGGGTGCAAAGGGTACAGGCTATACGATAGAGTTATTGGATACTGCAATTTACGAAAGTTATGGAAGTAGTTGGCAGTTGAGTTGCTTCTTGGGTTCTCCCGGAAAAGCACGACCAAAATTCTGTAATCCTGGCCAATTTGCCAATTTGGTTTTCACAGAATTGCAATTAAATGGCGATGCAAAAAATAAGGAAGGACAATGGTTTGAATTATATAATAGAGATACTTTAGATCTCGATATCAGTGCTTGGAAATTGAGACATTCAAATAATACAACAATTCTCACTTTTGCTCAAAATACAATTATACCTTCTAAATCATATGTTATAATCTGTAGTGATACCAGTGCATTTAAACAGCAATATCCAACTATTACAAACTATATTGGAAATTTCAATTATCAAATTTCTGTAAGTAAAGACAGTTTGAATATAGTAGATTATACCAACTATCCAGCTAAAGGATTTGTATTTGATTATAGTAAATATCCCAAATCGAATTTATTGAATCGCAGTATTGAATTATTGAATACAGATTCGTTAGATAATATTGCCACTAGTTGGATTGATGGCTGCTTGCACGCCACGCCTGGGCAAATGTATAGTATATGTAGCGAACCAAATTATATCAGCGAGATGTGTTACAATAATATACAAGGCGATTGGTTGGAATTATATAATTTTGATACTGTTACGGCTGATTATTCTGCTTATGAAGTGCATTTGAATACTGATAGCATTATTGTTCCTGCAGGTACAATACTGAATACAAAATCATATGCAACTATAGTGGGCGATAGTGCCAAATTTGCTAATCGATTTATGCTATCACCATTTATTACCAATACAAATTTACATTTGAATGATACCTTGGGCATTATTAAAGTATATAATAACGTTGGCAAATTGGTGTACTCAAATTTATATCAAAATACACTTCCTTACGATACTTTGGCAAACGGGTTTGGTTATACTTTAAATAGCTACGATGATAAATTAAATCCTGAAAATGCAAGTTCATGGAAAACCTCTTGTTTAGATGGAACCCCGAGTATGCCGATTGGTGTAAACTGCAATCCCGCCGCTAGTGCCAGCCTCGTTTTCAACGAACTAAGCCTGTGGCCCGATAGTTTAAAAGACGATGGCATGTGGTTGGAATTATATAATAAAGATACTATTGATTTGAACGTTTCCAATTGGGCTATTTTGAACAATCAAAATAATATATTGTTGCATTTCCCAGAAAACTATTCTATCAAAAAACAATCATATTTAATTATTTGTAGCGACAGCAATAAATTCAAAAAATGGCACAAAGTATCTCCTGATTTTGTATGGATGCAAATGCCAAATCTTAGCTTCGATAATCTGAAATTGGTCGATTACTATACCAACCCTAGCAGCAATGCCATATACTATAACAATACAGATTCAATCAATATTGCAGCCCACCACTTTGGTCGTAATATGAATAATAAAAATGGATTACTACATTTAACAAATAGCACTGATTGGGAAATCGGATGTTTCGGTGGAACCCCCGGAATGGCCAACCAGACATGTAATGACACGATTGTGGTTTCGGAAATTAACTATAATAGTTTGCCACAAAAAGATGCAGGAGATTGGTTGGAATTATACAATCCAAACAAACAAATGATGAATTTGGGCGGAGCTTATATCCGCACCAAAGATTATCATACTTGGTGGCAATTTCCATTGAACACATTTATTCAACCTGACTCGTTTGTGGTGTTGGTAGGGGATACAACATTATATAACAGTCGCAACAGAATTTTTCAATCCAATATTATCCATATCCCTAATTTTAATTTGGCAAATGACAGTGAGGTGGTATTTATATATAATAAAGATACGCAGTTAATTTATAGTAATTTTTATACAAACGCTTATGTTTCCACCAGCAGTGGACTTGGATTTACGATGGAGAATTTATATAAAACATCTAAACCTTATTCATCGGTATATTGGTTTGCAGGATGTGAAGAAGGCTCACCAGGATTCCGCTACACAACGCCTTGTCCGCTAAGGAACACAGCAATCCAAACAATATATCAAACTAACGATTTTAATATTTATCCCAATCCTACCAACAATATATTAAATATACAATTCACCAATCGCGAAGCTGCAAAAGGTCGTATGAAAATATATGATATGAATGGAAAATTAGTTCACGAACAATCCGTGAATGAATCAACCACATCACTCAATGTTTGCAATTGGAATGCAGGATTATATATTCTGAACATGAATGGTAAATATCTTTCAAAGTTTGTGGTAACGAAATAGCATTGTATAGTGCCGTCATGCTGACGAGGAACGAGGAAGAATACCATGGAGTGTGTGCTACGGAATTTAATCTCGCCGAGCATACACTCAATGAGATTCTTCGTGGGAGCCCACTCAGAATGACGGCAGCTCAAATAACATCCTCGCAATGACGCGTTAAAACAAATCACAGGGTATAACTTGTGGGTTTCGTTTGAGGACCCTCATATACATTTGCATAAATCAATTATTGCCTATGTCTCAAAGAAACTGGATTAAACTCTTGCTGCTCGTCATTCTTGTAACAAATATTTTGTTCCTTTCTAGAATTGAAAAACTTACAAAAGAAATCCAGTCTCTCAGTTTATCTAATGATTCATTAAAAAAGCATATCGGTCATCTTTATCGTGACCCTGTGATGCTGGTGGATAGTATTTTGATACCCGCCAATGCAATGAAATATATCAGACTAAAAGGTATTAAATGGCCCAAAGCAGTATGGGCACAAGCTATGGTGGAGACGGGGTATTTCACCTGCGATAATTGTTGTTTGCAGTATAATAATATATTTGGTTTCATGGCTGGCCCCGGCGAATGTATGAAGTTCGACAAGTGGCAAGATTGTGTAGATTATTATGCCAAGTGGCAACGCAAAACGTATACTAAAAAGGAAGATTATTTTGCATTTCTGAATAGAATTAAATATGCATCCTTTAAAGAATATACTACCCATATTGCCCAGATTTTGATGGACAATAAGATGGTGTATGATGATAAATAAGAATTATAAAATATAAAATGCCTCTTTAGCGTCCCTTTTCAACATCGGACAAATCTTATATCTTTCATCCTTCGTGTCATCATATACTGCTGCTAAAACATTATATACATTCTTCAATCCTATTATACTTGCCCATTCAAAAGGTCCGTAAGGATATGAGGTTCCTAGTTTCATCGCAGTATCTATATCATTTTTATTGGCGGTTCCTTCTTGCACGGTATAATAGGCTTCGTTTATTATCATACATATAACTCGTGGCGTAACCATGCCCACGCGGTCGTCCACAATTTTGTAATTAAGCTTTAGTTCTTGAGCTATAGTATTCCATTTGTCTGCACTATCATTATTCAATGCGGTCATTTCCCAAATGGGTTTGTTGATGAAACTAATGAGATTATTCAATCCCATTATATAGTTTTCACCAGAAAAATGGCTATATAAATTTGTTTGGGTAGCACCTAATAAAATGCACTTACCAGAAATATTTTCATACTGTTTTGATTTTTGAACTGGGTCGGCATCAAAATCAAAATCAATAATAAGGTCAAAGTTTTGTAGGTTTGCCCCAACAAATTCATCAACATTACAATATGATAACTCAACATCGTTTAACTTTGCACGCAACTCTTCTTGTTGCTTCGCTGTGCCTGTGCATAAAATTTTCATGGGGTCAGGGGGTTAATAAGAATGGCAAAAATAAAACAACTATGCACAAAGAAGTTATAAAAACTGAAAATGCCCCGCAACCCATTGGCCCTTATAGCCAAGCAATAAAAGTGGGCAACATGCTTTACGTTTCGGGTCAGATACCTTTGAATCCCGCTACAAGTAGTATGGTTACTGGCGATATTAAAGCTGAGACCAAACAAGTAATGGAAAATATCAAAGCGATACTGACCGAAGCCAAAACAAATTTAGACAGCGTGGTAAAAGCAACCATCTTCTGTACTGACTTGAATGATTTTGCCGCTATAAACGAAATGTATGGAAGTTATTTTACCGTGATGCCCCCTGCACGCGAGACCGTGCAAGTAGTCCGGCTGCCTAAGGATGCACGAGTTGAGATTTCAGTTATTGTATTGGTCCCTTAATCTAAGTTAAGAAATGGAATACGACCCCATCGGGGTCAAAGGTTTATAACAAAAGGCTAACGTATAATACAACCCTGTAGGGGTTGCACCTTAGCGAATAAAGACTACAATGAAATACGAAAACACCAAAGAGTTCGCCAAAAAATTAGATAAGCAAGATGAATTGGCTGACTACCGAAAGCAGTTTCATTTCCCTAAAATAAAAGGCAAGAAACAAATATATTTCTGCGGAAACTCATTGGGCCTGCAACCAAAATCTGTGAAGAAAGCTGTGAACGATGAACTTGATGCGTGGGCAGAACTGGGCGTAGAAGGACATTTTAAGAAAAATTTCGATTGGTTTGGCTACCATCATTATCTCACTGCCATGACAGCGAGATTGGTGGGTGCGAAAAATAAAGAAGTGGTGGTGATGAATAACCTCACCACTAATTTGCATTTGATGATGGTGAGTTTTTATCGCCCCACAAAAACCAGATTTAAGATTTTGATGGAGTACAATCCATTTCCAAGTGACCGCTATGCATTGGAATCGCAAATTAGATTTCATGGCTTCGACCCCGCAACAGCGTTGATAGAATTAAAGCCCAAAAAAGGCAAAAATAATTTGTATACCGATGATATAGTTAGCACCATTAATGAACATGGTGATAGTTTGGAATTGGTGATGATGGGTGGTGTAAACTTTTATACAGGTCAGGCATTCGAGATGGACAAGATTGCTGAAGCTGCCCACCGAGTGGGTGCTTTGGCAGGCTTCGATTTGGCGCATGCTGCCGGAAATTTGCATTTACAGTTAAATAAATGGAATGTAGATTTTGCGGTGTGGTGTACTTATAAATATCTAAACTCAGGACCTGGTGGCACATCGGGCGTATATATAAATGAGAAGCATGTTACTGACAAAACCATACCCCGTTTTGAAGGATGGTGGGGCAATAATGAAAAAACGAGATTCTTAATGCAAAAGAATTTTGACCCAACACCCACTGCCGAAGCTTGGCAATTGAGTAACGCTCAGATTTTGCCCATGGCTGCTCACCGTGCATCGCTCGAAATATTTGATAAGGCAGGAATCAAAAACCTTAGAAAAAAATCTGTATTACTCACGGGCTACCTCGAATATTTATTGAATGATTTAGCCATATCGGATATCTCTATATTAACCCCGAAACACCCTGATCATCGTGGTTGCCAACTATCGATAGTAGCAAAAAAGCAGGGTAAGAAACTGCATAGTTATCTAACCAAAAATCATATAATAGCTGATTGGCGTGAACCTGATGTGATAAGGGTTGCCCCTGTTCCATTATATAATTCGTTTGCCGATGTGTGGGAACTTGCCAATTGTATAGGTAAATTTTACAATTCATAAAAACATACGTCAATAAATGCTTGGGTGGTGTATTATTTCTCAATGGCATTTTTTAACATTTCTTTGACAATAAAAAAACACAGAAAAAATAGTAGACATTTTTTTTATTGTAATTTTGTCAAAATTTTTTTAGACCGTTATTACTAGGATAGTAAATCATGATTGAAATTAAAAAAGTAAATAATTCGGAGGGTCTTGACCATAATTACACAATCCGTCATGCAGTTTTTGTTGAGGAACTTGGCATGATTAAGAATGATGAATATGACCGTTACGATAAGGAAAATAAGTGCAGGTATTATGTAGCTTATTTAGATAGTATCCCAGTTGGTGCTTCAAGATGGAGGGAAGGCGGGTCAGGTTATAAATTTGAAAGAATGTGTGTTTTGAAAGACTTCAGAGGTAAAGGTGTTGGAAGAGCATTGATGGAAAAAATGATGAGCGATATTCCTAAAAATCTACAACTCACTTTGGGATGTCCAACAGAACTGATGGTATTTTACGAACAATTTGGTTTTCGTACCCGTGAAAAACCTTATTGGGAATCGAATATCATGTACGAACACATGAAGTATTATAACGATAAGAATTAATTTAACTTATTCCTATTTTTTTTTCTACTACTGTTTATTTATATAGTATGCGGCAGTTGGCGTTAGCTGCAGCCGAATGGCACTGCCTCATGCCACCCGCCAACTGGCTCCTGATTTGTTTCACCTCCAAAAAAACACTGTTAGGCTCTTCAATTTTTTGTTTAATAAATTATATTTTTTGATAAAGTAAAAACAATATCAATTTCGTACCGTTATATATCCAACATATGAAATTTATATTTACTGCTCTCTTTTTAATAACAGTTTTTTTTAGCACAGCACAAACCTATAATATTACGGGTCACGTAAAAGACGCTCAAAACGGTGAGGATATTAGCGGTGCAAGCATTACAGTAAAAGATAAAAACAATAAGGTAGTCACCAATAATTATGGGTTTTATTCTATGTCGCTACCCAAAGGCAGTTATGAAATAAATTGTCAGGTTGCAAATTTTGAAAATTATATAAAAGAACTTGTACTTGTTTCTGACACTACTATTAACATAGAACTTATTGCCCAGGTGAAATTATTGGAAGGGGTAATTGTTAAAGAAAAAAGGAGCAATAAAAATGTAGAAAAAGTGGAGATGAGCACTGTGCAGCTTTCATCGGCCACCATCAAAAAAATTCCGGCAGTATTGGGCGAAGTTGATATTATTAAATCTATACAATTATTGCCAGGCGTTTCTACAGTAGGGGAGGGGGCGACAGGATTCAATGTGCGCGGAGGGTCGGTTGATCAGAATTTGATTTTGCAGGATGAAGCTCCTATATATAATTCATCGCACGCACTCGGATTTTTCTCTGTGTTTAATCCCGATGCGGTAAAAGATGTGAAGTTAATTAAAGGGGGTATTCCTGCCAATTATGGGGGACGATTATCTTCCGTGCTTGATATAAGAATGAAAGATGGCAATATGAAAAAATTTCATGGCAGTGGGGGCGTGGGGACTATATTTTCGAGGTTGATGTTGGAAGGCCCAATAGTGAAAGATAAAAGCTCGTATATGGTGGCTTTTAGACGCAGTTATATAGATTTATTTTTCCCGTTAGCAAGTAATGATGCTCTTAAAAAAAGTTCGATAAACTTTACTGATTTGAACTTAAAATTTAATTATATACTCAACAAAAATAATCGTTTATATGCGAGCGGTTATTATGGTAGAGATCAATTTGGCTTTGCCGATTTTTTTGCTACAAGTTGGGGAAATCAAAATCTAACTTTGCGTTGGAATCATTTATATAAGAATCGCAAACACTTTGCAAATATTACTGGCGTAGTGAGTAATTACAATTACGCGTTAGGCTCTACACAAGGCAGTAGTGCGTTCAAATGGATTTCGAGTATCAAGTTTTATAATGTAAAATATGATCACACTTATTATATAAATTCAAACAATACATTATTGTTTGGTGGTAATATAATCTATTACAATTTCAATCCCGGACAAACCGATCCCGTAACTGGACAAAGTTCATTCATCAAACAAATTAAGATGGAAAACAAATTTGCCATTGAGCCTAATTTATATATTAGTAATGAGCAAACAGTAAACAAAAAACTTACGCTGCAATATGGAATAAGATATAATGGTTTTGCACAAATTGGGAAATCGAGCGTATATAGTTATAAAGACCCAAATAACAGATTGTCCAAAGAAATTACAGATACCACCCTCTATGATGCTGGAAAGGTAATTAAATTCTACCAAGGTTTAGAACCTAGAATTTCTTTTAAATATAGTTTGAATCGTGGCAGTTCAATTAAAGGTAGCTATAACCGTACACGCCAAAATATACATTTGGTTACACAAACAAGTGCCGCCACCCCACTTGATATATATTGGCCCAGCGATAATTATTTCAAACCCCAAATTGCCGACCAAGTGGCACTGGGTTATTTTCAAAATTTCAAAAAAAATATATATGAAGCATCAGTTGAAGTGTTTTATAAAAAGTATACCAATGTAATAGATTTTAAAAGTGGTGCCCAACTTATTGCAAATCCAGCTTTGGAAACAGAGATGCTTAGAGGTATTGGCTATAGCTATGGTGCAGAATTTTTTGTTCGCAAAACAGAAGGTAAATTAACTGGGTGGATTAGTTACACTTATAGCAGAACACGCCGTCAAATAAATGGAATCAATGATGATAAATGGTATTTTGCTCCTTACGATAAAACAAATAATTTAAGTATTACTGCATCATACGAACTTTCAAAAAAATGGACCATTGGTAGCAATTGTGTATATAGTACCGGAGCACCAATTACAGGCATGGCACAAAAATTCACCTATCAAGGATATACGTTAGGTCAAGCCAGTGCGCGTAACAGCATCCGTGTGCCCGATTATTTTAGATTAGATTTTTCAGGCAGTTTCAAACCACGCAAAAAGAAATACTGGCAAGGGGAGTGGGTGTTTTCAGCCTATAATGTTACTTCACGCCGCAATGCATATTCGCTGTTTTTTCGCCAAAATGCAACTACTGGGCAAACAGAAGCAGTGCGAATTTCGGTATTCGGTTCTATAATACCTGCAGTAACTTATAACTTTAATTTTTAATAATACTATCATGAAAAATTATACAATAAAAAATAAAGTATTATATATATTGATTGGAACTACTATGTTATCTTCCTCTTGCCAAGATGTGATAAAAGTAGATTTGCCTACCGATCAACAGAGCACTTTGGTAGTAGATGCATTTATATATAGCGATAGTGTGGCAAAGGTTGCACTTGCTTTAAGCATTCCCTATTTCGAGCAAACTGATTACCCCAAAGTAAAAGCTGATTTGGTTACCATTACTGATAATACCAATACAGATACATTGCTTGAGACACCCGTAGGAAGTGGAAAATATATTGGCAAAAATATAGTAGGAGCAATAGGCAAAATATATACGCTAAAAATATTATATAATAATACGGAGTACGTAGCCATCGATAAATTAAACCGCAATACGCATTTCGATAGTTTATATTTTGTCGACTTTCCTTACGGCCGTCCAGGAAGCCCATATAAAAAATTTAGTTGCATCAGCCACACCGACCCAGCTGGCTTGGGCGATAATTATATCGCTTATTTTTTCAGAAACGATACTTCATTCAATTCTATAAATGATATCAACTTCACTACCGACCAATTTATTGACGGCAACCAAGCCAAAGATGTATATATAGGTCGCCCAGTGAAAATGGGAGATAAAGTGAGAGTTGAGGTGCACTCCCTCAGCACCCAAGCTTATAATTATTATTTCCAGATTATAAATAATGCGGTTCGCCAGCAAAGTTTATTTGCCCCACCCCCAGCACCTTATAAAGGCAATATCAGTGGCAATGCCCTAGGCTTTTTTAAAGCATCGGCGGTTAGTGCCAAAGAGGGCGTGGTGCAGTAGTATATAATACCTGTTATATAATATTTCAGATTGATTGCCATCAACACAACTGTGTGTAATAAGCCCGTTTTTCCCATCCGCCGTTCCGATAGCAGAATGGTGTAAACGCCGTTTTTTGCATTGCTTTGCAACTTTTTGGTTTCATTGACGCGGTCGCAAAAAAAAGCAGGACCATGAAAACCTGTTAGCGGAAACGGATTTTGTTCAGCAGAAATATTCATCCCACAAAATTATGAAACATTTTGCGTTATACAAAATGTATAATACAAAATGTTGTATGAGGTGCTAAGTATAGAATACGAGTAGTACAATACCCGCCGAAGGCACTGTAATCTGGCGTCAGTCTCGTCTAAGGACGAGATAAATCTTATGCTTCGACTCTGCTCAGCATGGCAGTCGTAAATCGTAAATCAACATCACTTCACCAACACCTCATACGCTGCATCTTGCACCGCAGTTCTCACATTCATCTTGCTTAGTTTGTTGTTTGTTGCATCGGGGTTCACGCGGTTGCTTAGGAATACTATTATAATATCATTGGTAGGGTCGGCCCAAGTACAGGTGCCTGTGAAGCCTTGGTGCCCAAAGGTTTCGGGCGAAGCGTATTTGGTACAAGGACTTGCTTTTCCTTTCTCAGTCTCAGCTTTATCAAATCCCAAACCACGGCGTAAACTTATATAATGTGTTTTATTAAATAAGGCAACCGTTTCGGGTTTGAAATAAGTTTTGCCTTGGTAGCTGCCATTATTCATCAGCATTTGCATCATTTGATATACATCAAACGCATTGGAGAAAACGCCCGCATGTCCTGCCACACCGCCCATCATAGCTGCTGCGGGGTCGTGCACATAACCGTGAATCAGTTGTTGGCGAAATATACTATCATACTCTGTTGCGATGAGTTTTGTGCGGTCAAATTTTTTCAAAGGATTATAGGTCATGGTAGCCAAATCCATTGGCGAATAGAAATTATTGTCCATATAATCATCCAATTTTTTGCCACTTATTTTTTCGATGAGTTTTTGTAACAATATAAATCCAATATCACTATACGCATATTTGCCTGGTTCAACTAATGAAGATTTATATATAGTATACCAAAGCGTATCCAAATACTTTTCGTTCATCCACAAACTATCTGCAACTTGTATGTTAAAGTTTTCAAATTTACGATTCATATATATATAAGGATTGGGTTGCTTATCCATTAAAGTATATTTATAGAAGGGAATCCACTCCTGCAAGCCCGCACGGTGGGTAAGCACATCTTTGATGATGACATCTTTCTTATTTGTTTTGCGTAAATCTTTTAAATAGTTACTTAGCTTTTCATCCAGTTTTATATCTCCATTATCAACCAATTTCATAATGGCCAAAGTGGTGCTCATAATTTTTGTTACAGAGGCGATATCATATATATCATTTAATTTTACATTCGCAGTATCTATATAAGTATGTGTGCCATAAGCTTTGTGCAATACCAATCGGCCTTGATGCGACACAAGCACTTGGCAGCCGGGCGTAGCATGTGCGGCTATTGCTTCTTTAATAATACTATCCACTTTATGCTCCAATAATTTGGCTTCGCCGCAATTCAGATCATGATACGGACGACGTGAAAATGGAAAGCCTTCACCCATATTATAGCTATATTCTTTCGATGAAGAAACAGGTAGTGTGGCTTGCTCATCTCTATATATACTTCCAGAAATTAATTGTGCGGTTGCTTCTTGATAGTGCTCCCAATCTTCGTTTGCATTAATGACATTTTTAAAATTTTTAAATGAATCCAATGCATATACATTGCCAAAGTGCACCAATAGTGTTTTGTTGCGGGGAAGTGCATTCACAAAGCCAATTTCATTGGCAGTAAGACCAAATTGTCTGCTAAGAAACCTGCTGGTATTTTGTACCGACGCAATAATTACATCTGCTTTTTTTAGTATATGTATTATAGAATCAAAATATTCTTTGCCTTGATACTTATCTACTGAAATAATCTGCATGGGTTTATATAAACTTAGCATTTCTTGGAAACGTGTTTGCTTGCCTGTGCCAACAGATATTGATATAATATGTTGATTGGATTTTAAAGGCAATAATTTATTATGAAGATGCACTAAACATATAGCATCTTGTGCCATCAACTGCCTTTCTTCATAATAATCGGGATTGTTTAAATCATTATAAAGATTGGTGGTGTCAACTGCTTTGTATTTTGAAAGACCTACCCAATATTTTGCAGCTAAAATCTTTTTTACTTTATTATCTATATCAGCCATACTTATCTTTCCTTTTTTTATCGACTCTAGTATATAAGTTATAGATTGAGGTGCATCATCTGCACATAATAATATATCATTACCTGCTTGCAATGCTTTAAGGGCAAGTGTATGTGGTGTAAAAAACTTGGCAACGCCTTTCATGGCAAGTCCATCGGTAATAATTAAACCATGATAGTTTAATTTTTTTTGTAGCAGTTCAGTCACCGCTTTTTCTGATAGTGAAGTAGCTAAATTAGGTGTACTGTCAATATCAGGAATATATAAATGCGCTGCCATTACTGAGCCTACATTATTGGCAAATAATTGACGGAAAGGATATAATTCTACACTGTCAATTTCTGAAATGGGTTGATGTATAATAGGCAAATCCAAATGCGAATCGGATTCGGTATTGCCATGGCCAGGGAAATGCTTGGCACATGCCATCACATGCCCATCCTGCAAACCTTTCATATATTGTACTGCACGATCAGAAACTTTTTGTTTGTTCTCGCCAAATGAGCGATCGCCAATTACAGGATTCTTGGGGTTGTTATTTACATCGGCAACAGGCGAAAAGCTTAGGTGTACTCCAAGTCTTTTGCATTGTTCGGCCATTTGTTGCCCCAATATATAACAATGTTTTTCGTTCGCCATTGCCCCCAATGCCATTTGTTTAGGATAACTAATAGTACTATCCAATCGCATGGCCAAGCCCCATTCGGCATCCATAGAAATAAGCATGGGTATTTTGCTGAGCGATTGCAGTTTATTGCACAATAATGCTTGGCGTACAGGACCACCTTTAAAAAAGCAATAACCACCAATTCCATATTCTTTAATCAAACATTCATTCTCGACGGCAAGCGTTTGGCTGCTGTCGCTAAATTCCGAGAGCATAAAAAGTTGTCCAATTTTTCGTTCGGGAGTTAAGGTATTGAATACTGAATCTACCCATCGTTCGCCTTCAGGGCCAATAGGTAAATTCGGTAAATACTGAGCAATAGCAGTACTTAACGATAGGAAAATATATAATAAAATAGTAATTGATTTCTGCATCTGTGTGCAAAAATAAAGGATGGGAATTTACATGTAGTAATGAGTTTTCCCCAAAGAGTGTGGGAGTATCAAGTAGCTAGTATGAGGTATCAAGTATTTGCTACCTGCTTTCGCTAACTAATAGTCCCAATTCGCATTGCGAATTGGATGCGTCATAGCTACTTGATACTGATTTTAAACATCCCCTCGTCCAACTTTTTCTTCTCAATCTTCACCAATTCAAATTCAATTTCATACTTGCCCATATCCAATATATATTTATAATAAGGAGCTTGAATTTTATTCATTATTTTATTATAGAAAAACTCGTTGTGGTTTTTATATATGCTGGGGTCTATATATTCTTTGTTTGATGGATAATAATAAGTAAGTATTGCTACTTGTGGCGGCCTGCCCATACTGTCGACCATTTTGATGCAGTATCCTTTGCAGGCTGCACCATGAATTGTTTGCACAGGTTTTTCTGTTTCACTTTTTAATTTTAAAGTATTTTTCGAACAATCAAACGGAGTTAGGGTATCTTGATTTCTCCACTTTAAATAAGCTTTATTTTCTTGGGCTGAATATATATAATAATCGAAACCCATCTCGCCACTGGTTGGGTATTCTCTTCTGAAGGCTCCGTTTTCGGATATATATAAATTTAAAGTATCACCATATTTTTTTCGCTGGTATTCGTTATATTTTTCATTGGTACTTTTGGGCGTGAAAGTAATTTTATAGGTAAGCACACCTTCAAAAGATTCTTTGGTGTTTGTTCGCATGGAACAGGTAAACAGGAATATACAAGAAATAATGAGTAATTGTTTCGCCATGATAGAATTGATTTTGGAAGTTCAAAGATAATGGATTTACCCATCTATTCCTAAATTACACCCACGCACAATGGCAGTCTGAGCGTAGCCGCAGACTGCGAAAGCGAAGACTAATTCTTTACAATTTTATACAATTGTTTTTCGCCGTTTTGCAAATTTGCTTCTATCATATATACACCTTGTGCCAAATTTTCCAAGCCTTTAAACTCGAACTGGTTCAAGCCTTTCATTGCATTCGCACTTTGGGTATATATAAGTTTACCACTCATATCCAACAATCTAAAATCGACACGCATATTGCTGTTCATGTTATATAACATGGCAAAATTATCGGTATATGGATTGGGCAATAATTTCACACCTTCCATAGCTGTGATACTGGCTGCAGAATTCCCTTTTACTTGTAAAGATTTAATACCAGTACTTTGTGTTTTTCCGTCAACATCTACTTCTTTAATGCGATAATATACATTAGGAGTATTTGTATTGACCATATTTTGTAATACCATTTTATCGTCGTACGCGTAGTTATTTGCATTTGTATTTTTCACTGCGGCAACAGTTCCAATACTTTCAAAATGAATCGCATCAAAGCTGCGTTCTACTTCAAAATTTTCGGCATTATATTGTGTTTCTGTGCTCCAAGTTATATGGCCATCCATATTTTTTTTTACTACATCAAATCCAGAGAACTGCACGGGCAATGGCGAACCACTGCTTCCAATTCCATAAGGGGTGTTGCTAAATTCCGTAAGCCCGGCACGTGAACGTGTGTAGGGTGCGGCACCGCTGGCAGCGCCGCCGCCCGTATTATTCATCACCCAAGCACCATTGCTATATAGTGCTATGGCACTGTTGCTACGTAAAAATGAAGCGTCTTCATCGGCACTATTCCATTGCAGGGTAAGCGTTATATTACTTCCGCCCGCTGTTGCTTCATTTACTATCCAGGTGCGGTCAACTTCTTTGCTGCTGCTTAATGCACCGCCATTACCTGCTCCAGCAGTATAAGAATTATATATAGTAGGATAAACCTTTGTAGAAAAATTATCTTTGGTTCCTGTATTATTAATACTCACAGGATTATATGAAGTGCTGCTACCTATGGGAAAATAAATAGTTCCAGAACGACCACTGGTGCCAATATCATTCTGAGTTAAATTTCCTGTACTGTTTGTTACTATATAACTGGTGGAAGAATAATTAGTAATTGTTGCAGCAGAACTAATGGTTACATTGTTAGAACCTAAAGTTAAATTTCCGGTCTGCATATCTAATTGGTGCGTAACTACAAAAGATGCAGCACATTGAACATTTGCAGGATTATTAAGCAACAAAGAATATATATCACTTCCGCCCATATCAAGCGTTTGGGTTGTGGTTCCCATCATAGTAATTTTGCCAGTGCCATTAAAGGTTGCTTGGTTGGTCAAATCTCCATTAATAGTAAAGTCGCCATAGTTTTGGATGGTACTTCCGGTATGGTTCACCACATTGCCACTTGTGTGCATAGTAGTATTTGGGCTAATATATATAGTAGCCCCCTGGTTGTGTATGTCCTGAGCCAAGCTGGGCAAGGCTGCACAAGAAATGAGGGGAGCGAAAAGAAGCTTAGTAATCCGTGTATTCATAATGTTTTGTACAAAGGTAAAACCATATTTTTAATAAACAATGGTTTTTTTTGGAGTCAGGATTAAGGGGACTGACACATTTGGCATTACATATTATAAATGAAACATTTAATCTGTGACTAAATATATAGTGTATATAAATCCGGCTTCACCTTTATTCTTAAATAATTCCGATAGGTATCGAGACGTTAATCCTTTTGCGAGCCACCCATGGGATTCGAACCCACGACCTACTATTTACGAAACAGTTGCTCTACCAGCTGAGCTAGAGCGGCTTTTGTAGGTGCAAATTTAGGTGTGGCAAACGAATGGACTAATTGTTTTTTGCATATTATCATATGATACAAACCGGTAAACAAGGCAGCGGTTGATGAGACTATGAAAAGTAGGGCTTATATTGTATCTTTGCCGCGAAAAATGGGTAAATAATTTACCATTTATCATTAACCATTTATCATTAAAAAAAATGTCATTACAATGCGGAATCGTAGGGCTGCCCAATGTGGGCAAATCGACCCTGTTTAATTGTTTATCAAATGCCAAGGCACAAGCGGCTAATTTCCCGTTCTGTACTATTGAGCCCAATGTGGGTGTAATCACTGTACCAGATGAGCGATTGGAGAAGCTTTCAGAAATTGTTAAACCTATAAAAGTGGTGCCAACCACTGTTGAAATAGTAGACATTGCCGGCCTTGTGAAAGGTGCAAGCAAAGGCGAGGGACTGGGCAATCAGTTTTTGGGAAATATAAGAAATACGGATGCTATTATACATGTGCTCCGTTGTTTCGATGACGATAATGTAATACATGTGGATGGGAAAGTGGACCCGGTAAGTGATAAAGAAATTATAGATACCGAACTTCAACTTAAAGATTTGGATACTTTAAAAAGTAGATATAATAAAGCATTGAAAGATAAAGATGCAAAGAAAGAAGTGGAATTGATTGAGAGAATTAAAGAAGCATTGGAGCAAGGAAAATCAGCTCGTACTGTTGAGTTTAATGAAGTAGAAAAAGAGATCGTAGATACTTTTCAATTGCTCACTAGTAAACCTGTATTATATGTTTGCAATGTAGATGAAGCAGCAGTGGTAAATGGGAATGACCATGTGAAAAAAGTATTGGAAGCAATCAAAAATGAAAATGCAGAGTGTATTATAATATCTGCTGCAATTGAAAGTGAAATTGCATCATTAGATAGTTTGGAAGATCAGCTGGATTTCTTGAGCAGCATGGGTTTGAAAGAATCTGGTGTTTCTAAATTAATTAAAGCAGCATATAAGTTATTGGATTTGCAAACATACTTTACTGCCGGTGTGCAAGAGGTAAGAGCTTGGACAATTTATAGAGGTTATAAAGCACCGCAAGCTGCGGGTGTCATACATACAGATTTTGAAAAAGGTTTCATCCGAGCAGAGGTAATACATTATAATGATTTCATTACCCTCGGAAGTGAATCAGCATGCAGAGATGCGGGAAAACTGGGTGTTGAAGGGAAAGAATATATTGTGCAGGATGGGGATGTGATGCACTTTAGGTTTAATGTGTAAAACAGTAAACAGTGGTTAGTAATTAGTGGCTGACGCCAGATGGTACCAAAGGTAGGCAACTCATGCATCTATTTCCGTCGGTTTCAACCGACGGAACCATGCACTCTATATTATATTACAAATCCTTAAACAAATTCTGCTCCGAAAACATCGAGCCCAAAATATCTTTGAACTGAACGCCGCGAA
This sequence comes from Bacteroidota bacterium, assembly GCA_947477885.1. Taxonomy (GTDB): domain Bacteria; phylum Bacteroidota; class Bacteroidia; order UKL13-3; family UKL13-3; genus CANJUD01. The sequence goes on from CANJUD010000006.1 coordinate 114,556, forward strand.
CTATACTGCTCTTGCCGATGAGCGAATGCTCAGCCATTGCAAATAATACAAATTCCATCATTACCAATTTTTCGTTCTTGCTAAGTTTGGGATTATATTCTTCCACAAAATCACTTAAGCCTGGAATACTTTCCAAATCTTTTTTATATTGTTTTTCGGTTTCCAATAATAATATTTCATATATATTTCCTTCGCCAAACCAGTTAACTATATTATCATAAGGGCTATTCGCACTTTTCTTTTTTAACTTGGCAGGATTAGGAAATAATTCAGTAAACTCATTGCGGATTGCTTTGCCCAATAAGTTCTGAGCCACAATACCCGCACCTTCTTGCTCGCCCTCGTATACCAATTCAATCTTACCATTCACAGCGGGAATTACACCAGCCAAATCACTAATTCTGGCAAATGTTTTTGTTTCTCCATTTAATAACATCCTTCTCTCAGCAGTACTTACTAAGTTCTCATAAGCAGAAATTGTGAGTCGTGCAGAGACGCCACTTTTACTATCTACAAATTCACTTTCCCTGGCTTCAAATGCGATTCGTTCTATAATAGTTGCAATTAAATTACCTACTCTAATATTCTCTTTTTGATGTTTACTTAATCTTGCTTCCTGTGCAGTAATTTGTTTCGATAATTCAATACTCTTTGGATAATGTGTGAGAATCTGGCTACCAATCCTGTCTTTCAAAGGCGTTACAATACTTCCTCTGTTTGTATAATCTTCAGGATTTGCAGTAAATATAAATTGAATATCCAAAGGAATTCTCAATTTGAATCCACGAATTTGTATATCACCTTCTTGTAATATATTAAATAGTGCAACTTGTATTCTTGCTTGTAAATCAGGCAATTCATTTATAACAAATATACATCTGTTACTTCTTGGTATAATCCCATAATGTATTACACGTTCATCTGCATAACTAAGTCGTAAGTTTGCAGCTTTTATTGGGTCTACATCCCCAATCAAATCAGCAATAGATACATCTGGAGTTGCTAATTTTTCTACATATCTTTCATCACGATGCAACCAAGCAATCGGAGTTTTATCTCCTTTTTCTGCTATCATATTTTTCGCAAAATTTGATATAGGATTTAAGGGATCATCATTTAATTCACTGCCTTCTATTACAGGTGTGTATTCATCCAAAAGTTCAGTAATTTGTCGCGCGATTCTGGTCTTGGCTTGGCCACGCAAACCCAGTAAATTGATATTGTGACGAGAAAGTATAGCCCTTTCTAATTCTGGAATTACAGAATCCTCAAAACCTATAATACCTTTAAAGACATTTTCTTTTTTCTTAATTTTCGCAATCAAATTATCACGCAATTCATCCTTGATAGTTTTGCTTATATATCCTGATTTTTTTAATTCGCCTAGAGTTTTAATTTTTTGCATATTTTTTTTTGTTAGTAGTCAGTAATCAGTGGTCAGTAATCAGTAGCTGACGCCGCATGGCACTGACTACTGATTACTGACCACTGTTTACTATATTCTCTTCTTTTTATTTCGTTCAAAATCTTCAAAAATAAATTCTCCCAATCCTTGTAATGAGGTATAAAAAGCTTTACCATTATTAGCTTGTGTGAAATCGTGCACAAACTCTTGTAAGTATGGATCACTCGCTACCATAAAAGTGGTGATTGGTATTTTTAATCGTCTACAACTTTGTGCAAGGGTGAAACATTTATTTAATATTTTTTTATCCAATCCAAAACTATTCTTATAATACTGTCCGTGTTCTTTTAGGCAAGTTGGTTTGCCATCGGTTATCATAAAAATTTGTTTGTTGGCATTTTTTCTTCTGCGCAGTAAATCCATGGCAAGTTCAAGCCCTGCGACAGTATTGGTATGATAAGGACCCACCTGCAAATAGGGTAAATCTTTGATTTCAATTTGCCAAGCATCATCGCCAAATACTATAATATCTAAGGTGTCTTTGGGGTATTTGCGTTTGACTAATTCTGCCAAAGCCATTGCAACATTTTTGGCTGGTGTAATTCGGTCCTCACCATATAATATCATCGAGTGCGATATATCAATCATCAAACACGTGGACGTTTGTGTTTTGTGCTCTTTCTCTTTTACCTCCAAATCATTTTCGGTAATTTGGAAATCTCCAATACCATTATTTACTTGAGCATTTTTCATAGATTCAAGCATGGAGATTTGCTCCAACGAGTCTCCAAATTGAAAAGGGCGAGAATCACTGCTCAGTTCATCCCCATTGCCTCTATATTTAGTAGCATGATTGCCTGCTTTTCCTTTTTTTAGTTTCCCAAATATTTTCTCCAGAGCTTGCTGTCTAATAGCTTGTTCGGTTTTTGGTGTGATAATAAATTCACCACTTCCAGGCTCATCGTCTTTTATATACCCTCGGTCTTTTAGCTCTTGAATAAAATCACCAATTCCATAGTTAGCATCGGTCAGCTTATACTCTTTATCAAGCTCTGTAAGCCAGCTGATAGATTCGCTAAAGTCTCCACTGGTGTATGTGAGTAGCTGTTTGAAAATATCGAACAACCTATCAAATGGAGTTTGATTAGGTTGCCTATAATCAGTGAATCGGAATCCTAGCATGAGTGGTATATAACAGAATAAACGTGTTTTTGTTTAGAATGGTTTCTGCCCGACCCGAAAAAACGGTGTAAAATTTATATCGTATTTTACATTTGCAGTATTGTCAGTCTGTCCGCCGCGGCGTATGATGTTTTTCTGCATTTCGATTAACTCTGAATGACAAACCTTTAATCTTTCTTCTTTTTACTTTTGTCTCTTCTGAGGCAACTTTTACACTCAACTATAAGTCATCAACATATATGAAAAAATATATATTACTAATCTTCCTATTAAACTGCCTCATTTCAAATTCACAAATTGTTATACAACCTGGATATCAGGTGGGTGGTGAAGGTGATTTATTGTGTTATAGTGGAATGAAAGTCACATCCAGCAATCCCAATGATTCTATTTGGGTGTTCTGGGATCATGCAATTCCTAAGGCGACTTTTACTGCGAAGTTTAATGGTGATATTAAACAGGTTTGGGATTTATGTTGGCAAACAAACTATAAAGATGGCAACTATACCCCTTATACATTCACAGTTTATGCAACCGATAAAAAGGATACCGTATCACAAGTGTTTTCTATTTTAGTTAAAATGGTTGCACGGGGCATGCGAACTTATACCTATTTAGGGAATGACAGTTTTGAATTGTCAATGATAGAAACTCGGGGGATTAGGGATTCGGATGTTGTGTGTCAGTGGACTATTCCATTTCCTGGCGGAAATAAGTATAATGGGTTAAAGACTCAAGTTAAGATTAAAAGAATTGGAATTACTGTAATTGAGTCACAGATATGGTCGAAACAAGCGGGATATATATCGGGCTACCTTGATACAATTTATTTTTATCCAGAGAATATATCAAAACTAGAAACAGAAAATCCAATAGAAGTATTATATATAAACAATCAACAAATACAAGTCAGTTCCAAAATTGATAAGCAACTTCACGCAAGTATCATAGATTTTTCCGGGAAGGTTTTATTGAGTAATATATCAATTCCGCAAAATGGAAATACTATTATAGATGTTTCTCAAATTCCCAATGGACTATATATATTAAGAAGTGAAAGAGGGGGAGAAGTATATAGTATAAAGGTGGTGAAGTAATAGATGAGTTGAGCTGAGCTCTGGCGTGGTTGGTGGGGATACCAACCACTGACCTCTCTAAATATGCGAAAGCAGCTAGCAAAGTATTGATAATCAATGCCACCCTGAGCGAAGTCGAAGGGTGATACGAACTACTTAATACAAAAAAAAGGTTGATGTTTCCATCAACCTTTTTAAAATCCAATTAATCTAAATTAAGTCACGTTACATATTTTTATACAAACACCGTCTAAGAATCAGGCGTAAGCGGGTAGCAAGTCTTTATACTTACTACTTTATACTATTAAGCAAACATTCTCGTAAACACCCTCCTAAAAATTCCTTCTTCCTCAACAGGATTTAATAATGCCTCAACTTCTTTTTGGTGTGCAAAAAACTCATCACGAATACGCAAACATTCTTGCAGGGTTAAATCTTTATTGTTTTTTGTTTCTTGATATAAATGTCTTCCAAAATCTATCATTTGTAATGAAGTTTTATAGCGCAAAAATTTGGCATCAAAATCATCATCTCCATAACGGAAACGGTCCAATGCATCTGCATCTTTTAATATAGCAGTGGTTTTTGCAAATGGGTGAAACCTGTCAAGCTCTTGGTCTATACTATGGAAATTGATAGCTACTCTAATCTCTTCACGGTCTTTGCGACTTACACCACATTCAAAAAAGAACCCTTCATATTGTGGTAGTTTTACTTCTGCTGCCCATTTGTTATGCAGTTTGCAAAAACCGCTATCGGTGCGGGCCATATCGTGCAAAAATGCGGCACACATTGCCAAACTACCTTCCCGTATTTGCCCCACACGTTCGCTCAAAGTTATGATATGACACATCACACGATAAGTATGGGCCTTATTATGTATATAGTTATTGACGTCGAAGAAGTGATCTTCCAATATCAATTTGTCAACTAGGTTCTGTAGTGTTTTATCCATGGTGCTGCAAATGTATATTGCCTTTTTTTGTATATAACAGGTGCAAGTTTCCACATTGTTGACAAGGATTCTTATATAGTAGACAGAATTATTTGCCGGTATAATGATTTATTGAAAATATCTTATTATATTATAATAAACCTTTTTCATAATTCATACGAATCATTTGGAGAAAGAACACCATGCCGATTGGGGTTGATCCAATAGCTATCGGATGTAAATTATTAAGAAGGTTTAATCAATACCCCAATTTCTTTAAAATTTTAGCACCTCTGTTTTTCAATCCAGCAGAACCATCAGGCATTTGTATACTAATTGCATCAGCAAGTTCAGGTTTTAGTTCGGGTATATCTTTAACTATATTATATAATACTTGCATCGCAAATACTTTTACAGCTATAGGTTCTGTTGTGCTTTGTAATAATATGAAGCATTGGTCATAAGCTAATCCGCAGAGCTCTTCGGGAATTTTATAATCTTGTAATACTCTTACTGTATTTCTTTTCACCGCATCGTGAACCTCATTCGAAAGATTTTCCAGCATCGGCTTCATCCATTTCTTTAATAAGTTTGGATGCATTTCCCCGCAATGCCCAACTACCCACGACGCAAGTTGCACAGCTCGATATTCACCATGAAAAAAGATAGCCATTAGTACATCAAACTTTTTTTGCTCTACATTAATTAAACCCACTATGGCCATGGTGTTTTTAATGGAATGTTCTTTGGCTAATGCAAGTAATAATTCATTTTTAAATGCAGACATGGCAGCAAAAATAATATAGAATACAGTAAACAGTGGTCAGTAATCAGTAATCAGTGGTTGACGCCTGATAGCATCCGTCCGCCGCGGCGGAGCAATGATTACTGACCACTGATTACTTACGATTATAAAAAAATAAAGCCCTTTTGCAAGCATTAAAATCTTGTAATATAGATAATTATGAAATTTGCCCTAACTTTGTGACAAAAAGTGAGGAAATTTACCCTAACTATGTGACAAAAAATGAAATAATTTACCCTAACTCTGTGACAAGAAATGGAGAAATTTACCCTAACTTTGTGACAATAAATTGGAAAAATTACCCTAACTTTGTGACATGTTTAAACGAATTGTATTTAGAGAATTAGAGAAATGGGCCGCCAATAAAAAGCGCAAACCATTGGTATTAAGAGGTGCTAGGCAAGTTGGTAAAACCACCTTGATAAATTTATTCGGGCTTCAATTCGATCAATACCTTTATCTCAATTTAGAACTGCCCGCAGACAGCAAACCTTTTACGGAGTTTTCTCAGGTTGATATTTTGGTTCAAGAATTATTCTTTGCTAAGGGCAAAAAATATTCACCCAAACAGAAGACACTTATTTTTATTGATGAGATACAGGAAATCTCCGAGGCACTGAATATACTTCGCTATTTCTACGAACAAATGCCAGAACTATATATTATAGCTGCTGGCTCTATGTTGGAATCTTTGTTCAATACCAGTGTAAGTTTCCCAGTGGGCAGAGTTGATTATATGGTTGTTCGTCCAGTTTCTTTTCCCGAATTTTTAGATGCAATAGGAGAGAAAGTTGCATTAGATGAATTAACTAAAATACCGCTTGCTCCATTTGCCAATGATAAATTATTACAATTATTCAAAACCTATAGTTTGATTGGTGGAATGCCTGAAGTAGTGGAACAATATTCCAAAAATAATGATTTAACTTCACTAAGAAAGATATATGAATCATTAATAGTATCCTATATAGATGATGTAGAAAAATATGCATCGAATAATACCCAATTGCAAACCATCAGACAAGCTATCAGAGCTAGTTATTCTGAGGCAGGTAAGCGTATCAAATTTCATGGATTTGGCAAATCAAATTATGGTTCCAGAGAGATGGCAGAAGCATTGAGAGCGTTGGAGAAGGCACTGCTTATACAATTAATATTTCCACAAACAAATGTCACTCTACCCTTGATGCCCGACTATAAAAAATCGCCACGATTGCAAGTACTGGATACTGGAATGTTAAACTATTTTGTAGGTATACAAAAAGAAATTATGGGCACACAAGATTTGAATAATGTATATAATGGAACGATGATAGAACATTTGATAGGCCAAGAATTATTGGCTACCAATTTTAGTGCATTACACCATTTGAATTTCTGGGTACGCGAAAAGAAAACATCGATGGCCGAACTCGATTATATATATCAGTTTGAAGGAAACCTAATACCTATTGAAGTAAAAGCTGGTGCAGCAGGGAAATTGAAATCGCTGCATTTATATATGGACGAAGCACCTCATAAAATGGCCATCCGGTTTTATGCCGGCGAACTTATTATATCCGAAATAAAAACTATGAAAGGTAAAGATTATTATTTATTAAATCTACCTTATTGCCTGGCATCGCAGATTGAAGGTTATATGAGTTGGTTTCAAGAAGAAGTGGAGAAAAGAGAAAAAGGAAGGAAGGCGAAACTAGCTAAGGCAAGCAAGCAGATCAAATAATTGTATTCAGCTTAGCGGTGCAAAAAACATTAAGATGCATTTCTATTTTATAACATCAATTACTCGTTTAAGTTCGTTCCTTCGATTTAGGTTGACAGTTATTAGTTTGTGCAAACAGTTATGAGCAATCAAAATGTTTTTTTCGGATGTAAATGGATAGTCGTCAAGCCAAAAAAAATCAGTTGCAAACTCAATGGCTTCTGTTTTTAAAGTCTTCCAAATAGTTGGTTTTACTAGTTCAAGTTTATTTAAAGTTGTGCGGTCGAAGTATGGCGTCAGATATTTTATTGCTTGTTTACTATCACCATGGCAATGTGTTGTGAGCCAATAGCAGTTATAGTTATCGAGAATGAAATCTATAAATTCAGTTGAATGCTGAGCCGGCTTTGTGTTTTTAGTGGTTAACAGAACACCATCAATGTCCATATATATATTCTTCTTTTTCAATTATAGATAACTAATTAAAAATATCAAATAAAAAATGTAAAATGTTTTTTCTATTCCTTCAAAATCGCCCTCGAAATAACCAACTTCTGTATCTCAGAAGTTCCTTCGCCGATGGTGCAAAGTTTTGAATCACGATAGAATTTTTCAACGGGATAATCTTTGGTGTATCCATAGCCTCCAAAAATCTGTACTGCTTCTGTACTACAACGTACTGCAACTTCGCTTGCATAATACTTAGCAAAAGCCGATTGTTTGTTAACGTTCTGTCCCTCGTTTTTCATATAGGCAGCTTGCATGGTCAGTAATTCTGCGGCTTCTATTTGGGTGGCCATATCGGCAAGTTTAAAAGCAATGCCTTGGAATTCTCCGATGGGCTTGCCGAATTGTTGGCGTTCTTTTGCATATTTTACCGATGCTTCAAATGCACCCTTGGCAATTCCCAATCCCAATGAAGCGATTGAGATTCGGCCACCATCAAGCACTTTCATGGCTTGTATAAAACCTTCGCCTTCTTTGCCCAATAATTGACTTTCATTTACGCGACAGTTTTCAAAAATAAGCTCCGTGGTTTCGCTGGCACGCATACCTAGTTTATTCTCTTTGCGGCCTGCTGAAAAACCGGGCGTTCCTTTTTCTATAATAAATGCCGACATACCATGTGAGTCTAACAATTCACCTGTACGCACAATTACCACAGCTACGTTTCCGCTTTTACCATGGGTAATCCAATTTTTTGCTCCATTAATCACCCAATGGTCTCCGTCTTTCACAGCGGTGGTCAACATTCTTCCTGCATCACTTCCAGTATTTGGTTCTGTTAATCCCCATGCACCAATCCATTCAGCGGTGGCAAGTTTGGGAAGGTATTTTTGTTTTTGTTCTTCGTTTCCGAATTGCAATATATGACCGGTACATAATGAATTATGGGCAGCCATTGATAAACCAATTGATCCACAAATTTTAGAAAGTTCAACGATAGCAGTTACATATTCTAAATATCCAAAGCCTGAGCCTCCGTATTCTTGAGGGACTAAAACGCCCATCAATCCAAGTTCTCCAAGTTTCTTAAAAACCTCAATAGGGAACTCTTGACTCTCGTCCCATTCCATCATTTTCGGTCGGATATGTTTGTCGCCAAACTCACGAACCATATCGGCTATCATCTTTTGGTTCTCAGTTTGGGCAAATGAAAAATTTGTATTTGTATCAGTTGTCATGCGTTATTTTTAGATTCTATTGCGTGCAAAAATAAAGGCCGAATGCGTGATGCCCAAAGTTATTTAAATTATTGACAATACAAATACGGTAGTTGAGGTCACTAATCGTTTGTGTGGACAATATATTATCCTTTAATTCTTGAGCATTTGGTTAAAATCAAATAATTTCGCACTCAAATTAAAACCAATTTTATATGATACATAATTTTTCAGCAGGACCCGCTATTTTACCCGCACAGGCAATCAAAAATTCAGTAGATGCGATTCATAATTTTGCTGGCATGGGCATGTCCATCCTCGAAATTTCGCACCGCAGCAAACAATTTGAAGCTGTGATTGACGAGGCTGTTGAGTTGATAAAAGAATTATTCAACATCCCCGATGGCTATTCTGTCGTGTTTTTGCAGGGCGGTGCCAGTTTGCAATTTGATATGATTCCTTATAATATGTTGGATGAAGGCGAGACCGCTGCATATTTGAATACTGGCGTGTGGGCAACACGTGCTGTGAAAGAAGCTAAGTTCTTTGGTAACGTAAATGTGGTGGCAACTTCCGAAGATAAAAATTTTAATTATATACCCAAGGATTATACAATTCCTGCAGATGCGAAATATTTTCACTGCACTTCCAATAATACAATATATGGAACACAAATGCATAGTTTTCCCGATAGTCCAGTACCCTTGATTTGCGATATGAGTTCCGATATTTTTAGTCGCCCGATAGATATTAATAAATTCGATATGATATATGCAGGTGCTCAAAAAAATATGGGAGCCGCAGGCGTAACAGTTGCTATAATAAAAAATAGTTTATTGGGAAATGTAAAACGCAAAATCCCAACCATGCTCACCTACCAAGTTCATATAGATAATGGAAGTATGTATAATACACCTTCAGTATTTGCTATATATGTTGCACTGCAAACTTTGAAATGGGTGAAAGAGATGGGAGGCACAGCTGCCATGGAAGGTCGCAATACTGCCAAAGCAGAACTATTATATAATGAAATAGACCGCAATAGTTTGTTCAAAGGAACTTGCGAAGTGGAAGACCGCTCAAAAATGAATGTATGTTTTGTAATGACCAAACCCGATATGGATGATGCATTTTTAGCTGCGGCAAAAGAAGCAGGAATTTCAGGTATCAAAGGCCACCGTTCAGTAGGAGGTTTCAGAGCATCATTATATAATGCACTGCCGATAGAAAGTGTGCAGGCTTTGGTTGATGTGATGCAGAAATTCGAAAACAGTAATCAGTAAACAGTAATCAGTAATCAGTGCCATTCGGACGCTATCAGGCGTCAGCCACTGACCACTGACCACTGACCACTGACCACTGACCACTGACCACTGACCACTGACTACTGACCACTGACCACTGACTACTGACCACTAATTACTAACCACTAACTACTATAAAATGATAAAGATTTTAGCAAACGACGGAATAGACAGCACCGGAAAAAAAATGCTGGAGAAGGCTGGATTCAGTGTGGATACAAATAAAATTCCACAAGAAGAATTGGCAAAAAAATTAAATGCTTACGATTGCATCACTGTGAGAAGTGCAACAAAAGTTCGCAAAGAATTGATGGATGCATGTCCCAATTTAAAATTGATTGGTCGTGGAGGAGTGGGATTGGATAATATAGATATTGACTATGCAAAACAAAAAGGTATTCGTGTAATTAATACACCGATGTCATCATCAGCTTCGGTGGCTGAATTAGTTTTCGCACATATATTTTCGATGGCGAGATATATAAATCATACCAATAGAGAAATGGCGATTGATGCGCCCGGAAAATTTAACGAACTTAAAAAGTTTTGTAGCAATGGAGTTGAACTTCGTGGCAAGACTATGGGTATTATAGGTTTTGGTAGAATAGGACAAGAAGTAGCAAAGATTGCATTGGGCATGGGCATGGATGTATTAGCTTACGATCCATATGTTGATGATGTAACTATCAGTTTTTATTTCCATCAAAATTTAAGAGACAAAGCTGTTAAGATTCCATTGAAAACAGTAACGAAATTAAAAGTATTAAAGAAGGCAGATTTTATATCATTACATGTTCCATTTAATGAAGGCGATACTGCTGTTATAGGTGAGAAAGAAATAGAAATATTAAAACCCGGAGTAGGTTTAATAAACTGTGCTCGCGGCGGTGTGATAGATGAAAAAGCATTATTGAAAGCATTAAAATTAAACAAAGTAGCATTTGCAGGACTGGATGTTTTTGAAAAAGAACCACCCGTAAAATCAGAATTATTTTCATTGCCCAATGTATCGTTAAGTCCTCATATTGGCGGTTCTACTATGGAAGCACAAAATAGAATAGGAATAGAATTGGCAGAGAAAATTATAGAGTTTTTTAGAAAGAAATAATATAGTAGTCAGTAAACAGTAGTCAGTGCCTCCCGATAGTTATCGGGACGGCGGCTTTATATATGCTAATACAAATAACTGACAACAAATAGCAAACAACACTTAATTCATCATATATACCATACTAACTACTGTTTACTGACCACTGAACACTGACTACTAAAACATGGCTACCATCAAACCCTTCAAAGCTATTCGCCCTGCTAAAGATATAGCAGATATTGTTTCCGCTTCATCAGAATCGGGGCATAGGGAAGAGGCTAAGATACATATCAAGAAAAATCCAAATAGTTATTTGAATGTTGTAAAACCATTTTTGCATTTTGATGATGAGAAAAAAATCCCTGAGAAACATTATACTTTTGGGAGGCAGTATTTAGAAAAATTATTACAAGAAGGTATATTAATAAGAGAAGAATTGCCCTCTTATTATATATATAGAAATATTGTTGGGTCCAAAGCATATACTGGAATTATAGCAGCAGCATCAGTTGATGATTATTTGAATGGTATTATATTGAAGCATGAAAATACATTAACCGAAAAACAGAATGAGTTAATGGAACATGTGCAATATATAAAAACAATTGGTTGTCCTGTATTACTTACCTATCCTGATAATGCTGCGATAGAACGTATTGTGGCAAAAGTTGCTAAACGTAAACCAGAGTATAATTTCATTAGCGACGATCAGATAAAACATAATTTATGGCCTGTGGATGATATAGCAGAGGTAGAAGAAATATCTGCCCAATTTGCAGACATGCCGCAATTATATATTGCCGATGGACATCATCGTTCTGCTGGGGCTGCCGCGTATAGTTTGCAGCGTAGGATTGCAAGTGATGATAGAGAAGCTGCATTCAATTTTTTTCCAGTTTGTTTAATTCCTTTTTCCAAATTAACAATCTATGAATACCACCGTTTGGTAAAAGATTCTGAAGTTCACGAAAGAGAGTTTTTAGACAATGTGAAAGTATTTTTTAATGTTTTTCGTTGCGGACATTTACCTTTTCAGCCCCTACAAAAGGGCGAGTTTGGATTATATATAAAAGGCCATGCTTATCAACTTACTTTGAAAGATGAATATATTCCAGAAGATATCTTAGGTTCGTTGGATGTGAGCATCGTTGAAAAATATATACTTAATAATATATTGAAGGTAACTGACAGCAAAACGGATCCCCGACTTACCTTTTTGGACGGCGGAAAAGGAATCGGCACCCTCCAACATTTGGTTGATGATGGCACTGCTGATTTGGCAATTACATTGTATCCAACTTCTATAGAAGAATTAAAAGCAGTAGCTGAAAATAATTTGATTATGCCTCCTAAATCTACCTGGATAGAACCGAAGTTGAGAACAGGTTTGGTGGTGTATGAAATGGGTTGATAGTAGTTAGTAAACAGTAGTTAGTAATTAGTGCCATTCGGCTGCTGGCCACGCTTTTACTTGCTGCCTATGATTATATAAATAGAAAACTAAAATTAGTGATCAGCTTTTATGCTGCGTCAGCGACTACCGACTAACGACGGCGTATTTTTTTCTCATTGAGCATCAGTCACAAACAAATACCTTTGCAACCCAACCCAACTATTTTCGTTTAAAAGTATACTTATCGTTTATAACTCAGAATTAGTAATAATATTTCTCAAATCATTATAATATAATAAACACAACTATAATATATGAAGATTAAAAATCTCGCACTATTATTATCCTTTATCCCCATCCTGTGCTTTGCACAAAAACAATATTCTGTAAGCGGTTATATATATGAAAAAGGCAGTCGAGAACCCTTGACTGGCGTGAATGTGGCCGTGCCCATGCTTTCCATTTCGGTGCAAGCAAATAAGTATGGGTTTTATTCCGTTCTACTGCCCATTGGGCAACATCAATTGGTATTTACTTTTAGCGGTTTCGAAAAAGAAATTATCGATATCAATATACAAAAAGATACGGAGCTGATTGCAGAAATGATAATACAATCCGCCAAACTGGAAGGGGTAAATGTAAAAGGAAAAAAGGAACCCAAGGTGAGCGAAGATGCGCAGATGAGCCAAATAAGTGTGCCTGTGCAAACTATTAAAGACTTGCCCGCACTGCTTGGCGAAAAAGATGTATTAAAAGTATTACAATTATTGCCGGGCGTGCAAAAGGGAAGTGAAGGAAGTAGCGGTATATATGTTCGTGGCGGTGGTCCCGACCAAAATTTAATTATATTGGATGATGCACCAGTATATAATGCCAATCATTTATTTGGATTTTTTAGTTTGTTCAATGGCGATGCTTTAAAAAGTGTAGAACTTACCAAAGGAGGTTTCCCTGCAAGATATGGCGGCCGCCTAAGCAGTGTGATAGAAATGCAAATGAAAGAAGGAAATAAAACCAAATTTCACGGCGAGGGTGGTATAGGGAGTATATCATCACGGTTTACTATAGAAGGTCCGCTATTGAAGAATAAAGCCTCGTTCCTCATATCTGCTCGTCGCACTTATCTAGATTTAATATTAGGACCCATCATTCGGAACTCAGCACCCGGAGTCGATGGCGGATATAATTTTTACGACCTCAATGCCAAAGTAAACTATGATATAAATAAAAAAAATAGAATATATTTAAGTGGTTATTTTGGTCGTGATGTGTTTTTTACTAGTTACAAAGAGCAGGATTTTAAATTGAGTGCGGGTCTTAACTGGGGCAATGCTACTGGTACTTTAAGGTTGAATCATTTATATAATCGTAAATCTTTTAGTAATACTTCATTCATATTTAGCAATTATAATTTTAAAGTTTACGAACAATTTAATTTTGGCGTAGACTATTATAAACTTGATTATGTTTCCGGCATTCGTGATATGAATTTAAAGCACGATGTTGACTATTTTCTTAACAACAAGCACCATCTAAAATTTGGATTGTTAGCCACTTTTCATCATTTCACACCGAGTGCCGTTGTTGTAAAAACATCTATTGATCCTTCCTTAAATAGCAACAATAAAAAATTCACCAATGCACTGGAATCTGGAATATATATAGAAGATTATTGGAAACCAAATAGCAAGTGGAAAGTGAATGGTGGACTTCGTATATCAAGCTTTGTATTAAAAGATAAAACATATATAAAACCCGAACCACGTATTTCTGCTGCATACACATTAAAAACAAATCATGCCTTTAAAGCTTCGTATGCCATGATGAATCAATATATACATTTGTTGTCGAACACGGGAATTGGTTTGCCCACCGATTTGTGGATACCAACCACCAGTTTTCTCAAACCCCAACAATCGCAGCAGGTGGCTATTGGTTATGCACGCGATATTCCAAAACATAATTTGGCACTTACAGTTGAGGGTTATTATAAAACTATGCAGAATATAATAGGTTATAAAGAAGGTGCATCGTTATTGGGTATCGGTGATATATTTGACGACCCTAGCCAGGCAGGAAAAGATAAATGGAAAAAGGTAGTAACACAAGGCAAGGGATGGAGCTACGGCACCGAAGTTTTATTACAACGCAAGGTAGGTCAATTTACAGGTTGGGTCGGCTATACATTGTCATGGACCCAACTACAATTTGCGGAATTAAACTTTGGCCAAAAGTTTAATGCACGTTACGATCGTAGGCACGATATGTCAGTAGTAGGTATATATAAACCCAATGGCGATTGGACCTTTTCTTTTGTATGGGTATATGGAACAGGGAATGCAATTACGCTGCAAAATGCGCAGTACGATCTCGTACTTCATGAACCCAACACCAGTGTTAAATCGAATGGGCCAACCAATGTATTTTCAGCAGAATCATATGGTGCTAAAAACAGTAGCAAAATGGGGGCATACCATAGGATGGATATAGGAATCAAGCATTTTAAAAAGCATAAACGATATGATTCCTATTGGGATTTTAGTGTATATAATGTATATAACCATTACAATCCATTTTTCTATTTTACGGAGACGGATATGAATGGAAAAGTTCAGCTCAAACAAATTACGTTGTTTCCTATTCTGCCAACAATTACTTATGGTTTTAAATTTTAATTTTTAATAAAGATGAAAAAATATAGTATCATATTATCTGTTGTTATTATAGCACTTGCTTCTTGCCAAAAGAATGCAACCGGTGTAAAATTGCCACCGGCAAAGATTCAATTGGTCGTTCAGTCATTTATATCTCCGCAAGATTCTTTAATAAAAGTAAATGTTTCGGAATCAACACCAATATTTGGCCAAACACAACAAAATAATTTAGGAAGCTCAACTTTGCTTGATGCAAAAGTAGAGATTACTCATAATTCAGTTATATATAATTTATTGTATGATGCCAAAGAGTTAGCCTATATAATTGACAGCAATCATCTGAAAATAATAGCGGGTGAAACTTATAGTATTAAAGTGACTAGAGGGAGTGAAACTGTAACTGCCAATTGCACCGTTCCTTTTGCTGTTCCATTCGATTTAAGTCTAGATAAAATAGAATTGAAGGCTGAGATTGATCCTCAGTCAAAAGATACTTTAACTAAATATTATCGTTTAACAACTTCATTTACTGATCAACCAAGTCCATCAGACTATTATCGCTTATATATTAATAGCAATTCAACAACATGGGAATATTTATATAATAATCAAGGCGGTATTATTGATTCTGTATTAAGCAGCCATCCAAATTTTACATCTTTTGAAAAGGAAGAACAAGAATATGTAACAGATGTTGATCAAAATGGACAAAGAATATTTCAAAACTCAACAATTTATTTGGGTACCAGCAGTATTAGCAATATTGTTAGTTCAGAAATTACTCTTGGAATAATGCATACCGATATTAATTATTATAAATACCATACTTCGGCTTTGGCACATTTGAATAATCAGGGAAACCCTTTTGCAGAACCTTCATTGGTGTTTACCAATATTCAAGGAGGGTTGGGTATATTTGCAGCATATAACTATAGGTATTGGACAAAAAATCTATAACAAGTTACCCATACCCATAAAAATATACATGCAATCAAATACAGCAAACCCGGCTCTTTCTAAGGTTTCGAGCATGCATTCCTCTCTGCGGTATTTGTTGCTTGGGGTATGTATCATCATCGGTTTTAAATCGCAATCGCAACAAGTGGCAGTATTGCAGGGTCTTGTATTAGATTCATTAAACAGGCCCGCCAAAAATCTGATGGTAGTTGATGATATCACCCGAAAATTTGTGAGAACAAATGATACCGGTTTTTATCGAATAGCTGTGGGTGCTGAAAGATATAATACTTTAATCTTTCGCACTGATGATTTAAGTTTTATACAAACCCAAAAGGTAAAGCCGCTTGAAGTAGGTAAAATATATAGACTTGATGTGCAGCTACAGCCACTTGGAGTAGGAGGGGATACGATGACAGAATTTAAATTCAAATCGCAAAAGGAAAGAGAAAAAACTATCGTAGAATTAGATCCACACGTTGTTGAAATGGTAGTTGGCTTTGGCGATTTCAATACCATATTAAAAACATTGGGGCCAGTGGCTTCTAATAACGAACTAAGCAGCCAATACAATGTGCGGGGAGGAAACTTTGATGAGAATTTGGTGTATGTAAACGATATAGAAATATACCGCCCACAGTTGGTGCGAAACGGCCAGCAGGAAGGACTTAGTTTTATAAATGGCGATTTGGTGAAATCGGTAAAATTTTCAGCAGGTGGATTCGATGCCAAGTATGGTGATAAAATGTCGAGTGTATTGGATGTTACCTATAAGGATCCAGATACTTTTAAAACATCAGTAAATATAAACCTGATGGGTGCTTATTTATCGGCGGAAGGCATTAGCAAGAATAAAAAGTTTTCTTATCTAACTGGATTTCGTTATCGTAATACTGCCTATATATTAAATTCACTAGATACAAAGGGCGATTATAAACCGCGTTATACCGATTTGCAGGCATTGCTTAAATATAATATATCGAGCAATTGGAATATATCTTTTTTGGGTAGCTTGGCACAAAATCGTTATTTATCAATTCCACAAAACCGCACAACTAATTTTGGAACAGTGAATCAGGCCATGCAATTAAATGTAGGTTTTGATGGCAGTGAGTTGATGCGTTATAATACCATGATGGGTGGATTAACTTTAGGTTGGACATCGGATAATAATAAATGCAAACTCAAATTTATTGCATCCGGATATCAAAGTGAAGAGAATGAATATTATGATGTAGTGAGTGGTTATCGCTTAAGTGATTTGGAAACAAATTTGGCATCCGAGAATTTTGGAAAACCAAAATCATTAAGAGGGCTGGGCGTTTATTTTACCCACGGAAGAAATGATTTGAATATACAAGTTTTTTCACTACAGCATAAGGGAAGTTATCTCACTAGAAAAGTGAATATATTATGGGGTGTTAATTTGCAAAGAGAATATATAAAAGATGCATTATACGAATGGAATTTTTATGATTCATCCGATTTTATAGTGCCCTTCAAACCCGGGCCTCAACTGCAACTAAGAGATTTTCTAAATGCAACAAATACACTTACTACCAATCGTGGCACAGCATATATACAGAATACTACAAAGATAAATGATGCAAATAGATTTATGCTTACTTATGGGGTACGTTTGGGATATAATGATGTCACAAATCAAACTATTATAAGTCCCAGAGCGAATTTATCGTATGAGCCTAACAGGAAATATAATCGATCATTGGTTAATGGAGGAAAACGCAAAAAAGATATATTACTTCGGGCATCAGGTGGTCTGTATTATCAGCCTCCTTTTTATAGAGAATATCGTGATAAATTTGGTGTGTTAAATTTGAATTTACAAGCACAACGTTCTATTCATTTGGTAATGGGCAGTGATATGAATTTTAAAGCTTGGGGTAGGCCGTTCAAATTTGTAGCAGAAACTTATTTTAAGAAATACGATGATTTAATTCCTTACGATATAGATAATGTAAAGATAAGATACTTCGCTAAAAATGCTAGCCATGGCTATGCCACTGGTTTGGACATGCGTGTAAACGGAGATTTTGTAAAAGATATGGAATCGTGGGCCAGCCTTAGTATTATGAAAACTGCCGAAGATATAGATAATGATGACTATTATAGATATAGAAATGCAAAAGGTGAAACAGTATATGATCCCAATCCCAACGATCCTGCAACTACTGTAGTTGATAGTATATATATTCATCAAGGATATTTGCCTCGCCCAACAGATCAGAGGTTTAATTTTAATATATTTTTCCAAGATTATTTACCCAAATTTCCAAGCTATAAAATGTCACTCAATTTGGTGGCAGGTGGAGCATTGCCTTTTGGCCCTCCGGGAAATTATAAGTTTCGTAATTTCTTCAGGCTGCCTCCTTATCGCAGGGTTGATATAGGTTTCAGTAAGATGATAGTAGATGAGAGCAAGCCTAAATCAAAGCCAGTATGGGCAAAAAATATTCGGAGCATGTGGGTAGCATTAGAGGTTTTTAATCTATTGCAATTTAATAATTCCTCATCCGTTTTCTGGGTAAAAGATTTACAAAATCATCAGTATGCAGTACCCAATTATTTAACGGGGAGAAGATTGAATTTGCATTTTGTAATTAAGTTTTAAGTATATCTTTTAAAAGTTAGCACGGAAGTGAATAGTAAGATACAATCGGTTTCATTCAGAAACGTGGATGAGTTCTTAGATTATTTAACTGTAGACGAATTGAAAATTGTAAAACTATTACCCAATATCATTTTTGAAGGCAGTCCGCACATTGCAGAAAAGTTATCATATAATGTTCCTTTTTACAAGATTAATAAAACTATATTTTCTATGTGGCCTACTTCAATTCTGTGGGGCAAGACTAAATCGTATGAATTTGTAAGGCATTGATTTGCGAGCGGTTATCTGATGCAGGATGAATTAAAATATCTAGACAAAGGGAATAGAAAAATAGCCTATTATAGAGATTTTAGGGTTATGAATATATTAAAAGAACAATCGCAGCACAAAATAAAACTGAACGCACACTGGGTTCGGCTTTAATAAAAGCAATTCGGGAGCAGGCAGCGGTGAAGGGATTTAGATTTACTGAATAGACAAAGGATATAAGACTGTAAACAATATTCAATAAACATAAAAGACAAAAAGCAAAATCCATCTTTTGTCTTCTTCTGAAATATGATATTTTTTGGTTTTAAGGAATAGGTACTTCTATTAATACAAAAAAAATTTTATGTTATTTGGCATCACCCTCATTATAATTATGAGTAAATAGTTTGTTAATTCTTCACTACTTTCTTAATACAAACATTCCCTTTGCTATCGCTAAAGCGAATATAATAAATACCTGGAGTATAATTAGAGATATTAATAGTGTTTCCTTCTAATTTTTGGTAAGTAATCAGTTTACCTTGGCCATCTAAAACTGTATAATATAAATTGGAATAATTCTGTGTATTCCCAACTTGTATATATTCCACTACCGGATTGGGGAATATATTTAATTCTAACATATTTTCAAATTTAACAGTTTGTTTAATCCCTAGATAAGGATTTGTAGGAAACGGTACTTCACTACCAAGATATGCCCGAATCATTGGTGTTCCGCCTAAATCTGTTTTATTGGTTTTATGCCACTTGTTCATTACATTATAATATAAATGTTGGTTGCCTTGGTCGGTTTTATAGTTTCTATCAAAACCAACATTTAGAACAAAATCCGAAGTTTGCGACCAACCGATAAAAAATTTTCCAGCAGGTAAAAATACAGGCGTATCTAATATATAATTGGTGAATGTATTTTGACCCAATTGGTATTCTGGTCCATTGGGCATGTCAATAGTTTTATATAGGGTATCATATTGTGTTCCTTGTGTCACACTTTTCCATATATTTATTTTAAAAGGTTTGCCTTTTACACTGGTTGAACTTTGATTGTAGAAAAAACTAACTGCCCATAAAGTATCTGGCTGGTTCAAATTGAATTCGAGTGCTACTTTACCACCTCCATTCTCTATGCCGTATCCACATTCTGCAGTGCCATCATCGTATGCCAAATAATTTGCAAATACAGTTTGTGTATTTACCGTGTCATTTTCAGCATGTTTATCGCCAGTGAGGTTATGTGTCCATAAGCGGTTTATAATAACGGTATCTGTATTTTTCGGGTAAAAAGTTTTAATGTCTTTCCATCCATTCGCAATATTTTTTTTAAGATTTTGGGCGAAACCAGGTTCCAAATCAGTTTTTAAATATAGTGACTTATAGTTTTTATCTCTATAATTTTCAGCCCGATTAAAGTATAAAGGAACCTTATTAAAACTTTTAATGGTGCATCTCGAACTATCCACAATTTCGTTAAAAAAATTATCATATACTTGATCCCAAGGCATGGAATAATAATCGTTTAATAAATTATTAGGGGGCGTAACAAATGCCACATCTTCTTGATTTGAATCATTTACAAATTGATGATAATCCAATAATACATAATCCAAATGCCAATGGTTTGAATTTCCTGTTTGCAAGGAATAGTTGATAAATCTAAATCTAAAACCTCCATGCAAAAAAACAGGGTCATCCAAATGTATAAAATAGTGATTGAAATTAACTGGCAAACCTTTGCCACCAATTTTCCATACTCTTTCCCAAATCCCATTCTTATCATAAAACTCTAGCACCAAACTATCCTGTGGGTCTCTGGGGTTATATAAGGGATCTATATCGAGTCCTTGTGGTTGCATATAAAATGAAAGATATAATGAATCATTTTTGGGAAATTGGTATTTTTTCAAATCAATCCCTTGCGACTCCAAAGTATCCGAGCTACCATAAGCTAAGCTAATACCAGTATAGGGCTGCCCTTGGTTATTTAGATTGTCGAAAGTAGCTACACCGTATGTCGGTGGATTGATGGCTGCATCATTATTAATAAATACATAATTATTAGTCCAGCGTTTTTGATTGGGATATATTTTTGAGGTAGTAAAATCGTCGAAGAAGGGGAGGGCGAGGGTGTCAGTTGCTGCACCACGTTCTTTTATTTGCTTGGGCCAAGCATTATTTGGATGATTAAATAGATGTTGCTGTATCACCGCATTTCTTTCCAATTGCTTATATGTTTGTTGTTGTGCATTAACGGCAATTGCAATTAAACAATTTAATATAATAATAGTTATTTTTTTCAAATTCATTTTATATAAACATCTATCTCAGTTCCGGGTGCAATTACTTTCTCTTTTTTATAAGAGGGTTTTTGTTTCCAAATGGTTGCATCAAGTGTATCGGTTTTACTATTATTCTTAATCACGCTTCCCAAAGTCAATCCCCGTTGGTTCAGTTTGTCTCTCGCTTCACTCAATGTTAAATCGCTTAAGTCAGGCACCTCAACATCATCATTTAGGCCAATGTTTTCTCCGGATTTACTTAGCTTGGTTACTTCTACTACCAAATCTATTTTACTACCTTTGGGCAATTCAATATCTTCCGAAATTAGACGTCCTCTGTATAATGCTTCCATTACTACATCTTCATATGTTCCTTTGCGTTCTATTCGCTTGCCCAATATCATTCCCATTCCCTCCAAATACATTTTCACTTCGCGACTGCTACCTTTCAATTGTTCAATTTTTAGCATCACTTGGGGTACATCCAAGGCATTCACGGTAAGATATATAATTCTACCTTTTTTTACTTTTTCATCTGCCAATGGGCTTTGTTCCACAATACTCATACGTGGCATATTGTCCATAAACACTGAATCGCGTATTTGGTATTTCAATCCGTTTTGTTCTATTATTTCAATTGCTTTTTTTAAGGTGACGCCTTTCAGGTCGGGCACTTTCATTTCCTCTCCATGACGTGTAACATAGCTTAAAGTTATATTGGCGATAAAACCTATTACCACCAAAACTATTAAAGCCAATAGTAGGTTTATCCAAAAGTAACGGGTAATGAAAAACTTAAGCCACATATTTTATTCTCATATGCAAAAAAGAGGACAAATATCCAAATGTCATTGTCCTAAATTGTTGAAAGCGTAAATATTTAACCACAACAAACAAAAAAATGTTGATTATCAATGCACAAAATGCTTGATATGGAATAATAAGTATTATAAATGCAGAGTTTCTTTGCGTGCCAGTAATTGCTCTTGTGTTTCTGCATGTTCAGGGTCGGGAATGCAGCAATCAACGGGGCAAACGGCAGCACACTGGGGCTCTTCATGGAAACCAACACACTCGGTACATTTGTAAGGCGTGATATAATAAGTATCATCAGATACAGGATTGAATCTATGACCTACTTCCACATCCTCACCATCTTTAGCAATGGTGCCAGCTACTGAAGTGCCATCGGTAAAGGCCCACTCAGCACCTGATTCGTATATTGCATTGTTAGGACACTCGGGCTCACAAGCTCCGCAGTTGATACATTCGTCAGTAATTTTAATTGCCATGGTTGTAAAAAATATTTTTGCAAAATTACCCAATTTTTTCATTTAACCAACACCGTATTTTGTAATTCCAAAAAAATATATGAATCCACAAACACAAATATCCAAATTTTATGCACTGGGCAAAGCAATGGCGGCAGTTGAGTCTGACAAATTAGAGGCGATATTCCAGCAAGCTTATATCAAAAATCAGTGGTTCACGCCGGTCAATGTGCACATGGCTTGGCAATCGTATATTGATATGTTGCAAAATGATATGGATGAATGGTTATCCAAATATGATTTTTCAGCCGAAAAAAAAAGTTTGAAAATTGGAATTGTGATGGCGGGAAATATTCCGATGGTGGGTTTGCATGATTTGATTTGCGTGCTTTCATGCGGACACAAAGCATTGGTGAAACTCAGTTCGAATGATGAAGTGTTGATTCCATTTATTATAACATTGCTTAAAGATATTTCGCCTGAGTTGTATGCAAATGTTTCCTTTGTTGAAAAACTGGAAAAGTATGATGCTGTAATTGCTACTGGCAGCAACAATACTGCTACCCATTTCGAATATTATTTTAAAGACGTCCCCCATATCATCCGCAGAAATAGAAATGGTGTCGCTATTATGTATGGCGATGAAACCATTGAAGAAGTTGCCAACCTCGGCCATGATATATTCGATTATTTTGGGATGGGCTGCCGCAATGTTTCCAAAATTTATTTGCCCGAAGGATATGATATCAAATATCTATATGAACCCATTGAGCAATATGCAGATATTGTTAATCATAATAAATATGCAAATAATTATACTTATCAAAGAGCGATACATTTGATGAACTTGGTGCATATATATGATAATAATTTCTTGCTCCTAAAACAACACGAACAAATAGCCAGCCCAATAGGAACCTGTCACTATGAGTATTATACCGATTTGCGAAAACTTGAATCTGAGCTCACAGAAAAGCAAAACGAAATCCAATGTATTATATCAACCAAGCCACTCTCCCTCTTACCAAGTTTCAAACCTGGTCAAGCACAAAACCCAAAGCCATGGGATTATGCAGATGGAGTTGATACGATTGGGTGGTTGTTGGGATTGTAGTATATTTGTATGGTAAGGTTCAGTTATTTAATATTATTTCTACTTTTAACCTTTTTCAATAGCTTTGAAAACAATGCTAGTTTGGTGATTAGAATGATTGATACTAGGTTTACCAAACATGGTCCTACTCTTAAGCATTTTAAGGTAATTAAAGATAATAAAATATTTTTTGAACTGAATGATAATTTTGCTACAAAACGAGTTCAAAAAATAAATAAAATTGATACGGGAACTTATACTTTTACCTATTCGACCTATTTCAAAAATGATGTTTCAATTAAAGTTCATCTCAATGAATTTAGAAAATATTATATTGATACAATCCAAAAGGATTTTCAACCTATAATAGATAAGCTAAAGGACAATGAAAGCTACCAGATCATCATTAGACATGATGATTGTGTAGCAGCTATGATAGATACACTTAAAATTGAAAAAGAGAATGGTAATTATACTGCAGCTTTTAGGTTGGTTAAGAAAAAACTTGGTTTGAAAGAGATTAAAATAATTCAGCAATTTGAACTTGAGCTCAACCATATGCCAAACGGAGGTGCATGGACTACTACCGATACTTATTATATATCTTATAAAGATACTTTGGAAGAAGTATTTGATGGCAAGAACAAATGGCATGGATATGGACATTTAAAGAAACAGTTATTTAATATTGATTGGTAGTTACTCTCCATATTTTGGTTTTTGAAAACACCAACCAAAGGCAATGATACAAAACTAGTTTAACTATTTGCTAATTTATATCCAATCCGTTTTCTTGGTTCTGGCGGTGGTGGATTCAAAAGTTGTTTCAGAGCATTAAATACAATTTGTATTTCTTCTTCTTGCTTATTAGCTTTTTCATCGTGTTTGAGTATTTGTTTTTCTAACTTTTCTAGTTTCAATAATATATCTTTATTGGTGAGCAACATCTCACGAAGTTTGGTATAAACCCTCATAATTTTTATATTTACTTGTACGGCTGTTGGGCTATTCAATACACTTGATAACATTAGCACCCCATGCTCAGTAAAAGCATAAGGTAATTTGCGGCGGCCTCCCCAACTTGAAGTCGCAATTTGCGACTTCAAGTTGCTTAAGTCTTTAATAGTCAGCTGGAACATGAAGTCTTCCGGAAACCTATCTATGTTTCTTTTTACCTGTTCATTCAGTCTTTTTGTTTCAACTCCATACATTTCAGCTAAATCATCATCAATCATCACCTTCTGATTTCTTATCATATATATTTTGCTTATTACAAAATTCTCATTTACTAATATTTCCTTTTTCATATTTTTCTATAATTCAGTTGGATAAAATGTTTTAACAAAAAACGATTATAGGGGAATAAGCTTTTCCACGGAATATCCAAAAGTTAACCACATAATGAAATTGTATGATAGTTAGTATAGATTTGCAGTTTACTCCTGTCATTGGTTGGTGAAAACACCAACCAAAAGCAGAAAGGTAGCACGATAAAAATCATTCAATCACACCTCATTAAATCATTAAATATATAAATGCAAATCGGCCTCATCTCAGACACCCACGGTTATATAGACCCCAAACTGGAAAGAATATTTGCAGGATGCGATGAGATATGGCATGCGGGCGATTGGGGAAATTATGAAGATACCGTTGTTAAATTAAAAGCTATATGCCCAATTGTAAAAGGTGTTTTTGGCAATATTGATGGGCAAGATATAAGAGCTGAATTTCCTGAATATATATGTTTTTTTGCAGAGAGATTGAAAGTTTCTATGATACATATCGGCAACCCCAGAGGAATATATACTGCTACTTTGAACGATTGGTTGCGTAAGGATAAACCCAAACTTTTTATTTGTGGTCATTCGCATATTTTAAAAGTTGTTCAAGACAAGAAATTCAATCACCTGCACATGAACCCGGGTGCTGCGGGCATGCATGGGTTTCATCATGTGCGAACGGTTTTGCGATTTCAAATCAATGAAGGAAAAATCAGTAATTTGGAAGCGGTGGAACTAGGCCCCCGCACTGCTGAAAATTTTCCTTCTGCTACTTAAGGTTTGTGGCTTAATTTTGCCACATATTATAATACCGACAAACAAAAGTACTTGATACCTGATACTAGCTACCTGATACTATTACAACATGGAAAATATAAAACGCAGCAACAAACAAGACAATTTCCAAGCACCAGATTTTTATCAATTGGATGACTTATTTAGTGATGAACATAAACTCATTCGTGATTCAATTCGCCAATGGGTGAAACAGGAAGTATCGCCTATTATAGAAGATTGCTGTCAGCAGAATTATTTTCCGCAACATATCGTAAAATCAATGGGCGAAGTGGGACTGTTCGGCCCGCAACTTCCGGCGGAATATGGCTGCGGCGGACTAGACTATATAGCATACGGATTGATGATGCAAGAGCTTGAGCGTGGCGACAGTGGTATGCGTAGCACTGCTTCTGTACAAGGAAGTTTGGTAATGTATCCTATATATAAATTTGGAAGCGAAGAACAAAAACACAAATATTTACCCAAGCTTGCCAAAGGCGAAATGCTCGGTTGTTTTGGTTTAACAGAACCTGACCATGGCAGTGACCCAAGCAGTATGGTAACAAATTTTAAAGATGATGGTGACCATGTGATATTGAATGGAGCGAAGATGTGGATTTCAAATTCTCCCTTTGCTGATATCGCAGTTGTGTGGGCAAAAAATGAACAAGGTATTATACAAGGTATTATAGTAGAACGTGGAATGGAAGGTTTCTCAACTCCTGAAACCCACGGAAAATGGAGCCTCCGTGCAAGTGCAACCGGCGAATTGGTTTTCGATAATGTGCGTGTTCCCAAAGCAAATATATTTCCTGGAGTAACCGGATTAAAAGGCCCATTAACATGTCTCAACTCTGCCCGTTATGGAATTAGTTGGGGAGCAATTGGTGCTGCTATGGATTGTTTCGATTCAGCAAAAAGATATTCAATGGAGCGTCAACAATTTGGTAGGCCGATTGGTGGTTTCCAATTGCAACAAAAAAAGTTG
The DNA here is from genome assembly GCA_947477885.1 of Bacteroidota bacterium. GTDB lineage: Bacteria > Bacteroidota > Bacteroidia > UKL13-3 > UKL13-3 > CANJUD01. The sequence goes on from CANJUD010000006.1 coordinate 141,312, forward strand.
GCCGAAATGCTTACCGAAATTACCAAAGCACAATTAGTATGTTGGCGACTCGGACATTTAATGAACGAAGGAAAAGCGACACCTGCACAAATATCATTAGCGAAAAGAAATAATGTTGATATGGCTTTACATATAGCCCGCGAAGCACGCCAAATACACGGCGGCATGGGCATCACGGGCGAGTACCCAATCATGCGACATATGATGAATCTTGAATCTGTAATAACTTACGAAGGAACCCACGATATACATTTATTGATTTTGGGTATGGAGATTACGGGGGAGAATGCATTTGTATAATATTGGGTTTATTATATAATAATAAAATAAAAAACCCACACAAATTTCTCTGCATGGGTTTCTATATATCGTAATTTATGGTCGGTGAAAACACCAACCATAGGCAACCGGACCGGGCATATTTAGTGACTTGTCAAATAACTGGCAATTCCCTCCGCGTTATCAACCAATCCCTCTTTGCCTTGGCTCCAGTCAGCAGGGCAAACTTCGCCGTTTGTTTCGTTGAATTGGAGTGCATCAACCATACGCAATGTTTCATCAATGCTGCGGCCTAGTGGAAGGTCGTTGATTACTGCATGGCGAACTACACCATCTTTGTCTATTAAAAACAAACCACGGTATGCAACGGCGTCATGCCCCAAATCACCAACCCATATTTGGTTTCCTTCATCATCATAATCATAATGACCGGCAAGTATACCAAAATTGCTAGTGATTGTTTTATTGATATCAGCAACCAATGGGTAAGTAACACCTTGAATTCCTCCATTATTTTTGGGCGTATTTAACCAAGCCCAATGACTAAATTTTGAATCGACAGAACAGCCTACTACTGCTACATTGCGTTTTTCGAATTCAGCTAATTTGTTTTGGAAAGCATGCAATTCTGTGGGGCACACAAAAGTGAAATCCAAAGGATAAAAGAAAAATACCACATGCTTTTCGCCGAGGTATTGATCGAGTGAGAAGTTTTCAATGAAGTCGCCGCCTTGCACAGCATCAGCGATAAAATGGGGAGCTTTTTTTCCTACGATAGACATAATGAGATATTTTTAATTTTAGAATTGATATTTTTTATTTTGGTTTGCCTGAAGTTGGTGTCCCCACCATCATCAAACTAGCTGATATTATAGACAAACAATTACTACAATTGTTTTTAAGAATTCAGATTATTTTTTAGTTTAACAGGTTTGCTCTTTTTACGCATGATAATGTTTAAGCTTTCCACTGCTAGGGAGAACGCCATCGCAAAGTATATATAACCTTTCTCAATTTCTTTGTGGAAACCCTCCATTACCAGCATAAAACCAATGAGCAATAAGAATGATAGAGCCAACATTTTCATGCTGGGGTGACGGTTAATAAACTTGCTCACCACACCGCTGAATGCTAGCATAATCAACATCGATATAGCAACTGCTGCAATCATAATTTCAATTACTCGCGAAAGCCCAATCGCTGTTACAATAGAATCGAATGAGAATACTATATCAATAATAACAACCTGCAGTACAATTGCTGAAAATGCATTTTTGGCAGTGCTACTATGGTCTTCATTTTCGCCTTCTAGTTTATTATATATTTCCATGGTGGTTTTGTATATTAGGAACAAGCCTCCACCCAATAGTATTAAATCACGGGCACTGAAATCAATATCGGATACAGAAAATAAAGTAGCAGTCATCCCTGCTAAATAACTGATAAATGCAAGCAAGACAACCCTAATTATCAAAGCCAGAGAAAGCCCAATAGCACGACCTTTAGCTTGCTGATGCAAAGGCAATCGGCTTGTTACTATTGATACGAAAATTACATTGTCAACGCCTAAAATTATTTCCATACCTGTGAGGGTAAGTAGCGTAAGCATGTTGTCGGTATTAGTGAATACGGATAAGTCCATTTTTATACTGCAAATTAACAGGATTTTTCTCTATACTTATTTTAAATTTTGTTGCAAAAAGTCAACATATTTGAGTGAATCATCCACAGCGAACCATTGAATGTTTTTTTCTCGCCGCAACCAAGTCAATTGTTTTTTGGCATAGTTGCGGGTATGCTGTTTAATATGGTCAATGGCAGTTGGCAAATCTATGGTGCCTTCTATATATTCAAATAGTTCTTTATACCCAACAGTTTGCAAGGCATTGATATGCTTGAGCAGCAAGGGTAATTGCCTCACTTCATTTTCAAGTCCTTCCAGCATCATTTGGTTTACTCGGGTATCGATATTTTTATATAATACTTCTCTTTCGGGCGATATAGCAGTGTATATAATATTTACCTGTTGTTTGTAATCACGCCAAGGGTTTGGCTTATCCTCAGGCAGAACTGTTTGTGGCAATTCAGCAATCTCAATATGCCGCATCAACCGCTGCGGGTTCATCTTGTCGCTGCCATTCAAAGTATTATATATTTCTTGGGGAAGCCTGTCAATCAATGCTTGCAGGCCTTTTGTTTGAAACAATTCGATCAATGAATTTCTAAATGTTTCATCTTTTTCAGGATAAAAATCCAATCCATCCAACAAAGCTTTTATATATAAACCCGAACCGCCGCATACAATTACCAAATTATGTTTTTTAAATAATTCAATATTTTTGCTTCCAGCTTCCCTCTCAAATTGTCCGGCACTCATCTCTTCCTGCAAACTTAAATTCGCCACAAAATGGTAATCAAATTTTTCTAAACTCTCCCTGCTTGGCTGAGCAGTACCAATAGGAATTTCCTCATAAAACTGTCTACTATCTGCAGATATAATTGGGCAATTATATATTGTGGCAATTTGCTCGGCCAATGCGGTTTTGCCACTTGCTGTCGGCCCAGTTATTACCAAGAGATTTTTCAAAAAGTCAAAATATTAATTGATTTAGGAACAAGGAATGAAGATTTCTGATTTTAGAAGTGAATTAATCTTGAAATCAAACCTCATTCAATCATTAAATAGAATCATCCAGTCCTTGCTCGTCCACACCCAATTCCGAATCTTCTGTTTCTTCTTCTCCATCCACTAGTGTATCACCATCCACGCCTTCGCCTACATCCAAATGCTCGCCCAAGAAACCTTCTTTTAAATCCTCAAACTCTTCATCTTCTACTACCACAAATTTTTTGTCGGAATACTGTTTCGGTGCAACACCTTCACTGCGAACCATAACTGGGTAAGTAGCTTTTGGATCTTCCTTCATAATTATTCCCGTAAGCTCCACATGGAAACTCCACATTTCTAAGAAGTCATATACATATAAGAATTTTTGGTGTGGGTCTTCAATAAAATCATTGAGAAAAGATTTCTTCATAATCGGAATTTTCTTAATCTCCGGATTTTTCAATTCCTCTTTCGTCAGCATATTTTCCAAAGTAATTTCATCGCCTTTGCGCCACTGGTCGTTGCTCAGGTAAAACGAGGCCATATGTTTTTGGTCGAACTTGATAGAGTCGAGAATGGCTTTGTGCAATTCCAAAAACGACTGCGAAGATTGTATATCTATCACCCGACTAATATCGTCGTAATCTTCAAACGTAACGGTAAATCTATATAAGGCCATAAGCAGCTTTTGTATTTTGCTACAAAAAACGGGGAAATGCGTTGATTATGGAATAAGTATTTTAAAAAAGTTAGTTATATATAATCATGATAGAGTATTTTTCAAAAATGTAAATCCCACTATAATTATTATTTAAGATATAATGACTCCCCAAAAAAACTTTCTTGTCATTCCAACCCCCACTACGATTTTTGCATCTAACAATTAAAGTGACTCAGTTCGGATGGGAAATTATAGCACAACGGTAGATTATGAGCAGCAGAAACACTTGTTGGAGACTTGTGCTAAAGGAGACCAACGGGCTCACAAAAAGTTCTATGACATGTTTGCCCCAGTGATGTATGGTATATGCCTACGATATGCTGATAGCAATGAAGAAGCAAAAGATTGGTTACAGGAAGGATTCATTAAAGCATTTGCTAAGTTGAATATTTTTAGGAACGAGGGTTCATTAGAAGGTTGGCTCAAACGCATTTTTGTGAACCACGCTTTAGAGCAGGTTCGACATAAAAAAATCCTTTTTAAAACAGAGTCTCTTGAAAATGCAGCGCAGGCTCCCTATAATTTTAACTTCGATAGTAAGATGGACCAAAAGCAAATACTTGCACTCATTAGCACATTGCCTGCAGGTTGCCGTACCGTTTTCAATTTATTTATCATAGAAGGATACAGCCACCAAGAAATAGCAACGATGCTTGATGTAACCGAAGGAACCTCAAAATCACAACTCGCTAGGGCCAGGCAACTCATGCAACAAAAACTAACAAATACAGAAATTGCACAATGAACAATTTTGAACAACATATAAAAGATCAGATGCAAAATTTTGCACCTATGCCGCCGCCCGCAGCTTGGGCAGGTGTTTCGTCGGGTATGGGCACGAGTACTGCTGCCAAAGTTGGAGGTAAATTATTAATGAAATGGATAGCGGGTGTTTTAATAACAGGTGGTGTTGTATCTACTGCGGTTATATATACACAATCTGATTCAACACAGCAAAAAAATCAAGTACAGCATAAAGAAACTATTATAACTAGTCCAGAAAAAGCAGCTCCATCGAATTCAAACGAAACTCTAGTTAATTCAAACGAAAACGGATCATCTGGTTCTCAAAATTTAAATAGCAATAGCAAACAAACTCAAATAAACCCCAACATTAGCGATGGTGCTAGTATTTCAGCTTCTTCTCCAAAAGGATACACCGAATATATATCGGCCCAAAATTCTTTAGTGAACGCAGATTTGGCTGATATTGCTTCGCAAAAAAATAAAAATAGTTTAACTTTATTGCCTCCAGCAAAAATCAATTTATTAGAAAACTTAATTTGCCCTGAGCGGGTGCTGAGTGTAAGGTTGGAAAATTGCCAAGGTTTCAGAATTAATTGGGGCGATGGAGAATCAGAACCTGTGAATGCCTCGGAAATAAAACATAGTTACCACAAAGAAGGTAAATATATAATTGGTGTTAAAGGAACGAGTGAAATAGTAACCGTAAAAAAATCTACTTTTAATGTGGATGCAAGTTTGATTAATTCAACAACAGTATTATATAGAATCAGCAATCCTGATAATTTAGATTTGACAGTGCAATTTGATAACGGACCTGCAGAAACAGTCAATAAAAAGGAAATCAAACACACCATATCGGAAGGCGAAATCAATGCGAAGTTTTCAACAAATTCTGCATGTGCTGAGCCTATATTAAAGCCTATCAAATCAAATATTGCACAACCTTTGGTTCCCAATGTGTTTACTCCCAATGGCGATGGCAGTAATGACAAGTACGAAATAGATTTTAAGCACATGGTCTTAAAGTTCTTCCATATAGAAGTAATAGATATCAAAGGTCAAACCGTATTTGAAAGTTTCTCACCAACTGAAGGTTGGGATGGTACATACAAAAATGAAGTAATGCCCGAAGGAACCTATACTATGCAGTTGATGTATCAGTTTGAACAGTTTAGGGAGCCAGAGAAAGCGATTAAAACCCAAATTTTGTTAAGAAAATAAATTATCACTATAAAATAAAAACCACTAATTTCGCCAACAATTATGATTATGCGACATATAAAATCAAAACTAACAATGCTTTTTGCATTCATCTTACTCGGATGGGGTGCACAAGCTCAAATCACATGCAGCTTCTCGGTTGACAAGGTGAAGGTTTGTTTGGGTGACCAGCTTACTTTTACGCCAAGTCCGAGCAAAGCTCAGAATGCCAACATCAAAGGTTACCGCTGGTATTATGGTGATGGATCTACCAACACACAGGACAATCCGAATTTTCAGTACACTAAGCCCGGAATTTATTCGCCAAAGCTTGTTATCTATCTGAACAATGGCGACAGTTGTGTTACAGGTAGCACCATGCCAATCATTACAGTGTTCCCCAAACCTAGGCCTAGTTACAAATTAAGTAATGGGCATCTGAGGGATACACAATGTTATGAAGGGAATAACTTCTGTTTAACAGATTTATCATTGCCCGACTCAGTAACCAATGCGAAAATTATTCGCCGTGTGATACTGTGGGACGACGGTTCTTATGATTCAACAGGTGCTGATTGGGTAAGCAATAAATATGTTTGCCACACCTATCAGGATTCTGTGGGTCGTTGGCGTTCACCCAAACTTATTATAACCGATACCAATGGTTGTATTGCCGAGTACAAGTTGGACTCCGACTTTTTGGTGCTGGATAAAATAGGGGCGAGGTTCTCCACACAATACACCGTTAAGTGCGATTCAACCCCAGTAGTCTTTAGCAATGGGTCAACAATAAATCCAAATAATATTGAGTTTTTTGAATGGGATTTTGGTGATGGCACTACTTTCAAATCAAGCTCACCACCAACGGGTGCTGAGAAAACCCAGTATTGGAAAAAATTTGTACATACGTATTATAAGTCGGGGCCTTTTGCAGCTACTCTGCGAATCAAATCGAAGTACGGATGTATAGATCAATTCACCAATCCTTATGCAGGTGATAATATCAATTTGCAATTAGACCCAACTGTAAAAGATGATACCATGTGTTTCGGTGGTCACTTAATGGAGTTTAATAGTACACCTTTATTTACTCCCATACCAGGTCAACAGCAGGTCTATTGGTTCTACCTGCATCCACCTCCGAATAATGTGGACTCAGGTACTTGGCAGCCATCGCACGTGTATCCAAGTTGCGGTCCTAAAAAAGTAATTATGTTAGTATGGCAGCCACCTTGCCAAAAAATTGACAGTGTGGATAGTATGATGCTTTATGGACCTGGTGCCACTATAGAAAAACCACCCGGTGAAATTGCAGATACTGAAAGGCACCAATGCCGTGTAATCAATACCGTGCATTTCCCCAACCACTCTGAAATTTGCGACGCAATTCATATACAATTTTATTGGGACTTTGATGATAAAGGCAATGCCTTGTCGCTCGCTGATACTGCTATTTGTGCATGGGCAAATTTAAAAGATACGTTAACGTACCATTATGACGGGAATACGAAAAAGTATGATACTACTAGTACTTGTTTTGTGGGGATACCGATGCCGTTTCTGGTCAATGCATTTGTTTACGTCAATACGGTCACGCAGAAAAATGCGGTCGATCAAACTAAGACTGATACCTTTATTAATTACCGTATATATTACAGACACAAAAATTGTGATTCAACCATTGTTGGTAATGACACTATTTGGACAGCACAGAATACCAATTTTAGCTACGATTGGAAACCTGAACACAAGTATGACACGACGCACAAAAAAGAACGTTGCCATACACCAAAATTTGTGATGAAAGGCGAATGGTATAAATATGATACAAACATCAATATGGCTTATGCGGTAGAGTGTAATAGTATGGCTCAGGTTCCTTTTGCATTGATGAATCCTGATGCGAGTTATCTGAAAACAGAAGGTAAAAACTGTTATACAGTATCACCTCCTCCTTATAATATTACCTTTAAATGGGACAAATCCAAACCTGGTTGTACCCAGCAGTTTGTATCCATATGTTTCGACTCTAATTGTTGTGCTTATCCGGCCGATCCTAATTGTTGGACGCCACAATCATCGTTCAATATACCACCTTGGAGCCCGCTACCACCATGGCCTACACAATATAAAAGATTCTATAGTCCTAAAGTGTGCGACTCAAACGGATGGGTAACCTTGGGATTTGCAATTCAAAACAGAAAAGGTGAGTACGACTCAACTATCCGCCGCTGGTGTTCAGATACTTTCTGGTTCCACCACCGCTTAAGATTCGTACCCAATAACGCATTGTTCTATACCAATCAAAATATCAGTGGTAATTATGACTGTGTTTGGTCGTATGTAATGATACACATGGTTGATACTACTCAAGATAGTATCGTTTCGATTGCTTGGAACTGGGGCGATGGAACAATCACTGCAGATTCAATTTCAAGAAGACCCTATCAGCGTATTAGATACGAATTTGACAAGTTGGGCGGAGTAACTAGTAAAGATATTACTGCAATACTGCCCGATACTATAGTCCCTACGATGTATCATCAATACCCTAGAAGAGGTGTTTATTATTTATCAGTTACAATGACTAATACTGATAGCTGTTATAACTCAGTGAGGAAGAATGGTCGAATACTGATTGGGAATATGGCTGAATTATATACCGATGATACTATTATATGTAATTCGCATAATGCAACGCAGTTCACACATTTCATTCGCTATTGGGATCCACTAGGTCCTCCATTCTCTTACTTTGAGTGGAATGAATGGGATTATTGGGCTGATCCAACAATTTCTCCCAATCCTCCATTTACCAGACCCACACCTGCCGGGGGTTATGAAACTTTCCTTTGGTTATTTGGCGACCCTATCAATCCTTCATCAAAAGCAGATACAGCCTATCATACTTTCTCCGATACAGGAGTATATGATGTGAGATTGTTAACTAAAGACTCATTAGGTTGTAGAGACACTATCCACCAAAATATATATGTAAATGATGTGACTGCTGATTTTAAAACATCGCGTGATACATTATACTGCGGTCAATTAATCAACTTCCTCGATTTATCATTTACTTGGGGACCTTGCAAAAGCAGAGGAGCCTGCAAGGATGTTATTGCCGCTTGGTTCTGGGAATTTGGCGACAAAACCAATCCAAGTATTCTGCAAAATCCTACCCATCAATATAGTTCAAACGGACTCTTTACGGTCAAGCTGATAGTCAAGTCAACTACAGGATGTTGGGATACAGTAATTAAACAAATAAGAGTGATAGGCCCATTGCCCAAGTGCAAAGTATTAACTGATACAATTGGTTGTGCCGCTTTTTCTGTAACTTTTGATAACTTATCAGATACTATTTCTAAAAACTTTATCTGGCGTTTCAATCAATTGCAACCTAACGGAACTTTCAAAACTATTTCGGAAGCTACACAAAGTGATACAAACTTCACACACGTATTTACAGAGCCTGGAGTTTATCATATAACTATTACTTCATCAGGAGCAATATACGATCCTACCACTGGAACAAATAGAATATGTGAGGCCACATATCCCGATACCGTCAATGGATTCCAGAGACCCATAGTTGTTTATGTATTGAGAACACCTCAAGCAAGATTCTTTAACCAACCCTTAGCTTGTGTGGGCGACAAAGTGCCATTCATCAACTTCAGCGATACAGAACTTGTATTCTTGAACTATGATTTTGGCGATGGTTTCACAGCTCACGATACGAGTATCAGATATAGAGATTCAACTAAAGTGCATAAAGTAAGTGAAGACACTACTTGGCATGTGTTTACCAAAGCAGGAACTTATAAAATCCTATTTACTCCAAAGTACCATATGTGTCCTGATGATACTTTTGGTACCATTACAATTGACAGTGTGAAAGCTAATTTTGGATGGGACCCAACAGTAGAAATACCTAAGTTCCAATTCCTCGACAGTAGCTCAGGCAATGTAACCACATGGCGTTGGGATTTCGGCGACCCTAAACTAGGAAGTGCCAATAAATCCACTTTAAAAAATCCAGATGTAGATTATGGTAATGATACAGGAACTTTCCATGTATGCTTATATGTTACCAATGGACGATGTACGGATTCAATATGCAAGGATGTGGTAAACAACTTTGATGTGAATGTAATTATACCGAACAGTTTTACACCTGATGGTGATGGAATTAATGATGGATATTTCTGCGAAACCAAAGGACTATCTACCAAAGATTCTACACCATACGAACTCTGGATTTATAACCGTTGGGGTGAGCGTGTATTCCATACAACCGATCCAAAGGAACAGTGGAATGGTAAGAACCAAAACGATGGTGCTACTTGCCCTGAAGGTACTTACTATTTCATTTTCAAATGGAAACTACGTGCTTGGAAAGAACCCAAACTTGCAGAGAACTACTTCGAACAAACAATCATTGAGCCCCATAAAGCAAATGACAAGCCCTGGGGATCTGCAAAAGGTAGTATTACACTTATTAGAAAAAATTAATATTATCAATAATATAAAAAGCCGCCCAACTAGATTGGGCGGCTTTTTTTGTGCTGTAATTTTATTATATTGTGATAGTACAATTACTATAATACCTACCCACAATATGTAATAGTCCTATTTTTGTTTTACATTTGTAGCAAATTTTATTGTTGCTTGGCTACAAAGAATTGAATATGAAATTAAGAAAAAAAATAAACACTACCCTGTTTTTTGCATTGATCATTTTAAGTGCTCATGCTCAAGATCCTGAATTGTCGCAGTATTATAATTCGCCTTTATATACCAATCCAGCATTTGCAGGCCTCAGTGGGGGTAATAGAGTAGCTTTGAATTACCGCAACCAATGGCAAGGCACTTTTAATAGTTATGCTGCAGCCTTCGATGCAAACTTGCCTAGGATAAATAGTGGATTGGGTGTATTGGTTTTTAGCGATCAAATAGGACAAGGCACCATACAAACCAATTCAGCTTTGCTTAGCTATGCTTTCCATACCAAAATAAACTACGATTGGACTATGAGTTTTGGCTTACAAGCAGGAATTCAGCAGCGGCAAGTAGATTGGAATAAGTTGATATTTGCCGACGCACTTAATCCTATTAATGGCGTAATAGGTGCTACCAAAGAAAAAACCCCAGGCAATGCAACTGTGCTATATCCTGATTTTAATACCGGTGCAATTGCTTATTCAGATAATGCTTTTGTAGGACTAGCAGTTCACAATCTTAACAGACCCAACAACTCATTTAATGGATATAATGGTGATGGCTCAAGGTTGGGAACACGCATCACTTTGCATGGAGGAACTGTTTTAAAACCCAATCCCAAAATTAAGGACTTATTAATTTCGCCCAATATATTATTGATGTTTCAAAGTTCTTTTACGCAACTAAATTTGGGATTTTATATAAGCAAACATAATTTTCTTACAGGACTTTGGTACAGGCAATCAACACACAACAGCGATGCACTTATTGCGATGATTGGATTTAAAAAGAATAATTTTAAGTTCTGCTATAGCTATGATTTTACAATAAGCAGCCAGCAATTTTATAATCCAGGCTCACATGAAGTAAGTTTGATATGGGTGTTTTTTAAAGGTGACCGCTATGGTCAAAAAGATTTTAGTAAAATTAGCTGTTACGGGTTTAGGTAGAATAATAATATAATTCCTTCCGGATTTTCCTCATAGAGGATGATTTTCGCCGAGTCGAGCAGCGCCACGGGCGGGGATTGGTTTAAAGTATGAATGAGCTATATTATAATAGTTCTTTAGAACTATTCCTCCAGTTCTATAATACCGCTGTTCATTTCCTTTTTTGTATTCATTATTTTCTCTAGCCACATAAGCATAGCTGGAAGTAATAATAAGTTTAGAACCATGCCTATCAAAAGCGTGATGGATGTTAGCACACCCAAGGCAACTGTACCGCCGAATGTACTAAAAGCAAATATAATAAATCCGCAGAATAAGATAACCGAAGTATATACAATACTCACTCCCGATTCTATAATAGTTTCGGTAACTGCTGGGCCAATAGCCCAATTATTTTTCTTTAAGAAATAGCGATACTTGGCCAAGAAATGAATCGTGAAATCAATAGATATTCCATAGGTAATACTAAAGATTATTATAGTACTTGGCTTTAAATGAATATCAAAAAAGCCCATAATACCAAGGGTCATAATAAGGGGAAGTATATTAGGGACTAATGAAATTAATATCATACGCCAACTAAAAAACAATAAAGCCATTAGCAAACTATTTATAAGCAGTGCCAATGCCATGGAGCCTGATAAGTTGTTTATCAAATAAGAATTCCCTTTCAAGAAAATAAGACTGGTACCAGTTAGTTTTACATCATATTCTTTAGGGTTGAAAATAGAATCAACACGTAGTCGTAATTCATTGCGTAGTTTTTCGGTTTCCACACTGCCTATATCCGCCATCTGCACACTCACACGTGCAGTTTGCCAAGTACTATCTACTAAGCCTTTCATTAATTGGTTATTGCCGCTTTTTTTGTTGAGTTTTAGATAACTTCTTAATGCTACAAATTCTTCTTGGGGTGGCAAACTATAATTCTGTGGATTGTAATTGTGAAATGCCTGGCTTGCAAATTTGATCATCTCTAATAACGAAACCGGCTTACTTAATTGTGGATATTCGCTTAGTATTTTTTGCAAGCTATCCATTTTTTCAAATGAACTTATTGAGTTTTTAAATGTAGCTTTTTTACGACTATCAATCGAAATTTCTAAAGGCATAACTCCCTTGAAATGGTGTTCGAAAAATCTTAAATCAGTATATACTTTGTCTTTTTTTGGAAGGTCATCTACGATATAACCAATTGCTTTTACTTGCATAAAGCCCCATATAGAAACAATTGTGAGAACGGCTACAATTCCATATATCCATTTGCGGTGGTTCATCACTATGCGGTTGCACCAGTGCATCAGTCCGCTCATGTGTACATTGTCTAAATGTTTGGTTTGTTTATGCGTAGGTGCTGGTAAATAACTATATACAATCGGGAGAAAAATGGCTGACAAAACATATATCACCATAATATTAATTGCCGACACAATCGAGAAATCATCGAGCAAAGAACTGCCAGTAAAATTGAATACGCCAAAACCAACTGCTGTGGTAACATTGGTAAGAAAGAGTGCAAGTCCATTCTTAGCAGTAACGCGGGTAATGGACAACATTTTACTTTTATTTTTTCGATATTCTTGATGATAAACATTGAAAAGATATATACAATTTTGAATACCTATAATAACAATCAAGGGCGGCACTAATCCTATCAGTGCTGACACTTTGTAGCCCATTAAACCTACTGTACCCAATGTAAAAACCACACCAAGTATTACAACAATCAATGAATACCCAACTGCCACTAATGAGCGGAAGAAAAACCACATAATCACCATCGTGATAAGTACACTCAGTACAGTAAACATTTGCAATTCATTCCTGATTTTGGTAGCATAAATAGTTCTTATATATGGCAGCCCTGAGAAGTGTACTACTGTATTTTGTTCTGCACCAAATGCATTTGCCATTCTTTCTATTTCCGCAACAAGTGCTATACGGTCTTTCGAATCGAGTTGTTCTTTTTTGAGGGTGATGCCCATCAAGGTTACATCGCCTTTGTCATTTATTAGAAGACCTTTGTAGAAACTTAAATCATTAATAACCTTGGCCAAGCTATCAAGTTCTGCCTGTGTTTCAGGAGCTTTTTGAAACATACGGCCAATAGCAAAGTGGCCATTGTCGTCGCCATATTCATCTTTGCTTTCTACTTTATCAATTTTATATATATGACTAATAGAAACTACCTTTTCAATACCGTTTAATTTTTGTATACTTTCAGTTAAATTATACCAAGCCTTGAAATAGGGGAGCTGAAAAAGTTTATCACTCTGCACTCCAATTACCATTACACTGCCATCCTCACCAAATTTTTGCTTGAAGTCCACGTAATCCAAATAGTCGCTATCGTCTTTGGGAATTACTTTGGCAAAATCGTAAGCTATGGAAACCTTGCGTGCCTCAAAGGCCATCCAGCCTGTAAGCAATCCTAACACTATAAGTAACAGTACTCTTTTCCTAACCAGGAAAGCTGCTATTTTGAGCCACATATATTTTTATTGAGGGATAAAAAAGGCCACAAATGTACGGGTAAAATTGGGTTCGATTACCGAGGCCGCTCGATATTTTCGCGCAGCCTATTAGCCATTCATTCGCTCAAAAGCTTTTTTCAAATCTTCAGGCCCAGCTTTCAACATACCTTCACTGAAACCAAAAGTAAGTTCTGTTTTTCCTTCTTTCATCTGCTCAAAAACAGATTCTATAAAAGCACTTACAGGCGGAGCTGTGTCGTGCAAGCCTTTGCCACCTAAGTCCGTATTGAGTGCGGGTGGAATCATCTCAATGACTTCTATATTTTTTGATTTCAATAACTGACGTAAAGAAAGTGTGAATGAATGGAAAAATGCTTTGGTAGCGGAGTATACCGGCACTTTGGTAAGTGGTACAAATGACAATCCCGAAGTAACATTTATTATAGTATCAAGCGAGTTCAAATTTGAAAACAGAGATGACAAATGAATAGGAGCTTCTATATTAATTGCGATTTCATCTTTGGCACGCACGTAAAAATCGGCATCGGTAACATGCATCCATTGCTGCATACCGGCATTGTTTAGTAATACATTCAAATCAGTGTGATTTTCTGAAATCCATTTATATAGTTCTTCTCTTTCATTGGCTATTGACAGGTCGCAAACTTTGGTAATTACTGATGGGAATTTCTCTTGTACTTCTTTCAAAACCGATTCACGTCTTCCGCAAATAATCACCGTATTGTTTTCTTAAATAAATTTTTCGGTAAGCCCAAGGCCAATGCCTGTAGCACCGCCAGTAATTAAAATTTTGTTATTGGAGATTTTCATGTATATATTTTCATATGATATTGAAATGGTATTTTATTGTTCGGTGCACGATGGCAAAGATATATAATTTATCGGGTTAAATTTTACTATCACAAGAGAATAAATAATTGCATGAATTATCGCCTGCCAATTTTGTATTTATGGGCGAACTCCTTTCATCTAAATAATACTTTTTGTATCCCATTTCAAATAATAAACTTTCCAAAATATTCTCGTCGTAAGGTGCATCTGGATTGATTTCTATCAATAGGGTAGGTTTATATTTCTTTAAGATATTTTGCATTCCAATTACAGCATTATATTCTCCTCCTTCAATATCTATTTTAATTAATTTAACAGCACTTATATCTTTATTTGCAAAATAAAAATCGAGCGAAGTGCAAGGGACTGTTTCGTTATAAGTAAAAGTATCGGCATAAGCTGTTGCCATGCCATTGTTCTTTTCGTTCTCATCTAAATACAATATGAGGTTTTTTTCATTATCAGAAACAGCAAGTTTTTCTACTATAATATTTATGGGCTTGTTTAGTTTGATATTATATAATAAACTATCAGAATTCTTTTTTATTGGTTCAAATGCATATACTTTACCACCTTCAATTTGCTTAGCAGCTACCAAGGAATACAGGCCAATATTGGCTCCCACATCAATAAATACATCGTCTTTTTTTAAATATTTTTCAACGAATTTAATTTCCTTTTCTTCGTATTCGTTTAGGAAATATAGGTTTTGTTGTATCCAATCATCTATATGTAAATTCAATTTAATTTGAGTGCGATATAATACTTTTACTGTAACACCTTTAAACAAATTAAACGGTTCAAATATTTTTTTATAAAAACCGAAATATGTAGCTTTCAAATATTTTATTTTGAAGAGCTGACGGAAGAAAACGGCTATAATAGTTCTCATTTTTTCAACTTAATCGGTATCCAAATTTCTTCCTCAGAATTCGGGTCATTATTCTGACACTTATCTCCCAATATTTCAAAGTGTGGTCCGTTATCCAAAATATATATAGAGTTGGGTATCCAAGTTCCGTATATATATTCAAATATTTTTGTATCAGTATTTAATCCTATATAATGAAAATTGGCATAAAGTCCGCTTACTAATATATAAGTTTCCATGCCGTCGGGTACTATATTGAAATCGCTAACCTCAATAGCAGCAAATTTCTCAAAGGTATTATTCGGATTAAAATTTTCAAAATATAAGTGACCATAATTTCGCACGGAATAAAATTCAGTTCCAATATTTTTTTTAATTTCATTTCGCCTCGGCATAAAGTTTTGCCAAAGTTCACCTGTTCTATTATTAACCAACGACATGGTGATTCGCGTTCCAATTAATTTTTTCTCTAGTAGTATTTCTATTTTTGGATCCATATGTTTTTGCTGTCTGTTACCAGTTATCTGTTGTCAGTGCCTCGATAGTTATCGAAATGGCTGATAACCGATAGTAATTTTACTTTGCAATGATACGAAATTAAATTCAAGAAATATTAAAGGTAAGTGTTTGCTATATGTTATAGTAAAAATAGACAATATGGTTTTATTTAAATATCCGCTTATCAAAAGGAAACTTACTCGTCGATATTATTTTAATTTTGGAAAAATCTGTATGATTGGGATTGATGAGAATATTATAATCACCCTGCGTTACTGCAGAGGGAATTTGCATCACACAATATTTATTGGCCAATGCAAACTTATCGCCAATAGATTGCGCAGAGCCAGGATGCGGGAAGGTATTCCACTCTTTCGGCAATGCAGACTCATTCAGTTTTTTAATAGCTATATTATCGGGAATATATATAGTATGCATCACATAATCGCTGGGGATTGTGGCCAAGGTGAAATGCACCGCAACCTCTGCCATGGCAAGCGAACGATTAGAAGCCAAATATATTAACTCAACACCAATCGAGTTCCACCTCGCACCTTTAATGGCAGCACCTTTCCCTGAAAGGGGTGTGGTAAATTTCGCACGAGATAATTTACAAGCCTCCACCTTTATGAGAGGATACCGTAATTGATTCGGGTGAGCTCGCACAATATTAATTCTTTCCCGTAGGAATCTCTGAGCAATTCCATCGGTTTTATATTGCCTAAAGAAAAATTGGGTGTATCGAGCCAAAGCTTAAATTTATCCATATCGCCAAATACATCGAGCCCAACATTGGTAACTTCGGCAATCTCAATAATTTTTTCTGATTGGCTCGGCTTAAAGTGCTTTGATGATTGTTTATATCGTTGCAATGATTTGGTGGAGATATCTAAAAAACTGGCCCAATCGCTTTCGCTGAAAGGAGCTTGGTGTTGTATCAAATCAAAAAAAGAATAAGGAATACCTATTCTGATTGCTATAATAATAAGCATCTTATTCGAAAGAAAATCATCATAAGTAACGTTGCTTTTGCCTTGAACAAATTTATAATTGGTAGTTGAACTCTTGAATAGGGTTGAAACTTCCTTGTTCAATTTCTGCTCGATATTTAATTTAAAAGTAGCCATAATATTTCCTTCGACATTTGTCCACAAATTTAAGACATTTTTCCCAATCTCCAAAAATAAAAATATTTTTATATTTTTATTTAACCCCGATACAATCCCAAAAACTTCCCATACCTTTGCCCGATATTAATTCGAGTAATAGTATTATTTGAATTAAATTAAAAAGAAAAAGTATTTATAATAGTAAACAGTAGTCAGTAAACAGTAGTCAGTGCCTCCCGATAGTTATCGGGACGGCGTCAGCTACTGACCACTGTTTACTGACTACTGACCACTAAATGCAAGTAGTAACCACACAACCCTATACCCTGGTATTCTCACTCATCGAGGATAAAGATTTGGGTTGGACTATTGAGCCACATGTGGTGCAGGTAAATGCAAAGGGGCAACTTACTTTAACACATCAAAAAGTATATGCCAACACATTGTCCAATTTCCCCAAAGTGGATAATGCTGAAACACGTAAAATAATTTCATATTTGCATGAGGTAAGTCATGATGCTATTTTTCATCAATTTGCTGATGCCAAAAGTAAAAAGAAAATAAAGCCTCACGATTTTTTTGAGAAGCATATCACACCTGAGTTTTTGAAAAAGCAAATCAGGCCTTATGTGGAACGTAGGATTGGCAACGTTCTAACCATATTAAAAGGAATGAATTTTTATATGAAAGGGAATAATGATAATCCTGCTCATCATAAACTGGAAATAGCTGAAGGAAATGCAACGGTACTTTTCCATTTCAAAAAAGGGATTGAAGGATTGCGATATTTTGCTACCATTAAACATGATAATAAACGCGTAGATTTTATCAATCAATTTTCACGAGTTATATGTCAGCATCCAGCCTTTATGATGGTGGATAATATAGTGTATACTTTTGGTGAAGAAGTGGAAGGAGTAAAGCTTACTCCGTTCCAAACCAAAAAATATATAGAAGTGCCACAAACTGCTGTGGACAAGTACTTGCGAACGTTTGTAGTGCAGTTGCTTGAGCATTATGATGTATATGCAGATGGGTTTGAAATTGTGAACGAAAAATTTGTTGCACAACCCATAGTAACCTTGCAACAATGGGCTGATAAATATTATTTATTGTTGTCATTCAAATATGGCAATTCCGATTTTCATTATCACTCGACTAAAAAAACCCATGTAAAAATTGACAAAGAAAATGGGCAATATATATTCCGCAAAATAAAAAGGGCGGGGGAGTGGGAGCAATTCAAATATCAGGTTTTGATTGATGGAGGATTGGCGAATGAGAATGGTTCTTTGTTTAGTGCAGGCAATGGGCAATTAATAGATACTATTACTTGGCTCAATGCAAATAGAGAATCATTACGTAAAGCAGGGTTTGAAATTGTACAACAACTCAATCGAAAATATTTTTTGGGCGAGCAAACATATAGTATCGATTTGGCTGAAGGAACCGATTGGTTCGACCTATTAGTGAAAGCTAAGTTTGGCGAATACGAAATGCCATTTCATGTGCTGCGTGATCATATATTAAAAGGCCACCATGAATTTGAATTACCCAATGGCGATGTGGCTGTGATACCCGATGAATGGTTCGAAAAATTCGGGAATATTATGGAAATTGCTGAGCACAGTGATGGGCAATTGAGATTGAAAAAATACCATTTCGGTTTGCTAGAATCATTGTGGAGCAACCAAGAAAACAGACGACAACACTGGGTTGACAAACTTAAAGATATGGTGGCAACAGATTCAGAAAAGAAAGAATCATTGCCTATAGATTTTAATTGCAATTTGCGTGAATATCAAGAGCACGGTTTTCAGTGGTTTTATTATTTGCAAAGCAATGGCTTTGGTGGAATTTTGGCTGATGATATGGGGCTTGGAAAAACTATACAATCACTTTGTTTATTACAAAAGGAAAAAGAAATTAATGGGGCAGACAAAGAACTCGTATTTGAAAAAACTATACAATTGCCACTGAAACAAGGTTCATTATTTGAGCAGGGAATTACTGATGATATTATATTAGAAGCAAATACTAAAACTCCTTCTGCAAAACCTCGCAAAACTTCGTTAATTGTGGCACCCACATCGCTTATATATAATTGGTTGTCGGAAGCAGAAAAGTTCACACCGGGTTTAAAAATTTTAGTACATAGTGGGCAAAATCGGAACAGGGATATATTACATAAATTCCCTTTATATGATGTGATAATTACTACTTATGGAACCATGCGTGCCGACGATGATTTATTTAAAGAATTCAAATTTCATTATATCATATTAGACGAAAGTCAAGCGATAAAAAACCCTTCATCGGTTACTGCAAAATCCATTTTTAAACTAAGGTCGCAACACAAACTAACTTTAACGGGAACACCTGTTGAGAATAGCATAACAGACTTATGGAGCCAAATGAATTTTGTAAATCCAGGTTTGTTGGGCAGCTTCCATTATTTTAATGAACATTATGTGGTGCCAATAGAAAAAGGGAAAGATGAAAGCAAATCGCAAAAACTACAATTATTGGTAAAGCCATTTATATTGCGAAGAACCAAAAGTATGGTAGCAACTGATTTGCCTTCAAAAACTGAGCAGATAAGATATTGTGATATGCACGAAGGACAGAAGAAATTATATGAAAGCACAAAATCTGCTTATAGAAATGAGTTGTTAAAAAGTTTGGGAGATAGAAGTTTTACCAAAAATAGATTTTCATTTTTCCAAGGACTTACTAAGTTACGTTTACTAGCCAACCACCCTTATATGGCAGACAATGCGAATACAGAAACATCGGGTAAGTTTGAGGAAGTAATCTATTTGGCACAGAAAGCTTTGTCGCAAGGGCACAAAATTTTAATGTTCAGTCAATTTGTAAAACAACTCGATATTTACAAAAAACATTTCGACGAATCTGAAGTAAAGTATCTTTATTTGGACGGATCAACTGCAGCCCTCGACCGCAAAAAATTGGTAAAAGAATTTCAGGCGAATGATGATATCAAACTTTTTTTGATCTCATTAAAAGCCGGAGGATTTGGACTGAACCTCACCGAAGCCGACTATGTGTTTTTGCTCGACCCATGGTGGAACCCAGCAGTAGAGCGGCAAGCCGAAGATAGGAGCCACAGGATTGGGCAAACAAAAAATGTATTTATATATAAATTTATCAGCCGCGATACGATAGAAGAAAAGATATTGGGACTGCAAGAACGCAAAAATATTTTGGCCCAAAGTATCATTCAAGTGGATGAAGGAGGTTTTAAACAAATAAAGGCTGAGGATATGTTGGAACTTTTTAGTTGACAATTTTATTTTAAAACCTTATATTTGCATCTCAAAATTTAACAACTCAAAAAAAACAATGAAAAAATTAGTACTTATTTTATCCATGGTTACTGCATTTACCTTCGTAAATGGTCAGGGCCGTAAAGTAGATTTAGCAGTTAGCAGCATTGGCAGTCCTGAAAGAATTGCTCAAGGAGTGCCTATAGCTTTCGCTTTCACAGTAAAAAATGGTGGTAGCGATAAACTAAAAGCAGGTGATAGTATTTTTTATCAAATAATAATTAATAAACAAATTGCAATACCTAATGGAAGTTTCTTTGCTTATGTTCTTACTGCTGGTGTTGACTCTGGAGCAACTGCAAATATTTCTGGTAATATAAATGTTAATTTGAACATACCAAGTAGCTTTACGAGCACTTTTTGTGTAGGTGCATTTGCAATAAACAGAAGCGATGACTCTATCAAATTTGAAGAGGCCGCAACCACTACCGACAATTTCGCATGCCGTGATACACGCTTTGGTGATTGGGATGCAGGTGTAAGTGATATTAGCAATTTAACCGCTTTAACTGTGTATCCTAACCCTGCAAATAGTCAATTCTATATTTCGTATACTACCGAAAAAGCTGCTGATGTAACTATTCGTTTAATGGATTTAACTGGTCGTGATGTGATGCCTACTGCTAAGCAAAGACAACAAGCTGGTGCTAATGTTGAAACAATCAATACCGAAAATTTAGCTGCAGGTGTATATATATACCAAGTTAATGTAGATGGTCGTACCCAAACAGGTAAAATAACTGTAGAGTAATTTATATATTATAACAATTTTCACAAGCCCAGAAGTTCGACAAGAGCTTCTGGGCTTTTTGTTTTTGATGTAGCGAATAAATATTGGATAACTTTTTCAAATAATTTTCCCCTTCAATTTGCCCAGTCGCAAAACAAATAGTAATTTGCAAGCGTTTTATAAAGACAGTTATAAAACTTTTGGAAAGTTTTATAACTTACCAAAAGTTAAAATTAAATAGAAAATGGATTCACTAAAAAATAAATTTGCAGAGAAAGCTCTGCCAGAAGTAATAAAAATTAAAGAATTTGCTAAAGCTCACGGCGACAAAGTAATTGGCACTTACACCATTGATGATATATTTGGAGGTATGAAAGGTATTACCGGATTGGTTACCGAAACCTCATTGCTCGATTCAAATGAAGGTATTCGTTTCCGCGGATATTCAATTCCTGAGTTGCGTGAAAAGTTACAACATTTTGTTGAAGGTGGCAGCGAGCCTATTCCCGAAGCTATATTTTATTTAATGTTGATGGGCGAACTCCCTTCGAACGAAGATGTACAGAACCTTACCAATAATTGGGCTCGCCGTGCTATTGTTCCCCGTCATGTATTTAATGTATTGGATTCATTGCCTCGCACAACACATCCCATGACGCAGTTCACTATTGGTATTATGGCTATGCAAACTGAAAGTGTTTTTGCTGCATCATACCGCAAAGGAATTAACAAAAAAGATTATTGGGATCCAACTTATGAAGATGTGATGAATTTGATTGCACGCTTGCCCCGCGTTGCAGCATATATATACAGGCGTACCTATAAAAATGATGAGCATATAGAACCCGATCCAAAACTTGATTGGGCTGGCAACTTCGGCCACATGCTGGGTTATGATGAACCTGATTTTGCTGAGTTGATGCGTTTATATATGACCATACACAGCGATCATGAAGGTGGAAATGTATCAGCACACACAACCCATTTGGTTGGTTCGGCATTGAGTGATCCTTATCTCGCATTTGCAGCCTCTATGAACGGACTTGCTGGGCCATTGCATGGATTGGCAAACCAAGAAGTGATACGTTGGTTGCAAGGAATGTGCGATTCATTAAATACAAAACGTCCAAATAAAGAACAGATTGCACAATATGTGAAAGATACTTTGGCACAAGGCCAAGTGGTTCCTGGATACGGTCATGCAGTATTGCGTAAAACCGATCCAAGGTTTATTTCACAAATGGGTTTTGCGAAAAAACATATGCCCGATGATGATATGGTAAACACCGTTTGGAATGTATATGAAGTAGTGCCTCCAATTTTAGAATCATTGGGAAAAGTAAAAAATCCTTGGCCCAATGTTGATGCACATAGCGGAGCATTATTACAACATTATGGAATGGTAGAAGAAGATTTTTATACTGTCATGTTTGGCGTGAGCCGTTCACTAGGTGTAATGGCTTCTTTATGCTGGGATCGTGCCCTAAGTTTACCACTCGAAAGACCAAAATCTATTACCACCGAGGCTTTAATGAATATAGTAACCAGTAAACAGTAGTCAGTAATCAGTTGCTGACGCCGTCTGCCTGACCACTGTTTACTGACTACTGATTACTGACTACTGATTACTGACCACTGTTTACTGACTACTGTTTATTGACCACTGATTACTAAAAAAAAATATGAAATATATATATATACTCGCACTAGCAACTACTATCATGTTTGCTTGCAAAAACAGTCGTACCGCTGAGGTTAAAATGGATGGTGGGGAAAGACAAAATTTCAAAACACAAAATGAAATTGATGCCGAAATAATCACTAAATATGTGGCTGAGAAAAAACTAAATGGCAGCTATATCAATGGTGGAATTTATGCTGTGATTTCGGATAGTGGCTCAGGAGAAAAACATCCTACCGTAAAAGATACTGTGGTGGTAGAGTATCATGGTTCATTTTTAAATGGAACGATATTCGATGAAACCAAGCCAGGTAAAACTATTAATTTCCCATTATCAAATTTAATTGAAGGTTGGAAAATAGGAATCCCGTATCTGAAAAAAGGAGGGAAAGCTACATTTGTAATTCCATCTGCATTAGCTTACGGGGCACAAGGAAGCGGGCAAATACCTCCCAATTCTGTTTTGTCTTTTGATATAGTATTGTTGGATTTTAAATAAAAATCCTGTGGCTAAACAAAGCACTGTATATGTTTGTCAGCAATGTGCTTTTGAGGCTCATAAATGGTTGGGTAAATGCCCGTCATGCAATAGCTGGAATTCATTTGTTGAAGAATATAAAGCCAAAGCAAAACCCGGGCAGACGGCTCCAAGCAGCGATCACAAGCCCGTTCCCTTACCACAGATTTCTACCACAAGCAACGAACGTATTATAACACCTGATGAAGAATTTAATAGAGTTCTTGGAGGTGGAATAGTTCCCGGTTCATTAATATTAATTGGTGGCGAACCAGGCATTGGCAAAAGTACTTTAATGCTGCAAGTTGCCACACAATTTACTACAGGAAATGTATTATATATATCAGGAGAAGAAAGTGGTTCGCAAATAAGAATGCGTGCTGAACGATTGAATAAATTGCCTGATAATTGTTATATATTAACGGAGACTGTCACCAACCAAGTCATTAAGCAGATTAAGGAGTTGCAGCCATCGCTTGTTATAGTCGATTCAATTCAAACCATGCGGAATGAATATGTAGAAAGTGCTCCCGGAAGTGTATCGCAAATAAGAGAAACTGCTGCCGATTTTATGCGGTTGGCCAAAGACGAAGACATACCTATTATATTAATCGGA
This sequence comes from Bacteroidota bacterium, assembly GCA_947477885.1. GTDB lineage: Bacteria > Bacteroidota > Bacteroidia > UKL13-3 > UKL13-3 > CANJUD01. The sequence continues at coordinate 165,237 of CANJUD010000006.1, forward strand.
CATATAACAAAAGATGGATCACTTGCGGGTCCAAAGGTATTGGAGCATATGGTTGATACTGTATTGCAATTTGAAGGTGATAAACATAATTTATATAGAATACTTCGCACTATTAAAAACCGTTTTGGCAGCACCAGTGAAATAGGAATATATGAAATGCAAGGCACAGGATTACGCCAAGTAAGTAACCCATCTGAAATATTAGTTTCGCAGCACGATGGGCCAGTGGCGGGCATTGCCATCGGTGTAACATTGGAAGGTATGCGTCCTTTATTAGTAGAGACACAAGCACTTGTTAGCCCTGCAGTATATGGAACTCCGCAGCGAACTACAACAGGTTATGATGCAAAAAGATTGAATATGCTGTTAGCAATTCTAGAAAAAAAAGCAGGACAAAGACTAGGCACTCAAGATGTATTTGTGAATATAACAGGCGGACTAAAAGTTGATGATACCGGAATCGATTTAGCAATTGTGGCAGCTATCATAAGTTCGTTTACTGATATACCTTTACCTGCTAAGGCAACCTTTGCTGGCGAGCTTGGACTAAGCGGCGAGATACGCCCAGTGAACCGCATAGAGCAACGCATAGCCGAAGCAGAAAAATTGGGCTATAATGAAATTTTTATTGCCAAAGGAAATTATCAAAAATCAATCAAGTCGAAAATTAGTATCAATCCAGTAAGTAAAATTGAGGAGTTGATGGGGTTGCTTTTTGGGTAGTGAATGTATATGTATATAGAGTGACAACAGTCATCATCCTATACAAATCGTCATGCTGTCCCGAATTCATTTCGGGATCAGCATCTATGAATGCATACTAGAGAGGCTGAAATAAATTCAGCAAGATGGGCGATGGAGTATTCATACTATTGTATTATGGTCTGTTCACCCTTCGATAAACTCAGGATGACAAACCCTGCAATTCCCCATAAACCCTGCTCAAAGGTAATCCCATCACATTATAATAGCACCCAACTATTTTCTCAACACCTATATACCCTATCCATTCCTGTATACCATAAGCACCAGCCTTGTCCATAGGTTTGAAAATGTTTATATAATAATCGATTTCAGAAGTTGTTAAAGGCTTAAAATATACTTCTGTTTTTTCTGCAAATGTAATAGTGTCAGAATTTGTTTTTAAGGTAACACCTGTATATACTTCATGCATCTCGCCACTTAATACATTTAACATTTGCCTAGCCTCATCCAATGTTTCTGGTTTGTTCATCACCGTATCATTAATCCATACAATGGTGTCGCAGGTAAGTAATACTTCTCCATCATTTATATTTTTATGATAGTGGTCGGATTTCTTTTTAGATAGATAGCTGGCAATTTCTCCTGCCTTTAATTCTGAAGGGAACGACTCGTCAGCATCAATGGGGTCAATGGTTACAGGGTAGCCAAGTTTTGAAACCAACTCTTGCCTGCGTGGAGATTTTGAGGACAGAATAATTTGCATTTTTTTACAGCGTTAAAAATATCAAACTCAATATGCCGGACAGCATAATTAATTTATTTAATTTGCTTAGGTAGCCAAATTCATCCAACTTCCTAGCCGCAATTAATTTGAATATCATATAAAACATGGGTGCTATAATAAAAAAAAGAGCATATATAAATGCAAAATAATTCACATAGTTGTTTTGGTAATGATGCATCTCGAAAAGTTGGTAGAAATATATAATACTTGCAGTCAAGATTACAGCATTCAATATATATAATAAGTTCTTAGTTTTGCTGATACCATATACAACTGGAAACGTTTGGCATTGCTGCATCCTGTCGCCTTTTATGTCTTCCGTGTCTTTAATTATTTCTCGGTTCAATGTGGTGATAAATGCAAAAACTGAATAGGCAATTACATGGTTAAAGTGTATATTCGAATTCCATATATATAATATAAAAATAGTCATACTGCAAAATAGGGAAACAAATATATTGCCTATCAATACCTGCTTTTTAAATGTTGACGAATATTTGATGAGCAGCAATCCAATGGCTAATACCAATATGGCAAGTTTGTATGATACTACAGCCATACTCAAAACTGCAATCACACTTAAAGCAATATGTATTAAAATAGCATGTTTACGTTTAATGCTTGTTCCTATAATAACTTTATCGGGCTTGTTAATTTCATCAATATTCACATCCAAATAATCATTAATTATATATCCAGCGGCCGCAGTGAGAAGTGTAGAAAGTATGATAATCCCAAAGTGAAAATCTTTTAATATCTCTATTCCCAATGGGTATAGGCAAATGCCCGCCAATACTTGTGTGAACGCAATGATTAGGATATTGGGTAGCCTAATAAGTCTGATAAAAGATATCATTTCTGTACGCTATGATATATTAAAAATTTCGTTTCGAAATAGGGTTCTTTAAAATATTTTTCGAGTGGAATTTGTCTAACTTTTACTTTATTATAAGGTAAATGTTTGAGGTCATTAATTTCAGCAGCTAAATTCCCACCTTTTAATGATATAATACCATTAGGTTCATCGTTGAACCAACTTTTGTTGATGAGTTTGGCAGTATGCTTATGAATGTCAGTAAGCGTTTCAACGGCACGATTTACGACAAAGTCAAATGTGTCTTTTATTTGCTCGGCTCTTATGTTTTTTGCTGTAATGTTTGTAAGTCCCAATTCATTTGAAATATTTTCGACTACTGTAATTTTTTTTCCGATAGAATCTGCCGCTACCATTTGTATTTCGGGAAACATAATAGCTAATGGAATTGCAGGAAAACCGCCACCAGTCCCGATATCCAAAATCTTTGTATTGGGTTTGAATTTTATAAATTTGGCAATAGCTAATGAATGTAAGACATGTTTCTCGTATAAAAAATCTATATCTTTCCTACTGATTACATTTATTTTCTCGTTCCAGTTTGTATATAAATCTTGCAACATGCCAAACTGCTTCTGTTGCTCTGCGGTAAGGTTCGGGAAATAATGATGGATTAACTCCATGTTTTTGGTTTCGAAAATAGACCAGCCAATCCAAAAGCAAACAAGTAAAAACTATACATCAAATCGAGCACTGGTAATAAGAAAATTAACTGTGTATCGTTCATTTTTTTCATATTGGGGTAATAGATACAAAGCTGCACGAGCAGTCTGAATCCGTAAGCACCGCATATCATATATAATAATTGTTCGGGATGCACATAAATGCCATCAGTATATATAAATATGAAAGGTAGTAATGCAAGAAATGATATATTAAAAAGTATGTGTGAAACAGAAAATACGCCTAACCAAAATTGGTGACGACCTTTATAATATTTTCCTGTACTCATATGCCTGCTTTTTTGTTTACGCCAGCTCGCCCAGTTTTCTTTGGGCTCGCTCACCATAAAACTATCTTTACGAATCTCAATAGCTACGTTATTTTGACTAGCAGTTTCGTTCACAAACAAATCATCATCGCCTGATAATAAATGGTTGTGCGATGCAAATCCTTTGGTATTAAAAAACAAACTTTTGCGATAAGCCAAGTTTCTGCCTACACCCATGTATGCATCTTTCAATAGTGCAAATGATAAATAACTCTGGCCTGTCATAAAGGTTTCGAAACGGATAAACATATTGAGTAGGCCACTCATTTTTTTATACGGCGAATAACTGAGTATAATATGTTTGTTTGGTGTAAAGCGTGTTTGCATATTGCGTAGCCACATATTGCTCGCAGGTTTGCAATCGGCATCGGTGAAAACCAATAATTCGTGCTCCGAGGCTTTGATGCCCAGGGTAAGGGCGAATTTTTTGCCTTTCGGATATTTCTCTTGCTCAAGCAAGGTTACCACTTTCAAATGCGAATAACGGATTTGCAAACGCTCAAGCAGCGTAGCTGTTTGGTCCCATGAGCAATCATTAACCACTACTACTTCAAACTTGGAATGATTTTGTTCCAGTATCAATTCCAGATGCTTTTCCAGGTTATCGTACTCATTTCTAGCAGCTATAATTACCGAAACAGGTTGTATAGTCGCAGGTTCTCCCGTTGGGTTCTTATATATTGCCAGCCTAATAAACATAAAGCAATGATATAATACCTGCACCAACAGTGCGTTAGCAAGCAATGCCAACAAAATAATTACGATGATTTCTATTATCTCCACAAGTCTGCAAAATTAACACTATAGCAGGTTGTGATTGTTCATTGTGAATAATTCGTGGCAAACTTCGCGGTATTCCCTCAGCCTTTATCAATCAAGGGTTTTAGATTTGTGGCATGTTATCATTTTGGGAAATCAACACTTTTGGTCAGTATGATGTGGCCATAATTGGGTCGGGAATCACAGGTTTGTCGCTTGCATGTTCTCTGAAGGAAAAAAATCCAAAGTTAAAAATTGTGATTATTGAACGCGGCACATTCCCTGCTGGGGCAAGTACTAAAAATGCTGGATTTGCCTGCTTTGGAAGTGCCTGCGAGATTCTTTCTGATATTAAATTGATGGGCGAAGAACAGGCACTAGCTTTGGTTGAAAAACGGGTGAAAGGATTGCATATGCTGCGTGCCCGATTGGGTGATGACAAATTGGATTATTTGGAACAAGGCGGTGGCGAATTATTATTCAAAAACGAATCTGTAGAACCAGACCAAATAGAATATTTAAACAAACTATTATATAATATACACCTGAAAGAAGTTTTTAAGTTTGACACAGGGAAAATAAATTCATATGGTTTCAATCAAGATTTATTTTCTGGATTTATAAGTAATAGTTGCGAAGGACAAATTGATACCGGACTTGCCATGCACAATCTGTGGCAATATACTGTATCGTTGGGCGTTGATATAATGAATGGAGCCAATGTAGACGAAATAGATGCTCACAATGATGAGGTACATATTATTGTAGACTTGCAACCGAGCGGTCGTTATATATTAAAAGCAAAAAAAGTAGCAGTATGCACCAATGCCTTTACTGGTAAGTTCTTTCCCGATTTAGATATCGCTCCAGGCCGTGGACAAATATTAATTACCCAACCCATTCCAAATCTCAAATTCAAGGGAATTTTTCATTTCGATGATGGTTATTTTTATTTTAGAGATTATTATGATAGAGTAATATTTGGAGGTGGCAGAAATATGGATTTTAAGATGGAAACTACCACAGATATTGCACTCAATGAAGATATACAACAACGATTATCCTACTATTTAAAAGAATTAATTTTACCTCATCAAGCTTTTGAAATTGACCATCGTTGGGCAGGTATTATGGCTTTTGGAAAAGATAAAACTCCCATTGTAAAGCAAGTAGACAAAAATATATATGCCGCTTGCCGCCTCAACGGAATGGGCATCGCTATTGGTAGTTTGATAGGGGAGGAGTTGGCGGATTTAATGATGAATGATAAATTGTAAATGATAAATTGTGTCCGAGAAATTCCAATATTATCATACGAATCAGTTACAAACTTTAATTCATAAAAGTAAAAAGCGATATATAAATGACAAAATTTCAATATTTAATGTTTAGAATTATAGTGAGTCTACTTTTTGTTCGCCCACCAACGATTGCGATCGCACTATTTGAGGCAAATTTATTAATATAACTACTAATGTTACAATACTATATTTCATATAAATTGTTGTTAGTTATATACTATGACTGTAAAGAAAATAGCAATGGGTAAATGTAGTCGTTTTGTATCGTATCACCCAAATTTTTTCACCCCCAACAAATACCGCTTCTGCCATAAAAAAGCCCAAAAGTATAGAACATTATACTTCATCTTTTTCAGTATACCAATATTTGTATAAGCAATGTTGTATGCATCCAAATTGTTAGCTTTAAAGCCTCGATGGTTGAATATATAATGTTTGCGAATGGCATATACATCGCTTTTAAATTGCTGCTGTTTGCCTCCGCCTGCATGGTCTATCATCGTTTGTAAACGATGGGCGTAGGTATGCTTGGTACTTACCAATTCATATCCAGCCCGTGCAATGGATGCTATTAACTCAGGATTTTTCTGATAATATTTGATAATATCAGCCGCGTTTTTTAAATTATGTATTACAATATTTTTTTCTGGTTCAAACAAATCCCGCAACCCATTTTTTATATCTTGGGTAATCAGCAAGCTCCCGCAGGCCATAGCTTCAAAGGTTCGCATATTCAAGTCGCCACGCATCGAAATATTGAAAACAGATTTGCACGTATTATAATAGTCCGCCATTTGGCACGGGTTCAATCCATTTACTATTTGTATATTGGTTTTCGTTTTTAATTCATCAAAATATCGCTGACGATACTTATTCATATTGCCCACAAATCCAAAATCAACAGTTCGTTCAAGGTTTTTATTTATATGAATGCTTGGGTCGCAAGCCAATGTCAACCAAGATATATTTTTGCCAGAATATTTAGATGCAGCTTCAGTGAAGTCTTTTTGTGCGAAAAATACATAATCAAAAAGCACTGCAAACTCTTTATGCCATCTGTAGTTTATATGATTATCGATCGCCCACCAAGCAGTAACACAATCTAGTTTTTCTATATTTAACGGAACAAGCAGTGGATGCACACTTGACTCGACCACAATCAATAAATCGGGTTTTAATTGGTGATCATTTAAAAATTGGGGGACATTTATAATGGCATCGCACAACATAAAATTTTCTAATCCTGCTTGCGGACTCACAAACGTAACACTATGCCCGAGCTGCTGCAAAGCTCGGTAAACATATCCCGAAAGGGATGTGGCGTTATAATTGGCCAGTAAAACAATGTTCATCACTGTGCAAATATATAGATACAATATTTGGTTTTTCGATGCATCTTTGCAAAAGATTTAATATATTTCATGTATAACCGATTTCTCATAATATTCTTGTCAATTCTCCCTCTTAGTCTACTGGGGCAAACCAAACTCGCATTGGATAATTTTTCCAAAGACCAAAAATTCGACAAGAGTTTGATCGCTGCACCCATTTGGCGTTTGCGTGGTAGTGTGATTAATATAGATAAGGATTATGTGGGCGAAACACCAACTACCCAGAATGTAAATATTAAACTACCTGATATGACAGGTTGCTTGGATAGTGCTTATACGTTTCTCGATTTTAACGGCGTGGCAGGTATATATAATAAAAGTTACGTTGCAATTATAATTGCAAATGCAAGCCTGCGACAACCAATGAAAATTTGGGTTGACTATAATAAAAATCTCGACTTTACTGATGACGGAAACCCCGTAACAGTTGATCCCAATTTTAAATATATAGAATTGACTTTTGCCAACGAAAAAGACACAATGGGCACAATTATATACCGCCTTAGCCGTTTCGATTTTAATAATAACAATGCTAAATATCCTATTTTATTGCGTGACTATTATACCAAAACTTTTCCCGAACGAAAATTAGTTTGGATGGTAGATATAGGTTTTCGCTTGCAAATATTTAAAGCTCGTACAACAGATTTTATCTGGGAAAAAGATAGTTTTACTTTGGGATTATATGACGGAAATTTGAATGGAATTTATAATGAACCTGAAGAAGATATGATTGTGATGGGGGATTATAAATCGGGCTATATAAGCAGTGCTGATGAGGGTGGGGCTGCAGAAATAGGGCCTAATGAAAATTATATTATACATAACGGTATACGCTACACTGTAAAAAACATTGCGGAATCAGGTAGAAGTATAGAATTAATATATAATAGTTCTACGGGCAACGAAAACACATTAAAGGCAGGTACCAAACTCCACAAGTTCAAATACAAAGCCGCCGACCAAAACACCCGTCATTTCCGCAAACTTAGATGGCGTAAAAAAAGTATTATATATTTCTTCAATTTCGAAAACGAAGACCAACTAAAATCTGATACAGCTATTCTTGCAAAACTAGTAAGAGAAAAACATTATAAAGTTGTATGTTTATACTATGGTAAAACTCCCCAACGTGTAAAAAATTTAGCTTTCAATACCAAAGGATTATTTACCGTAGGCTACTCCAAAAAGGAAATAAACCACAATATCCCGATTGATAGAATACCTACTGCTGTGGTGCTAGGCAGGTGGCTGAAGGTGAAAAAGGTGGTGAATAGTTTGGAGGAATTTAGGTAGAGTGATGAGTGGTTCGCCGTGGCGAATTACTCTTCACTCTTGAATAATATAGAGCCATCCCCATAACTCAAAAACCGATAATCATTCTCCAATGCAGATTTATATATATCTCGCCATTGCCCGCCCGTAAAGGCAGATACGAGCATAAGCAGCGTACTTGACGGTTGGTGAAAATTGGTGATTAAAATATTTGTAAGTTTGAAATTATATCCAGGAACTATCATCATTTTGGTATTGCCTTCTATATATTGTATATCATTTTTTTGCATATATAATATAATAGCTTCCAATGATTTTATAGGTGCGATAGTATTATCCAATTGGTAAGGTTCCCATTGGTCGAGAAGTAATCCGTGGTTTTCAAATTTGTTGTTTAGTATTTTTATTCCTATCCAGTATAAACTCTCCAAAGTTCTACAGGCAGTGGTGCCTGTGGCAGCTATAGGATATTGGTAATCGAGTTGATGTATAATATTGTTGATATTTTTTGCAGTAACAATAATTTTTTCTGGGTGCATAATATGCTCGTTGGCAGTATCATGTTTCATGGGCATAAACGTACCTGCACCCACATGCAAAGTGAGCTCATCTATAATACATTTTTTCTCTGTAAGTTTATGTAATATATCATCGGTAAAATGCAAGCCAGCTGTGGGTGCAGCCACAGAGCCATTTTGTTTGGCATACACAGTTTGGTAGCGTTTTCTGTCGCTTATTTCGTTATGTCTTTTTATATAAGGTGGTAGGGGAACTAGTCCAAACATTTCCAACAATTCATAAAAACTATGATTGGAATTCCACGTAAATTTTACGATAAAATAGTTGTCTACTTTCTTAATAAAGTTGGCTTCTAATTTTATCTTGGCATTATATAATAATGTTTCTCTAACAAGTGTTTCTTCTATTCTCCATTTTTTGACGTTACCAATGAGGCAGTACCAATAGCTTTCATTATATTTGGTTTCGTATTCTTCTGCTTTATTTACACAAAATATCTCTATCTCAGCACCCGTTTCTCTTCTGAAGTTTAATCGGGCATTTACAACTTTGCTGTTGTTAAATAAAACTAAAGTCTGTGTAGGTAAATAATTTGCGATATCATAAAAATGTTCATGTATAATATTCCCATCTTTATATACCAATAATTTTGAGTCTTCCCTTTTGGGCAAAGGGTGCATCGCTATTCGGCTATCAGGCAAATCGTAGTCGAAATCGGCTACTTTTATTTCGGGTATTATCGTCATTGTGAGGAACTAGTGGTAAATGGTGTTTTAAGATGACGTGGCTTCGCCGCGGCGAATCATTTTTTACGAAAGACTTTTCATTTGCTCATTCACAAATGCAACAAGTTCGCCTATATAGTTTTCGCTGAAATCAAATTTAACACCAGCAGTTTTATATATATCAGGAATTGATTTGGTATATCCCAATGATAATGCTTCTTTATATTGTAGCAAAGTTTGTGTTGGGTTTTGTAAGTAGTTACGCCATACGCCTACAGCACCAAGTTGTGCGAAGCCATATTCTATATAATAAAATGGGACTTCAAATATATGTAATTGTTTGTGCCAACCATAAGGTCTGAACTTTTCATAGCCTTCCCAATCTATCACATTGCCCGAAAATTCTTGACTTATTCTTAACCAAGCATCACCTCTTTCAGCACGTGTATGATTGGGATTTGTATATAACCAATGTTGGAATTTATCAACTGTAGCAACCCAGGGAAGCACTTCTATAATACCTTCCAAATGTTCCAATCTTGCACGTTTGTGATCATCAGGATTTGTATAAAATACATCTTGCGAATGCGATGAAATCAGTTCCATACTCATACTTGCCAGTTCTGCAATTTCACTTGTTAAAGCTTTTTGGGCATTCAATTCCAAATCTTTGGTAAGTACGGAATGGAAAGCATGGCCTGCCTCGTGTACCATTGTTTCCACATCACGGGTATTACTTGCAGCATTCATAAAAATAAATGGATAACCATTCACGGGCAAGGGATAATTATATCCTCCCGGTGCTTTCCCAATTCGTGATTCCACATCAAAATGACCTTGTGTGATCATCGTTTCAATCACACCTTTGAAGAATGGATCTATATGAGAAAAACATTGTATAGTTTTATCCAACAAATCTTTGCCATCACCAAATGGTTTTAAGGGTTGGTGACCATCCAAATCCACTTCTGTATCCCATGGACGAAGTTTATTTAATCCCAATTTTTCTTTGCGATGTAATAACATTTTACTTACAATAGGCACCACTTTGTTTTTTACTGATTCATGAAATAGTTCACAATCTTTTACGGTGTAATCGAACCTGCCCATGGCTGCAAACATATAATCTCTAAAATTGGCAAAGCCAGCATTCACGGCTACTTGGTGACGAAGTTGAAGTAATATATCAAACAAATCTTCCAATGCTTCCGCATCTTGATATCGGCGATTTACAATCAATTCATATACCTGCTGGCGTTTGTTTCTATCATTACTTTTATAATAGTTTGCTGCTTGTTGTAATGTTTGTTCTTTGTCGTCAATAGTCACTGTCATTGCACCACTGATGGATGCATATTTTTGTTGCTCGGTTTGTATTTCTGTTTGCAAAGGAATATTTTCTTCCCTGAAAATTTTAATTTCTTCTTTTACCGAACGTATATAATTATGATACTCCGGTTTATCCAATTCTGCAAGAAAAGGAGACTCTGCCATTTTACGATTTAACAAATCATGATAAGGAGCAATTTGTGGTTCAATTTCGCTCACAAAAGTTAAGTATTTTTTCTCGCGGTCTTTGTCGGTCGTATCACAAGTCATGCGTATATAACGCCATCCCATATCCTCTTCCAGCATCGATTCCAGTAGGCTTCTATCAAGAAGCCATTGGTGCAATTCATCACTGTTATGAAGTTCTCTTGCATTGAGATTTTCGAAATAAGGTTTTACATCGTCCCATGAATTAATCTGTAATTCAGAAGATATAAATGTGTTTGATTTTGTATTTTCCATTTTGTTAATAGTATATAGTAGTTAGTATAAAGTATATCAGGCGTCAGCTATTAACCATTAACCATTAATCATTAACCATTATCATGCGTCAGCCCCCCGAATCCCAATTCCTCATGTATCTCCATAATCCTAGGCAATATCTCATCACCCTCATTATTCCATATTACATAGTCACTTCTATATATTTTTTCTTCTTGGAGCATTTGATTGTCTAATCGTGCAGTGATGTCTGTAATGTTTTTTTCGTCTCTTTCTGATGCACGTTTAATAGCAGTTTCTCTATCACAAGCTACCGTAATTATTTTGTCGCACGATTTATAACTTCCGCTTTCAAATAATATAGCAGCTTCTTTAATGGTATATTTTTCATCAACATATTGTTTGCACCATTCTACATAACATTTCTCAATAGCAGGATGTACTATATTATTTAATTTCTGTAAAATATCAGCATCATTAAATACAATTTCTGCTATATAGCTTCTATCTAATTCTCCGGATTGAAAATAAGCTTTTTCACCAAATAATTCTTTAATTTGGGATACAAGATCTTGGTCACTAACCATTATATGCTTCGCTTCTGTATCAGCAATAAATACAGGTATTCCCATCGTTTCGAATACACGAGCGACAGTAGTTTTCCCACTTCCTATATTGCCAGTTAATCCTACTTTTATCATATAGTATTTGCAAATATTTTTTCTGCTACTTCTATATCTTTTCCTATTTGAATTTTTAAAGCATCTAGGCTTTCAAATTTTTGTTCATCACGCAATCGTTCAATAAATTCTAATTTTAATTCTTCTCCATACAAATCAGCATCAAAGTTTAATAGGTGAGCTTCAACCACAACTCCTGTTAAATTAAATGTGGGACGGTTGCCAATATTTATGACTGCATTTAATTGCTTCCCAGAAACGATTGCTAAAGCTACATAGACACCATTTGCAGGAACAAGTTTATTGGTATCTTCTATATATAAATTGCAAGTAGGGAATCCCAGTTTTCGTCCATTTTTATTTCCTTCAACCACATTCCCAGTTAGCGAATATTTGCGACCGAGCAAATGATTTGCTTTTTGTAAATCTATATCAATAGTTAAAGCATTTCTAATTTTGGTTGAGCTCACTGTAATACCCTCAACCAAAAAAGGAGGAATTTCTTCCACAACAAAATGATATTCTTCTGAAAGGTGCAGCATGGTATTAAAATCGCCTTTTCTGTTTTTGCCAAAACGATGGTCATGGCCTATTACCAAATGTTTTGCACCAATCGCATTCACTAGAATATCTTTCACAAAATCTTCAGGTTCTAGTTCGGAAATTTCTTGTCCGAATGCCAAAACTAAAATATGTTCAATTCCTATTTGTTCAAACAATTGTAGTTTTTCATCAAATGTAGTAAGCAGTTTCAAAGTATCATCATCAGGGTATAATACTTTGCGGGGATGGGGGTGAAATGTGATTATAACTGTTTCGCCATTTGCAGTTGATGCAATTTTTTTGAGTAATTCCAATATTTCAATATGGCCACAATGCACACCATCGAAGGTACCAATAGTTACTACTGGGTTATTAATAATTTCAAGTTCTTCTATATTATAATAAACCTTCAACGCCAAAATTTATTTTCTGCAAAAATAATGCATCTTGAATATCATAAACTTTATCTTTTATTTTATTGCCACGGTGTATAGTTGAGGTGTCAATTTTTGCAGCATTTTCTACATTGTAATCTCCAATCATGGTGCGCCTCAATTCAATAAGCACTGCACCACAGCCAAGCTTTGCACCAAGGTCGTTAATTAAACTTCTTATGTAGGTTCCCTTACTACAACGAACTTCAAAAGTATATATATTATCAGTCGAGTTTTGCACCTCAAATTTGTATATCGTCGCAGCCCTTGGTTTTATTTCCAATTCAACGCCTTTTCTAATCATTTCATAACTCCTTACACCGTCAACTTTTACTGCAGAATGTGCAGGAGGGGTTTGTATGATATCTCCTTCAAAAGTTTTTACAGCTTCTAAAATATTGGTATCATCGATTTTAACATTTGATGATGAAATAAGTTCAGTTTCTAAATCGTATGAGGCAGTTGTGCAGCCTAAAATAAATCGGCCAGTATATACTTTTGGCATTTGTTGTATGGTAGAAATCTCTTTTGTTTTTTTACCAGTACATAATAAAAGTAAACCTGTTGCTAGTGGATCAAGTGTACCAGCATGACCAACTTTAATGGGTTTTAATAAATGCTTATAGTAATCTACCACAGCAAAGGATGTCCAAAATAAAGGCTTATCAACCAATATAATTTCACCCAGGTTTTCTGTACTGCTCAACTTTTAAGAGCAAATATCAAAAACAATATGCCGATAGCAATTCTATATATACCAAATACCTTGAAGCCAATTTTATTGATAAAGTTAATGAATGTAGAAATGGTAATTAAAGCAATAACAAATGATATGGCATTACAAATTGCTAAATCTCTAACAAAGTTTGGTATTTCAGTAACCTGCTCCCAATTTTTATAAAGTTTATAAATTGAAGCTGCAAAAATTGTTGGCACAGCTAAAAAGAATGAAAATTCAGTTGCTTGTTTCCAATTTAGTTTTTGAGCAAGCCCGCCAAAAATGGTAGCGGCACTTCTGCTAACACCAGGTATCAATGCAATACATTGGAACAAGCCAATTCTAAAAGATTGCATATAAGTGATATCAGTACGGATGAATTTTTTATTTTTATGATACCAACTATCAATATTCAACAATACAAAACCTACAATAATTAATGATAATGATATTACTACTCCAGGCATTGTACCAGTACTTCCAAGCAATTTATCAATATATTTTTCAAGAGCTAGACCCAATAATCCGAATGGAAGAACTCCAATCGCTAATTTGATATATAAATTAAAACTCTCGAAAAACTTTTTCCAATAAACTACCAATACGGCAAGGATTGCCCCAAACTGAACAGCAACTAAAAATGTTTCTAGTTCAATAGTGCTTTCTGTTTTTAAAAGCAATGAAGCCATTTTCATATGAGCTGTAGAAGAGACAGGTAAAAACTCTGTCAAGCCTTCAATGATGGCTAAAATAATTTTTTCGATAATATTCATAAGATTTTATTCAGCAGATTTTTTCATAATTGCATATGCCTGAATAGCAAAGCCAACTAATACCACAACAGGTGCAACGATTATTTTGCGTGTATCGTAGATATCTTCTTTACCATACATCAGAATAAATCCAAGCACTATTACAGCGAGGCCAATTAACATCCAACGATAATTGTCTTTACCAAAGGCGAAGTAGTTTGGAAAATCAGTATGTTTTGTAGTTGTTTTCTGTGTAGTTTTTTGCATAACTGTTTAATATAATTCGTCTATTTTTGATTTTAAATATCTGCGTGTTGCAGTCCAAGTGCAAATGGTTGAAACCAAAACACCGCACAAAGATAAGACAACAAACAATATCAGCAATAAGGTAATGTTAATGTCTGTTCTGAAATCTGGTAAAACAGCTCTAAGGTCAGGAATAAAATAAAGGGCAAAGTATGCGGTATTAAAGATGAGTAAAGAAGAAAATACACCTGCAAGTACCCCATTAATAATGGCCCTTTTAATAAAAGGTTTAATTATAAAAGATTTGGTTGCGCCCACCATTTGCATGCTTTTTATTAAGAACCTTTGGGAAAAAATATTCAATTTAACATTGTGGTTTATTAAAGTAATTGCTACAATCGCTAGTATAATGCACAATATTAAAAGCATAGGGGCAATCATTGCAAAGCGTTCTTCAATAAGGTCAGCAATATTTTTCGGGAAACTAATTTCATCTACCATATCGCTTGCCTTTATCCAAGACTCGACTTTGGTAACGCGATCTTCTTCATTTTTGCCTGCATTTAAATAGACCTCATAATTCGGGTTAAAAGGGTTTGAGTCCAACTCTGAAACTAAGTCCTCTCCAATACTTTCTTTTGCTTCCCTTAATGATGTTTCAGGCGATTTATACGTAAATGATTTAATAAAATCTTTGCTTAAGTACTCAGTCTCAAATTGTTTTAATTCGTTGCCGGAATAGTTTGACTTCAGGTAAACGTGCAATACGATATTCTCTTTCAGATGCTTTTCAAGATTATTGCCTACATAGATAAACAGCCCAAATAACGAAAACATGTATAACACTGTGGTGGTGCTAACTACAGAAGTAATAAAATGGGTACGTTTTGATGAAGACAATTTTTTGAATTTTAAATCGCTTGCAAAAATATCAACTATCATGTCTTTTGCTCGATTTTTTTTATACATCGAATGTGCAAAAGCCCAAACTGTAAAAATATTTTCACAAACGATTGTTTGTTTTGAGCTAGGCACTTACCTTTGCAGCCCGAAATTTTTAACAGAAATTAAAAAATACAATGACACAATACGAATCAGTAATCATCATCACACCAGTCCTCAGTGAGGAGCAGGTGAAAGATTCCATTGCCAAGTTTAGGCAGTTGATTACAAGCGAAGGTGGAAAGGTGATGTTTGAAGACGCATGGGGACTAACCAAAATGGCTTACTCCATCGACAAAAAAAATTCAGGCTTTTATCATCTTTTCGAGTTTACAGCCAAGGACGACTTTGTTTCCAAATGGGAGCTTACTCTAAAACGTGACGAACGTGTTCTACGCTACATGACTATAGCTTTAGATAAGCATTCAATTGCTTATAATCAACGTCGCCGCAATGGAGAACTTAACTCTCAAAAGGCGAAGAAAGCACAATCTGAAACACAAACCGCTTAATAATTAACAGTATGGGTGCCCCAAAATACAACAAAAATCAATTTGTCTTCAGCAACCAAAATGCTGAACCACAAAAAAAGAAATATTGCCGCTTCAAAAAGAATGGCATTAAATATATTGACTATAAAGATGCCAACTTTTTAATGAAGTTTGTGAACGAGCAAGGCAAAATCCTTCCACGTCGCATTACTGGCACATCACTAAAATATCAACGTAAAGTAGCTCAAGCTATCAAACGTGCTAGGCATATAGGATTGTTGCCTTACGTTGCTGATGGTTTGAAATAATACAAAAAGGAAATACAGTTATGAAAATTATTTTAAGAGAAGATATTAAATCCCTGGGTTATAAAGACGATGTTGTTTCTGTGAAAAACGGATACGCAAATAACTTTTTAATTCCACGCGGTATGGCCTCCATGGCTACTGTATCAAAATTGAAAGACCTTGCTGAAGATATCAAGCAGGCCTCATTCAAGTTAGATAAAATTAGGAACCAAGCCAATCAGCTTGCCGAAACACTTAAAGATTTCTCAGTTACTGTGGGAGCTAAAGTTGGAAGCAATGACAAAATATTTGGTTCAGTTACCCCATTACTTATTTCTCAAGCTTTAAAAGCTAAGGGTCATGAAATCGACCGACGCAAGATTGTTTTGGACTCAGATATAAAATCAACGGGTAGCTATTCAGCAACAGTCAATCTTTTTAAAGGTATTAGTGTAAAAATCGGTGTTGAGGTTATTGCTGAATAAGCAGACCAAATTTCAACAATTCTGTAAGCTATATATTTGCAAATATTTGTCATATTTGTGTCATATGAATTTTTAAATTAAAATGATATTTGTCATTTTATTGGTCTGACGGCCTGTGTGTAAAAGGCTTGTCTAATCTTACATATTTAATTTACAAGCTTTTGTGTAAGTTCGTGTTTGAGACTGTATCTATTATTGTTTTCATTTGTATCAAGATTAAAATAGACGCTCAAGCAACCTTTTTAAACTTGATGTTGTTCTTATAATCAGAATACAAAATAATTAAATTAATTACAGACATGAAAACCATCATCAACAAAGCCTTACGCGTTAAGGATCTAGCTAAAAAAGCTACCGCAATTGCAGTACTTATGCTATTCATCGGTTTACAAGTGCAAGCAGTCGGAGCTGAGGGAATGCAAATTGCCTTAATCACTGTCGGATGTTTGTTCCTAATAATAGCAGGTGTGTTTGTTTGGGCAAAAAAACATCATGAGTTTGGAGAAGACGCATAGTCATCCAAACCCTTTACTACCCATATTAAACCTTATTGGTGAGCAAATATATTGGTCACCAATAAGGTTTTTTTGTTTTTATCTATAAGTTCTAGAGTATATTTTTTCCCTTTCTTCAATCGTTTTGATAGGTTCAATTTATAAACTGTGAAAATGTGATTCGAATTTTGAATTTCTAATTCATTTACAATCTTATTTCCTTGTTTTAAAATTATTTTCACAGTTTTCCAATCATTCAATTTTCTAATATCAATCCCGTCGGTGGTTTTATTTATCTCAAAGATAACCCCAGTAAAATTTGAAGTTTGAAATAGATTTAAAAGCTTTGCAGCATTAAGGTAACTAGGAATTCCATACCCTATTTTATTATTGGGTTCACTGGCATTACTCGATGAAAACTTTATAGCGTCAATCAAAACACTGTCGGCAATAAGTGGAAAATCTTGTTTGAGGTGAGCAACAAAACCAGCCATTAGCGGCGTGGAAAAGGAACTCCCATTTGCTTGTGTATATTTTCCCAATGGACTACAAACTACAGTTTCATAACCCATAGTTACTACATCGGGTTTAATTCTGCTATCAGAACTTGGGCCCATAGAGCTATAATATGCATATTCTCCTTTTTTATCACAAGCTCCTAAAGTTAATGCGTATTTTGAATCGCCAGGAGAGGTGATATAATGCCACGATTTGTCTCCTTCATTCCCACTACTTGTTACTACTGTAATGCCTTTTGAAGCGGCTATTTTAACAGCTTTTGCTATTATAGTATGATTCCCATCCATATCCAAATAGCTGTGGCTATGTTCAGGATCATCGAAATAATTATATCCAAGTGAAGAACTAATTAATTCGCAGCCCACACTATCAGCCCACTCTGCTGCTAAGCACCACAATACTTCTTCTGCAAGTGTTTCACCAGAACTTTCTTCACTGCGAAGTAGCCATATTTTTGAGTATGGTGCTGAACCGGAAAAGTTTCCTTGATCGAAACCAGCCAAGCATGAAAGCACTTTTGTACCGTGGTCATCATCATCAAAAACTAAAGTATCATTGGATGAAAAATCGTAAGTACCTTGTAAAAGTTTATTGGCAAATAAATGTTTGAAACAAGGAAGCAAATTTACATTCTTGAAACCCGCATCAATAACTGCTATTGGGAAATCAATTTTTTCGTAGGGAGTTTTATCAACCAAAGTATCAAAAATCATTTTTAATTGCTCATAAGCAAAACCTTGCTTGCGCGGATGCTTGTGATCTTTATCATAATAAGCTCTTTGAAAACCAGTATATTCTTCAGTCTTGCTTTGTATGTTTCCTGGATCAAAGGTAGCAGGACTCATGTCATCAGGAGGCAATTTGCCTAGGTATAAAATGTTTTTTACAAATGCTAATTTGCCAATTTGGTTCACAATACTTGTATCATCAATCACTACCAAAACCCCATTTAGCCAGCGGCTTGAGCGAACTATTTGAACTTTGTATTTTGATAAACTATCCTCTAAAGTTTTATATGGGTAAAAGTCCTTTTTATCAAGTTCAATATTTGCTTTTTTTCTTCGCTCGATGCTCAAATTTGAAAGTTGTGGATCACTTGTAAATGAAGGCGTATGATTAACTTTATAAAATACATCTTCAAAACTAAAATATGCAAATTCCACCAAATATCTTTTAGGCTGGGCATGCAAAGAATTGAAAGCTAGAAATAGAAAAGGAATTATATAATATTTATTGAAGACAGAAATTCTCACTATACTAAATCTATCAAGGTTTATGATTTATTAGGGTCATACGATAGAGTATGCCATATGGATATTGGCTAGGTTGGTAATCTACGGTATCGGTTTGCTTATATAGCATTCCGATATTTTTACCCCAAATTTCGCTGCGGTATCGTCGTTCTATTTGGTTGGTATCGTCTTGCACTAGCACAGTAACGGTTGAATCATATGAAAAATTACCTACTTTTTTAGGTTCATAAATATTGATATAAGTAGCATAATCAGAACCTAAAGTATTATATTTATTTCTGTCCCAAGGTCTGTTTTCAGTTATTGGGAAAACAAGTTTCATTATATTTTGGTTGTCTTCGCCACGAAATAGTTCATAAGCAGTTTTTTGGGTGGTAAAAACAGAGCGGATTTCCCAAAACCCTGTATCTGATTTACTTTGATATAATATAATACGATTTGTAGTTTTGCCTGCATTGTCGAGATATTTTGATTCAATTACTTCGCGAAGGAAGAATTGGAAAGTATCAGTCTTACTTTTAAAGCGGTCAATACGAATGGAGTCGACTTGATAAATAAGTTCACGCCCAACTTCATCGGGGTATAACGAAGTGCCAGTTTCTAATACTGGTTCGTCTTTTGAACGACAGCTAGCTAGCACGAATATTAGTAAAACAAATCCGATAATTTTCGAATGTATTGTATTCTTTATGCCCATTCAGATTGGCTATGTTGTAAAGATTTTTCTATATCAAAAGCAGATTTAATCCAACCTCCACCTACTACATCATTCCCTTCATAAAAAACAGCAGATTGACCTGGAGCTATTGCATTTACTTTACTATGGAATTTCACTTCCATAAAATCATCCACTTGGTTTATAGTAGCCAAAGTGCCAGGGTCTTTATAGCGTACTTTGGTAATAGTCTCCAAAGGTTTTTCTAAACGACTATATTTTTGTATGTTGATATCGCCTACCCACATTCCGTTTTGCTCTAATTCTTCTTTTTTGCCCAATGTCACTGTATTTGTTTTTGAATCTATTGCCAGTACAAAATAAGGTTCACCAAAAGCTAATTCCAATCCTTTTCTTTGCCCAACTGTGTAAAACGGATAACCTTTGTGCTTGCCAACCACTGTTCCATTAGATAATACGAAGTTCCCACCGTCCACTTGAGCTTCTAATCCTGGGATTCTGTTTTTAAGAAAACCACGGTAATCATTATCAGGCACAAAGCAAATTTCATAGCTTTCACTTTTAGCCACCATTTCTTTAAAGCCACGCTCTAAAGCCATTTCCCTGATTTGACTCTTATGCAAATTGCCAATTGGGAACACCGTTCTAGCCAAACTTTTTTGGCTCAGTCCCCACAATACATATGATTGGTCTTTGCCAGCGTCCAGACCTTTCGACACTATATATCTTCCATTCTCAAAACGGGTTTGGGCATAGTGTCCTGTTGCTATATGCTCACAGTCTAATTGGTCAGCACGTTTTAATAAGGCTTCCCATTTAATATGGGTATTGCATAGCACGCAAGGGTTTGGTGTGCGGCCTGCCAAATACTCATCAACAAAATTATCAATTACATAATCGCCAAATTCATCTCTGATATCCAAAATCATATGGTGAATACCGTGCTGAACAGATATAGCACGTGCATCATTTATACTATCTAATGAGCAGCAACCTGTCTCTTTACCAGAAGTATTAGAGGTGGCATAATCCCATGTTTTCATAGTAATGCCCACTACCTCATAGCCTTGCTCCCTGAGCATTACAGCTGTAACGGTAGAATCTAATCCTCCGCTCATAGCGACCAATATCTTGCCGTGTTTGCTCATATAATTACAAAGATAAGTTGTGTTTTACGTAATTGAAAACACAATCTATTAATAAGGTGGTAATAAATAAACTGAACTAGTTTCCCAACCTAAAACTTCTACAACCATTAGTTTAAGTATGATAGTATGGGCTATTGCTATAACTATAGCATATCCTGCCATTTGCACCATTAGTTTATAACGTTTTGCATCGCTACTCAATTGACGGAATATAAGAATACGGTGAATGATATTCTCCATTCTATGAAAAGCCCTTGGTGTTTTAGTAACATAGTCAAATGCTCCGAAACGCATGGTTTCAACCGCTACTTCTATATTGTCTTGACCACTAATCATGATTACTTCAATGCCATCATCTATTTTCTTTATTTCTTGCAGTATATCAATGCCTTCCATTGCATCTTTGTCAGCCGTGTCGAGATTGTAGTCTAATATGATGATGTCTGGTTTTTAGATATTTTTTTCAGTAGCTTTTCGCCAGTAGCAAAAGTTTGGAAAGTGAAATTTTTGAATTTTCCAAGGTAGTTAGTAATCATTTCCAATTGGATAGGGTCATCGTCAACAACAAATATTTTTAATGGTTTCATTTTCTATTTTTATAAATACAGAATCAGGGGGCAAATTTATATCGCTTAATATAATCAGTGGTCTTTCTCTGTTTATTTTTTCGAGCATCTTCAAAGCTTCTAACCCACTCATGACTATAGGTAAATTCATTGCAACATTTCGCACATCTTTACGAAACTGCTGTCTATAGAGGCTGCTAGCATCCGCTTCATCCTCTGCAATCATTACATTGGTCATCATATTTTTACTAAATATTTAGAAGTGCAAGAAAAACGATTTTTTTTAAGAGATGTATAATGTTATCAAAAAAATATAAAAAAAATCCCTCAACTATTTCTAATTGAAGGATTTTGGATTTATAAATTATTAAAGGATTCGGGGATTGTTGCCGCATTGCCGTTGAATCTTGAATCCCGACTCTAAAATCCTATTCCATGGGTACTGCATAATATCCTTTAGTGCCATCAGCATTTACGCCTTTTATTACCGCTACTTCTTTCTTTTCGCTCAATGATTTTTTTACATCGGCTGGTGTGAACATTTGTTTACCATCGATATGTGTTATAATAAAACCAGCAGGTAAATTTACTTTTTTCAAAGCATCTCCTGATTTGAGAACTTTAACCCCATTTGCAACTTTTGCTTGCAGTTTTTCTTCACGGGTTAATGCCGAAAATTCAGAACCTTTAAGATTTGCTTTTTCTATTTTTGAACGTGCAGCGGGTATGCTAATTTGTCCATCTTTTCCTTTAAGTGTTACATTGAATACTTGCTCACTCCCTTTGCGAAGTGCAGTTACATTTAGTTTTTCTCCAGGCCGGTGGCGGCTTACTTGCTCTTGCAATTCAGCAACTGAGTTTACTACTACTTCATTTATTTTAGTAATGATATCGCCTTTTTCTATCCCTGCTTTTCCAGCAGCAGAGCCATCGGTCACTTCGGCAACATATACGCCTTTGCTTACTTTCAAACCTTCTTTATCGGCAAGTTCTGCATCTATATCGCGAATTTGTATACCCAAGAAACCACGTTGCATTTCACCAAATTCTTTAAAATCATTTACTGCTTTTTTTACCAATTCAACGGGAACTGCAAATGCATATCCGGCATAACTCCCTGTTTGAGATGCAATAGCTGTATTAATTCCTATAAGCTCGCCTCTACGGTTCACCAATGCTCCGCCTGAGTTTCCTGGATTTACCGCAGCATCGGTTTGTATAAATGCTTCGATAGGTGCATCGCCTTCAATCAATCGAATATTACGGCCTTTTGCACTTACAATTCCAGCAGTAACAGTCGATGTTAAATTAAATGGATTTCCAACCGCCAATACCCATTCGCCCACTTTAGTTTCATCACTATTTCCAAAGGCTATAAAGGGTAAACTCTTTTCTTCTATTTTAAGTAATGCCATATCCGTGTTAGCATCTTTACCAATTACTTCGGCTGTATAACTTCTTTTATCATGCAGAATAACTTCAATTTTATCTGCCCCATCTATCACATGGTTATTGGTAACTATATATCCATTATCCGATATAATAACTCCTGAACCGCTTGCCTGTTGCGGACCATGGGGCATCTGGAAGAAAGGAGATTTGTCGCCAAACATGTCACCAAATGGATTTTGTTGCATTTGTTGTTGGGGCTGTTGTGGGGCATTGATGGTAGTTTTAATATGAACTACGGTAGGTGTGACTGCCGATGCTGTAGCAGTAAAATCGGGAAGTTCGTTTCCTTTGCCACTATTAAGTGCTGCAAAATATGCGGGTTGTTTTTCTCCCAATACTTGGTTTTGGGAATTGTCGATTAATCTGTTGAGGCCTAAAGCTACTACACCGCCAAAGGCTGCAACTGCTGCTAGGGTTAATAATTTTTTGTAATTCATGGTATTTAATTGATAATTGATAATTGAAAGTTGAAAAAGATTTTTATTGCTTCGCAATTTATATGATTTTTTGCATTTCAAAAATTGTTCCTATGCAAACGAAAAATTGTATATTTAGATACATATATAAACGTAAAAGTATGTATATTATTGAATTTCAGAAAAATATTTTTTTAATCAGTAAACAGTAGTCAGTAAACAGTAGTCAGTAAACAGTAGTCAGTAAACAGTAGTCAGTAAACAGTAGTCAGTAAACAGTAGTCAGTAAACAGTAGTCAGTAATCAGTAGTCAGTAATCAGTAGTCAGTAAACAGTGGTCAGTTGACAGTAGTCAGTAAACAGTGGTCAGTTGACAGTAGTCAGTAAACAGTGGTCAGTTGACAGTAGTCAGTAAACAGTAGTCAGTAAACAGTAGTCAGTAAACAGTAGTCAGTAAACAGTAGTCAGTAAACAGTAGTCAGTAAACAGTAGTCAGTAAACAGTAGTCAGTAAACAGTAGTCAGTAAACAGTAGTCAGTAAACAGTAG
>CANJUD010000007.1 GCA_947477885.1 Bacteroidota bacterium
AGATAGAAAAATATATTAAAAACATGAAAAACAGAAACTATATAATCGGTCTTAAAGAAAATCCACACTGGGTTGAAAACCTAAAAAATAAATTTCACTAGGTCCCTGGTTCGCCCCGAATAAGATTCGGGGCAGGTCAGGGAGCAGGAGAAAAAATATGGGTTTCGGGAAACGGGAGCATTTTTTTATTTACAAAAAATACTTGTGAACCTTTGTACCATATTATATTTGTGGCAAAAATATAAATAGCCACAAAGGCACTAAGAAAAACTAGTATATCACCTTTGTTTTTCAAATATATAAAATAACCTTTGTTCAAATCAATCAATATATTATATAGACAAATCATTTTTGCAGTACTGGCAATCCTCTGCTTCACGCCTTTTATCGACCCCCCATTGGCTTTGTTATTGGGCTTTATTGTGGCACAAACTATTGGCAATCCATTCAAACAATTAAATAGTAAAGCCACACAGTTATTATTAAAAGTGTGTGTAGTTGGTTTGGGGTTTGGGATGAATTTGCAACAAGCCATGCAAGCCGGGAAAGAGGGTTTTGTTTTTACTATTTTTACTATTGTTCTCACGTTAGTATCGGGATTTTTAATTGGCAAATGGTTGTCGGTTGATAAGAAAACTTCCTTTCTTATTTCGAGTGGAACTTCTATATGTGGTGGCAGTGCTATTGCTGCGGTATCACCCATTGTGGAGGCTGATGAAAGACAAATAAGTGTGGCCTTGGGTGCAGTGTTTGTGCTCAACTCTGTAGCATTAATGTTATTCCCGTATTTGGGAAATTTATTTAATATGAGTCAGCACGATTTTGGATTGTGGAGTGCGATTGCCATACATGATACAAGTTCGGTAGTGGGTGCTTCATCCAAATTTGGGCAAGAAGCATTGCAAGTTGCAACTACTGTAAAATTGGAAAGGGCTTTATGGATAATTCCGCTTTCTATTATATCAGCTATTATATATAAACGCAAAGGCAAGGCCATAAAAATTCCTTATTTTATTGGGTTGTTTATAATAACCATGTGCATCAGTACCTATTTGCCCGAGTATAAATATATATATGATGGAGCAGTTGTTGTGTCAAAAAAAGGATTGTGCCTAACTCTATTTTTAATAGGGACGGGTTTAAGTTTAAACAACCTCAAAGCAGTTGGTGCAAGGCCTTTTATACAAGCCGTCGCACTGTGGGTTATTATCAGTTCAGTCTCTTTGGCGGTGATACTGCTGATTAAGTAATTTAATTTGATTTTACCTTTCTCGCAATCCGAACAAACAAATTTCTAGAAAATTTCTTAATCAGCCACAACCATTTTTCTTCTTTTGCTATAATATATAAATTCTTTTTTTGTAACATGGCTTTTATTATTTTCTGGGCACAAATATCAACCGAAATCCCATTCACTTGTCCCTCGTCCATTTGCCCATGAGCCTGGCCTGTGGCTGTGATTGCGGATAGTGATATATTAGTTTGTATTCTGCCAGGGCATATAATAGTAGTATATAAATTATTAATAGGTTGTTCAATTTGCATCGATTCAAAAAAACCATGAAGGGCATGTTTCGATGCGGCATACGCTGACCTGTTTTTAAAACCAAATAATCCAACCACACTGCTAATAACTACTATATGTCCACCGCCTATTTTTTCAAAATTTGGGAGGAGTGCTTTTGTAATAGCGACAGTTCCAAAATAATTTACCTCCATCAGCTTGCGGTCAATGTCTATGGGCGTTTCCATCACTTGTGAGCGTTGACTGATTCCCGCATTATTAATCAAAATATCAACTTTGCCAAATGTAGATAATGCTTTTTCTACTGCAGTTTTTATTTGATTAGAATCGGACACATCTAGCTTTTCTATATATATATCTTTTGTATATTTTTGGCAACTATTTTCAGTTTCTTTCAGTTCATCTATATTTCTGCCCGTTAAAAAAAGTTTACAATTGTGTTTGGCAAATTCTACTGCCAATGCCCTGCCAATGCCAGAAGTGGCACCTGTTATAAATACTACTTTATCTTTTAAATTTTCCAATATATATATTATTTATAATATGCTTCCAAAATGGCTTTCATATATTCATATATATCTGCACGGTGCTCGCCTATTAGTGTTTTGCTTCTCATTTCACCTAGACGCACAATTACCAGATTATAATCAGGAATTACTATAGTATACTGACCCAATACACCCCGCATATAATATACTTGATGCTCCTTGCCTTGGTGTTGTATTTTTGCAAGCCACCAACTTAGTCCATAGAAATCGCAGGGATTTCCATACTCGTCATTGATTTGTGCAGGGGTGATGGATTGTGTCACCCATTCTTTACTCACCACTTGTTTTCCTTTCCAGTTTCCTTCATGCAAAAATAGCATTCCTATTCTCGCAAAATCGCGGGCATTGGAATTGATACAACAAAATGCTTTTTCGTTTCCTCCTTCCTTGTCTATACTCCACGATGCATCATGATTGGCATGAAGCGGCTTCCAAAGTTTTTCTGATAAATAATCTGACAGCTTTTTTCCTGTAGCTTTTTCCAAAATTTGTTGTAATACTATTTGATTACAACTTTGATAATTGAACGTTTTTCCCGGCTCTGTAACCACTGCCAATTTGTTGGCCAAGGCTGCTAAGTCATCACCATAATATGATTCGGTTGTATATGAAAATGGATTGGCGTAGCTTTCTTCCCAATTAAAACCCGCACTCATTTGCAATAAGTTTTTGATAGTAAGTTTGGCTTTATTTCCTTCCTTATAACCTTCTAAATAATTAGAAACAGGCTCATCAATAGATTTTATTTTTCCTTCATCAACCGCAATTCCAACCAAAATACTTACTATACTTTTGGCCATTGAAAAAGAACCGCTCACACTAGCGGGACCATATTCTTTCCAATACTTTTCGTGAATTACTGAATCGTTTTTAATAGCGACAAAAGCAACAGAATGATAATCCTCAAGCCACTTTATATAATTACTTTTTAACGTTTGGGTATTATAATACTTGTGCTTTGGAAGTTCCTCAGGATTTTCGGTGGCTACTTTGCGGCTAGGAAATATTTCCCAGTCGTCAATATTTTCAAAGTTATAGTACAGGGCTTTGTATACATAAAATTGGCCTGTAGCTACAATATATATATTTGTTAAAATAACAAGTACACCAATAGCGGTTAAACTCTTTTTAACCCAGCGTTTCATTTGATTTCTTCATAGTCAGTAAACCCGCCCACATCTTCTTTCTTCGGTGTAATTTCAACTTTTTCTTTTTTCTGCTCGTGGGGTTTATTATAATAATTATTGAATACATATATATTGCTTTTGCTGCCTCCAGTAAGCCAACGGTATATCATATAAAATACCAGAGCATATATTATAATCTTGAGCATCGGTGTGTTATTTTTTAGCAGTAATTTCCATAGCCATTTTCACTGCACTATATGCATTAACTACACCACCCGATTGACAAAGAGCATTCATTTTTACTTTTTCTTTTGGCGTACCGGGCACTATTACTTTTTTGTTCATGGGGGTACAGCTGCTAATCAAAATTTGTTTTACCTGCGCAGAAGTAAGCTCTGGAAAGTATGACCATAACAACGCTGCAACACCAGCCACTACTGGAGCTGCCATGCTAGTACCTTGATAGCTGTCGAATTTATCATCAGGAACCGTAGAATATATTTCTGTGCCTGGTGCAAATAAATCCACATTGGTTTTTCCATAGTTACTGAACGATGCTGGTAAGGTTTTGTCTTTCTTTGAACTCGAAGCACCTACCTCAATCCACGTAGAAGCCGTATCGGTAGAGTTATCATATACATCGCAAGGAAAATTATCGTCTTTGTCGTTGTTTTTACTATCATTACCTGCTGCATGAACTAAAATTACGTTCTTTGATACGGCATATTTTACAGCTTCATCGACCTTGTATTTACCTGGAGAAAAATCTTTACCAAAACTCATATTGATAATTTTTGCACCATTGTCAGTAGCATATCTAATGGCATTGGCAATATCTTTATCACGCTCGTCGCCATCGGGCACTACCCGAAGTACCATAATTTTTGCATTGTCAGCTATCCCATCCATTCCGTAATTATTCCCACGCTCGGCCGCTATAATACCTGCCACATGTGTACCGTGACCAGCCTTTGGGCCATCCAATTTGTTATTGCCGTAGTTGCGTTGGTCTATATCATTATAGTTGTCGCCGACAATAGTACGAGGATTAAAATCAGGATTCAAGCTATAGTCTAACGTGTGTGTAATTCGCGCTGCACCAGCCTCTAATTGATCAAGGATAAAACTTTCAGGAAGTGCTGCCCTGGTTAAATTTGTAAGGTAACGCAAAGATTTTTTTTCCAAATCGCCATGAGCTTTGTATTTGCCAAGTGTTTTCACGGTTACACTGTCGCCCCCTTTTCTTATATTATTTTTAATTCCGTCGAAAGCTTTTTTGAGCGAGTCTTTTAATCCAGATAAATATTCGAGCTGCTTTTTATTCTCGTCAACTTTTTTCAAATGGAACTCCTTAGCTTTTTGGTAAAGTTCATATTCATTTCTATCTTTATCAGTAACTTTTGCCGGATCCAGGCTTTCATATTTACTAAGGAACTTGCCATATATACGGGTGGCTTCATAAGTATCTTCTTCCACCATACTGTCTTTACCGCCTATATAATTCCAGCCATTGATATCGTCAACATAACCATTATTGTCATCGTCTTTTCCGTTGCCTGCTATTTCCTTGGGGTTGGTCCACAATACATTTATTAAGTCTTTGTGTTTGGTATCAGTTCCGCCATCAATAACTGCTACAATAATGGGTGTAGATTTTTTGCCTTGCAACAATTCTTCATACGCTTTCTTATCACTTACACCAAAGAGCTTGTCTTTTTTGAGATCGTCATGCTGCCATCCACGGGGCACAACATTTTTTTTCTTTTTTTGAGAAAACGATGGGTTGCCAAGGGCTACAAAGGCCAAGAGGCAAATTAAAATTTTAGTAAAAATATTCATGTTTTTAAATTAAGGGTTCAAAGGTATAACTCAACGGGCAAATGGAATGAAGGTTACGCGGGAAAAAATGGGATTGGGGAACTTGGGGCTAAAATTTTGGATTGGGGGAAACTACGGTCAGCTTGCATAAGCCCCAAATCCAATACCCCATCATTTCACCATATACACATGCAAAATTTCATCCTCTTCAAAGGGTTCACTGATTGTTTTAAAACCAAAGTCGCTATAAAATTTTTCTAAATAGCATTGCGCCATAATTTTAATGGTCGTATTTGGATACATTTCTTGGCTCTGTTTTATTGTATAATCCATGATGAGTTTACCCATGCCTCGTCCCCTATATAATGGCGATGTTAACACCCTGCCTATGGAGGACTCTTCATATAATACTCCCGGTGGTGCTATACGAGTATAAGCCATCATGTCAGCCTGCCCGTTTAGCCCAAGCACATGGTAGCAAAATTGGTCGTGATTATCTTGGTCCAAAAAAATACATTTTTGCTCCACTACAAATACTTCGCTGCGAAGCTTCAACATCTCATATAGATGACGGTTACTTAGTTGGTCGAATGACTGTGTTTGAAATTGTAACATAATAGGGTTCAAATATATGGGAAAATAGTAATCAGTGGTCAGTAATCAGTAGTTAGTAGCTGAAGCCGCATGGCACTGACCACTGGTTACTGACTACTGTATACTGGTAGTTGGTGGCATGACCCCGCATGGCACTGACCACTGGTTACTGACTACTGTTTACTAGTACATCAATCAAATATTGGGGGCATCGCGTTGGCCGACTAGTGGTTTTATCTACGAAATAAAGAGTAACTTGGGCATTGGTTAGCAGCTCTTTTTCCTGGTTATATATTTCGTAGCGAAATTTTATTCTTACCGTGGGTAGCTCTTCTAGAATAGTTTTTATGCTAAGTAAATCATCATAATACGCTGCTTTTTTAAATTCAAAATTCATGTTATGTACGGGCATGGCCACGCCCAAATCTTCAACATTTTTATAACTTACGCCAAGCGAACGCAATGCTTCCGTTCGTGCTTCTTCGGTATATAATACATAGCTGCTGTGGTGCACCACGCCCATTTGGTCAGTCTCGGCATAGCGCACGCGGATGGTGTGTTCGTGTGTAAACATATATTCGGTTGGCAAAAATAGTTGTTTTATCTTTGTGCACTGATGGTATATCTAAAATATCTAAATCTATTTGATGCCTTTGGTTGGTTCGCCGCGGCGAATCACCGACCAAAACGGGTTGCAAAACTCAGTTTTTATACTATATACTATATACTTTATACTTCGTTTTCCTCCCAAGCCCAAACAGCCTACAACAAAAAAATAAATCTTCCACTATATAAAACCGTATATCATATCGATACTGTTTCTCCTTCATTTAATTTTCAATTAATAACACTTACTAAGCACGAAGATGATGAGCGTGAAGATACCACAGGGAATTATAATAAAATACAAAAGAAGAAAACGATAACACATTATTATGGAGAAGATCTGCAAGCTGGAAAAGTTAATTTCGATTCGCCACAAGTAGTTAAAAAATTTGCGGGAAACCAAGCCCTGCATTTTACGCCCACAGATAACAGTATTGCTGCATCCGATGGGAATATTATAATAAGCTGTATCAATTCTTCTATGTTTGTCTTTGACACTACGGGCAAAAAATTATTGGAGAAAAACTTTGCGACTATTATAAACGACCCAACATTAATCGGTCATTATTATTATGATCCACGTATTATGTACGACCACGTTTCACAACGTTTTGTTATATCAATATTATATGGCGATAAGCCTACCAATAGCAATCTGATTATATTAACATCCCTGTCAGCAAACGATTATAATAATTGGCATATATATAAATACAATATAGCAAATAACTGGCCTGGTAACTGGCTTGATTATCTCAGTTTGGCTATCAATTCGCACGAGATATTTATTAGTGGAAACTTGTTTGATGCCAATAATAACTTTGTATCATCCGTTGTTTTTCAAATAGGAAAACCTTCGGCATATAGCGGACAAACCTTGCAGATTAATTTGCATGGAGCCCTTAGTGGTAGGCCGTTTAACCTAGTTTCTGTATATCATCCTGCATCGCATACTTATGATAGTTATATGTATTTTGTAAGCAATATCCCTGCTGGCGGCGACAAACTATATATATATAAAATAAAAACCCCTACAGATAATAGTGATGTATTAAGTAATACTATTATAGTTGATCGCTATAGTCCGCCAATTGACGCCTTGCAAAAAAATTCAACCATGAAACTAGATCAAGGACGTTGTAGAATTCGGGGTGCTTTTTGGCAGAATGGCATTATACATACTGTGTTTGTAAGCAAAGATGCGAACAACTTTGGAAAACTATATTATATGCGTTTCGATGCGGGAAATAATGTGGCTCAATGGCAAACCTTTGGATTGGGTAGCGTGGACTATGCCTACCCTGTAGTGTGCCCATTCACAAACGATAGTTTAAATCAAACTTCTTTAATCTCGTTTTTGGCTAGCGGACAAGACCGTTTCCCGGAATGCCGTGCAGTAATATGTGACAATGATTTTATATTTTCTTCATCTACTTTAATTCGCAAAGGCGATAACAGTGTGAAAACTTCCGCAGCACAAAATGGTGTAGAGCGATGGGGAGATTATACTGGGAATATATTTGTAAATGCTCCTGGAAACCCACATGCATGGATGGCCGCAGCTTTTGGCAATTCATCGCAATCATGGAATACCTATATAGCAAAAATTGGTCGGCCAAATGATACCACGCAAACTATTATACCGCAGAATAAAATGAGTATATATCCCAACCCTATGATGGATGTTGCAACTATAGAATTTGAAGCAGGAGAAAGCAATATATATTCGCTCGATATCATCACGTTGGATGGTAAACGCATTGATGCAGTGTGGAATGCCACTGTATTTAAAGATAATAAATATATATTACAATTTGATAAAAGCCCCTTGGCTCCAGGAATATATATTATAGTTCTTCGAAAACAAAATGGTAAAGAAATTCTAAAGCAGAAAATGGTGGTTTTTGGTAAGGGTTGATTTATATATATTCTCCAATCCCCGCTCTGAAGAGTAGGGTAATAGATAAACTTAACATATCGCCATACAAAAAAATATACACTCAACATATAATTGTGGTTAACTATGTTTGCCCATTGTAGGCTTTATTTGTTTCTTTGCTGCAATGGAAATTAATCATTACTTCCGACCCATTAATCCTGATGATTTGCCACAGGATGCTCATGGACAATCGTGGTTTACAAAAAGTCAATTATATATTGATATTATGCCTGGCCTCGATGGGGTTCAACTGGCTATAATAGGTTTCGATGATCGTGCTGCCGATAATGTGCGTAAAGAATTATATCGCCTATCACAAATATATCAAATAGAAATTGTTGACTTGGGAAATATAATAACAACTGTTGACCCAGAAGATACAGAATTTGCAATCTCGCATGTGATGAGCTATTTGCAAGAACGCAAAGTAATTCCTATTTTCATTAGTGCCGATAATCGCTGGGACTACGCCATCTACCGAGGGTTTGAAGACCAAGACCTGATGGTAACGATGGGTATGATAAGCCCCAATATAGATTTGGGAAAACACAGTCCGCTGAGTAAAATGGTGGTACATAAACCCAATTTTTTATTTAACTTAAGTTTACTTGCTTATCAAACATATATGACCGACCCGCTTGCTCTCGAAGCATTCCAGCATATGTATTTTGATGCATTTAGATTGGGTTGGGTTAATACCCATATGGAAGAAGTGGAGCCTGTACTTCGCAGTTGCGATATGCTAAGTTTGGATATGCGTTCTGTTCGGATGAGCGATGCTCCAGGAATTACCGATGGCTCGCCCAATGGATTGTTTGGCGATGAAGTATGTCGCCTTGCACGATACGGTGGCATGGGTCAGAGCCTAAAAGTATTTATGCTGAATGGTATAAATATATCGAATGATATTAACAATCAAACTGCTAAACTTGCAGCACAAATTATATGGTATGTGGTGGATGGATTTATGGCTCGTCACAGAGAAAATCCAGAAGAAAATCCCGATGATTTTTTCAAGTTTGTAATAGGTTTAAAAGACAATGCACACTCTATCAATTTCTACAAAAGCAAGCGTACTGAACGCTGGTGGATGGAAGTTCCCACACATGTAAACCGCCACACACACCATGGCCCGCATATGGTTCCCTGTTCTTACCAAGATTACCAGCAAGCATGTAAAGATGAAATTCCCGAAAGGTGGTGGAATATGTATCAGAAGTTTTTGGTATAGTATACCAATGTTGCATCCCCATCGGGTCTATAAATCACCATTATATATAATATACTTATAGGGTGAAAACAAATCCCGCTATAAATATTACAAATAATAAATTGTAATATTCCATTATTTTTGCACCACCAAAATTATGATTATACCCGCATTAACCCTGAGCAAACAATACACCCTAGCCGAGATAAACGACCGCTGCAAGAATACTTTGAACGAGCACTTGGGCATGGAGTTTATTGAGTTGGGCGAGAATTTTTTAAAAGCCCGCATGCCTGTCGATCATCGCACTTGCCAGCCCTTGGGATTGTTGAATGGTGGTGCTTCATTGGCATTGGCCGAGAGCACGGGAAGCATGGCTGCCAATTTATGTATCGATAGAGAAAAATATGTAGCCTTGGGTTTGGACATTAATGGCAATCATCTAAAATCAGTGAAGGGTGGCTGGGTATATGCGATTGCAACGCCGTTTCATATAGGCAAAAGCACGCAGGTGTGGCAGATAAGAATTGAAGATGAAGAAGGAAACTTGGCTTGTATTTGCCGTTTAACAATGGCAGTGGTGGAAGTTCAAAAATTAAAAAATCCCTAATTGGAACAGGAAGCTTTTATAGCAAGTCGCTTGCCCGGCAAGGAACCTGTATATTATCGTGGGCAAATAAATTATTCTGAAAACTATATATTTGCCAAAGATGCGAC
Organism: Bacteroidota bacterium; assembly: GCA_947477885.1. Classification (GTDB taxonomy): domain Bacteria; phylum Bacteroidota; class Bacteroidia; order UKL13-3; family UKL13-3; genus CANJUD01. The sequence continues at coordinate 10,085 of CANJUD010000007.1, forward strand.
AGTATTTGTGGTGAAGCCTTTTCACTTGGATAGGGGATTATATATAATAAATAGATTAGAAGAAATTAATTCAAATGATTTTGCATACTATTATAATACAGATATTAGCATGCAAAATTCTCAAGATGATTATCATACTGTTTTCCAAAATATATATAATGAAATATTATCAGATTCGGGATTGAAAAAAGTTGTTTTGTCTCGCACAAAAACTTTGGATAGACCAGATGATTTGATCAACTATTATCATACTTTGTGCGAAAAATTTCCAAATTGTTTTGTCAATTTATTTTCGAGCAAAGCCACAGGAACATGGATAGGTGCGAGTCCTGAGGTTTTATTTAAGATGGGAGAACACAGCTTAGAAACTATGGCTTTGGCAGGAACCAAGAATAAGCAAACAGAAAACTGGGGAAACAAAGAACAAGACGAACAAAAATTTGTTGTGGATTATATCAAACATTTTTTTGAAAATTTGAATCTGGACTATGATATAAAACATGAGTATTTACATATGGGGAACATCGAGCACTTACTTACGAAATTTTCTGTAAAAAACAACATGCAAATTTGGAATTACCTTCCCGAGCTATTAAACAATTTTGCTCCAACACCTGCGGTATGCGGGTACCCCAAAGAGCAAGCTTACAACACTATTATACAAAACGAATTATATAAACGCGAATTATATACGGGTTTTTGGGGATATATAAACAATGAAAAATCGGCAGATATATATGTAAATCTTCGTTGTGCCCAGGTATCAGAAAAAGAAATTATATATTATGCTGGAGGTGGGATAAATGAAGGTTCTGAGGTGCAGCAGGAGTGGGGTGAGACGGAAATGAAGATTGGACTACTAAATTTTTAATCGCTTCCTTTAATCGCCCCTTTTTGATATATTATATTACTATTTCAACCGTTCTTTCAAATCCAACCGATGCTTTCTCGCTGTATCAATAGCTATATCATATCCCGCATCGGCATGGCGTATCACACCCATTGCAGGGTCATTCTGTAATACACGTTTCAGGCGGACTTCGGCTTCGGGTGTGCCATCGGCCACTATTACCATACCTGCGTGTATACTATAGCCCATGCCTACACCTCCGCCATGGTGAAGGCTTACCCAACTTGCCCCGCCTGCAGTATTTATAAGTGAATTTAATACTGGCCAATCGGCTACTGCATCGCTGCCATCCATCATCGCTTCTGTTTCTCTATTGGGACTTGCCACACTTCCTGTATCCAAATGATCACGACCAATTACAATAGGTGCTTTTACTTTTCCGGTGCGAACTAATTCATTAAATGCCAATCCTGCTTTTTCTCTTTCACCTTGCCCTAACCAACATATACGAGCAGGTAAACCTTGAAATGCAATACGTTCTCTTGCCATTTTCATCCAGCGTTGCAGTCCTTCGTTTTCGGGGAACATTTCCATGATTACTTTATCAGTTGTATATATATCTTCGGGGTCTCCGCTTAGTGCCACCCAACGGAATGGACCTTTGCCTTCGCAAAAAAGTGGACGTATATATGCAGGCACAAACCCTGGAAAATCAAATGCATTTTTTACACCTCCTTCCAAGGCACGTGCACGCAAATTATTTCCATAATCGAAAGTTACTGCTCCGCGTTTTTGTAATTCGAGCATCAGCTCCACATGATGGGCCATGGTTTTATAGGAGAGCTTTGTATATTCATCGGGATTGGTGCGACGTAAATTGTCTGCAACTTCTTCTGGCAAGCCTTGTGGGTAATAACCCACCAATGGATCGTGGGCACTGGTTTGGTCGGTGAGTAAATCGGGTGTGATATTGCGTTCTATCATACGCTCGAGCAAATCAACAGCATTACAACAAACGCCCAATGATATAGCTTCGCCCAAACTTTTATATCTCACTGCCAAATCAATTGCTTCGTCAATACTCATACACATCATGTCGAGGTAACGAGTTTCCAAACGTTTTTTGATACGCCATTGTACTACATCGGCAGCCAAACAAACACCACCATTCATAGTAACCGCAAGTGGCTGAGCACCGCCCATACCGCCGAGTCCGGCAGTTACGGTTACGGTATTTTTTAGTGTTCCGTTAAAATGTTGTCTCGCTGCTTCGCCAAAAGTTTCATAAGTTCCCTGCACAATTCCTTGCGAACCTATATATATCCAACTGCCCGCAGTCATTTGTCCGTACATCATTAACCCTTTTGCTTCAAGTTCACGGAAATGTTCCCACGTAGCCCATTTGGGAACGAGTTGCGAATTACTTATTAATACTCTCGGGGCATCTTTATGCGTAGGTAAAATTCCAACAGGTTTGCCACTTTGTATCAATAAAGTTTCATCATCATTCAAATCTTTCAGAGCTTTCACAATCAGGTCGAATGCTTCCCAATTTCTTGCTGCTTTTCCCAGTCCACCATATACAATCAAATCCTCGGGACGCTCGGCCACCTCAGGGTCTAGGTTATTGCATAGCATACGCAGGGCAGCTTCCTGTATCCAGCCTTTGCACTGTAGTGTGGTGCCTGTATTTGCTTTGATGTGTTTGTGTATGGTGTCCATTATATAACGATTTAGTGGTGCAAAAATACCTTTAATTACTATATATAATAGATTATTTTTCTACCTGTTTGCCACCCTGAGCGGAGGCAATGTCACCCTGAGCGAAGTCGAAGGGTGACTGCGCTCAGGGTGACAGATTGTTGTTTTAAAAGCTAGATGCTACATTTGTTTTTAAATTATACATTTATGAAAAACACGATTCTCAAAACTATTATACTTTTTTTGCTGACGATTCCTTTTCAAAGCCATGCTCAGAAATATAGGAAGATGTTGGGGGATAGTAGTGTGTGGTATGAGGTTTATGTATTTGAGGGGGCCGGTACAACTTTGCATTTAGTATATGGAGATTCAACAGTTGGAGGAATTCATTACAAAATGTTGTTTTCAGAGGGAAATTCTAATATTTCGGCTTTTTTAAGAGAAGACACCTTAGCACAAAAAATATACTTAAAAAGAATTGATAGTTCAAATTTGCCAGAGAAAGTATTATATGACTTCAGCAAGAAAGTTGGAGACTCAATTAATATTGGATATGTCTATGGAGGTCTTTTAAGGATTGAAGATATGGACACAGGATATATAGTTGATTCTATTAAAACGCGTCCTATACTTTCAGATAGTTTACGATATTTTTATGGTCATAGTTTGGCACATCATAAAAACGCAGTTCAATGGATTGAAAGTGTGGGTAATCCATCAGGCCTGCTCAAAAGCATCTATAATTTTGATATCTGGAATTTCACAAGTTGCAAGTTTAGTGACGGTCTGCATCAATATAGATTACCTAAAGGCAATAGTCCTTTTGACAACTGGATTGATACATCTTGCTATATATATTATAGTAGTCTCACCCAAATTGAAAACAATAACTTCTCCATCTACCCCAACCCCTTCACCAACCAACTAACTATAGAAGGAAAACCACTCCAAAACTGCAAAGCAGAAGTATATGATATAACAGGAAAATTATTGGAAACTATTATAATAAACGGGAATGGAATTAGTTTCAATAACTATTATAATGGTTTGGTTTTAATTAGGATTTTCGATAGGCGGGGAAATGTGGTTGGGGTGGTGAAGGGAGTGAAGTTGTAGGAGTATTGCTACATGGTTGGGTTGGTGTCCCCACCAACCATATAGAGCCACCACCCTAATTCAAATCCACCAATTCCACCTCAAATTGCAAAACAGAATTTGGAGGAATTGAACCTTGACCAGCAGTGCCGTAAGCCAGCACGGAAGGAATAAACAATCTAGCTTTCTCCCCTTTTTTCATCAATGCAATTCCTTCATCCCACCCACCTATAACACTGCCCGCACCTATAACAAAACTAAAGGGTGAGTTTTTGTTTGTATTTTGATCAAACACCGTTTCGTCCATCAACTTGCCTGTGTAACAAACTGATGCCACAGCTCCTAGTTTTGCTTGTGTGCCATTGGTGGGCGAGGTAATTATATAATATAGTCCATCGTAAGTTTTGGTGGCAACTATATTGTTTTTAGCGAGGTAGTCTTTGATGATTTTATCATCTTTTTCATTCTGTTGATTGGCCTTGTTACACTGCACAAAAAACAATGACGCAATAGCTATTATATATATTGGTTTCATGATACAAATATAAGGTTTATTTTGATTTTTATATAACGTTATTATTTATCGTTTTTGGGCACATAGCTTAAACTACACAAATGCTTGCTATCCCAAATTTCATTGGCCATATCCATGAGTTTGGAAGCTGTTGTTTTTTCAATTTCAGCAGCTACTTCTTTAAAGGTGGCCACCCGACCATTATCTAGCAAAGCGCTGGCAATCGCAGTAAGCACCGCAGATTTATTTTCTTCTGACATTTGCATCTGCCCAATAAACTGCCGTTTGGAAGTGGCAAGTTGAAGCGTGCTCATCTTTTTGTTTTTGAATAGTTCAATTTCTTTATGTACCAGTTGTAAGCACCTATCAAAATTCTTTTGGTCAGTAGCAAAGGAAACTGTTGCCAATCCGGTATCTACAAATGATTGTACATCGGAATATATATTATAACAAAAACCATATTTTTCTCTAATTCCCATATTCAATCGACTGTTCATTGCAGGGCCACCCAATATATTATTAAGTAAAATAACTTTATATTTATTGGGATGGTTATTTTGATATGCTTTATAGCCCAACATACAATACATTTGGTGCAAATCTTTTTTAATTTCTTTGGCAAAAGGCTTGGCAGGCTTGGGTTTTATACGGGTAATGGTATTTGCTTTATACGGAGAATTATTTATATATTTAGAGCAAATTGTTTTCACTTTTTCAAATGGCAAACTTCCCACAGTAGCAAACACCATATTGGTATTGTGGTAACTTCTTTTCACAAATTTTTGCAGATTTTTGCTGTTGAAACTATTCAATGATTCTATAGAGCCCAATATATTATTTCCCAATGAATGGTCTTTATAATACACTTCTAAAAAATCATCATATAAGCTTTCATCGGGATTATCTTGGTACATGGTAATCTCATCGGCCACCACATTGCGTTCTTTTACCAATTCAATTTCGGGGAAAGTAGAGTTATACGTAATATCACAAATCAATTCCACTGCTCGTTCAAAAAACTGCTGCGGGAATGAGCTGTATATACAAGTTTTTTCTTTGCTGGTATAGGCGTTTAGCTCTGCTCCTACATTGTCCATGCGATTGAGTATATGGTGCGATTTGCGTTTTTTTGTTCCTTTAAAAAGCATGTGCTCAATAAAATGTGCAAGCCCAACTTCACCCTCCTGCTCATCGCGTGAGCCGCAGTTGATAAAGAAACCACAGTGGGCTATTGCACTCCCACTAATTTGATGATGAAGCAATCGTACGCCATTGTCATATTCGTGTATATATATATTTTCGTCCATCTTTTATCTCGTCATTATATTATCGTTGCAGTCTCGCTCTCGTTGCCGAATTTATCTACATACTTAATGGTATACTTCGAGATTGCCTTGTTTTTCTCAATAAAATCTACTTTTATATTTTTGTCAGCTGCAATTACTTTATATAATAAATTATTATTATATATAACAATATACCGTAAACTTTTTATTGTAATAGTATCTAAATCCAACTGTATTGTTTGGGTATTGCTATCATAAATTTTAATTTTAGGTGCTGGAATTTTAGTTTTTGAAACACCCTCTTTTAAAGGAGCTAAACAACGTACACTATAATAATTCAACCGCAACGAATCCATAATATGATGCGGGTTTTTCATCATAGAATTGGTATTATAATATATACTTCCTTGCACATTATCGTGATTCCGCAATATTTTTACCTGATTACATATTTGAGATGAATTGCACCATGACGGTGTTTTTTCGAATAGGCGATACGATGCATGGCCAACATATATTTGCTTGCCATAACTATGGTCGTTCCACCACTGTGTTAGGGTATAATAATCGCAAACACGATTGCCTGTTTCCCAGTACAATTGCGGGGCAGCATAATCAATCCAATCATTTTTTAACCACTTTAATATATCGGCATATAAATCATCGTAATTGGTACAGCCTGCACGCGTAGCCGATCCTTCAGCATCTATATGCTTGTTTCTCCACACACCAAATGGACTTACCCCAAATCTTATATAGGGTTTTTCTTTATTAATGGCTTCATGCAAAAGATGTATCACGGTGTCCACATTCTGCCTACGCCAGCCATCAAGTTTCATTCCGTTATTATATATATTATATGTTTTTAAGTCGGGGAATGGTTTTCCTGGAATTTTATAAGGATAGAAATAATCGTCTAAATGTACCCCGTCTATATCATATTTCTTTACCACGTCCATTACAATTTCTTTTATATAAGTCCACACCTCTGGAATGCCAGGGTTGAATAATTTTATATTGCCATAGGTTATAAACCATTCTGGTTTTAGTTTGGTGATATGCGATATATCAGTATGGTCGTTATGTATATTGATGATGGCCCGATATGGATTGAACCAAGCATGAAACTCCAAACCTTGGCGGTGGCATTCTTCAATCATAAATTTGAGTGGGTCATACCCTGGGTCTTTTCCTCTTACGCCTGTTAGATATGGGCTCCAAGATTCGTAGGGTGATGGATAAAACGCATCGGCACAGGGACGAATTTGCACAAACAAGGCATTAAAACCCGCCTCTGAATACCTACTCACAATATTTTTAAATTCATTTTGTTGCTGTTCGGCAGTAAGTTTTTTGGACGACGGCCAATCAATATTTTCAACCGTTGCTACCCACGCTGCACGCATCTCTCGCTCACTATCCAAAAATTTTTGCGTGGTTTGTCCATTAACACTATTGCAAATGAATATATATATAATAAGAGATAAAAGCTGAGCAAATGAAATCATATAATTGTTGTGCAAAAATAGTGTTAATGACAATTGCTTTAAAGCTGTGGCGTATTTTATGTTTCAGAATGTTAACAACATTGTATATTTTTGCAATCCTTTAACTATAAAGTAACAGACAGCCTGATGAAAAAAAACCATACGCACTCCACACTCAAGTTATTTCTGGTTATTTGCTTCTGCGCTATTGCTGGGCAAGTAGGAGCACAATACCAGTACTGCGCTCCTACTTGGAATGTACAGGCGGGCAACTGCTCAGGGGCTGATTTAATTACCAATGTATCAATTGCTGGCACTGCATTGAACCACAACATAACTGCGTGCAACGGCACATCTCGTTATAAAGATTTTACAGGAAACAATCCAGCCATTGTGCATAAAAACTCGGGATATAGTACCTACTCCTTAAGTGTAACTGCTAACTGCCCTTCGGGTAGTACCATTTCAGTATGGATTGATTTCGATAATGATTCTAATTTTGCTACTTGGGAATGGTGGCAAGTATCTACAAACACAACTGCAAACGTGCCTAGTACTGTAACTATTACTATTCCCGATAGTGCTCAGCTTGGCTCTACAATGATGCGGATTCGCACTCGCTCGGGATATAATAATGGGGCTAACGATGCATGCAGCAAATTCGGGACTGGCGTTGCTTATGATTACAGCATCACCATAGATTCGCTTACTCCTTGTTCGGGCCAACCCACAGCTGGCAATGCCGGTGCACAGGATACAGTATGCAATGGCGACGTATTTTGTTTAACTGCTTTAAATGGCACAATAGGCTTGAACCAATTATACCAATGGCAATATTCGAATGATAATATTAATTGGGCCGATATCATGAATTCGAACAGTTATTATATATATAGCAAACAATATACATCTACTTATTACAGGTATTATACAACCTGCAGCGGCAATACTGATACCTCATCGTCAAAATACGTAACCTCCAAAACATGTTATTGTACAGCCTCAGCAAGTAGTTCTATGGACGATGATATTGGTAATTTTACAATGGGTTCTTATTCAAATGGAAGTGATACGGTTCCCTCTGTAAATAATAGTAAAGCCACGGGTACCTTTTCTGATTTTTCAGCAAATAATTTGGGGACTTTTTTCAAAGGTAAAAACTATAATACAAAAATCACACAGATAAATAGTAGTGCATTTTTTTACGGATGTTTTGGAAAAGTGTTTATCGACTTCGACCAAAGTGGAACCTTTGATAAAGGAGAGGAAGTAGATACCGGACAGACCGTTAGCGGCAAACGTTATATATATGGAAATGTAAATATCCCCGCTACTGCCAAAACAGGTTATACACGCCTGCGAGCGGTATTGCGTGAGAATGCAAGTTATGCAAGTACCAATGCATGTGGCAATTTTAATTATGGCGAAGTAGAAGATTATACAATTCTTATTTTGGATCAAGCACAAAAAGATATATCCGTTTCAAGTATTGTCAACCCGCCAACGTCAAAAACTACTTGTAGTGGCAACAGCTACCAAGCCATTGCCGTAAAAATACAAAATACCGGAAGCGACACTTTAGATTTTACAATAGACACACTCAATATTGGTGTTGATGTGGACGTGAGTGGTAGCATTTCTAATTTGTCAACGCAAGTAACTTCAGGCTCGCTTGCTCCTTTAAGTTATAAAACGATTACATTGCCCACTGCATTCAACATGTCAAACGTGGGAATATATACTTTGTCGGCATGGTGTCAAATGACTGCAGATACTATTTATTTAAACGATAGCATTAAAGGCCCTCAAATCAATATTCAACAAATTATATCTCCAACTTCTTCGTCTCCCTACTTTCAAAAATTCGAAAAGGGTAGTGGAATGTGGACTTCTGGAGGTAATTCGAGCAGTTGGGTTTTAGGAGCACCAACAAAGTCTATAATAGATACGGCAGGTGTTGGTGGTTCAAATTGTTGGACAACCAGTTTAACCGCCAACTATAATATCAACGAAGGATCATATATAGAAAGCCCTTGTTTTGATCTCAGTAATATGGATTCATTTAATACAGCTGTTAGTTTCGATATTTGGTGGAATACTGAAAGAGATTATGATGGACTAACACTTCAAGTTTCGACAAACAATGGCAACACATGGAACAGAATTGGTAATTATGGTGAAGGAACCAATTGGTATAATGATACTGTAATCACGACTACTGCTGTGCAAACATTTCTAGATGGTTCTCACAGCTGGAGCGGAAGAAATAGCAGCTATGATGGTAGTGGAGGATGGGTAAAAGCTATGCATTTATTGCCTTCAAATTTGTTTGTCGGAAGCGTTAAATTTCGATTCGCATTTGCTTCTGATTATGCGGTAGTGGATGATGGTGTTGCTATCGATAATTTTAGAATATATGAATTACCAAGCATTGATGCGGCAGTAAATAAATTGGTATTACCTGTAGCAACACCTTGTAAAAATAGCAAACAAGATTTAACTGTTCAAATATTAAACTCGGGAGCTTATAGTATTAATCTTTCTGTAGACCCTATTACTGTAGCTATTGTGGCCAGCAATGCTGGTTCAGGTACTTATAGTAAAACATTCAATAATGGTATTATACTTTCTGGAGCTACTATGAATTTCAATATTACTAAAACGTTTAATATGGGAAGTGTCGGCACTTATAATTTTAAAGTGTATTGTTATACTTCCAAAGATGGTGACCGAACCAATGATACCAATTCATTTACCCGTACTACTGCATCCTCATCTTCTTTACCTGTGTTTGAAAATTTCGATGTTGGACTTTTGGCTGGCTATACTGCAACCAGCAATATAGCACTTAGTTCGGGATCAGGTGTAGCAGGCTCTGCAAGCTTACGTTGTACAATAAATTCTAATGCTCCATATGGCATTGCCCAAACGCCCACATTTGGTGTGCTGGGTAAATTAAGTGCCCTCAAATTTGATTATAGATTCTCTACTACTTTATCGAGTGACGATACCGTAAACTTATATATATCCATCGACTGCGGTGTTAATTTTATTAATATATACCAATTTACTACTAATAATAGCAGTAACAGCGCTTACAAAAGCTTCCAATATGATTTGGGAATGTATAGTGGTGACAATATTACAGTTGCTTTGGAAGGTATATATGGCAGCGTAAGCTATATTATGGATGTCGACAATTTTGCCATTGGCGACAAACCCGATATTAATCTTGGGAATGATACAGCAGCGTGTGATATGCTTATGCTTAATGTCGACCCAAAGGCAATAGGGTGGGTTATAAAATGGAGCAATGGACATAATACGGATACAAATACGATATTCACTACGGGCGATTATTGGGTAAAGGCAACTGATACAAAAACTGGCTTATTTAATTTTGATACTACCCATATTGATATATATAGTTTCCCTATTATATCTTTAGGAAACGATACTGCTGCATGTTCCGGAAGCGGTCTCACATTGTCAGCAGGAAACTGGCCTGCCGGTTACAAATATAACTGGTCCACTGGTGATACAACTCTTACCATAGTGCCAACCCAATCGGGAGCATATATATGTGCAGTTACTTCTCTAGGCGGTTGTGTTGGAATAGACACCATCAATGTTACTATTAATCCAAAACCAAAAGGCGTATCAATTATTAAAGGAAGTACTTTTGTTGGTAGCTTTAATACTGGCACTATTGCAAATGCAGATGGTGTATGCGTGGGTAATAAAATTATATATGAAATAACACCTCCTTTAGCGTATAAAAATGCACAATACGGAAGCAAATGGATATTTGCAAGTGCACCTACGTTCAAAACAGCAAGTGGAATCAATCCCTCCGCTGGAACTGCAACTGTAGTCATTCCGGGCAGTGCAAATGGCAGCTTAGAATTTATTCCCACTGCTGCCGAGGCTGGATTTACTTATGTACTTTCTGTTAAAATAATTGATATAATAACTGGATGCGACACAACTGTTTTGCGATATATAGACGTTAACAGCAATACTCCAATAAGTTTGGGTGCCGACAAAGATATATGCCCTGGCGACTCGGCTATATTGGACGCGGGAACCGGACTATCATATATATGGAATACTGGTGCTACTACACAAACAATCTCTGCCAATTCTTCTGGAATATATTGGGTAACAGTTATCAAAAATGGCGGCTGCTCTGCCACGGATAGTATTGCTATAAAAGTTTTACCAGCACCTAATGCCAATTTTGCAATCAACAATTCAGCAAAAAAAATAGATTGCACACCCGCCGATGGAACACATAGCGGCTTCGCTTGGGACTTTGGCGATGGTGGGCAAAGCAATCTTAAAAACACCTCACATATATACGCTGCTGATGGGAATTATACCGTTAAATTAACTGTTATTGATGCAAAAGGGTGTACAGCTACTAGCACAAAAACTGTAAATATAAAAACGGGCATTGCGGATGTGAAAGGCAAACAATTTACTGCAATCGTGATGCCCAACCCATTTTGCAGTAATGCTACTTTGTTAATTGATTTGAATACTGGCAAAACAGTAAAAATAGAGTTATATGATATGGCCGGACGCTTATTAAATACCTTAAGTAATGGTATGATGGGTGCGGGAGAACATCGTTTACCTATTAACACTTCCAATACAAATACAAGTGGTATATACTATATCCGTATTACAGTAGATAATGAAACATATAATATTAAAGTAGTCTATTTGGGGCAATAATGTTTTGTTGAAAATAGTATAAAAAAAACTCCAAGTTTTGTGGGGCTTTTTAATGATAGATTATTTAATACATACCTGCTACATTTGTGCAATAATATACAATATATAAATTGAAAATTTGTGCAACAGAATTAGTTTTTTTCCTTTAGTAGTACAAATGCCCAAAATACAAATCCCCAAATTGATAGCTTAGAGAAGCAATTACCTAAAATTAGTGGTGTACAAAAAGTAACTATACTAAGTGATTTATCATTCGAGTATATATTCGCCTTGGAAAAATGGACCTAGCACTAACTTATTCGGTACTAGCTAAAGATATATATGAACAAAATAACTACCGTCACGATTTGGTTAGTATATACAAAGATATCGCAATGGTCTATACCTGCAAAAGAATGGACGATTCTTCTGGATATTATTGGAACAAACATGAAGCTTTGGCCGACTCATTATATAATAGTGAGCAAGCCGAAAAAACAATGGAATACGAAGCAAAATTTCAAACAGAAAAGGAAGGAAAGCAAATAGCCGAAAAGGATTTGGAATTGAGCAAACGAAATATACTTATTAGATCATTATGCAGTATGATAGTTTTAGTTATTCTAGGTTGGCTATTATATAATAACCGTGTTAAAGCTAAACAACAAGCCGAAAAATTATATCAAAAAGAATTGCAATCGAAAGCTATAATAGAAGCCGAAGTGCTTACCGAAGTCTTAAAAGCAATATACAGTGGCTGTTTACTTGGTAAGATAATATGCCATTAATATTCCCAATACTACCAATGCTATTGATGGTCATTTTGTCGATTTAAAAAACAAACTCCGAAACCATAATGGTTTATCGGTTACTCGAAAGAAAAAATTTGCGGATGAATTTTTAAAGGTCTGTAAAAATATCAATGGGCTATAGCAACTACAACCCATTGATTAGACATTTTTGTCGACCACTGATACCATTCCTTAACAAGTTGCTCTCCAGCAGTGCATGCATCGGTTTATATCAGTTTTGTAAAAATATGAAAAGGTAAATCAGTATAAAAAACAACTCAAAAATCAACACCACCACAAATGTCTATTACGCCGAAAATTGTTTAAATATAATAGTCCTAATTACACAACTTCTGTTTTTGCTTAAATGACCGAGCCGCCTTTTGAAGTGTAAAAATATGTTCCTGTGTTTTACTATATGCTTCCACATTATAACTAATCTCTTTGCCATCAATATATAATTTGTAGAAATTGGTTTCTTTTACATTTATAAAATTCTTTCTGTCAACCGAATGATACCCATGACCCAACCTGTACCTTGCATTCTACAATAATCATTCTCAAATTTATTGGTGATAACACTATCAACAGATGGCCCAGCCAAAGCTGATCCAAGAGATAGTATGTTACCAGTTAATATATATAATATTTTCTTATACAACGGATTTTACGGTTTGTTAATCTTTAGATTCCAATCCTGTAAAATTAGAAACCAATGTTTCTGCTTCAGTAAATGCCATTTTCAAATCAGCATTAATCAGTATGCAATCAAATTGGTTTTCATATCGCAATTCAGATACCGCTTTATTCAATCTCACTTCAAGTTGTTCAGGTGTTTCTGTAGAACGATTGTGTAGTCGTTCTTTCAACACTTCAATAGATGCTGGTTTTACAAAGACAGATAATGCTTTATCCATATATTGTTTTTTTATGTTCAAGCCCCCCTCCACGTCTATATCAAATAGTACATGTTTTCCCATATCCCACAACCTGTCTATTTCTGATTTTAAGGTGCCGTAAAAATTTCCTGGGTACACTTCTTCATATTCTACAAATTCATTGTTTTCAATTTTTTCATTGAACAAGTCTGTATCCAAAAAGTAATAATCTCGACCATCTATTTCCCCTTCACGTCTTTTCCTTGTGCATGCGGATACTGAAAAAGCCAAACCATCAAACTTATCAAGCAAGTGCCTGACAATGGTGGTTTTACCACTACCCGATGGTGCTGAGAAAATAATTAGTTTACCTCCTTTATTCATTTTTTGGAAGGCAAAGATAATCCCCGACGTATGTATCAACAATTTATTAACCTCTTCTATTTGCTCTAAAACTTACATATCCTTTTTGTTTTCAACTAAATAGCTCAAATACAGACACAAATAAACCTAAAAAATAAGCCCAGTTTGATTTTTTGTGCTTTATATTTGCCCCCCTATTTTTAAACCATCGTTATGGTAGTTAAAGAGTCCAAATATAAAAAAGAGCAGTACACAGAATGGTTCAATGCCATGCTGATGATGAGGCGTTTTGAAGAAAAATCAGCTCAATTATACGGGCAACAAAAAATTAAAGGATTCTGCCATTTATATATTGGGCAGGAGGCTGTTGTAGCTGGTACCATGAGTGCAATTGAAAAAGACGACCGCATTATTACTGCTTATCGTGACCATGCTCATGCTTTGGGCTGCGGCATTACTGCGAAAGCGGTGATGGCTGAGCTTTATGGCAAGTCGACAGGGTGCTCAAAAGGCAAAGGGGGTTCCATGCATTTGTTTAGCAAGGAACATAACTTTTTTGGAGGGCACGGCATTGTGGGCGGGCAGATACCACTAGGTGCAGGTATGGCTTTGGCCGACCAATATCGCGGAGGCAAACAAATAACCGTTTGTTATATGGGCGATGGGGCTGTTCGTCAGGGATCTTTGCACGAAGCTTTTAATATGGCAATGCTGTGGAAACTACCCGTAATTTTTGTTTGTGAAAACAATGGATATGCTATGGGTACTTCAGTAGAAAGAACCACCAACATGTTGGACATCTATAAAATCGGTCTTGCTTACGACATGCCTTCAAAAGAAGTGGATGGAATGACTGTTGAAACAGTTCACGAAGCAATGTCTGAAGCGGCAAAACATTGTAGAGATGGCAGTGGGCCTGTTTTTCTTGAGATAAAAACATATCGCTATCGTGGCCATAGTATGAGCGATCCAGCAAAATATCGCTCAAAAGAAGAGGTAGACGAATATAAACTTCAAGACCCATTAGAAAAGGTGCGGAATATTTTGGTTTCAAAAAAACATCTATCCGAAAAAGATATTGAAGATATTGAAACACGCATTGAAAATGAAATTAATGAAAGTGTTGAGTTTGCCGAAAACTCATCATACCCTGATCAGTCTGAAATTTATTCAGATGTATATGTAGAAAACGATTACCCTTTTATCACACAATAAACACACAAAGTATACAATAATATCTATTTAAAATGGAGCAAAACGAAACAACAGAATTCAACCAAGAAAATGTGGATGTACCATCCAAAATGCCAAAGAAAAAATTTGATTGGTCTACCTTTTTTATCAATAACAAAAAAGGCTTAACTATTGGAGGCAGCGCTATTGTGCTGCTCTTAGGATGTTACCTAGGCTATAAATATTTTATAGTAGATCCTGCCCAAGAGGAAGCAAATATTAAAGCCTATAAAGCTGAAGACATTATGGATTTTGATGATTCGCTATCAATGGCGTTGAACGGAGATCCAAAAATGGGAATCACGGGGCTGAAAGAAATAGCTGACGAGTATGGTTATACGAATGCAGGAAAACGTGCAGCATTAAGAGTTGGTAAAATATTATTGGAACAGGGAAATCCAGATGAAGCAATTGAGTACCTAGAAAAATTTGACTTAAACGACAAAGTGGGTCAAACTCATGCTTTCGGAAATTTAGGACAAGCCTATGCCGATAAAAAAGACTTTGAGAAAGCTGCAAGTTATTTTCAAAAGGCTGCCGATCAAGCAAAACTAGTAAATATATCATCTCGCTATCAAAAACTTGCTGGCCTAGCTTATGAAGAATTAAAAGAGTATGATAAAGCAGTAGATTGCTACCAGAAAGTTCAAAAAGAATATTTCAATAGCGACCAAGCACGAGATATAGACAAGTATATTGAACGTGCAAAAGGACTTGCTAAAAGTAAAAAATAAATTATTATAAACTATACCAAACCCTTGGCTCATTCAAACATTTGCCAAGGGTTTTTTTATTAAACAAAATTTATGACACAGGCTCCCTCAGAAGATTATAAAACATTGCAGGTTAACAATCCCGATAAACTTATAATTGGTATCGCCACCGCACAGTGGAACGCCCACATTACTCATAAATTATTGCAAGGTGCAGCAAAGGTATTAAATTACTATAATATACAATTTGTTGAGGTTCAGGTTCCTGGTAGCTTCGAACTACCACTTGCGGCTCAAAAGCTTGCTCAAAAAGAAAACATAAATGCTATTATATGTTTGGGTTGCGTAATACAGGGCGATACAAAACATTTTGATTATGTTTGCCAAGCAGCTGCCCATGGAATACTTGAAGTAGGTCTCAAATACAATAAACCAGTAATATTTGGTTTGTTAACTACAAATAACGAACAACAAGCTCTTGATAGAGCTGGTGGCATACTAGGAAATAAAGGTATAGAAGCTGTGATCACGGCATTAAAAATGTTGGACATTTAAAGATGAATATAGTTTTTTATGGTACACCCCAATTTGCCGTTCCTTCTTTGAAGGCAATTGTAGATGCTGGCTATCAGGTGAAAGCTGTTGTTACTATGCCTGATAAAGAAGCAGGAAGAGGAATGAAGTCCATGCCTTCTGCCGTAAAAATTGCAGCAATTGAATATGGTATTCCTGTTTTACAACCTGAAAAAATGAAATCTCCTGAATTTATTGAGCAGCTAAAACAGGTAAATCCCGACTTGCAAATTGTTATCGCTTTTAGAATGATGCCTGAGATAGTTTGGAATTTTCCCAAGCTTGGTACTTTTAATTTGCATGCATCTATGTTGCCCCAATATCGTGGCGCTGCTCCTATTAACCACGCTATTATGAATGGGGAGACGAATTCTGGTCTTACTACATTTTTTTTGAAGCACGAGATTGATACAGGCAATATTATATTGCAAAGAGAAATCACCATTGCAAAAACTGAAACTTATGGTCAGTTGCATGATAGAATGATGTTTGAAGGAGCTGATATAGTGGTTCAAAGTTTAAAGCTAATTGAAACTAATAATTTTCAATTAAAACCTCAAATCGAATCCCCCGACCTAAAACATGCTCCTAAAATATTTAAGACAGATTGCGAAATAAAATGGTCGTCGAAATGCGAAGAGATATATAATAAAATTCGGGGGTTAAGT
This sequence comes from Bacteroidota bacterium, assembly GCA_947477885.1. GTDB lineage: Bacteria > Bacteroidota > Bacteroidia > UKL13-3 > UKL13-3 > CANJUD01. The sequence continues at coordinate 26,956 of CANJUD010000007.1, forward strand.
CCTTACCCCGCTGCCTACACAACTATTAATGGCGAGCAGCTAAAGATATATACTGCAGGTTTTGAAGAAACAACGACGCACGGGTTTCCTGGCGAAATCATAATAGAAAAACATTCAATGAAAATAACCTGTCACAATGGTTTTATTTGCCCTACAGAAGTTCAGCAGGCCGGCAAAAAAAGAATGGGTATTGTCGATTATTTAAATGGCTTAAAGGATCAAAGCTTTATGTTGGCTGGTTCTTGAGAAGATTCGCCTCTCAATATTTTCCACTTAGCCATTGATTTTCGATGATAATAAATCGCAAATAATAATAATAAAATTGAAGCAATAAATGCTCCTACAAAACTAAACATCGAAAACAACAATGTGCCAATAATAGGGGCCAATAAACCTCTGATACCCGTAAGCGAGCAATGAATAGCTTGATAGGTTGCAACTTGATCGTTTGGGGCAAAATAACTACTACCAATCCCCCACAAAATGGTCATACTGCTTTGGAAAAAACCATACGCTATATATGCCAATGCTAAAAATATAAATATCCGAACACTATTGATATGAATGGGTTGATGAAAATAAAGTGCGACTACCATTAATGCAAAAAACAAAGCACATAAAATAAAACTCATATTGCCAAATCTTCTAGGATCTTTCCTATCTAATATCAACCCAAACAATGGGAACGTCAATATCGCTAGCACCAAGGCTATGCCTTTATAACCAGCAACCTCGCTATAGTTCAAATCATATTGGTCATTTAAGAATTTTGCGACTACCCCAAGGTTCATCAAAAAAGCAACTCCATATATCATCATTCCAATTTGAAAATCACGAAAGGGTTTATTCTCAGCAAGTATCTTAATCGATTTATCTAAAGTATTACCCCATGATTCGAATAAACTAATATCATCATAATACTTTTGCTCAGTTTCATTTTTTATTTTTGATATCAGATAAATTGAAAATAACCCTATCACCCCTAATACAGGATATACATAAGCAAACGATGTAGGAAATTCATCTAACAGCCACCCAAACAACAAGCTCGAAATTAACTGCGTAAACAAATTAATTGACCAAGAATAACTATATAGTTTACCTAATTTATCAGGGCTATAGTTTAATTTGAGCAAGTGATTTATGAGTGGAATAGTAAATGGAGATGCAAAATAAAACAGCAAGAAAACTATTAAAAAAACGTTTTGGACCCAATCACTTTGGAGTTGGTCTGCCGGAAGAATAGGGAAGAATACAAATAGCAATAACGGTATTCTAGTAAATAAACCTATTCGAGCAAGCAACCTCTTTTTATTTGCTACTTTTTCATAAAACTGGGTAAAGAAAATACTAAAGGGCAATACCAACACCCCTAATTGAAACAATAAACTTATCTTGAACAAATCAGGATGAAAGTTCTTTTGAAATACAAATTCATTTAAAGTGAAACCGCCCAATATTAAACCATCCAAAAGGCTATAAATGGTATGCAATAAAAAAGTACGCCTCTCGTTTTCACTTAAGTCGGTGTATATATTTAGTACACTGTTCATATAGTTGGGCTTCAAAGGAAAATACTCTAAATATAGGAGACAAAAAAAAAGCGGACTAAAGCCCGCTTTTTAAATATTTTAAAAGGTTTATGCTTTGTATATTTTTATTCTAACCTCGTATCCAGCTCCTCCGCCATTAACCTTACGCAATTCTAGTTCTATTGTTTTGCCAGATGGCACTGCATCCCAATTAGAATATGCCCTCCTTTTTTCATCTAAGTTAGTTTCACCCCCATTAGCATTCTGAGCCTGCATACTTTCACTATAGAAGTGTGTCATCATGTGCTCTCCTGAATTATCAAAAGTCCAATCTTGCATGCCTGATGTACATCCTTTAAGTTTAGTGGCTAGTTCTTTAAACTTCGCTATAGCAGCACCTTCACTAACCCCACTAACCATAGTAGCTATATACCAACCGCTATTTTCCTCTATAACACACGACTTAGCACCAGCTACATTTTGAGTTGCAGCCCAGTGTCCATCGTATTCAGCACCTACATATTTACCTTTCATGGCCTCAAAGCCTGTGGTAGATGCAGCGACTACTGTTGTAACGTTTCCGCAAAGGTCTTGTGCCGCAGTAACGCCATAGGCGAATAATAATGCGGCAAATAATGATAATTTTTTCATGGCAGATTTTATTATATACTTTTTTGCAAAATAAAGACACTTTTCCCGTTTATTCAAACATTTCAACATCTAAATGTGTAGAAACATTGTAGGTGATTGGTTTTAAGAACGTTGTAGTTATCGAATCAATTGCACTACTCCATTCTTACTATATTCATATCCATCCATCCCTCTACCTCTCAATACCCACATATATACACCATCGGGCATTGGTGTGCTATGGAACGTACCATCCCAGCCAACTGTATGGTCAGTAGTGTAAAATACTTCTTGCCCCCAACGATCGTATACAATAAACTCGAATTTCTTAATCTCGTCATCAAGGTTTTTGTTAAATACTGAAATCAATGTTGGTTTAAATATTTCGTTTTTCGCAGGGCCTCTTCCGTTGGGCGTAAATGAATTAGGAATCCATATACGTGATGGTACAGCAGCACAAGCCACATTTGATATGCTTGTATCGCCAAAAGTATCATTTTCAAGTGCCATAATACGGTAACAATAATTCGTTGTTATTTCTTCATGCACATCATTATCAATAAATGGGGTACCAAAAGTATTAAGCGTGGCCAAGTCTCTCCACTGGCCATTAAAGTTTAATTGCACGCGATATTCTTTGATTCCATTCGCCCAATATTCATAGGGAGTCCAATCCAAATTGACATACTCGTTTACAACTTTCGCTGTTAGCAAAATAGTTTTTCCTATATCCGAACTAGTAGGGCTATAGCTTCCACAATAATCTTCGACACTCACCCTGTAAGCATAGGATACGCCTTTCACATCTACATTTACATCAGTAAAATCAGTTTGATTGTTTGCAACAATACCGTATCGATTTGCCCATGTGTTCCCTCCGTCAATACTCCTATCCACTATATAGTTTTTGATGGCACTGTGTGTGCTTGCATTCCAACTTGTATTGGTGTATTGGTCATTTAACACAGTCGACCTTAATACACCCACAGCAGTATCGGGGCTACCATAAGGCGGATGGTTCATACTCTTATTGCTAAGTGATTGATATAAACCGTTGCGACTATAAGCTAATATTACATATTGATAATCAAAATCGCAAAGAAGGGAATCAATAATTGAAGTATCAGTGGGCTGAACCGTTTTAAATAAATCCAGGCTGCCGAAATTTCCAGATAAACCTGTATTTTTATATATTTCATACTTCGAAATACCATTTACGCCCCACCCTATATATGGTGTCCATGTTACAATATTCGTCATTGGTGCAAAGGTGGCTGCTTTTAACAGCATGGTAGTATGCATCACACTTGGTAATGAGGTATATTTACAAGTATCGGTAGTTGTGATATAATAGCCGTAGGTTTGGCTATTCACCAAGTTTGCTCCACCATCGTTGAATGTTACATCTGTTGTATTTGAACTTGTATATACATTCAAAGGGTTAGGGTCCAAACGATATAATTTGTTATTATCGAAACTAGAATCTTTATTCACCTCCCAAAATGCTATTACTTGCTCAAAACCTGCTGTTGTATCAACTGTTACATATTGTATTTCTGTAACAACTGGCGGAATAGAATCATCGACAAATATTAAATTAGTCTTTGTTATCGTGTCTTTGCATCCATTAGAATTAGTTATATAGAATGATACTGTTTTAAAGCCCGCTGCAGGATATATATGAGCAGCGGGGAATTGGTTCGTGTCTGTTGATGCGTCACCAAAATCCCAAAGCCATTTTGTTAAAGCAACATCGGAAGTGCTTACATCGGCAAACGAAACCGTTTCGCCAAAACAAGTACTTGGTTTATTGCTTACAAAATCAGCCGTAGGTTTTATATATACAGTGAACAGGTTAACTATAGTGAGCGAATCCACACAACCTAAGTTGCTTGTCGCAATCAATTTAACCGAATGTTTTCCGGGAGGTAATGATAAAGTAGGGTTTTGAGCGGTGCCATCTATGGTGCCATCTATATCGATATCCCAACTGTAATTATTTGCATAAAGTGTCGAATCGCCAAACAATACAGAAGTGAAAGGCTCACATCCAGTGGGGATTTGTGTGTACATTTTAGGCTTTGGCCTGCTGTTAACAGTTACGCGAGGACTTATTGTAATGCTATCGGAGCAGCTATTTACATTGGTTGCCCAAAGCTTTATATTATATTGCCCTATCCCGAAACCGATTTTGGGATTTACCAATGTGGATGTAACCCCATTCCCAAAATCCCAGTTATAATTACTGGCGTATAAACTTGTGTTGGTGAAAGTAACCACTAAGGTGTCGCAACCTATCGAGTCATTTACGGAATAAGATGGTACCGCTCTGCGATATACTGTTATTAGGCTAGTCTTTATCAAAGAGTCAACACACCCAAATACATTAAAACAATATTGCTTAACAGTATACGTGCCCGGTGCATAGTTATGAGATGGGTTACGCAAATTTGAAAAAGAGCCGTCCCCAAAATCCCATAACACACTATCTGTAAATGCTGATGAGTCATTAAACTGTGCTGAAAAAGGTTCGCACCCTTGTGTTTTATCAACTACGAATTTTGGTCTGGGTATATCATACACTTCTACCAATGTATCATATGTAAGTGAATCGGCACAGCTATTTACGTTTGTTGCCCAAAGTTTTACTTTGTAATATCCTGGAGCATAGGTGTGGGTTGGGTTTTTGGCTGTGGAGGTTACTCCGTCTCCAAAATCCCAAGAAAAAGTAGTTGCACTGGTAGATGAATTTGTGAATATGGCATTTAAACTATTACATTCAGCAGTGTCATTAACCGAGAAAGCTAGTTTGGCCCGCGTATAACTATAAATATAGTTTGTTTTGCTAACAGAGTCTGCACAACCAGAACCATTCGTCACCCATAATTTAATCGTATACGTTCCGGGATTAAAATGTACGGATGGAAATTGACTTGTAGAATCCGTCCCATACATATAGTTAAATGTAGAAGGGGTAATGGTCCAACGCCAAACTGTTGCAAACTTAGAAGTATCTGTCAATGTTACTTCCATTGGTTCACATTGCTTTGTGGTATCAGAACTAAAATATGCTTTTGCTCTTTTATATACGACAACGCTGTCTGGATTTTTATTGGTTGACAAAGGGTATTGGGCGTAGCAGCCAGCCCCGTCAGTTCCTGAAAGCGATGGATAATACACACTATACAAAGATGCTCCTGGAGAATAATAAGTATGGTTTGCAGGAACACTTCCATTTGTTTGTGTATTGCCATCTCCAAAGTCAAATGTGGGTTGTTTCATTTTATAGCTTTTGTCAGCTATTGAAACAGTAAGCGGCTCACAACCAATGTAGTTGCTTAAGTTAAATTTAGGAACAGGCCCATTAAATTTAAGATAACAGGGCAAAAGCAAGGTGTCTGCACATCCGTTTTGGTCGGTAGTAATTAGCGTAATGTCTTTACACGAGTCATTTGTTTGGTAATAGTTAACTGCACTATCTGTAGTGGAGGTTAGAGTGTTACCGTCCCCAAAATCCCACTTATATAATACAGCGTTGATAGAGCTACCTGCATAAAAATGAGCCAATTGCGGTGCACAATAAAAGAATGTATCTGATGCATAGAATTTAGGAACAGTTCTTTGAATGCAAATAGTATGTGAAATTGTATCTGAACATGTTGATTTATATACTGTCTGCAGTATCTGATAGCATCCTGAATCAAGAAACTTAACCTTGGGATTTGCAGGAGATCCATTAATGGTTGAATCAAAAACTACTTTTGAGGCCATAGACGCTGGTAAAATATTCCACTTTACTGATGTAGGACTATTTTGAGAGCCATCTGTTATTGATATATCCTCTTTCACACAACCCCCTTGCGGTATATTGAATCCTGCAACTACGCCAATGGTAATATAACTTATTTTAACAATACTTGGGGCTGAGCAACTATCTGCATTTTTGATGGATAAGGTGATATCATATGATCCATTGTCTCCAAATGTAATGTTGGTACTTGCTGCATTTCGATTTGCAATAGTTACATTTGTGCTAGGGTTTACTGACCATGCGTATTTGAGTGCTTTTGACGCTTTGATATTATGGTTTACGATATTCATCGTATCAAATTTAATAGCTGTATTTTTACACCCAGACGTAATAGCGGCCTTAAAATCTCCACTTACGGAACTCACTTTTATATATTGCATTCGGGTTATGCTATCTTTACAAAACCCTTGTTTATAAGCTACATAGCCTACATCATATATTCCTGGATCGTTCAATACTAATGACGGGGCCCCGATTTGCCAACTGGAGCTGTCTTTATTTTTATAATACCATTGCTCTGTTAAGAGCAATACTGGGGTAGTGTAGCCCTTGGGGGAAATATAAGATGTAAATGAAACTTGACTTCCCGCGCATATAAAATTTGTATCTGCATGTATGGAATCTATTTTAGGTGAGGCTACTGTAATAGTGTCCCAAATCGTGTCTCTGCAACCAAAATCTGTATAAACCATAAGCCTCACTAAGTATCGCCCTGTGTCAGTGAACTTGTAACGCATCGTATCTTTTGGTGCAAGAAAAGAGGTTAATTTATACCTTAAAATTTTAGTCGTGTCAAGTTTATTAAACAATGTAAATTCTTTCCTAATTGTATCATTAGAAAAGCCCGCGGTATTGTTTTTTATCAAAACAGAATCGAAGGGGCATAGAATTTTAGGACTAATGCTCACATTGGCCGATGGTTCTTTAATACTCAAAAAATTAGTTAGTGTAACTACATCAGAACATCCATTTGCTGTGTTTTTTACTGTCAATTTCACACTGTAATCCCCATATTTTTTGAGTGTTACATAGGGTGTGTCCAAAACACCATATGACGAGTCAGACAACCTACCCGGACTGAAACTGCCTGTTGTGTCTGAAATTTTCCAATAAAAACTATCTACCCCCCCACCAGGAAGATTTGAGAGTGATTTAAGTTTAAATGTATATGGAGGAGAGCAGTACTTAACAATGCCATCTAAAGATGCTGCCGATGCTTTGGGGTATAAAGTTCTTATCTGGAAATTGTAATAGGTTTTGCAACCATTTACCGAAAACCTAAGGCTTACTGTGCCTGCTCCAAAATTACTAAAACCGCCTATAAAAGTGTCTGCTTTAGCACTTGGTTTATATATAGAAAAATTGTTAGAAGAAGAGTACCAATAAGCAATACCTTTGGGGAAAGATGAAAAGTTTTTTATAATAAATGTATCGTTTTGGTACTTACAAACCGCTGTGTCCTTAACACTCACTTGCAGTGCGGCAGAATCTCCCGTTCTAAGAAAATCTTTTTTATATTCGGTGAATGTGCATCCTACTGAATTTGTTACTTGTAAGGAAGCATCGTACTGCCCCACAGAAGAATATGTAATTTTGGGAGGCGTTAAGTTTGTATCAGACGAAGGGCTCCCGCCAGGAAAACTCCATAAATAGCTCGTCAAAGTAGTGCCATTACTGCTTACCGATGGCGTAAACGTAGCTTTGTGTATTAAACACCCTGCTGTATCAGGAGATGAAAAATCAACACTCACTTTATTATAAACACAGATAGCTGAATCGTAAGTTTTATTAATAGTACACCCGTCTGTGTTTTTTAAACTCACAATTACTTTTTTACACCCTATTGTGGTGATTTTATGCTTTATGTTTCTTTGGTTTTGATAAACTGTTCCGTCAATAATAATAATACTGCTCACAATATTTGGAGTACTATCTATAACGGTTAAAGTGTCCGGCCCAGCACATAATATTGCTGGCGAAATAGTAATATTTGGTGCAGTCGCTACCCCTAGTTTATACATGCTATCCCGCAGGATCGTGCAAAGAAGATTGCCGTTTCCATCAAGCACTTCAACTTTTATGTTCACATATCCATTATATCCAACATATTGCTTGCTTACTGTATCTGCGAATTGGTTTATTGAACTTGCTCCAAAATAGTATTTAAACTGAGAACCTGAAGGGTATCCAGATACTTTTAGCCTCACCGTGTAGTAATCGCATGAACTATCCTTGTCAAGATAGATGGTGGAATCGGCAGTATTATTATAGTTACGAATGGTCTTTACTGCTTTCAAAACTAGACTAGAGCACTGAGCATTTGCTATATTACTATAGCTTGATAGAAGCAGGCAAAAGCTTGTCAATATTGAAAGTAAAACAATACGCTTGTAGAGTTTTATCATAGGATTAATTGGGTAAATATTTAACATGCGAATTTATAGGTTTTAAGTTGAATATTAAAAATTATTTTACTGTGCTTATAATCAAGTTGTTTGCTGTGTTTTCTTTAGCTAGAAATTTTTCTGATACTTTTAAAAAATCTACACTAACTAATTCTCCATCACCATTTTGTATAACAAATATTTGTTCCTTTTCAAATAAATTAAATTTAAAGTCAGTAAGTAGGTCGCTTACTTTCTTCGCCCCCGTCATTCCTTTTAATAAAATTTTGTCCGCTGGTTTCCAGTGTCTTAGCGTTATAGGATATGATAGTTTTTGTTTTGCAATTGAAATTCCTTCGTTCCTTATTAATATTGATTTAGAACCCTTTTGAATTTGTATTTCCCGGTCGCCAACTATTTGTCTGAATGAACCTATTTGTTTTTCTGTAATTTTATATGTCAATAATTTCCTCTCCATTTTTTCTCTCAATATTAAACAGTCGCGGTCTTTTAAAATTTGGTGAGATCCTGTTTCCCATATTTTACCTGGCTGTGACTTTAAAGACAAAAAAATGTTCTTCGAGGTTGTGTAATTGAAACCATATTTTTTTAAAATCTCCCACAATAAAACTTCATCTACACTGTTTTTCAACAACTTATCAATATATATATATAAGTATTCTTTCTTTTTTACTATGCATTTTTTTTCAATCTTACTCAAACTAGCATCTATAAACCCAATATACCGCTGGGTAGCTCTGCTATTATCATAAACTGTTTCTTCGATATTCGGATTGATTTTTTTTAATAACGGAATAACCTCATTTCTTAAAAAATTGCGGCTATAATCATTGCTTATATTACTTGTATCTTCCCGCCAGCTAAGCGATAACTTCTTGCATATTAAATCAATATCTTCTCTAGTATAGCATAACATTGGACGAACCAATTTCTCATTCGCCGCCCTTATGCCGCCATACCCTCTAAGTTTAGATCCTTTAACCAAATTGTACAGGATTGTTTCTAAATTATCGTCTTTGTGGTGGGCTGTAAGAATATATTTAAATTTATAGTCTTTATGTAACTGCTCAAACCAATCGTATCTTAATTTACGTGCAGCTTCTTGCGTAGAAAATTTGTTTAGTTTTGAATACGCTTTGGTATTAAACCTTTTAAAAAAAAATGGAACATTATATTTTTCACAATACTTTTTTACAAATTCTTCATCGCCTTCACTTTCATCTCCCCGAAGTTGGAAGTTGCAGTGGGCTACAGAAATATTATATCCACCCGATGCTAAAAGATAAAGCATCAGCATTGAGTCCCTGCCACCGCTTATTGTTACTAATAGCTTGTCGGTCTTTAAAAAAAGAGAATTTGATTTGATATGTTTTTCAAATTTTTGGCGCATGTACGGCTTTGCTTTTAACCCACAAAATAAAGCAGATAGGTTTACAAATCCTATTTGACAAGGTATTTGTACTTAATTTTGCGACTTCATTTTTTCGATATTGAAAATATTTCATCGCCAAATACTTATTTTAATTCTTGTATATTTATACAATTGTTCAACTGTTCATGCCCAGTCCACAATTCACAGCCAACAGGGAACCCCTATTGAAATAAAAAATAGTGACGAGATGATCTTTGATCAAAATAAATATGGAAAAGTGAAGAGACTCATTGGAAACGTAATTCTTAAAAATGAAAATATCTTCATGATGTGCGATAGTGCCTATTTGTATGATGAAGATCAAAGTTTTGAAGCTTTCTCGAATGTAAGAATTAATCAAACTGATAGTGTGACAGTAACAGCAAAACACTTATTATATGCCAGCAAGGATAAAGTTGCACATCTCGATGGCAATGTGTCACTTGTGCAAGGTAAAATGACTTTAAATACTGAAAAACTAGACTATTCTTTAAAAGATAAAAGAGCATATTATAATACACCCGGCAGGCTTACCAATAAAGAAAGTGTGCTTACCAGCATGAGTGGCGAATATTGGACGCAAACAAAGGAAGCTCATTTTAGACAACATGTAAAGCTCAAAAACCCAGATTATGAATTACTGACAGATACACTTATATATAATACTGGTAATGAGGAGTCAAAATTCTTTGGGCCAACAACCGTTGTAACCAAAACGGATAGTATATACGCTCTTAAAGGATGGTACGATACTAAAAATGAGGTTGGTAAATTTGCCAATCAAGTAGTTATAAAAACGGGCAGCCAAATATTATTTACAGATAGTTTATATTTCAATCAAAAACTTGGGAAGGGTTACGCCCACGGAAATGTAGACTTGCTTGACAGTCTAGAAAAAATGCATATTATAGGTGACGAAGGTTATTATACTAAAGCACCTCAAAAAGTACAAATAAACAACAATGCATTTGTTAGCAAAATTATGGGACAGGATACTGTTTTCATTTGGGCTGACACCTTGTTTTATGATGGTGACTCTGTAAAACACGACCGTCGTTTGAATGCCTGGAGCAAGGTGCGGCTGTTTAAAAACGATGTTCAAGCCATTTGTGATACGCTGTGCTATATGATAGATGACAGCAATGTTTCAATGTTTAAAAACCCCATCCTTTGGAGTTCATACAATCAGCTAACTGCTGATAGTATTTATCTGCTATTAAGCAAAGATCATATTCGCCATATTATCCTTCAAAAGCATGGTTTTATAGCATCGCACGAAAGAGGGACACACTATAATCAAATAAAAGGGGACAGTTTGGTTGGGTTTTTTAATTTGGGAGAATTAGAACGAGTGAAGGTTTTCGGTAAAGGACAAAGCATATACTATGCTCGGGAAGATAGCAGCAAGTACATTGGTGTAAACGAAATTGACTGTCCTGTTATGGAGGTTTTTATTTCATTAGAAAAGGTTAAAGGAATTAAATTTTTAGGAGCGAGTAAAGCCACACTTCATCCAGTAGAAAAAACCAGATCCCAAAAGTTTTGGCTAAAGGGGTTTAATTGGCAAGAAAGTCTTCGCCCTTCTAAGCCGGACCTCCATTTTTAACTTCATTATTCACAAACTGTTAAAAAATTATTTTTTTAACAGGCAACTATTTTGCTAAAATTGCGTACTTATAATTACAAGTATATAATTTTTAATCAATAGCACCATTTTTTTATTTTAACGCTACTTATTATGGCACATTCTAAAATTATTTGGCAATCAGTGATAACCGCTATTGTTTTTTGCATTGCAGCTCAGTTAACAGGCTCTCAGTTAAGGCTCACATTGGTTGTGTTGGCAGTATCTCCATTGTTTGTTCTTGCTCTAACGTTGGCCAAGCGATATATGACAGATGAGCATTTGATCGAAGATGACACGATTTAGAGAGCCGAATCGTGAAATAAAAAAACCGTCAGTTTAACTGACGGTTTTTTTATGCGTATTGCTAGCCATTTTTTTGTTATGCTAATCTATTAGTCAGTATGTGATTGCGTTTGTTTAGTAGTATAATTTGCGTAAGAATACTCGCTATTGTAACATTTTGTTTGGTCAATCGGTAATCCTAAGGCAATTTTGCCGAAATGAACAAAACAAAGAACGATAAATCACCATCAACAGGATTTTTCCAAACTTATTGGTCCAAACTTAGTCGCAATCAACGGTTTTGGTTAGTTACTCTATCAAGTCTCAATATACTTTTTTTTCTTATCATGCTCATTGCCGCGGGGGCTGATATTTTTCCTATTACAACGTTGCTTCTTATTGGGCAGGGACTTTTGTTTCTATATTATCATTATTTCAATGCATCCAAACCAAAAAACAAATTACACGAATGGGTTGATGCAATTGCTTTTGCCGTTGTTGCTGCTACAGTTATCCGAAGTGCATTTATGGAAGCCTATACAATTCCTACACCTAGTATGGAGCGGTCACTCTTAATTGGAGATTTTTTGTTTGTAAGTAAGATTCATTATGGCCCTCGTATGCCGATTACTCCGCTTTCATTCCCTTTTGCCCACCACACTTTACCTTTTACCGAAAAAACCAAAAGCTATATAGAGTCCCTTCAATTGCCATATTTCCGTTTACCGGGTTTTAGCTCAGTACAACGCGGTGATGATGTAGTGTTCAATTGGCCTGCAGATAAAGTGAACAATAGACCCGTAGACAAAAAAGAAAATTATATAAAACGATGTATTGCAATTGCAGGCGACACTTTACAGCTAATCAACAGTGAAGTTTATATTAATGGAAAAATGCAACCTAAGCCTGAAAAATATTTGGCCGAATACACACTCTCTGCTACTTCTCCGCTTGACCCGGCCGCCATTCGGGATATGGGCTTTCGCTATAATCCGGAAAAATACGGCGAAAAATTCCATCCTGGTTCAGGCGAGTTTTATGACAATGTTATTCCTGAAGATATGAGCGGGAATATATATCGCGTTCATGCCACCAACGAGCAAGCTGCTATGCTTAAGAAACTGCCCAACGTTGCCAAAGTTGAGCGAAATATATACACCCAAGACCGGCCCATTGGTGACCCCATGCACAGTGACTTTGGTTTTCGTGCACCCGATGCTTTTCATTGGTCTCTTGATTTTTATGGACCACTTGTTATTCCTAAAAAGGGCATGACCGTTCCATTGGACAGTGCCCACTATTTTATATATGAAAAAGCTATTCATGACTATGAAGGAATGAAAGATTTACAGTGGACATCGGGAAAAGCATATAATGGCAGCACCCAGATAAATAGCTACACATTTAAGATGGACTATTACTGGATGATGGGAGACAACCGTTATAACTCTGAGGATAGCCGATTTTGGGGATTTGTACCCGAAGACCATATAGTAGGTAAAGCAGTTTTTATTTGGTTAAGCTGGGACAGTTATGCTAAAGGGTTAAATAAAATACGTTGGGACAGATTGTTCCATTTTCCTAATTAAATAAACATATTATGTCCTAGTTTAGATGATAAGGACTAAGTAGCCATTCCAACAATGAAGTCTGCGATATTAGCACAGTTAAATGAACCTCTTCGTATAATAGAAAGCCCTAAACCTGAACTATCTTTAGGTCAAGTATTAGTTGCTATTAAAGCTGCGGCACTAAATCACCGAGATGTCTTTATACAAAAAGGGTTATACGCAGGTATCAAAATCCCAATTATACTAGGTTCTGATGGCTCTGGTATCATTACTGAAGTTGCCCACGACTTAGATTCAAACTTGTTGAATAAAGAAGTCATAATGAATCCTAGCCTTAATTGGGGCGACGATAAAAAACACCAGGCCAAGGATTATATTATTATGGGTACACCCACAAATGGCACCTTTGCTGAATATGTATCTATTGCGGCAGAACTCATACACCCTAAACCTTCACATTTGGATTGGGAGCAAGCAGCCGCACTGCCTCTTGCAGGATTAACTGCGTACCGCGCATTAATGGTGCAAGGTAATTTGCAAGCAACCGATAAGGTGCTGATTACGGGAATAGGTGGAGGTGTGGCTCAAATGGCCTTACAGTTTGCTATAGCAAATGGGAATGAAGTATGGGTTACTACAAGCAATACTGATAAATTACAGAAAGCTATTCAAATGGGAGCTAGGGGAGGAGTAGATTACAAAAAAGAACGTTGGAATAAGGATCTGATACAACAATCAGGTGAATTTGATCTAATTATCGAATCTGCCTGTGGTGATGGTTTCGGTTTTGTTATAGATTGTTGTATGCCTGGCGGCAAAATTGTGATTTTTGGAGGTACTGCAGGCAATATAGAAAATATAATTCCTGCCAAAATTTTTTGGCGACAAATATCCATCATTGGCTCTACAATGGGTTCAAATGAAGATTTTAGTCAGATGTTAAGCTTCGTAAATAAGCATAAAATCACTCCAAATGTTAGTACTATTTTCCCTTTGGAGCATGCACAAAATGCATTGGATTTATTAGATTCAGGAAATCAATTTGGTAAAGTCGTGCTTAAAGTTTCATAGCACTTCTTATAACGTATAAAATTCCGTTTTCTCGGTATTGTGCACTCTTACTACCCCTATGCTAACTAAGTTAACTAACATTCTTTGAGCACGCCAGCGGGCAATATTCAGCATATTGCATAATTCCTTTACTGTTATACGGTCGTTGCTGGTAAGGAAGTCGAGCAAGGCTTTTTCTTGTGATGAATAGTTAATTCTGACCCCTTCGTTGCTATTTTGTTTTCTTAATACATCTACCATTACTTTGCTTGCCAACAAACTTTCATCTTTTACCCTAATGTATACCCACCACTTACCATCTTCATCTTTTGCTGCAAAAGGGCGATGCTCGCCTTTAGGTATGCTCACTTCTAAAATAGTCTTGCCTTCAAACTCCCATTCTTCAATAGCAATTTCTATTGCGGGCTTGCAAAAAAAACCAGCTGCCATGTCGAGCATATATTTTTCCTCATCGCTTCGAACCCCGCTGATTGTGCCATTATCGTTAACACCCACCAACAATTTCCCGCCTTTATGGTTGGCAAAGGAGACCATTGTTTTGGCGATTTTGCTAACAGAAGTAATTGTTTTTTTAAAGTCAAGCGTCTCACTTTCTCCACTTAAAATCATTTGGAATATATGTTTGGGGACACTCATAGAACAATAACTACAAATAAATGATATCGAATAAGATATTCAAAATATTTTTATCCCTATATTTGTATAACAATGGTTTGTGCAGTTAATGAAGCACAAATAAAAACTCAAAATTAAAAAAAGAATAAAAACAACCGCTCAACACAACCATCGTTAAAATAAAATTGTCATTACATAACTAAACCTTTGACTAAACAAAATTACATAGACCAATTAGACGAACAGAAAATCATAGATGGGGCAATAAAAAAAGACCATGCCTGCCAAAAATGGATTTATGAAAAATTTGCCAATAAAATGATGGCTGTTTGTTTACGCTACACTGCTGACGCTGATGAGGCCAAAGATTTATTGCAAGATTCATTCATTCGAGTGTTTGATTATTTGCACCAATTTGGGCACAAAGGTTCTCTAGAAGGATGGGTGAGAAGGGTGGTTGTAACCTCTGCTCTTAACCACTACAATGTGTCAAAACGAAGGTTTACTGATGTTGATATAGATGCAGTAGATTGGGAAAAAGGAGCATCATATACACCCTATAGTGCTCAGTATACAATGGATGAATTGACAACCCTTATAAAACAGCTGCCCCCGATGGCACAAACCGTGTTTAACCTTTTTGCAGTAGACGGATACAGCCATAATGAAATAGCAGAAATGTTAAATATTAGTGATGGAACATCGAAAAGTAATTTATTTAGAGCGAGAGCATTATTACAAGAAAAATTAAAAAAAATAGAACAATATAGTTATGGACAAGTTTGACAACATAGATGATTTATTTTCCAAGTTGGGCAACGATGAAAAGCAACCTCCAAGCGTTGCTTGGCAATATATATTAGCTGACCAAAAGAGAAAGAAAAGAGCGGGGATGCTTTGGTGTTATTATGGTTTCGCGGGACTTATTCTTGTTGGTGGGCTTATAGGTTATTATCAATTCAAATCTGATAAAGCCAGTTTGCAAAGTAACAATGTGGCAAAAAGGGAAGTGCTTGCAAAAAATGCCAATACTGAATCATCTAATAATCCTGTTTCTGAAACACCTAACACGCCAAGAACTCATATTGCAAGTGTGACATCTTCTATACCTACTGCATATTCTTCATTCTTTTCAAAACCCAACATCTCAATTGGAAGCACTTCAAACAGTAACAATAATATAACTGAAGTAGAAGTTCTATTAGGACCTGAAATCGATGTAACTGAAAATGTGATAACAAAAACAAATACTTCTGAGGATGAAATTGCAACGACTACTCTAACAGTCCCTTTGCAAGATAAGGGTATTAATAATGAGGAAGAAGAAAAAGACAAAAAAATCAGGAAAGACCCTCTAGTAAAAATACAAAAATGGTTTATAGAGCCTGTTGTAATGGGTACATATTCTTTCCGAACACTCAAAGGCGGTGCAGATATGACCGACTATATTAATCAACGTAATAGGTCTGAAGTAAGGCTATTAAAATTAGGGTTTGGAGCCACAATTGGGAAAGCCTTGAATAAGAATTTGAATTTTCAAGGAGGCATTCTCTATAATATACAGGGACTAAGTGCGAGCTATACTGCTTCTACTGCTCAAAAGAAAGTGTTTGTTGAAGTTGACCCTACCCTAAATAAATACGCTTCATCTGCTATTTATATATATGTACATGATTCTGTTTATAAATTAGAAAAAGGTAATGCCATTAATGGTGACCAAAAATTCCATTACATAAGAATACCTTTTTTGGTTGAGGGGCAAATTGGCATCAAAAAAACAACCTACTCGTTTTATGGCGGTGTTGGCGTGTCATTAAACTGGTTGCTAGCTGCTCGTGGTGATATTCAAGATTATCAAAGTACACAATCTAGCGTTTTTGTTCCTGTTAATCAGGTTTCATTGCAAAGGTTTGGAGCCGACGTGATTGCTCGCACAGGATTCTTGATGCCCCTATTTGGTAAACCTGATATACAATTTTCAGTAGGTTTTCGAGGCATCTTCAGTCCTATTTCTGCATTCAGCAAAGAAGTTCCTGTTAAGCAATACAACCGTACTATTGGGTTTGAAGTAGGTATAAGAAAGATAGTAAAGTAAATAAGAGATTATCAGTCTCTGCTTTATGAAATATATTATACTCCGGCCTCTACTATTTGATCCACTTTATATTGGCCCGCCTCTAGTTTTTCTTTCACTTCTTTAAAGGCTTTTATAGTTTTATCAACATCAGCTATCATGTGAACCGCCGTGGGGATAAGACGCAACATAATAACATCTTTTGGCACTACAGGATAAACTACAATAGAGCAAAATATGTCATAGTTTTCGCGTAAGTCCAAAGTTAATGCTGTCGCCTCTGGTATTGCACCGTTTAATAGCACTGGGGTTACAGGCGTTGTTGTAATACCTATATTAAAACCTGCATTTCTTAACCCCGTTTGAAGAGCGTTTACAATCTTCCATAAATTCGCTTTTAATTCGGGTTGGGTACGCAACAATTCTAGTCTTTTCCTTGCACCTTGCACCAAAGGCATGGGCAAAGATTTGGCAAAAATTTGTGAGCGTGAATTATACCTAAGGTAGTCAACTATTTTTTTTGTGCTTCCAATAAAAGCACCTATAGAGGCCATACTTTTGGCAAACGTGCTAAAATATAAATCTATACCATCCATGCATGCTTGCTCTTCGCCTGTGCCTGCTCCGGTTTCACCCATAGTTCCAAATCCATGTGCATCATCCACAAACAAACGGAAACTATATTTCTGTTTCAATGCTACTATATCTTTTAAATTGCCCTGTGCCCCGCTCATTCCAAAAACACCTTCGGTAATTAGTATAATAGAACCCGATGTTTCTTTTACTAGTTCAGTAGCTCTTTGCAATTGTTTCTCAGCACTTGCCACATCGTTGTGTTTAAATATAAAGCGTTTGCCTGCATGAAGTCTCACACCATCAACAATACATGCATGACTTTCAGCATCATAAACTATTACATCGTGCCTGTCAACCAGTGCATCAATGGCACTTACCATTCCCTGGTATCCAAAGTTTAAAAGAATCACTTCTTCTTTGCCAATAAAACTAGCAAGTTCGCGTTCCAAAGATTCGTGATTGTTCGTTTCACCGCTCATCATTCTCGCACCCATAGGATATGCCATCCCAAACTGTGCTGCTGCTTCTGCATCTGCTTTACGCACTTCTGGATGGTTTGCTAAACCTAGATAATTATTCAGGCTCCACACCAATTTTTCTTTCCCTCTAAAATGCATATGAGAGCCTATCTCGCCCTCGAGTTTTGGAAATGTATAATATCCGTGAGATTGTTTTGCATGCATACCCAATGGGCCCATATTGCGTTCAAGTTTTTCAAATAAATCTTGCATGTTATTTTTTTGCCGCAAAGATAAGCAGGTAACTCAATTTGGGAAGCGTGACTGTTGAGGAATAAAAAAAGCCTCAAACAATTAATTCGAGGCCTAATAGAATTATTATATATAATGCTAGTTTGCTACTTCCGAAATAAATATCATCCGCATCAATCGCATTTCTTCATGGTTATAGTCCCCATCAAAATATTTAACCGCTTCTTCTAAATCATCAGTGGTCGATTGTTTATAATATTCAAATATTTCATCCTGCTGGTTTTGATCAAGTATTGATTGGGCAGCATAGCGGAGGTTAAGTTTGGTTCCTGTATATATAATACCTTCAATTTCTGCAACCATTTCGTCTCTGCTCATTCCACGGCCACGAGCGATATCGTCAATAGAGTTCTTTTTGTCAATATTAAGTATTAAAGCCACCTTGGCTCCTGATTTATTGACAACAGATTTCACCACCATATCTTGTGGTCTTTCTATTTCGTTTTCTTCAACATAGTTAGATATAGCTTCAATAAATTTTTGACCATATTTAGATGCCTTGTTACTGTTTACTCCTTGCATATTCTGTAGCTCCTCCATGGTAATGGGGTACTTTACAGCCATATCCTCCAAACTTGGGTCGGTGAAAATTACATAAGGTGGTAGTTTCTTTTCTTTGGCAACGGTTTTTACTAGTTCTTTTAATATTGAAAACAATTCGTCATCATATACTGCTTCTACTTCAAATGAGGCACCGTCTTGATCTGTAACACGCTCAAAAGCTGTGTCTTTGGCCATCATCTCTTTCTGTGGAGAAGCTAACCATGCTTCGCCCTTTTCGTTCATTTTTACCAAACCGTAGTTTTCTATATCTTTAAAAGTATATAGATTTAGCATACAGAGTCTTCCTATCGATTTCCAGAAAGCCATGTCGCGGTATGTTCCTGAGGCAAATATGGGTAATTTGTCGTGGCGGTTTAGCGTAATAGCTTGGGTACGATCGCCCATAAATATTTGAGCCAAATGATCGACATCAAATTTTTCTCCTAAGTCTCTTACAGCTTCCAAAAATATTTTTGTTTCTTTGGTTACATCTTCCTTAGGCTTAGGGTGGCGACAATTGTCGCACATATTATTACAGTTTTCATCATTGAAACTTTCACCAAAATAATGCAGCAACATTTTGCGACGACAGCCGCTTGATTCAACAAATGACTGTGTTTCGAATGTGAGTAGAGAGCCAATTTCACGCTCAGCAACAGGCTTGTCTTTCATAAAACTTTCCAACTTTTCAATATCGGCTGGATTATAATATAATACACAATCGCTCTCAATACCGTCTCGACCAGCACGACCTGTTTCTTGGTAATAACCTTCTAATGACTTGGGTACATCATAATGTATCACAAATCTTACATCGGGTTTGTCTATACCCATTCCAA
Source organism: Bacteroidota bacterium (assembly GCA_947477885.1). GTDB lineage: Bacteria > Bacteroidota > Bacteroidia > UKL13-3 > UKL13-3 > CANJUD01. Next base: position 46,713 of record CANJUD010000007.1, read on the forward strand.
AAGCTATAGTGGCTACTACTACTTTTACTTCCTCCATCAAAAATTTATCTTGGTGCGAGGCCCTAGTTTTAGCATCTAGCCCAGCATGATAAGGAATCGATTTTATGCCATTTACATTGAGTATCTCTGATATTTCTTCAACTCTTTTACGACTCAAACAATATATAATACCACTGCGATTGGGTTTTGATTTTATATACGAAACTATATTTTTTACATTCGCATCCTTTTTCCCTTTTGGTCTAATTTCATAATACAAATTATGGCGATTGAATGACGACTTAAACAAAGTAGCTTCCGTCATTTGCAAATTCTTTTGGATATCGCTTTGCACCTTGGGGGTAGCTGTAGCGGTTAATGCCATCATGGGCACATTGCCAAGCTCTTTTGTGATAAGTTTTATTCTGCGGTACTCGGGTCTAAAATCGTGGCCCCATTCACTAATACAGTGAGCTTCGTCCACTGCTATAAATGACACTTTTATTTCTTTAAGAAAATCTATGGTCTCTTCCTTTTTAAGTGTTTCGGGAGCGATATACAACATTTTGGTTTTCTGAGAACGGGTATCATCTTTCACTTTTTGTATATCTACTTTCGAAAGTGAAGAATTGAGAAAGTGTGCAACTGTATCGCTTTCGTTAAACCCTCTTATTTGGTCAACTTGGTTTTTCATCAACGCAATCAATGGCGATATGATAATAGCAGTACCTTCCATCATTAAAGCAGGCAATTGGTAGCAAAGACTCTTTCCAGCCCCTGTGGGCATAATCACAAAGCTGTCTTCTCCATTAAGTGTAGCATTAATAATATTTTCCTGATGTCCTTTAAATGTGTCGAACCCAAAATAATGTTTCAGGGCTTCCTTGGGGCTTTGCAATTCTATATCTGTCATATAATTTAGTATGTTCTTGTTGAGTTCTCTTTTATAGGCTGATGCCTTTTTAAAATCGGATGGTAAAATTATACAAAAAAAGACCAAATAAACAAATTTTTTTTAATTTATTATTTTAACTCAAGATATTTGAATTTTAACGTATTAATTAACATATTAAAAATAATAAATTTGCAAGTTGCGTTATCTTCTTTCTTTGCTACCCAACTTTTTTGCTTTCTTAATAGTCTTTTTATCGGTCAAAACAAATCCAACTTGTTTTTTGTACAATAAGCCTATAATTGCAATTCGTTTAATAACTATATATCATAGTTTAATAAAAAGAAAAATTCAACTGTGGTTACTCCAAAAAAATATTTAGGTCAGCACTTTTTACGTGATGAAAATATAGCAAAGAAAATTGCCGATATCCCAATGCAAAGTGGTTATGAGGGCGACATACTTGAAATAGGCCCAGGCATGGGTGTACTTACTAAGTATATGATTGATGCTTTCCCAAAATTAAATTTGAAAGTGTGCGAAATTGATGGAGAATCTGTTGAATATTTAACAAAGGCTTATCCAAAATTAACAATTATCCATCACGATTTTTTGAAATTAGATTTGACCTCTTATTTCGAAAAAGAAGTATATGTTATTGGAAATTTCCCTTATAATATATCGTCACAAATCGTTTTCCAAATTATTGACCAACGACATTTGGTTCCTGCTGCTGCTGGCATGTTCCAAAAAGAAATGGCTGAACGTATAGCCGCAAAACATGGGGGCAAAGATTATGGTATTTTAAGTGTGCTTACACAATCGTTTTACGATGTTGAATATTTATTCACAGTGCATGAGCATGTTTTTAGCCCACCACCACGTGTAAAGAGTGGTGTGATAAAACTTACCCGAAAAGAAAACCTAGGTGATTTTGACCCTGGGTTTTTGAAAACGATTGTTAAGACATCATTTAACCAACGCCGAAAAACTATGAGGAACTCTTTGTCGGCATTTATTAAAAACAGCGAAATGAAAAGCAATTCAGTTTTCGACAAACGTCCAGAACAACTTTCGGTATTGGAGTTTCAGCAGTTAAGCAATATGATGCTTTAGTAACCTTACTATTATATATTTATATAATAGTATTGCTCCTTGTAAATTTTATATCATTGCAATTAACAGGATGAAACCTTAAATTTGCATAAATTATATTTATTAAGGTTATGGATCAAGGGAAATCAGGTTTCAGTGAATTAGCCAAACAGGCAACATTACAGCCGCAAGAAATGCCGGCGGCGATAATTACTAGTAACCAACAATTATTGATTGGTGTTGCCAAGGACAGCACCTTTCAAGAAAACCGTGTTCCACTTACCCCATCATCTGTTGGCCTATTGGTTAACAATGGACACGATGTTATTATAGAGTCTGGTGCGGGCAAGGGAGCGAATTTTTCTGATACCAACTATAGCGAAGCTGGTGCCCGCATTGGTTATGATAAAAAACAAGTGTTTGAGGCTGAAATATTGCTTAAGGTGGACCCGCCCACTATGGAAGAAATAGAATTGATGAAGCCTGACCAGTTGCTTATCTCTGCTTTACAACTAACAAGCTTAAATGCAGATTATATAACTGCTTTACAAAAGAAAAAAGTGAATGCCGTTGCTTATGAGTTTTATAAAGATTCATCGGGAAGTATCCCAATTATAAGGTCTATGAGTGAGATTGCAGGTAGTACAAGCTTGCTTATTGCTGCTGAATATTTGTCGAGTGCGAGTGGTGGCAAAGGTGAAATGCTGGGCGGCATATCGGGCATCCCGCCAAGTGAAGTAGTAATTATTGGTGCGGGAACTGTGGGCGAATTTGCAGCAAGAGCAGCTATTGGCCTAGGAGCATCAGTCAAGGTCTTTGATAATTCCTTGTTCAAATTACGCCGATTACAAAATAATATTGGAGAACGCTTATTTACTTCAGTATTACAACCCAACATATTGTCTCGTGCTCTCAAAACAGCTGATGTAGCCATTGGTGCCTTGCGAGGGGAAGACAATGCCGGTATGTGTGTGGTAAACGAACAAATGGTGATGCAGATGAAACCTGGGGCTGTAGTTATTGATGTATGTATAGATTTGGGTGGCTGTTTTGAAACAAGCGAAGTGACTAATCATACCAATCCTGTTTTCCGCAAACATGATGTGATACATTATTGCGTACCTAATATACCATCACGCGTAGCCCGCACTGCCAGTTATGCTCTAAGCAATGTTTTAGCACCGCTACTCATGAACATTGCGGATAGTGGAAGTTTCCACAAATTGATCTGGGAAAGACCTGGTGTGCGACAGGGCATATATGTATATAAAGGGCAGCTTACCAATAGGTTTGTGGCCCAGCGTTTCAATATGCAAAGCAAAGATATTGACTTGCTTATTGGTGCCCATTTATAGGGTTGATATATATATAATACCCGAACCCTAAACTATCTGGGTTCTGTGAAATCAATTTGTATTTTGAACCAAGCAAGTTTTGTATGTGATTTCCTGGAAAAACAGTGCCGTGGTCTGCATCTATAAATACTATTTTTTTATAATTATTGATAGTGGTAAATACAGAGTCGGAAGTTACATTGACTCCGTATATGTTCTGTTTATTTAGCTCAGCATCAATGTTGGCATATGCGTCTTTTTCATCGTACTGTTTAAAAATATTTCTATCATAATAATAACTAAAACTGAACATTGTCCAATGTGGTTGCACCAATGTTAGCGTTCCCTCATTTGCTCTTTGCGTTTTCACAAGTTCCACCATCTTATCCGTCCGAATATTTGGTTCAGGATTAAAGTCTACAGTAACTACAAAAAATAAAGGAAGTAATATATATATGTATTTCAAATGCCGAATCTGGGTAACCACATTAATTATATAAGCCATAAACAGCGGGAAAGCCACACCTGCAGGCATCAAATATCTGCCCAGAAACATGGGTACCTTAAAAGACACAAAAAACATTAAGAAATATACTGAACTAAACCAGCATAAAATTACAAGCCCTTCTTTAGAAATGATCCTTCTTTAGAAATGATCCTTTTTTTGATGAGTGCCAATACTATAAATATAGCCAATATAATTAAAGAAGTCACTGCATTTAGAGGCTTATTGCTAAATGACCAGATGTTGTTATATAATGGTTCAATACCTGTTACTTTTTGCACCCAACTATCGGCCCAATTATTATTTCCATGAATTTTTTGTAACAATATATATAATAATGGTGTGAGCAAAACCACAACTATCATATTTGCCCATATGAGAACTTTAATTTTATTACGATAAATAAAAAATATGAGGAAAGCTGCAATTGCTTGAGAAACCAATACCCATGCTGCAAAATAATGCAAATACATCATCAAGGTATTTGCAAGTATATAATATACAATATCTAGTTTACCGGGGTGGTTAAAAACAATCTTGAGAAAGCAATAGAAAGATACTACAGTAAGTAAAGCAAAAAAACTATAACACCTTGCTTCGTGCGAAAAAAAGATATGATAATTTGAAAATAAGAACAAAAAACTTGCAACAATTACCACCTGATTGTTGAAAAATCGTTTGCCTATTTTATATATAAACACAGCTGTTAATGATGATGCCAAAACGGATAATATCCTTACCGAAAATGCATCTATTCCAAAACATTCTACCCAATAATGCAAAATAAGTTCATATAGGGGTGGGTTATTGCCTGAAAATAATTGTTCCGTAATTGCACCCACATTCATTTGGCTCATATAAACTGAAAAGGGCTCATCTCCGCTCAAAGGTTGTGCCGACAGGTATAGTAACTTCAATATAAAATTAACGACAAAAACAATCAAACACATCAAGCCTGTTTTGCCCAAAAGCATTTCAATTTTTTCTGAATACGATTTAATAATATAGCTATACATTTGCACAACGATGCAGGACAAAGAAACGCTAAAAAACATTATCAAAACGAAAGCAAATGAAATTAGCAATCATATTGCAGGCTTCCGTCATCATTTGCATGCCCATCCAGAACTGAGTTTCAAGGAATTTGAGACTTGTAAATTTGTTGAACAGAAACTTCAGGAAATTGGAATCGGGCATATTCAACATATTGCAACCACAGGACTTGTTGCCTTGATAGAGGGACAAAACCCTGGCAAAAAAACCATTGCTCTTCGTGCCGATATGGATGCTCTGCCCATTACAGAACTAAACGATGTGCCTTACAAAAGTCAAAACACAGGTGTGATGCATGCATGTGGGCATGATGTGCACACAAGTTGCTTATTGGGAGCCGCAAACATATTATATAATACCCGCCACTTGTGGGAAGGAACCGTGAAATTATTATTCCAACCCGGAGAAGAAGTTTTGCCCGGCGGAGCATCGCTTCTTATAAAAGAAGGGGCTTTGCAGAACCCTGAACCTACTGCTATTTTTGGGCAACATGTAATGCCGCTTATCCCAGTGGGCAAAGTAGGTTTTAGGCCCGGATTATACATGGCTAGTACCGATGAAATATATGTAACCGTAAAAGGCAAAGGTGGCCATGGAGCTATGCCACATCTCAATATTGATCCTGTATTAATTACCAGCCATATTATTATAGCATTGCAACAAATTGTTAGCAGGAATGCCAATCCAATTGTTCCTTCAGTTTTAAGTTTCGGGAAAGTAATTGCCAATGGTGCTACCAATATAATACCCAACGAGGTGAAACTGGAAGGCACTTTCCGCACTCTTGATGAAGCTTGGCGAACAAAAGCTCATGAGCTGATGATAAAGATGGCAACAATCATAGCTGAAAGTATGGGCGGAAGTTGTGAATTTAGAATAGACCGTGGTTATCCGTTTTTACACAATGATGAAAATTTAACTAATCAAGCCAAGCAGAACGCTATTGAATATCTAGGTTCAGAAAATGTACTTGATCTCGATATATGGATGGCTGCGGAAGATTTTAGTTTCTATAGCCAACAAATGCCCGCTTGTTTCTATAGGTTGGGGACACGCAATGAAGCTAAAGGCATTATATCGTCAGTACACACTCCTACTTTTGATATCGACGAAGCTGCATTGGAAATAGGCAGTGGGCTTATGGCTTGGCAAGCAGTATGTGAATTGGCAGAATAGTTTTTTCTTATGCCCATCGATAACTAAAAACTGATGATTAAAAAGAAACAAATTATATCCATTTTATCCGATTTTAGGTTTTGGATTTTCTTTTTTTTCATTCTTCGTTTAATTGGGATAACCAATGCTCCTTTAGAAGTTGGACACAACTGGAGACAATCATTAACTGACATGATTGCCCGAAACTTTGTGGAGGGGAATCCCAACTTATTATATCCGCAAATAGATATGGCGGGAAACCAAACTGGTATTATCGGCTCTGAATTCCCTTTTTATAACTATTTAATTTATCTAGTATCTGTGGTGTTTGATTATTCTCATTGGTATGGCCGTTTAATTAATTTAATCGTTTCAAGCTTTGGTATATATTTCTTCTATTTACTTATAGAAAAAATTTGTAATAAGAAAATAGCTTTCAATTCTTCAACTGTTCTTTTATCATCTATTTGGTTTGGTTTCTCCAGAAAAATCATGCCCGATACGTTTAGTGTTTCATTGGTCATTATTGGGTTGTATTACTGTTATCAATATTTAACTACCGGCTCCTTTTTTAAATTATTTTTATTTTTCGTATTTGCTACATTAGGTATGCTTTGTAAAATTCCTGCATTAAGTTTGATTGCTGTGATTCCAATAGTTATTATAGTTAAAGAAATTTCTACAAACAGAAAATTGATCGTTTTAATTACAACTTCTATTGGCATAGCAATAGTAGGTTTATGGTATTTTTATTGGGTGCCTTATTTACTACAAACTTATCAATACCAATTATATTTCCCAAGAGGACTAGTTGATGGGCTTAAGGAGATTCTTCAACTGCTGCCTCAGTTTTTTGAAAAATTCTATTTCACTTCACTCTATTCTTATATTGCTTTGGCTTTCTTTTTTGCAGGAATATATTATATTGCCAGAAGTAAAAATTTGTATTTAAAAGGCGGAATTACAATAATCACATTGACCTTTTTTATGTTCATTTTAAAAACAGGATACGTATTCCCTTTGCATAATTATTATATTATACCTTTTACGCCTATTATGGCTTTGCTAGCGGGCTACGCACTATCTAAAATACCCACCAAATATGTATATATACCCTTGGTATTAATTTCGGTTGAAGGTATTGCAAACCAACAACATGATTTCTTTATAAAGGATAGCGAAAAATATAAACTTTCTTTAGAAGGTATTATTAATAAACATATGGGAGCGAAAGAATTGATTGCTATAAATGGGGGGACAAATCCTCAAGAAATATATTTTGCTCATAGGAAAGGGTGGAGTATTGGTAATAATATGATTAACAAGGAAGACCTAAATCATCTTGTTCAATCCGGTGCCTCGTATCTGATAATAGACAAAAAATCTTTTACAAATAAGGTTGAATATTATCCCAAAATTTTTTCCGACAGGTATTTTGATATATACAAATTGAACTGAGCTTTTTAATCTCTAACTTTTTGCCAGATTAATATCTATCGGTTAAATAAAAACTATACATTTTCAAAATCAATACTTTTATTTCCTGTAATTTCGTGCACGCAAAAAGCATGAAGTGGTACAAGATATATGATTTTGTGATGGACGGAGCCGAGCCACAAGCTCTATATTCCGTTCGCACTGTTGAGGTAAGTAAAACCTTGGTGTGCCTAGGCCGTTTGCCCGATGGTTATTTTGCAGTGTCTGATAAATGCCCGCATGCCAGCGGCCGATTGGGATTGGGCGAATGCACGCATGAAGGAAAAGTAGTATGCCCACACCACCGCTATAAGTATGATATGAAAACAGGCAGCGGTAACCCAGAGCAAGGCGATTATGTAGAAACTTATATAGTAGAAACCCGCAATGACGGTGTCTGGATTACCCTCGATAAACAAAAAGAAAATAATATCCCGTGGTGGAAATCCCTATTCGGCAAATAACAAAAAATGATATGTACACCGCACGGTTCACCAGTGCTCACTAACAAATAAAAACTAAAAGAACCTCAAAGAGGTACCATTATTCTATGAACTACAACATCCCCTTCAAAAAACTACTTGAAACCTTTGAACACAAAAAACCCGAAATTGTATTTGAATGGAACGACCGCGAAACAGAAGCTCGTGGTTGGATTGTGATAAATAGTCTCAGGGGCGGAGCAGCAGGCGGCGGCACACGCATGCGAAAGGGCCTTGACCAACGCGAAGTAGAATCGCTTGCCAAAACTATGGAAGTAAAATTCAGTATCTGCGGCCCCAATATAGGCGGTGCAAAATCAGGCATTAACTTCGATCCAGCCGACCCTCGTAAAGAAGGTGTTTTAAAACGTTGGTATCAAGCAGTGATGCCTTTACTTAAAACATATTATGGAACCGGTGGCGATTTAAATGTAGATGAGATACATGAAGTAATTCCTATTACCTCTGAATATGGATTATTACATCCGCAAGAAGGTGTGGTCAATGGCCACTTTAAAGCTGATGGAGAATCGAAGAAAAAAAGGATAGAACAGCTGCAGATTGGCGTATCCAAAAAGTTGGATAACCCCGCATACTCGCCTGATGTGACCAAAGGCTATACTGTTGCTGATATGATAACTGGCTGGGGTGTTGCTGAGTCGGTACGCCACTACTATAATATATGGGGTGGAACCGCGGTGGGCAAAAATGCGGTGGTACAAGGTTGGGGTAATGTGGGTGCTGCTGCAGCATGGTACCTTGCAAAAATGGGAGCAAACATAGTGGGAATTATTGATCGCAACGGTGGTATAATAAACCGCAACGGATTAACATTTGAGCAGGTGGATAAACTCTTCCACGACAAGCAGAGTAACACTTTGGTAGGAGCTAATATGCTTTCTTTTGACGAAACGCAAGAACAGATATGGGATCTTGGTTGCGAAATATTTATACCTGCCGCTTCATCACGATTGGTTACCCTTGAACAATGCGAAAAACTTGTAAAAGGGGGCATAGAAGTAATTGGCTGCGGAGCCAATGTGCCTTTTGCAGATGCCGAAATATTTATTGGCCCGATAGCAGATTTTATTGATGACCAAACCGCTGTCGTTCCTGATTTTATTGCAAATTGTGGCATGGCTAGAGTATTTGCCTATCTAATGCAAGAGAATGTAGAACTCACAGACGAAGCTATATTTAATGATGCATCAGATACTATAAGAAAAGCACTAATGAGGCTTAACCAATTTAACCAACGCTCAACAGGGCTTTCAAAGAAGGGATTGGAAATGTCGTTGAGTACGTTGGTATAAGTTTTTGAACCCAATAAAATAGAACAATAATTCTTCTAAATAAAAAACCCTCAACTCTTTAGCTGAGGGTTTTTATTATTGTTTTGAATCGATAGTTTAGTAACCGCCCATTCCGTCCATTCCGCCTGGCATTCCACCACCATGAGAGTGAGATTTCTCTTCTTTCTCATCGGCAAGAATACAGTCAGTAGTTAGCAACATGCCGGCAACAGAGGCCGCATTCTCTAAAGCTACACGGGTAACTTTGGTAGGATCTATTACACCAGCTTTTATTAGGTTTTCGTATACATCGGTGCGGGCATTATAACCAAAGTCATCTTTGCCTTCTTTTACTTTTTGCACTACGATGCTTCCTTCGCCACCAGCATTAGCAACAATCTGACGCAATGGTTCTTCAATAGCACGCTTTACAATCTGAATACCTGTTGTTTCGTCTTCGTTTGCACCTTTCAAGTTTTCAAGCGATTCAACTGCACGTATATATGCTACGCCGCCGCCAGCAACTATGCCTTCTTCTACAGCAGCACGCGTTGCATGCAAGGCATCATCTACACGGTCTTTCTTTTCTTTCATTTCCACTTCGGTAACCGCACCTATATATAATACTGCAACACCGCCGCTTAGTTTTGCTAAGCGCTCTTGAAGTTTTTCTTTGTCGTAATCCGAGGTAGTCGTTTCAATTTGTGCTTTAATTTGGTTCACACGTCCTTTAATATCGTCAGGGTTTCCAGCACCATTTATTACGGTGGTATTATCCTTATCAATAGTAATTTTTTCTGCTTTCCCAAGGTAACTCAAATCGGCATTTTCTAATTTGTAACCGCGTTCTTCGCTGATAACTGTACCACCAGTCAATATTGCTATATCTTCCAACATAGCTTTACGACGATCGCCAAAACCTGGAGCTTTAACCGCAGCAATTTTTAATGAACCACGAAGTTTGTTTACCACCAAGGTAGCAAGAGCTTCGCCATCTATATCTTCGGCAATAATTAATAAAGGTTTGCCTGTTTGAACAACTTGTTCCAAAATGGGCAACAACTCTTTCATATTGCTTATTTTCTTATCATATATAAGAATGAAGGGGCTTTCAAGATCAGCTTCCATCTTCTCAGCATTAGTTACAAAATATGCTGAAAGGTATCCACGGTCAAATTGCATACCTTCTACGGTTTTAACTTCTGTGTCTGTACCTTTGGCTTCTTCCACAGTTATCACACCTTCTTTTCCTACTTTCTTCATAGCATCAGCAATCAATTGGCCGATAACGGCATCATTATTTGCTGAAATACTGGCAACCTGCTCGATTTTATCGAAGTCGTCGCCAACAGGATTTGACTGAGATTTGAGAGATTTGATAACTTCAGCAACTGCTTTGTCTATTCCCCGTTTCAAATCCATTGGGTTTGCACCAGCAGCTACATTTTTAAGACCTGCTGTTACAATTGCTTGTGCAAGTACAGTAGCTGTAGTGGTTCCGTCTCCTGCAATATCAGCAGTTTTGCTTGCTACTTCTTTTAGCATTTGAGCACCCATATTTTCAATTGGGTCTTTTAATTCTATCTCTTTGGCTACGGTTACACCATCCTTGGTAATAACAGGAGATCCAAATTTTTTGTCGATAACCACATTACGTCCTTTCGGGCCAAGGGTTACTTTCACTGCATTAGCCAGTGTATCAACCCCGCGTTTCAAACCATCGCGGGCTTCTAAATTAAATAATATTTGCTTTGCCATTTTTGTAATTTTTTATTTTATGATTAATATTTTTTATTTTTCTACACTCCACAATTGGGGTTGTAAATACTATACTACTGCGAAGATATCACTCTCACGCATGATAAGGTAGTCTTTACCATCGATGGTGATTTCGGTGCCGGCATATTTACCATATAATATGTTGTCTCCAGCTTTTACAGATGCGGGTTCGTCCTTTTTACCAGGGCCTGCAGCTATGATGATGCCGCGTTGCGGTTTTTCTTTAGCAGTATCGGGGATAATAATTCCTCCTGCCGTTTTAGTTTCTGCTGCAGCGGGTTCTACAAGAACGCGATCTGCTAGGGGTTTAAAATTTACCATAATTTTTATTTGATATTTTATTAAAATGTTTGATTAAAGATGCAAGTCGGTTTTCACTAATTGTGCCAGCGAATGTTTTCTGCCATTTTTACAGCGGGGGGCAAAGGTACAAAATAAAAAAGCCTTGACTATCAAAATAATCAAGGCTTTTTTGTGGTTTGTGATTTTTATTCCATATTAGCCATCATGTCTATTTTAATATCTTCTCCGATCTTGGCAAAAACCAACGAAGGGACTTCAATATTATGCTCTTTTAGGTTTATATTAAAAATGGATGTAATGGTTACTTTTTTATTTTCTACTTTAATAGAAACAGGCATGGTGCGTGTTTTTTTCACACCATGTATATCCAGTACCCCTGTTATATTTGAATTGGTTGTGCTGTTTTTGTTTAAATCGATTGCTTTATCTAGTTTGCCTGAAAAAGTGCCATATTTATATTTTTCTGTCTCTAAATATTTTTCGTTAAAATGCTCTTGCATCGATTTGTTTTCGAACTCGAAAGTCCGCATTCTTATTCCAAAGAAAAAACTATTTGTGTTGAGGTTTATAACACCTGTCATTATTTTGGTAACAGCTGCCACATCTGTGGCCGGGGAAGTTCCTTTTAAATTGACCTCACAGGTTTTGATACTAATAGTTGTGTCTACCTTTTTAGGGGTGACAAATGCTAAACCGCTAATAGATACGGCAAGGATGAGTAATGAGAAATACTTTTTCATTTTAGTTGATAGTTAATGGTTTATAGATATTGTATGATTTTTCTTTTCACGATTGGCAAAAGTGATTCCAAAATTGGAATTTCTATTTCGGCATGTGCTGCAAACGCCGCTGGGTTTGGCAAAAATTTATTTTTTTTCACCAAGTCTTGTTTGATAAATTCAAAATGGGTTGTGAGGCTGTATTCATAATCGCATACCCATTGCGTGTTTATACTTCTATATTCTTGCGTATTTTGTGCAAATGAAGACACATGGTATTGAAAGACTTTTGTAGTTTTATCACTATAGGTTTTCAAAAAAAGATAGCCATCGTTTTTATATATTGGCATAATGCCTATAGGTTCTATTTTAATTCGGTTCTCCAGTGTTTCGTAAACATCTTTCCCTTGATTCAGAGCATGTTTCATCATCATCATGCTTTGATTAACAATATTCATAATCTCTTGCATCAGCTCATCGTCAGCTACTATTTTTTCATAAATCAGCCTAAATTGTTGGGCATCTATGCTGGTAAGTATTTCTGGGAAATTTTGCTGCACCAAGTTCTTCGACTCCTTAAACCCTACTAAATTGCGATAGTGTGAAATAAGCTCTGCCAAATTAGGATAGAGCTTAAAATGTTCAAAATCGTCCTCCACCTGTTGCAGATAAGCAAGCATAACATACTTTTTAAGTTCTGCATCTATGCTGCCTTCGATGAACCAATTGGGAGATAATTTTTCCATAATCTAAAATACATAGCAAATATTATGACAAATATAGATTAAAATGGAAAATTATTTAAATGTTATACCGAGCTTCTTCAAAACAGATTTAACCGTATTCTTAGCTATTTCTTTAATAGGGGTTAAAGCTTTTTTCATCCCGCTATCAGTTGGGCGAGGCTTGAAAACAGTATCATGATATTTGTGTGCATCTGCTCTAAGTGTGGTATAGAAATAAGAATAAAAAGATTTACGACTTACATCTTCAGGTATTTTTATTTTGTCATAACCGTGGTAGCTAATTTCGTTGGTTTCAAATATTACACAACGATTAAAATTGGGCTGTACCACTTTTTCAAGTTTGGTCATGTCGGCATTCCACATCTCAGTGCCACCACCATATTCATCTTTCCAGTCTTTATTGAAAAAAACCAAGAGGTTAATACGGCGGTGTATGTTCTGTTCTACGTGGATATTAAAATCTATATGAATATCCAAAAAACTACCATTGCCTCCTTGGTGAAGACCCGCACCCAGTGCATCGGGAACTGAATATAAATCTTCCATGCCAGAAACCTCGCTCAACCATTTGCAAAATTCTTTGCTTGCAATTTCGTCACGCATTTGGGCAAAGGCAGGATCAAAATCTTGAAAATTTGAACCTTCGGCTTTAAACTCATTCAAGCCCTTGTATTTCTTATTAAACAATTCGTATGCTGGGAAATTCGCATACACATAATCAGCTTTTTCTGAATTAAGAAAATTATCTATCACCAAATGCTTATAAGGTTTGGCGGTTTGAAAATCATTTTTCAATTGTGCAATTTTTTGCGGGTCAAATATTTCTGGGTTTATAAAATTCATATGGGTAAATAGTGATATTCGTTGGGGCAAAGTTAGTTTTATTTCAAAACATAATAGCCACAATAAAAACTAAATGTTTCACAAGAGAAATATTTCTAAGATATTTCAAGATTATATATGTTCGGGAAGTGCTTAATTTTGCAACTTCATGCAAAAAGAAAAACCCCTTATACTCATTACCAATGATGATGGTATTGCCGCACCAGGTATTAAAGCATTGGTTGAAAGTGTAAAACATTTAGGCACAATAGTGGTGTTGGCACCTGACAGTCCGCAGTCGGCAATGGGACATGCTATTACGATTAATAAACCATTAAGGGTAGACAGGAGCCATATATTTGAAGATATCGAAAGCTACCAATGCAGCGGCACACCTGTAGATTGTGTGAAACTAGCCCACGATAAAATTTTGCCTCGATTGCCCGATTTGGTTTTATCGGGCATAAACCATGGCAGCAATAGCAGCATCAATGTGATATATTCGGGAACCATGTCTGCGGCTGTTGAAGCTGCAATTGAAGGAATTCCGTCTATCGGTTTTTCATTATTGGATTATAGTTTAGATGCCGATTTTGAGCCAGCCAAACACTATATAACTCATATTGTTGAAAAAGTGATACAATATAGTTTGCCCAAATACGTTACTTTAAATGTGAATATCCCAAAGCTATCGAAAGAAGAAATAAAGGGAATAAAAATATGCAGGCAAGCAAGAGCCAAGTGGGATGAAGATTTTGACGAACGCATTGACCCCAATGGAAGAAAATATTACTGGCTGGTTGGCAAATTTACACTGTTAGAAGAAAGCAATGATACTGATCAAGCAGCGTTGAATGATGGGTATGTTTCCGTGGTTCCGATAAAATTTGATATGACTGATTACGACGCTTTGGATGTTTTAAAAAATATGAACTTGTAATATAATGAACCTGCTCAAAAATAAAGACCACGATTTAATTGGAATTATATATGGAATCATATTTCCTGTGGTATGTTTTGCATTCTTTATTTTATTGGGAGATTATGGAATCAAACTTAGCGATGAGTTTACAGGTATTATATGTATTGGAACAAACTTATCTATATTTTATTATTATATAAACCGTCACTTTTACAAATCTGTTAGAGGCATTGTTTTGGTAACCATTATATGGGCTATTATATATATTGTTCGATTTAAATTCAGCCAATAAAAAAATAATGAATTATTAATGATAAATAATGAATTAATATATCGTCTTTTGTCTTTTGTATTCCCAATAGCTATCGGGATATTTTCTTCTTAAAATGAAATACTATATCATATCGGGCGAAGCTTCTGGCGACCTACACGGCGCCAACCTTATCAAAGAATTGGTAAAGCTAGATCCTGCTGCTGATATCCGCTGCTGGGGTGGTGATATGATGGAGGCTGCCGGAGCTAAAGTGGTAAAGCATTATAAAGAATTAGCCTTTATGGGTTTCAAAGAAGTGATTGCAAATATTGGAACCGTATTAAGTAATATCAATTTTTGCAAAAAAGACATTATACAATTTAATCCTGATGTGGTTATATTTATTGATTATCCTGGTTTCAATTTAAGGCTTGCAAAATTTGCAAAAAAACAAAGATTCAAAACATTATATTATATAGCTCCCCAAGTATGGGCAT
Organism: Bacteroidota bacterium; assembly: GCA_947477885.1. Lineage (GTDB taxonomy): Bacteria > Bacteroidota > Bacteroidia > UKL13-3 > UKL13-3 > CANJUD01. Next base: position 62,017 of record CANJUD010000007.1, read on the forward strand.
GGAAAGAAGGACGCGTAGAAATCATCAAAAAATATATAGATAAATTATTGGTGATTTTGCCTTTTGAAGTTGCTTTTTTTGCCAAACATCATTGCCCTGCTGCATTTACAGGCCATCCTTTGCTGGATGCCGTTTCAACATTTGAAATCAATACAAATTTTCATATACAATACAAACTCGATTCACAAATACCTATTATAGCTTTGTTGCCTGGAAGCAGAAAACAAGAGATACTAAAAATGTTGCCCATAATGTGCGAAACGGCAAAAAATTTTTCACACTATCAATTTGTAATTGCTGCCGCACCCGGACAAACTTTGGAATTTTATGAAAGTATATTATATAATTACCCCAATATAAAAATAGTGAGCGGGCAAACCTATCAATTATTAAAACATGCTTGCGCTGCTTGCGTTACATCGGGCACAGCAACGCTAGAAACCGCTTTGTTCAATGTGCCCCAAGTAGTTTGTTATAAAGGCAGCTGGTTTAGCTATCAAATTGGCAGACGTTTGGTGAAGGTAAAATATATATCTTTGGTAAATCTTATTTTGGACAAACCTTGCGTTAGTGAATTGATTCAAGATGGGTTCACAACAGAATCGTTAACTACTGAACTAGAAGATATATTGACCGATAATCGCGAAGATATGCTAGAAGATTATATAGAATTGAAAGGCATGCTGGGCAATGGCGGTGCCTCGCAAAAGGCAGCAACCGCCGTATTTGAGTTGACCACAAAAAAATAGTTGCACAGTTGGCGTATCTAGTTTTTCGAGTCTATAATATAGCGACTAAACAAAAATATCCCGATGTTATGCGGGATATATGTGGAGAATATCGGAGTCGAACCGATGACCTTTTGCATGCCATGCAAACGCTCTAGCCAACTGAGCTAATCCCCCTAAAGGACTGCAAATGTAAAACCGTGTGGCAAACTTTGCAACTATTTTTTTCGCTCTGTATTTGTAGCGGAGCTCCTTGTCAGTTTTTAGATTACAATTTAATAGGCATAGATTACTATTTAAACGCCTCCCTCGTCAACCACTTCAAAGGATTGTGAAGCAGCAGCTGATTAATGCCTATGGTTTGGTCCCGAATAAGATTCGGGATTCACCAACCATAACTAGATACTTTAATGAGCATGGCACTGGTCGGTGAAAACACACGACCCGAGGCAGGCATTGCCTTTTATTCAGTAACAATTTTTTTTCAATGGCCTTCATGAACCGAAGCGGTTTGTCATTAGTCTTTATACTATTGTCTCTTTTCTTCTTCCTCAATTAACAAATCCAACATATCATAAGCAGATAAGTTATAATCCCAGCCAAGCTCAGTTTTAGCTTTATCGTTGGCACCATATATATTTTCTATTTCGGCAGGGCGGAAGAGGTTGGTGTCTATATGTATTTTGGAATGAGGGATATGGAGTTTGTTGAAAGTATATTCTATCAAATCCCTTAATGATACTGAGCCCCCCGAGCATATATGATAATCGTTGGATGTTTCTTTTTGCATCATCAAGTACATTGCCTCCACATATTTTGGAGCGTAGCCAAAATCACGCATGATATCTATATTTCCCACATTTAATTGTTCCTGTTCGCCCTTGCTAATTTTAATAGCTTGGGTAATGATTTTCTTCACAAAAAAACTATCGGTGCGTAAATACGATTCGTGGTTGAAGAGGATACCGCAGCATATAAACATGTTATAGGATTCACGATAGTTTACACAAATCCAATGAGCAGATGCTTTTGAAATAGCGTACGGACTCAGCGGGTGAAAAACGGTATTTTCCCGGATGGGCAGTTCGGGCACACGTCCATACATTTCGCTGCTCGAGGCTTGATAGAATTTTATGTTGGGGTCTGTGATTTTTATAGCTTCCAATAAATTAAAAACAGAAATGGTATTGAATTTAAAGGTAGCAATAGGATTGGCGAACGATTGCGAGACAGAACTTTGTGCCGCCAAATTATAGAGTTCGGTGGGTTTATACTGGTTCAGTATTTTAATGATTTGAGTAATATCTGTCAAATCGCATTCTATTATAGTAATTTGGTTGTGTATACCCAGATACTCCAACCCTTTCATGCCCTCTTTGGTATCACTGCGGGCCAAGCCAATTACCTTGTATCCTTTGCCCAGCAATAATTTGCTTAAATAGGCCCCGTCTTGTCCCGTTATTCCTGTAATGATTGCTGTTTTCATAAGGGTGTTGATTTAACTGTATGGTAGAAATCTTTAACCGTATTTTCCCAACTAAATTTATCAGCTTGCTTATATCCAGCTTTAATTGTTTCATTTCTGAAATCAGTATTATATAATACTTTTTCCAATTGCGAAGTTAATGTTTGTTGGTCGCCATCTTCAAAAAATATTCCTGCATCACCTGCCACTTCGGGGAATGATGAACGGTTGGTTAATATTACGGGAGTGCCGCTGTACATGGCTTCTACCACGGGCACACCAAAACCTTCATAAGAAGAAGGGAAAACAAAAACCTGAGATTTATTATATAAACAATATAGTTCTTTATCTGTAGGGCGAACATAATGCAGCTGATTTGATATATGATAGTCGGCAAACATTTGTTGTTCTTCTGTGGTAAATGCATCGCCCGTGCAAACTAAATTTAATGTAGTATCTTTATTCAATATATCTTTAGCTGCATCCACTAGTAATTTAAAATTCTTATAATTTTTTCTGTTGCCTACAAACAATATATATTTCTCAGGCAAGCCGCTCACCACATCGTCTTTGGTCCTGTCCATCGAGTGGCTCAGGTATACTATATCAATGGTATCGGGATCAATTTGCGGGTAGAATTTTAGTATATCATTTTTGGTACTGTGTGATATGGCAACTATTCTTTTTGCTTTTAAAAGCAATTCTTTTTTATGTGGGATGGTAGTGGTATCTCGGGGAAAAAACTGCGGATATATTTCGTGTATCATATCATACACGGTTAATATAAATGGTTTATTTCCTATATGTTTTAAAAAAGCAGTACTATAATAAGTGGGTATATAAAAATCGAAATTTCCTTTGCGAAGTCTGCGGTTTAAATCTAGTTGATTTAATATTTTGAGTGGATCGAGCAAACGACCTTTCGCGATTTTATCAAATTTGAAAACTAAGTCATCAAAAATTTTTATCCTTTTGCGATAGTAATGATAATTCAAATTATACCATACACATTGCTCTACCGTAATATCCTTATAATCGGGTAAACCCTTTATCAGCTCAGCTTGCATACGAGAAATGCCCCCGTATTTTTGGTTGAAGAATATTTCGTGGTTAAAAAGTAAGTGCATGGTTGTGTGGGCAAAAATACAATATTTAGTTTATTGTACTAACATCAAATTCGAAGTGCCGCCCTGAGCGGAGTCGATGGGTGGTCTTCGACTTCACTAAGGGCGGCATTGATGTTTTTTAAAGTAAGATATTAAGCAAATCCTGGCCAATATCTTTTCTATAATACTTTCCCTCAAAGTCGATAGCTGCTGCTGCTTTATATGATTTTGCCAAAGCATCATTTAAAGTATCGCCAAAAGCCGAGACTGCAATTACACGTCCGCCCGAGGTTTCAATATTATCATTTTTGTTTATTGTTCCTGCATGAAAGGGAATGGCATCTACCACATTTTGCAAACCTGTAATAGTTTTTCCTTTGTCATAATTTCCAGGGTAGCCGCCACTTGTAAGCACTACTGTGGTGCAGAAACCGGGGCGTTCTATAATAGTATGTTCGTGTAATGTTTGGTGATGCGTGGCTAACATTAATTCCACCAAATCATTTTCCAATCTGGGCAAAACCACTTCAGTTTCTGGGTCACCCATCCGGCAATTATATTCTATCACCAATGGATTTCCATTCACATTCATGATGCCCACAAATAAGAAACCTTTATAATCTATATTTTCTTTCAGCAATCCATCGATGCTTGGTTTTACTATTTGCTCTTCTACTTTTTGCATAAATGCAGCATCAGCAAATGTAACGGGAGATACAGCTCCCATGCCGCCCGTATTGGGGCCTGTATCGCCATCGCCTATGCGTTTATAATCTTTGGCAGTGGGTAATATATGATAATGTTTTCCATCGGTCAAAACAAAAACCGATAACTCTATTCCATCCAAAAATTCTTCTAATAATACTTTGTTTCCTGCTTCGCCAAACTTATCATTGTCGAGCATATCGGTCAATTCTGCTTCTGCTTCTTCATAACTATTACATATCACCACACCCTTGCCAGCAGCCAGTCCATCAGCTTTTACTACAATGGGTAAGTTCATTGCTTTTATATATTCAATGGCCTCTGCTTTATTATATTTATTTGCTTTAAAAGCTTTTGCGGTGGGTATATGATATTGCTCCATAAAACCCTTTGAAAATTCTTTACTACCTTCTAATAATGCACCCGCTTTTGTAGGGCCCACAATAGGTATATGTTTTAATAAATCAGTATGATAGAAGTAGTCTACAACCCCATTCACCAAAGGTTCTTCGGGACCAACGATAACCAATCCAATACTATGATCTAAACAAAAACTACCTATATTCTCAAATCCATTTAATATAACATTTTCTGCCATTGAAACAGTTCCTGCGTTGCCAGGAGAAACATATAGTTTTTCGCATAAAGCACTTTGTTTAAGTTTCCATGCAAATGCATGTTCGCGGCCTCCTCCTCCTAATATAAGTATATTCATTTAACGATATTTATTGTTTTCCAATCCACCCTTTTGATACCAATAACTCTGCTATCTGCACGGCATTGGTAGCGGCACCTTTGCGTAAATTATCGCTCACCACCCATAGGTTCAATCCATTGGCAATAGTTTCATCACGACGTATGCGGCCCACAAATACTTCATCTTTATCATGACTGGTTAACGGCATCGGGTATATATTTTCAGTCGGATTATCTTGTACTATAATACCTGGCGATTTTTCTAGTATATTATATATTTCTTCAATAGTATATGGTTTTTCAAATTCTATATTAACAGCCTCGCTATGTCCGCCAGTAACGGGCACACGCACAGTGGTTGCAGTTACTTGTATACTATTATCACCCATTATTTTTTTTGTTTCGTTCACCATTTTCATTTCTTCTTTGGTGTATCCGTTGTCCATAAATACATCAATATGCGGCAATACATTTCTATCTATTTTGTGCGGATAGGCCATTACACCTGTATTTCCATTGCGTTCGTTTTCCATTTGCTCCACTGCTTTCACACCTGTGCCTGTAACCGATTGATAGGTACTCACCACCACACGTTTTATTTTAAATATATCATGTAATGGTTTTAACGCAACCACCATTTGTATGGTAGAACAATTGGGATTGGCTATTATATACTTAGATTTTTCTATATCATTTGGATTTACTTCAGGAACTACCAATGGTATTCCAGCTTCCATTCTCCAGGCAGAAGAATTATCAACCACATAACATCCCACTTCAGCAAATTTTGGTGCCCATTCCTTCGACACACTTCCTCCTGCTGAAAAAATGGCAATATCAGGATGAGCAGCCACTGCGTCTTCCATACTTACTATCTTATAATCTTGCTCTTTATAGTTCACGGTGTTTCCAACTGATTTTGCGGAAGCAACAGGAAGCAATTCCCCAACAGGAAAATTTCTCTCTGCCAATACTTGCAGCATTTTGCTGCCCACCAGCCCTGTGGCACCAACTACTGCTATTTTATACATCTCTTGTGTTTCTTAATTTGGGATGCAAAATTAAGGGCGGAGGAGAAGAAATAGTATATAACTTTGCACCCCATGCAATTTAATAAAAAAATGTACGACAATGAGCTGTTGTTGCAGCTATACCGCAACCTGCTCAAGCCAAGGATTATAGAAGAGAAAATGCTGATTTTGCTTAGACAAGGCAAGGTGAGCAAATGGTTTTCGGGCATTGGGCAAGAGGCGATTTCTGTGGGAACTACTTTGGCTTTGCATCCCGATGAATATATATTGCCGCTACACCGCAACCTTGGTGTTTTTACTGCGAGACAAATTCCATTAACCAAACTTTTTGCCCAATGGCAAGGCAAGTACGAAGGTTTCACCAAAGGCCGCGACCGTTCATTTCATTTTGGTACGCAAGAATATCATATAATAGGTATGATATCACATTTGGGAGCCATGCTTAGCGTTGCTGATGGAATAGCTTTGGCTCACAAACTGAAAGAAGAAAAAAAAATATCGGTAGTTTTTAGCGGCGATGGCGGGGCAAGTGAAGGCGATTTTCACGAAGCAATTAATGTGGCAGCAGTTTGGGAATTACCCGTAATATTTTTAATAGAGAATAATGGCTATGGCTTGTCTACACCGCAAAACGAACAGTTCCGCCATAAACATTTTACTGATAAAGGTGTAGGATATGGAATGGAAACACAGCGTGTGGATGGCAATAATATATTAGATGTATATGATACCATTCGCAACCTTGCAGTATCAATGCGTAATCGCCCAAGGCCAGTGCTTGTTGAGTGTATGACGTTTAGAATGCGTGGTCATGAAGAAGCCAGTGGCACCAAGTATGTTCCGCAAAATTTGATTGATGAATGGGCAGTAAAAGATCCTCTTCTCAACTATGAAAATTATTTAAAAGAGCAAGGGATTTTAAGTGATGATATTATAGAACAATACCGCAGCGAAATTAAGAATGAAATGGACAGTGCGTTGGATGAAGTATTTGCAATGCCCGAAGTAATGAGTAGTATTGAACATGAACTTGCTGATATATATGATAACACTGCTGAAGATTTATCAAAAGATATTATACATTTACCAAACGACACATCCAAATCTCCCAAACGCTTGGTAGACGCTATTTCCGACGGACTTCGCCAAAGCATGGAAAAGCATGATAATCTAATCATCATGGGACAAGATGTGGCTGAATATGGTGGTGTGTTTAAAGTGACAGAAGGATTTGTAGAGCAGTTTGGCAAAGGCAGGGTGCGTAATACGCCTTTATGTGAAAGTGCAATTTTAGGTGCCGCTTATGGACTTAGTATTAAAGGAATGAAAGCGGTTGTAGAAATGCAATTTGCCGATTTTGTGAGTTGTGGTTTCAATCAGATTGTAAATAATTTTGCCAAGAGCCATTACCGCTGGGGCCAGAATGCAGATATCGTAGTTCGCATGCCAACAGGGGCAGGTGTAGGTGCTGGGCCATTTCACAGTCAGAGTACAGAAGCATGGTTTTTCCATGTGCCCGGTTTAAAAATTATATATCCTTCATCGCCCACCGAAGCAAAAGGATTATTGGCAGCGGCTATCAACGATCCAAATCCAGTGATGTTTTTCGAGCACAAACATTTATATAGAATGCCCGAACTGGAAGAGCAAGTTCCCGATGAATATTATACCTTGCCTATTGGAAAAGCTCGCAGTGTGCGTGAAGGAAATGATATAACTATTATAACTTATGGAGCCGCCGTTCATTGGGCAAAACATATAGTAGAAAAACTGAAAGTCGATGCCGAAATAGTAGACCTAAGAACCTTGATGCCTTGGGACCAAGAAGCAGTAGAAGCCGCCGTGAAGAAAACAGGCAAAGCCATCGTATTCCACGAAGATACTTTTACAGGTGGCATTGGTGCAGAGATTGCAGCACATATATCACAAATTTGTTTCGAACATTTGGATGCACCCGTTATACGTGTGGGTAGTTTGGATACGCCTGTTCCTTTGGCCAAACATTTGGAAGAACAATTCCTGCCGCAGCAAAGGTTTGAAGAAGCTTTGAGGACGTTGATGGCGTATTGATTATATAATTTTTTATGATTAACTTTACTATGTATATTTATGAAAATATTATTAGATATAAAAGATGAGAAGGCTTTGCATTTATTTGAAGTCCTTAAAGATTTACGATATGTAAAAATGAAAATTATTTCTGATGAAAATGCTTTGTTGATAGAAGAAATTAGAGATGCCGTTGAAGAAGTGAAATTAATCAGGGCTGGGAAAAAGAAGGCACGAAACGCTAAAGACTTATTGAACGAACTATAAAAACACTTTGCAAGTCTGAGCGTAGTCGAAGACTGCATAGGGAGTAGTAACCCATCACCCTTCGACTACGCTCAGGTTGACAGACCTCTTGCTCTTTAATCTTTTTTCTTAAAATTAGCCCTCTTTAATAATCACAAAATAAAAAAAACATATACTTTCATTCGGCCAGCCAAATCATGAAAAATTTATTTAATTTATTTTTTCTAATAGGTCTTTTCTCATCATGTGTGCATGATCCTTGTAAAAAGCAACCCTGTAATAATGGCGGTACTTGTAGCAAGGGTTTGTGTGAATGTACTGAGGGCTGGGGCGGATTAGATTGTTCAGAAGAGCAAACTCCCTCAAAAATGTACATTACAAAAATAGTTTTACTACATTATACAGGCAGCAAACCGGGTGGTTTAAGCTGGGATTCACTAGATGCGGCTGATATATATTTGTACTTTATAAAAAATGGTTTTGGTGGGCCCATATATACATCTCAGACTATTCAAAATGCAAATTCAAATATTTCATACGAATTCATTCCCTCAAACCCAGTTAAAATAGACAAACCTCTAGATAATTATATAATAAATTTGTGGGATAATGATGGAGGATGGCCAAAAGATGAACTCATTGCGTCTGGATCTTTTGTTCCTTATATAAAGGGGGAGAAATTCCCGAAAAAAGTATTTAAAGAGCTTTCATGGGGGCAGATGACCGCGAAGGTCGAAATTTATTATGATTATGAATGGTAGTGTGCAAATTCTCACCAAAAACTATCATATTTAAAGTATATATATTAATTCGGAATCAACACAAAGTTACTTCTTCACCCCGCCCAAATACGTATCCAACACCTCCTTCAACTCAGCCGTATTTCTCGGTTTATATATAATCTTTTTATTCTCGTCCAATAATAACATTTTGGGTGTTACAAATACATCATAGTCTTTTATCGCACTATTATACTTTCCGGGTGCCCACACATGCATCCACCTGTTGTTGATTACGCCAAGGGTGTTGATCCATTGCATTCGGTTGGTGTCTACATTTACGGCATATATATCAAAGCCTTTGGGCCAATATGTTTTATACAATGAGGTGAGCTCAGCAACAGATTTTTTACAGTACTTGCAATGCGTACTCCAGAAGAAAACCAAGAGCCAAGGTGATTTTACCTCACTTAGTTTTATAATATTACTTTTTGCATTGGGCAACGCAATTTCAGGAGCAATAGCACCAAGAACGGTTTTCTTAATCGTGTTTATTTTTTCTGAAACTGTTTGATATTTTACATCTCCATCGTCGCATCCTTCACCAATCAAATATTTTTCATTTATGTATGCATAAGGCACATCACGGCGTGAGTTTTCAAATTGGTCCACCATCAAGTCAAGCACATATCGGTACATCTGCTGGTTTTTGCCCACCATGCTCATTATATAATCTGCAGTTATTATATAATCCGAATCATCTTTTTTCTCCATCAAATATTCCATATAATATCTCACAGAATTATATACCGATTCGCTGTATAATAACATCGTGTCGGTAAAATCAATATTGTCGAAAAAATGCACCCTTAAAAATTCGGTGCGACTATTATACTTTACCCTTTCACTCATATCATACGTAGAAGGTGTGGGCGTGATATATGATTTGATGATGCGTGAAGCAAGTGTGCGGTTGAACGAAAAAACCAGTTCACGGGTATACAAATTTTTCTCCACCAACATCCTCTCTATTGTTTCGCCTTTCCATTGTTCGCTGGAGTCGCTATACTGACTAATCATCCCTATCATCTCGTCGATGGGCAAGGTGCGTTTCAGATACAGATTGAAACAATAATTTTCATTCGATTTTACCACCTTCATCGCCATAATCAACGAATCCATCTTGGTATGCATCTCCATGTCTTCCTGATTGAAAATGATGTCGAAAAAATCTAAGGTGTCCAAATAAATACGGTACTGACCGCTGGGAATTTTTTTTGCACGCTCAAATTTGAAAGCCCCATTTTGGTTGATGGCACTGTCCACAGGTTTTATTTGGTCGCCATAAATACTACACAGATATACCTTCTTTGCTTTGAATCCATCTACCTTAAACTCCATGTGGTAGCCGTCTCGCAGTATGTGAGAAGGTCCTGAATTGGGATCTACATATTGGGCTTTGAGATGGAAGGAAAGGAATAGAAAAGAAATGTATAATAATTTTTTCATGCGTGTGATTTATAGACGAAATTTGCAAACTTAAGGTTGCAAAAGTCAGCATGTTTTTGTAAAAACAAATTTCTTTCGTAAAATTTGCAGCAAATAACCCAATGAATATGAAAATAGGAGTCGTAATTTTTCCAGGCAGTAACTGCGATGATGACATGATACAAGTGCTGCAAGGCCGCTACAAACAAGAAGTGGTGAAGCTTTGGCACAAAGACCACAATTTGCAGAACTGCGATTTTATCGTGCTGCCCGGCGGTTTCTCACACGGCGACTACCTTCGCTCAGGTGCCATCGCCCGCCATTCGCATATTATGCAGGAGGTGATTACGTTTGCAAACAACGGTGGTTATGTGATGGGCGTATGCAATGGGTTCCAGATTTTGTGCGAGAGCAATTTGCTTCCCGGAGCTTTGCTTCGTAATGAAAACAGATTGTTCAAATGCGAAAATGTTTTCTTGAAAGTTGAGAATAATCAAACCGTTTTCTCAATGGGTATTCCCCAAGACAAAGTTCTCAAAATTCCAATTGCCCATGGCGAGGGAAGATTTTATGCAGATGATGCAGCCATGCAAAGTATTATAAATAACAAACAGATTATTTTTAAATACTGTACTGAGCAAGGTGACATAACAGCCGAAGGGAATGTAAACGGTTCACTGCTTAATATTGCTGGAATTTGCAACGAGCAAAAAAATGTATTCGGTATGATGCCTCATCCTGAGCGTGCTGCCAGTGAAGTATTATATAATACTGATGGATGTTATATATTCGACAGTATTATACAACATTGCTTGGCTCAAGTGTGATACAAAAATACAATATGCATAAAACAGTAAAAAATCTGTTGCCATTCTTGATACTTTTGTTATCGGGAACGCATGCATATTCGCAATGGAGTTCTGTTAAATATTCGTACAGTAATATCAGTAATAATACAACAAATGGTTTTGTTGATTCGGATACTTCTCTAAATTCACAACAGATATTTTCACCCACCTATAAAAACAGTATAGCAAATTTGAACCTTGGTAACATAGGTCAGCCTTGGCTTTCGTTGGATGGGCCAAAGATAAATTCAGGATTTAATTTGGGGATGAATGCCTATAAAAGTTATATGATAAATCCCGATGAGTTTATATATATAGTTCCAAATAAAAAACCTTGTACTGATATTAAATATTTCCAAGGCTCACGTGCAAACGGAGTGGTGAATTTAGATTTGATACATACACAATATATTAAAAAAAAATATCCAATTGCCATTGTGTTCAACAGGCTTGGTAGTACTGGTAGTTATCTACATCAAAATACCGATTGGTATAATACCCAAGTAATGGGAAGTATATATAATAAAGACAGCAATTATATATTAATATATCGTGCATCGTTCTCAAAAGGAAGCCTAGAGCACAATGGAGGAATTCAAGATACGGGAGCATTTGACAGTTCGGATATTAGCTTTAGAAATTATTCACCCGTTAATTTGAGTAATTCCGTGAGCAAGCTCAACTCCAAGCAAATACAGGCAGTGCAAAGCTTTCACCTTGGACCAAAGAAAATAAAAATTAACGATAGCACTTTTAAAAAGGAATATAAATATTACCTTACCCACTATATTAATTATTATACTTTTAAACATAATTATACGGATGATTCGATAGATGGGTTGACTTATCAATATAGAAATTATGGTGCTGCTTCAAATGATTCCATCGTGGAGAGCAGATTTACGAATAAGTTGGTGTTTAGCGGTAATCCGTCCTATCCAAATAGTGGCACTAGTAGTTACATAGAGCATAGTTATATTACAATTAAGGACTCCTTGAAATCGACATATAATAATGTGAGGTTTGGTGTGGATATAGACAAAAAATTGTCAGGGATAAATGTGAAATCAAATAGTTATTGGTATATTAATGGTTATAATAGTCGAGACTATAATATTACTTTGGCACTATCTAAGAAACTCGAAATTACAGCAAAAAGAAATCTTCTTTTTGCTTTTACAGCTTCTGGGGCTAAGAACGAAGCAAACATGATGGCTCAAAATTTTTATTCTAACCACTATCGTTGGGCAACAAAAATGGACAAAGTTGGGCTAACAAAGTTTAGTTTTAATATTAAGGAAACTAATAATCAAAGATCTAATTTTAATATTCAACAAAAGTTAAATGTCGATTATTATATATTACGAAATTATGTATATAATAATCCCTTATCAATTCCCACACAATATAATGGAGTGCTGACAGGTTCCACAATTAACTATTCATTGCAGGCAAAAGTATTCAAACACTTGGGCTGCAATATTAATTTGAACTATAATAATGTCAGCGATAATTATTACCTCCGCTTACCCCAATATGCCACCAAATCAAGTTTATATTATACGGGCAAATTTTTTAACAGTCCCATGAACTTTCAATTGGGAGCTGATTTATTTTGGTTCTCAAAAATTCGCTCAAGCTTATGGAATCCTGTAGCTGGCGTGTTTTATTTTGATAACCTTCACTATACGGGGAATTATCCATTGATAGATTTATTTTTCAATGCAGAAATTTACCAAGTACAACTATATTTGAAAGTTGAACACGCATTTTGGGGATTACCCACCGGATACCAATTTTTGCCAAATGAATATTACTCGGCCACTGCCTATCCCATGCAGCCAAGAGCAATTCGGTTTGGTTTGAGATGGAGGTTGGGAGGATAAGTTTCAAAAAGAATGAAATGCTTCGATAAACTCACCATGACATTCTTTTTAATTAAGTGTAAAAGTATATAATATATGAAGAATATAAACGACATCAAAAAAATTGCAGTAATAGGCTCAGGCACTATGGGAGTGGGTATTGCACAAGTATTTGCACAACATAATTATCCAGTTATATTATTTGATGTAAATGCAAATGCTTTGGAAAAAGCCAAAAATATCCTAAGCAAAAATTTAGATTTTTTGGTTGAGAAAGCAAAAATTTCATCTGAAGAAAAAGCAAATATATATAATAAAGTAGTATTTGAAACCCAAGCAGAGCAAGTTGTTGCAGACTTTATTATAGAAGCAATTATAGAAAACGAAACTGCCAAAAAAGAACTTTTCAAATCATTGGCACACTATAATAGTCCTGATTGCATATTTGCAACAAACACTAGCACAATTCCCATTACAAAAATTGCAAATGGAATCCCAAATCCTGAAAGAGTATTGGGTGTTCATTATTTCAATCCCGCACATATTATGAAGTTGGTGGAGATTATTGCAGGGGTGCAAACAGATAAAAATATTGCACAAATTTGTTATGATTTGATGAAACTTACGGGCAAAACCCCCATTATGGCATCCGATGCTCCGGGTTTTATAGTAAACCGAGTAGCCCGTCATTATTATGTGGAGAGTTTGAAAATTGCCGAAGAAAATATTTCGGATATAGAAACGATAGATATATTAATGGAAAATGCAGGTTTTAAAATGGGACCATTTAAGTTGATGGATTTAATAGGAGTAGATGTTAATTTTTCAGTTACCAATTCTATATATAATTTATTTCACCAAGACAGTAAATTTCGCCCCAGCAGAATACAACAACAACTAGTAGACGCTGGCAACCACGGTCGCAAAACAGGAAAAGGATTTTATACATATAGTAAACAGTAAACAGTGGTCAGTAATCAGTGGCAATTGGCGTAAGCTACTGACCACTGACTACTGACCACTGACCACTATGACCATTTGGACAAAATATCGCAAAAACAAACTCGCCGTCTTCGGATTGGGTTGGATTGTATTATGTGTTTTAATTTCAGTATTCGCCTATATTATAGCACCTGATAATTCAGCCAACGGGAATGATATACAATTGCTGATTGCTTTGCAGAAACCTGGATTTAAGGTTGAAGGCGTATTGATTAAAAAGGAAAAACTCGCTTCACAAAATATATTTTCTATATTAATTAATGGCAGGGAGCAGGGCTTCGAATTTAAGCCAATTAAAAAGTATCATATAACAAAAAATAAAACTTTGGAGTATGCAGAATATACAACTGCTGATGACACCACACATATATATCATGCTGTTGCGTTCGACAAACTATATAATATAAATGAACCCGTAAAAACAAACCATTATATATTGGGAACCGACCGTTTTGGTCGTGACTTGCTAAGCCGTTTGCTCATTGGGGCAAGGGTTTCACTCTCGGTTGGCTTTATTGCGGTTTCTATTTCGTTGTTGCTTGGTTTAGTTTTAGGACTCCTCGCAGGGTATTATAGAGGCACCACCGATTATATAATAAGTTGGTTAATAAATGTAATATGGTCACTTCCCACCTTGCTCATTGTAGTATCAATAACATTAGCTTTAGGCAAAGGATTTTGGCAAGTATTTGTTGCAGTAGGTTTAACCATGTGGGTGGAAGTAGCCCGTGTAGTGCGGGGGCAGGTATTCAGCATTCGCGAAAAAGAATATATAGAAGCAGCCAAAACCATTGGGGCAAGTAATACCAGAATAATATTCAAACATATATTGCCTAATGTTACTGGACCTTTAGTAGTTATATGTGCTGCAAATTTTGCAACAGCAATTTTATTGGAAGCTGGTCTCAGTTTTCTTGGACTTGGGGTACAACCTCCAGAACCCTCATGGGGAATGATGATTAAAGAACATTATAATTATATCGTAATGGATCACGCATATTTAGCAATAGTTCCAGGATTGGCCATTATGTTTTTGGTTATGGCATTCAACTACGTGGGGATGGGCTTGCGTGATGTGTGGGATGTGAAAGGATAAATAACACCTTTAACCTTTGTAGTCCCGGCGAGAATACACCTATTCTTTATAAGTAATTAAAAAACAATTGTTTGCAAACGTCCATTTTTATCTACACTCCAAGTTTACACTCCAAATAGATATTTAACTGATACTTTGAGTGTAATTGTTGGGCAAAGTAAATTTCAAAAATTAGTATCTTAATACCCCATTTGTTTTTTAGTATTTACACGCGAAAACATAAACACGGCGGTTAATCCGTATAGGTAGTAGAGATTTTACCCCTTACCCCCATTAGGTTACAATCATTCCAGTAATAACTTTGATTTCAACTTGCTCAAAATCTATTTTTGTGGGTGAATAGTCCCCTTCCATTCGATTAAGTTCAGCTATTGCCCTAATCCTGTCACCCCACAAAGGAATATTATTGCCTTCGCTTATGGTTTCACCCCTTGCAATTTGGGAAAGTATTATTTTTCTTTCGTTTGAATTTAAAATTTCGCTTGTGCGGGCTTCAATTGCAAATTGTGTGTCAACCTTCATTAATTCCGTTTTGATTGCTTCACGTTTTAGTGAGTGTTGTTGTTGTGCAATTTTATAGTGGTTGTAAAATGTCCGTTCCGTAAACTGAAATTTAGTGCAAATTGTTGCACAAATATTTTCGGTTGGTGTTCCGGTTTCTATCTCAGTAATTATGTTGTCGATTATAATTTGCTTATTTGCTTTCATGTCAATTTTGATTTTCTCTAGTGAGAGAGAAACACTCTTTAAATTTCTTTTTAAATTTTCTTTCTATAATACCTTTCTAAAATATCTTATTATAGGTTGCGTAGTTGGTGCAAAGTCATTTCACTATAAATTAACAGTTCTTATAAACCCTTATTATAGGTTGCGTTATGGTTTTGTATTATTAAGTTGCTCTAATGCTTTCCTTCTTGCTTCAGCTACTTTCATTTTATATTCCTTTTCTTTATTTGATTTTTTCCTTTTTTCAACTTCAATCGCTAGTTTGTCTAAAGTTAAATTTATACTGATAAAGAATCCCCTGACTCCGCAACTGTATGCTTGTAACCCCCACTCCTCTAATGCAACTTTAAGCTTTCTTGCTTGATAATGGTTTGCATATTTTTGCATCTCCACTGATAATTCATTTTTTTCGCATGGCGAAGGTTTCCCGTCCATTCTTGCCCACATGAATCTATTATTTAAAGGCCAGTAAGGTTTATTTTGAAGTATGCTCTTGCAAGCCAAAAAACCTAGCAATTGAACCTTATCAAATTCGGTCTTTTCGTTATCCATGTAGTCCCAAAATATTTTAGTATTTAAACCTACTTTGGGTGGATTGCCCGGGATACTATTATAAAGTTGTCGGCCATTGCTTAGGGTTGCTTTTGTGTTACCTAGTTTTACATTAAAATATTCAGCACTACTATTCATTTTTTCTATATCAGTTCCATAGTCTAATTTTAAACAATGTTCGTAAAGAGCATACGCCAAAATATTGTTAAGCCCTGTTTTGCTCTCAATCAAAAAACCATTGAGTAACTGTATTGGAAAATTAAAATATCTTATCTCAGTTCCCATAGTAGTAGCCTTGCTTGTTAAATCGTTCCACTAGCAGGTGCAAGTGTGTCGCATCAACACAAAGTCGTGTGGAGAGGCTGCAAATAGTCTTTTCGCTTATTGGTGCAAGGTGTGGCAATGCTATAATAAAACATTCCAGTTTGGATCGGTTGTTAGTTTCCATATCATAATAACTTTAATTGGTTATTTGCCGGAAACTTATCGGGATTGCAAGTAATAAACCAAGCTTTAAACCCTGTTATTTTACAAGGCTTTTTTTCAATCTCTTTTAACAATCCATTTTTTTCAAGGTCTCTTTTATACCTAGTGATATTTTTTTGTGGGATAGAAGTTGCCTTGCTTACCATCGTCGCAGTAGCTACTTTTTTATTTAGATATTGAAATATGGTTTCAAGTTGGGTTGTGCTTACCTTACTTTTGCTTTGCAATTTAAAAGAGGTGGGGGTTGCGTTATGGTTATCCATTGCGTTTAATCCCTCCTTTCTTTTTTAAGGCTTCCAGTACCTCCGCTTTGGAAAATATAATAGTTCGTTCCACTTGGCTAAAGGGGATTTTACCACTATTTTTAATCTTTTGTGCGGTGGGAAAGGAAACCGATAAAAACTTTGCTAGTCCCTTTATCCCGTAAATATGGGGTTCGGGGTCTAGTTCTTTAGGTTGTTCATAATGTGGCCTATCATTGATAACATCATGAAACCATTGTTTAAAAATTGGCTCTAATTTAGCCAAAGGCAATGAAAATAAAACTTGTTCGTTTGACATATCACTTTTTGTTTAGAAGTGATGCAAACAAAGATTATTAAAGAAAAGTGCTACGGGGGTTAAGTGGGGTTAATAGTTGCAACATTTTATTAGTTAAGCTTTTATATTTTTATTTTTAACCCCCCCCAATTCTACTTTCCTCTATTTCAATTATTAAATCATTATCTGCTAGAATTTTGCTTCTTGGGTAGTTTTTCAAGTGTGGTATAACTTTCTCAATTTGTGGCCTTTTTTGGGGGTCTTTATCCTTGTTGTTTCCGATTGCATACATGGTTAATTGAATATTTAAAGGGGAATTTTCATATTTGTATAATTTACATAGTCTAGTAATTTCGTTTAAATCCCTAGATTTAGTTTCATAATGACCGTTCATTAGATAATTTAGGAATAAAGCAAATACTGGGACAGTCCATTTAACCTCATTTGAATTTGATACTTTTTTCTCAATACCCCCACTTGATAATTTATTGGTTTCTCCTTTTAAATCTTTCAATCTTTTCCAAAGGTCTTCAAAATTGGGAATTGAATTAATAAATGTATAAGTATTTAATAAAGTCAATCTTTCCCAATCTATTGCCAAAAGGTGTAAGGCTTCGTCCTTGTTATGAATTATGTCTGCAAACTCTTTAAACCATTTGCTTTCTTCAATAATTTGCTTTCGTAATATTTTTAAATCAAAAGTTTTTAATTGACCATGTTCAGCTCCAAGTTTTGTTTCTTTCCACTTAATTAGAAGTATTGCGTCATTGTGGGTTTTACCTGTAATATCATTAATTTGAAAATGTTCAGAAAGGCCAATTATGTTATCCGAAAAATCATTTAACATTTTAAACCATGCTTTATATTTTATAGTATTAAAATCGGTTTGTTGGTTCACGTCTTTGCCCTTTATAGGTTCATTATTAAATTGGTCAATAATACCTAAAACAAATAGGGGTTTTTCATACCTAAATTGCCTTTTCCAATAGTTTTCTTCACCTCCATTTTGAGATTCAACGGGATAATTACTAGCATCACTAAAAAGAAGTCTTTCAGCAATCTTAAGTTCTAAAGCAGTAATTTTTTTTACTACATACTCCCTTAGTTGGTGCAATTGTATGGGTTCAATTCCTTTGAGTGCCTTACTACTTTTAAGTTCTTCAACTCTATTATAGTATTTGTTTAATTGGTAGGGCGTTAAATCTTCTATCATATCGAATTAAATTTATCCATTGAAGTTCTTTTTTGCTCACTCACTATTTTAGTATAGAGTGCCATTGTCTTATGGTCTTTGTGTCCCGTCCAACTTCTAATAATGTCGGGTTGTATACCCAAGTAAAGAGCATTAATTATAAACGTCTTTCGTGCGGTGTGGGTGGTTATAAGTTCCCATTTTTCATAGGTTGTTTCAATACGTTTGTTGCCCTTAAACTCAATTACGGTTTCCTTAGATTTTAATCCGGCCAATTCAGCAACTTCTTTCAAATACTCATTATATTTTTGATTGGTAGGTACGGGAAACAATCTATTGTTTTTTAAATCCTGGTCTTTGTATTTGTTCCATATTGCTAAAGCATATTTATTAAGCTCTATGGTCAATTTGTCGTCCGTCTTTACTGTTAAAATTTCTAAATAGTGGTTGTTGTTGTTGTCGGTTTTTATATCATTTTTCTTTAAGTGTGCTATATCTGAATAACGCAAAGAAGTAAAGCAACAAAAACTGTAAATATCTCTAATATACTCCAGTCTTTTATTGTTTGATAGGTCTAGGTTGTTAAGGTGTTGTAGTTCGTCCCACGATAAGAAAACAATGTTCTTTTGATAATCACTAGTCCCGATCCCTTTAAATTTAAACTCAAAACCTTTGTAGGCTAAATTGGTATTGTATCCCATTTTAGTAGCCCAATTCAAAAACCAATTAAATATTTTCATGTACTTATGATTGGTTGAATTATTAAGCTTTAAATCATTTTTAAAGTAGTCAATAAAACTTTGCAAGAAAATAGGGGTGATGTCTTCAAACTTTAATTTGGGGCAATGGGCTTCAATATGGGTTTTAAATGTTTCAATTTTCTTTTTGGTATTTACACTCCAGTCCTTTTGTTGGCTTTCAGTATCAATGAATATTTGCAAATAATCAATAGCACTCTTTTGTTGTGAGGGGTTGGCTTCCTTTATTTGAGTGTTTTCAGCAACTAGGAGAAAGCTATTCAATTCGTCAAGTAGTAATTTACTTGTGATTGGTTTGTTAAGCCCTAGAGCATCATTATAAATAATTGGTAGTTGTGAGGCAATGGTTTCAATTCGCTTATTGATAATGTTTGCCCCGATCCCGTCTTTGTTAAAATTATTCCTTTTAACCCGTTGCTCAGTATCATTCCACTTTGCAAAATCAATTCTATATCCTATTGGATAAATAACCCTTTGCCCATCAAATTTGAAGTCGGCCAATATTGGTACGTTATCGGTTTTTAATACTCCGGTGTTTTTGTCCTTTCGCTTTTCAAGTCTAAAACTAGTGATTATTATTCCTTTTTTGGCTTTCATGTTTTGAGGTGTTAAAATTTACACTCCAAATTTACACTCCATTTTTAGTTTAATCTAATTTATTTTGCTTTACTCTGTTTTCGGTTGGAATGATTTAAGCCCTAGTACCAATTGACTTCGTTGGTTTAAATTGATTTTGATAAAGTTAGGCTTATTTAATTTTGTAGTCCCGGCGAGAATCGAACTCACATCAAAAGTTTAGGAAACTTCTATTCTATCCATTGAACTACGGGACCAAATATTGGTGTGCAAATATCGGTGAATAATGATAGCTGGTCAAATCATTTCTTGACAGGCTTGCTTAGTTCCAACCAGTCTACTAATATTTGAGTGCCTTCATCCATAATTAAATCGTATTTTCCTGAATCAACAACACTGTCTTCTGCTCCATCTTTTTGCTTTGAATCTTTTTCCTTGGCACTCTTATCTAGTTTACGTTTAGCATTTCTTGCATTTTCTTTATCTTTACGTTTATCTACTTGGGCTTGAGCTGCAGATAATTGTAAAGGTAGAAGTTTTTCTTCTTTTTGTTTTTCCTTGTCTTCAAAGTCTTCTTCCAAGTATTGGAATTCGGCATTTTTTTCCATCCTTTTTTGATGATCTTCTATTAGTGACATTTTATATTTATCAAGTTCTGTGCAAAGGTCAAAATGAGAGGGGGGAATTTCATCATAAGGAAGTGCATAAGGATCGGCACTTTCACCAAATAAGGTAGAATCGATTAATGAGGGGAATTGCACATCGGGTATCACACCTCTGTGCTGGGTACTTCCACCTGTTATCCTATAAAACTTGGCAATAGTGGGTTTTATTTCACCCATTTTAGGTCCTACTGGATTGCTTTCGTTGAACTGGTTCATATCTAATAAGTTTTGAACGGTGCCTTTTCCATACGTACGCTCACCAACTATAATAGCTCTATGATAATCCTGCAATGCGGCGGCAAATATTTCGGAAGCTGAGGCACTGCCGCGGTTAACCAATACTGTCATTGGGCCACCAAAATTCAAATTGGTGTCACGGTCTTCATCAATCTCTACTTGGCCATATAAATTCTTAACTTGAACAACAGGCCCTCTTCTGATAAACAATCCAGATAAAGTAATAGCTTCTTGCAAAGAACCTCCCGTATTGTTTCGCAAATCGAAAACAAGTGCTTGTATTTTTTCACGCTTTAATGAATCCAATAATTTCTTAACATCGGCTGTGGTGCCTTGGTAAAAAACAGGCAGATTAATTACACCTATTTTATACTCTTTTTTACCACGTTTTAGGTTTTTTATTTCACATTTGGCTCGTTGTTCTTCTAATCTAATCAGGTCTCTTTTTATTTCAATTACTTTTCTAGGATCTGTGGGGCCTGCTGTTTTAGGTATAATTTGCAACTTCACCCAAGTGTCTTTTTCTCCTCTTATTAATGCTACCACATCATCCAAACGCCATCCAACTACATCTACCAACTCGCCTTCTTGGCCTTGCCCTACTCCTACTATTTTATCACCATCAAATATAGCCTTGCTGCGGTCAGCAGGTCCGCCTTTCACCAATTCACGCACTTTGGTATACTCACCATCAAGTGTAAGCGTAGCTCCAATCCCTTTAAGTTGCTGCGACATGTTTACATGGAAATCTTCAGCCACTCTGGGCGAAAAATAATCGGTATGCGGATCAACACAACCAGTATATGCATTCATAAATGATGAGAAAGCATCCTCGCTCTTTATTTTCGACATTTGCGTGCGAAAATTATTATAGCGTTTAAGTACGGTTTCGTTTATTTCTGTACCGTTTTTGCCGGCTAATTTCATTAGCAGAGCTTCATACTTAAGTTTCTTTGTCCACCAAATATTTTGTTCAGTCTCGTCTTCAAACCATGACTGCTTTTCTCTGTCGAAGAGAAAATAATCTTCTTTACTAAAACTAAATGTATCTTTAAGCAGCGTCTTCACAAAATCAATTCGATTAGCTATTCTCACCAAGTAGGTATTATATATAAAAAAACCTGCATCACTAGTGCCTGATTTTAAATCATCATCCAACCTCAATTTATATTTGTCGAACGATTGTATATCACTAGCTAAAAAGTACTGTCTTCCATCATCTAAAATTTGCAAATACTTATCATATACTTTCGCTGAGTACTCATCATCAATTACAATTCTGTTATAATGGTTATGAGACAACACATCGGCGATGAGCATTTCAGTTTTTTCGTGCTGATCTTCAGAATGAAGTTTTTTGGGGAATACACTGGTGGTATCTCCGGCAAGAATATATTGGGAAAACCCTATAAACAGGATTAGAAGTTTTAACTTTCGCATATTATTTCAGGGTTCAAAAATAAGACCAAACAAAAACCCCAACCATGTTTACGATTTGGTTGGGGTTTTTGTTTTATTAATATTGTTAGATTTTAATAAATTTCTTTACTTCCTGTCGCCCATTTTGTTTCAGGAAGACCAAGTAAGTTCCCGCTTTCAAATCGGAAATATTAATGGGTATATTTTGGTTTCCATTTCCTAAGCCATAAAGTTCACTATTGAATACTTGCTTTCCCGTTAAATCAACTACCGATATAAAAACATTGGATGTTTTTTGTAAATTGAAAGTGAGGTTGATATTATCGCTGGCAGGATTGGGATACACACTTAAGCCAACAGAATTTGTTGTATTTTGAGGTTCTTCAACCGCAGTTACTTGGCTGGTACTCATAAAAAATCCGCGTCCATGTGTTCCAATATAGAAAGTTGGCCCCATCCAGGGGCGGTCTTCGTATTGTTTAATACTAAACACAGGTAAACGTTCCATTCCACTATTGGATTCAACCCACGATTGTCCGCCATCATTGCTAGTCCATACGCCCAAGTCTGTAGCTGCAACTAATTTTTTACTATCATCAATATTAACGGCAATATCATATACGGGCATTAGTGGAAGATTTCCTTGTATTGAAGTAAATGCAACGCTTGCTGCCACATCTAAAGCATTATGAGTTTCATATATATAAGCACCAAAACCATAGTTTGCTACACTCACTATCATGTGATTTGAGTCATTTGGGTCTGTTTCAACACCCGTAATTACACGTCCACCAAATTTACCGTTACCAATCTCTTCAAAAGCAACTCCAGTAACTGTGCGTGGTGAATCGGCATAAGTGGCTGAGTTTAGCCCAGCAAAACGATACAGCCCGCCATTAAAAGTACCACAGAATAAGTTGTTCCAATTGGTTGTAATACCTAAACTTTTTGGCTCGCCAGCTCGCCATCCGCCGCCAGATGCATTCCATTGTGCCAATCTGAACCATTGTGGTTTTCCATCATTGCTCAATTTGTTTTTTACCAGTGCTTCACGGGTTATAAAAACTGATCCACCATCGCCATTGGTATTGTTCATTCCAACAGCAAAGAGGGACGATGAGTCTTTATAATGTTCTCTGAAAAGAATAGGGGTATTAAATATTTTGCTAAAGCCACTAGTTTTATCTGAGCATTTTGATAATCCAGAAGCAGAGCCATATTTAGGGTCAACTTTGTTAATCATGTCACAATCGTAAAAGAAGTCTTCTGAGGTGCCACCAGTAAGCGACCTAGTTACACCACCATAGTAAGTGCTATAAAACATAATTTGTGGATTGATATGCGATATTTCACATTGGAAGCCATCTCCTCCAAAAACTTCAACAGCTCCTTGAGCTGTATTGCGGCTGCCATTGATAAATTGTGTGCCATTATCCTGACTTCCACCTATTACATTTCCATGCCAGTCAGCAGCTACATCATAAAATTGGGTAACATTATAACCTTTGTTAGATGTGAAAAAAGTGACGCATCCATTTGTTGATTTGCTGATACCACCATCAGAACCAATATAGGTAGTGAAAGTTTTGTTTTGTGCATTCACGTTTGCAAAAACAATAGCATGCTTGTCAGAATGTATATAATACGGACTGAATTCACTTGCTCCAATGAGAGCAGTTTTGTTCCAGGCAGATTTTGAACCTCTTCCAGGTCCTTGCCATTCCCACCAATCACAGCCCGATGCAAAAATACGTTCGGAGTCAGTTGGGTCAACTGCTAGTACGTTATTCCATGTTCCTTGCCCCTGAAGACCGTTTGACAGCGGGTCGAAATCGGCAGGCGATGAAGCCCCGGAAGCTATCTTAGTCCAAGTATCGCCAGCATTTTTTGATTGGTAAATCCCCTCTAACCTGCTGTTGGCAGTTGAAGACGCCATTGCATAAACATAGTTGGGGTTTGATTGTGATATGGCAATAGAAATCCTATTTGTAGTAGCAACCATTGGAGCTTTGCTCACTTTAGTAAAAGTGGATTTTCCATCGTCACTCCTAAATATTCCTGTAGCCGTTGCAACATAAACTTTACCATTGCTTGATACTTTTATTTCCAAACATGTAGAATTTGGGCCGCCCTGAGCTTTGCTCCAAGTTGCTCCCTGATCCTCACTATAATAATAACCATTTGTTGTAGCTGCATATACGCGATTATTTGTGGGGTCGCTACCCATTGATTGTATTCCCAGCCAACTAGATGTTTTAGAAAGCACGTTAAAACCAGTAGTTCCGTTTTTTTGAAGATATATACCTGCACCATCAAAACCACTTTCGCCAACCCCTACAGAGTAGCCAATAAATCCGCCTTCACCAGTTCCATAATATATGTCGCCATTAGGTGCTTGAGTCATAGTGCTAATGCACCGATTGTTTTTCTTTGTATCAACTTTTTGCCATGAGCTACCTCCGGTAGTCGATTTCCACAGACCACCACTTACACCGCCAGCATATATTGTATTTTGGGTAGGATCTTGGTTGTCAACCAAAATAGCACGTGTGCGACCGCCCACATTATCTGGGCCTTTTTCTTGCCAATCCAAAGGCCACTTTGTGGCACGTTGATTCATCATCGCATCTGCTTGACGAATTGCATTATTAACATCTCGTGGGTCTACCTTATCGGTATTGGGGTTGGCCCTTAGTTTGTGCATCATCTCCACATAGGCAGCAGATGAACGTTCTTCCCACTCTTCACCTTCGCCTTCTACTTGCAAACGTGATTTACGGGGAGCGTAATCTTTGCCTTCATTAATAAAGGATCCTACTGCAAAGCCCCCTGCTATTACAATACCTGCCATCCAAATCGTAAACTTTTTCATATCTATTTTTTATAAAAGTGGTTTCAAATTAACGGTATTTTTTAATACCAATCAAACTTATAAATGTTTTTCACTATGATAACTCGACCTAACTAAAGCCCCAGACTCTACATACTGCAAGCCTCTGCTTAATCCTTCTTCTTTATACATTGCAAAAATATCTGGATGTATAAACTCCTCAACTTGCAAGTGCATTTTGGTTGGTTGTAAATACTGACCTAGTGTTAGTACATCACATCCGTGTGCAGCCAAATCGTCCATGGCCTCAAATACTTCTTCTTTGCTTTCACCAATCCCAAGCATAATCCCAGATTTAGTTCTGCGGCCACGCTCTTTTGTCAATTTTATTTGTTCCAAGCTTCTTTCATATTTTGCTTGTGGTCTTACTTTCTTATATAATCTTTTAACTGTTTCCATATTGTGAGATACCACCTCGGGTTTTTCATCAATAACCTGATATAATAAATCCCACTTTGCTTGAAAGTCAGGAATCAAAGTTTCTATAGTGGTCAATGGGTTTTGCTCTTTAACCAAACGTATAGTATCTGCCCATACCAAAGCCCCTTTATCTTTTAATTCGTCTCTATTTACCGATGTGATAACGGCATGTTTCACACCCATTAATCTGATTGCTTCAGCAACACGCGTTGGCTCATCCATATCGTATTCTGTAGGGCGGCCGGTGGCGACTGCACAGAAGGAGCATGAGCGTGTACACACATTTCCCAATATCATAAAGGTAGCTGTGCCTGCTCCCCAGCATTCGCCCATATTGGGGCAGTTGCCGCTCTCGCATATTGTGTGAAGTTTATATTCATCAACCAGTTTACGTACGTTCAAATAGTTTTGACCCGTAGGTAGTTTTACTTTCAACCAATCGGGTTTTTTTGCTCTGGGAGTTTCATTTGCTATAACTGGGATTTCCAACATGGGTATAATATGCTTGTATAACTTTCTTAGTCTAAATAAGGTTGCATCAAACTATAATTATTATAGTTATTCCAAAATGATTTTAATTGATTATTAGCCAAAACCGCACACTATTAATTAATGGCTATCACAGATTGAATTTCTGGAATGGCTCTGCGGATACCTTCTTCCAATCCTGCTTTCATGGTCATATTGCTCATATCGCAATTGCTGCAAGAGCCAATTAATCTAACTCTTACTACCATTTCTGGTGTTATATCAACAAGCTCTACATTGCCGCCATCTGCTATCAGATAAGGCCTCATGGCGTTCAGTGCTTCTTCAATTCGGGGTTTTAAATTCTCTTGCATTTTGGGGATTCAAAATTACTGAATTTTAGCCATATTTTTATGCGGGGATTGCATTTTGCGATTTCATGCTATTTACAATTGAAACTTGTCTAGCTACCTGCCCCGCCATTTTATTAAATGCATTTGATAGTATATCATTGTTCGATGCTACAATCGGCAAGCCTTCATCACCGCCTTTTCCCACTGGAATTGAAAGGGGAATTTGTCCGAGCAATTCTATTTCAAATTGCGTAGCTAGTTTTTGGCCACCCCCTTCGCCAAATATATAATACTTGTTTTCGGGTAACTCAGGCGGAGTAAACCACGACATGTTTTCTACCACGCCCAGTAAGGGAACTTTTATCATCGGCATATTGAACATGGCTGCTGCTTTTTCTGCATCATCTAATGCTACTTGTTGAGGTGTTGTAACTAGAACAACTCCTGTTAAAGGAAAGTTTTGGCAGAGCGTTAATTGTATATCGCCAGTGCCTGGTGGAAGGTCGATGATTAGATAATCCAAGTCGCCCCAATCCACATCATTCATTAACTGACGAAGTGCCGACGAAATCATTGGGCCTCGCCACACGATGGCTTGTCCGGGTTCAACGATGAGTCCAACCGATATCGATTTAATTCCAAATTTATCAATCGGAACCATCATATTTTTTCCGTTTACTTCACGCATTTCTAGCGGACTTTTATGCAAACCCAGCATGGTAGGAATAGATGGTCCATATATATCAGCATCGAGCAATCCTGTTTTAGCACCAGTCTTTGCCAATGCCAATGCAAGGTTCACTGCGATAGTCGATTTGCCCACACCTCCTTTGCCGGAAGCAATCGCTATAATATTTTTTATTCCTTTCAATTCATGTCGCTCTTGTCCCGTAACACGACTCGTCATCTTGATTTCCAAATCTATATCCTTACTAATGAAATGGCGAACGGCTGTGGTACAAGCATGTTGTATCATATCTTTCATGGGGCAGGCGGGTGTGGTAAGTTCCACCTCGAAATATATTTTACTGGGGCTAATATCAATTTTCTGCACCATGCCTAGCGTTACAATATCTTTTTTAAGATCGGGATCATCTACATTGCTCAGGGCTTGTAGCAATTGTTTTACTGTAATTTCCATAATTGTTTGTTGCTGCAAAATTAGGTATTGTCAGTCTGAGTTTATCGAAGACTTTATCATTACTATTAATTTGTCGATGCTTCGATGAACTCAGCATGACAATTTTGAGTTATTTTTGCCAGCCCAATGCTCAACTCAAAACAAATAAAAACCATACAATTCGTGATGATATTTTTTATCGTTAGCACGGTGATGTGTGTGGCTTATATTATATATTCTAACAACAAACAAGCAGAAGAAAATAACGATGCGGATTACTATTTCCAAATGAGCACCACTTTGAAAAAAGCCAACGATAGTTTAATCAATACCCAAAAAACAGACACTGGGAATATATATATTATACAAACAGATAGCTTGGCAAAATTAAAATATGATAATAATGTGTTGCCGGATAGTGTGCGAGATTTACTAGTAAGGGGGGGGGTAAAAAAATTGAAGCTTGCAGATTAACCCGACATGATTCGTAAAAAAAATTGCAAATCCCGTAGTTTTGTCAAAATATAAATACTTTTGCCTTAAAATCAAAAGGCTAAAAACACAATCAGGCCACTCACTAAAAAATATGAACTTTCTAACATTTTTAAGATTGCACTATGTTTTCAAATGAAGCCGTAAATTTAGCGTTACTGAAAGCACGAGCCTATAATTTGAGATGGGCAACGGTAAAAGATGGGGTTATTCCCTTGACAGCTGCCGACCCTGATTTTCCTTGTGCCCCAGAAATTTCAGAAGCAATTTGTTCATATTCAAAAGATCGGTATTTTTCCTATTCTCACCCTGAAGGACTTCCCGAATTTAAAGAAAGTATTGCCAATTATTATATTCAAAAACGGGATGTTCCAGTATCGCCAGCCCACGCATTTCCTGTTGATAGTGCGGCATATGGTATTTATTTAACCTGTAAAGCTTTTTTAAAAAGCGGCGACGAAGCAATTATTTTCGATCCGGTTGATTTTCTCTTTAGATATTCGATTGAAACGGTGGGAGCAACTGCAATTTCTTTTTCGATTCCTCCAGGAAGTTTCAATATCGATTTTCTAGATTTAGAAAAGTTGATTACTAAAAACACGAAAATGATTTGTTTGTGTAATCCTTTAAATCCAACAGGAAAAGTGTTTTCAAAACAAGAATTATTGCGCTTGGGAACTATCGCTTGTAAATATAATTTGATAATTTTATCGGATGAAATCTGGAGTGATATTGTTTTTAAACCAAATGTTTTCACAAGCATAGCATCATTAAATTCAGATATAAGAAATAAAACCATTACAGTTACAGGATTTAGTAAGTCTTACGGATTGGCAGGCTTGCGCATAGGAGCAGTTATAGCCCCCAACGATTCCTATTTTTCTAAACTAATGGATGCCTCTCTTCATCAATCTACCGTGCATGGTGCTAATATTTTATCTCAAATAGCTGCAACAACAGCACTTACAAAATGCCAGTACTGGCTAGATGATTTTCTGGTGCATCTAACTAAAATGCGAGATATTACGGTAAAGGAATTAAACGCCATTCCAAATTTCGAATGCATTGCACCACAGGGCTGCTATGTTGCTTTTACCAATATCAAAGCTACTCAAAAAACAAGTCAAGAAATCCAAGATATTTTGTTGAATAAGGCAAAAGTATTGGTTGTTCCGGGACTAAAGCAGTGGTTTGGCGATGGCGCGGAGGGCTATATCAGAATGAGTTTTGCAACATCTGAAGAAATATTGACAGATGCTTTATCAAGAATTAAAAAGGCAATGCTTTGAAAGTTGTAATTATAGGTGGCGGTATAGCCGGACTTACAGCTGGAATACTGCTTAAAAATAAAAAGTGGGAGGTTGTTATCAACGAAAAGGCGGATGGTATTTTTATCAGAGGTCACGCTTTTTTGATGAATGCTGATGGATTGCCAATTTTAAATGAATTGTCCGATTCTTTGTCGATTGGATTGAATAAAAAGAAAATAAATATATTCAGTTTGAAGCGGCCTAGTGGGAACGAGTTAATTAAAATAAAATTGGACTCATGGTATTGCATCAAACGTATTGATTTAATTTCTTTTTTGAACGAACATTTTCCAAAAGAATGTTTGAAACTAGGAAGAGAATTTTCTCATTTTATTTATGAAAATAATAAAGCTATTGCGGCTGTTTTTAAAAATGGAGAAGTAGAATATGGCGATATTTTTATAGGTGCCGATGGAAGCAATTCAGCAGTGCGAAAGAATATCTTTGGAGAAACAGATTACTCACCTATTGAAGTTAAGGAAATTGTGGGTATTTCTAAAAAACAAATCTTAGCTATTGATGAGTTGACAATTTTTCATAAAATACAGCATGAAGAGAAAGGATTATCATTTGGATACATTCCTACATTCAATGATGAGTCGGTTTGGTTTATGCAATATGACGCTAAACTGGTTGAAAAAAACCAGGCAGATACGACAGATTTAAAGTCATTCTGCTACAAGACGCTTGAAAATTTTCCAAAAGAAGTTAAAGAGGTTTTAGATGCAAATAATTTTGAAAATACATATATATGGAACACAAGAGATTTTGATTTATTACCAACTTTCAATAGCAACAATGTGGTTTTAATAGGAGATGCAGCCCATTTAGCCTTGCCCTTTACTAGTGCGGGCACTACTAACGCCATTCTAGATGCAAAATGCTTGGTTGCTAGTTTAGATGAATCACAGGACTACCATGTAGCTTTTAAAAATTACTACGATCGGAGGTCGGAAAGTATCGAAGAACACATAGAACTAGGAAGAGAAGTAAAAAAACTTTTTCTTTATCCTCAAAATTTTAGCGAACGGGATTTTTTATTGCCTTTGGTTTCTGAAACAAAAAATAATAAACAGCTGATAAATAAACCTTTAAAGGTCTTATATTTTACAGATCCTATTTGTTCAACATGTTGGTTAATTCAACCCATATTGCGAAAGCTTAAATTAGAATATGATGACTATTTAGATGTTGATTATAAAATGGGTGGTTTATTGCCTTCTTGGAAAGATTATAATAGTGGGTTGATTAAAGAACCAACAGACGCGGCAAAACATTGGGAGGACATGAGTACTTTATACAAAACACCATTCGATGGCGATGTTTGGATTGAAGACCCATTGGACTCCTCATACCCGCCATCCATTGCCTTTAAAGCAGCTCAACTGCAAAGTAAAGACAAAGCGGTTTTGTTTTTAAGGAGAATCAAAGAAATGGTTTTTTTAGAAAAAAAGAATATAACTAAAATGCAATTTATTGCAAATGCTGCGCTAAGCTGTGGGCTAGACTCTGCAGTTCTCCTTAAAGATATTCAAACCAAAGCAATTGATCTCTTCAAAGAAGATTTAGAACTCGCCCAAGCTTATGAAATAACATCATTCCCCACCCTATTGTTTTCAAATGATTTAGACAAAAAAATAACGCTAAAAGGTATTCAGTCCTATGAAAAGTTTGAAGAAATTATTAAAGCGTTTATTCCGGGAGTTGTAAAAAAGAAAATTGAGATTGACCCCTTATCTCTTTTTAAACTTTATAATATTATGACCGAACATGAGGTTTGTTTTTTTTATGATATAGATGCAGAAAAGGCTCAAAAATTACTGAGAGCTCTTTATAAACAGGGCGAAATAGAAAGGGCTGAAAGTAAGAATGGATTTTTTTGGAAACATACACCATCGCAGTAACTGCAGCTCTATAATTTTTTTTGCAAGCCAAAGCATTAAAATTGACCGTGGCTCTTTGATAGCCACCCGCGGCGTAGGAAATTGTGTCTTCGAATTAATTTAACCACACCAAAACATGGCTGCAAAAAAAGAGAAGCAA
Organism: Bacteroidota bacterium; assembly: GCA_947477885.1. Taxonomy (GTDB): domain Bacteria; phylum Bacteroidota; class Bacteroidia; order UKL13-3; family UKL13-3; genus CANJUD01. The sequence goes on from CANJUD010000007.1 coordinate 93,308, forward strand.
TATACCTTACATTATATTGCAGATAAAAAATGGTAAAATTACAGAAGGCATATAGGAAAGACAAGGGGGAATATTAGGCGACAATGCTTCAACTAAATTACTAAGTCGAACTGCTAACAAAGCAGAAAATACACACCCACTAAAGCCGTGTAATTTCTATGTAATATACTAAATATCCCGCTGCCTCACCGTCCTTTGCTCAATCCGTTTCTCATAATTCACACCTTTAAAAATACGTTGTACAAATATTCCAGGTGTGTGAATTTGGTCGGGGTCTAACTCGCCAGCAGGCACTAATTCTTCTACTTCGGCTATTGTTATTTTGCCCGCCATCGCCATCATCGGGTTAAAGTTGCGGGCCGTTTCTTTATAAATTAAATTGCCATGCGTGTCGCCTTTCCAAGCTTTTACAATCGCAAAGTCTGCTCGCAGCCACTGTTCCATCAAATGGGGTTTGCCTTCAAAATCTCTAATTTCTTTGCCATCGGCTACTTCGGTTCCAAAGCCAGCGGGCGTATAAAATGCAGGGATTCCAGCACCGCCCATCCAGCAGCGTGTTGCTAAGGTGCCTTGTGGTATCAATTCTACCTCTAGCTCTCCACTCAATAGTTGTCTTTCAAACTCAGCGTTCTCGCCTACATAACTGCTGATCATTTTTTTTACTTGTCGGGTTTGCAGCATTAACCCAATTCCAAAATCATCAACGCCCGCATTATTACTTATACAAGTCAGATTTTTTACGCCCAACTTTACCAAGGCTGCGATGCAGTTTTCAGGAATACCGCAAAGCCCAAAACCACCTAGCATAATTGTAGCACCGTCTTGTATATCTTTCACGCCGTCCTCGGCGTTAGTTATAACTTTATTCATGGCACAAATATAAGGGGTAAGGAATAAGGAGCAAGGAATAAGGGCCGCACGGCAGCAAGGCTCAGCCCCCTTATCTTTCACCTTTTGGAATATATTATAAATGATATACTAGTAATCAATAAAATGAGGAGTAAGGAATTTAGGCGTTAGCTCCTTACCCCTTATTCCTTACCCCTTCGTACTTATCTTTGCCCCGTGAAACCTATTATAGAATTAAAAGATATACTTACCCCCGATAAGAAAATTCTCATCACCACCCACCACAAGCCCGACGCTGATGCTTTGGGTTCGTCATTGGGGTTATATAATTACCTCAAACAAAAAAACTTTGATCATGTAGTAGTGGTAACACCAACCGACTATGGCGCATTCCTTAACTGGATGCCGGGCAATGATTCTGTAATTATATATGAACAAAAAACGGAACTTTCAAAGTCATATATTGCAGATGCGGATATTATATTTTGTTTGGATTTTAATGCCCTAAAACGCATCAATGATATGGGGCATGACGTAGCTGCTAGCAAAGCAATAAAGGTGATGATAGACCACCACCTACAGCCCGAACCTTTCGACGATTACCGTCTGCACGACACTAAGGCATGCAGCACCTGCGAATTGATATATACATTTATTAATACCATGGGCGACGATGCCTTAATGAATAAGGATATTGCCGAATGTTTATATGCAGGCATACTTACAGATACAGGAAATTTTAGACATGATACGACTACAGGGAACACGCATAGAATTGTTGCAAGACTATTAGATTGCGGCGTAAAAAGCGACCAAGTGCAAAGTCATATATATGATAACTTTACTTTGCGAAGAACACAGTTAATTGGGTATACACTTGCTCATAAATTAGAATATATTCCAGAACTTAATACATCATTAATGGCATTGGACAGAAATGAAATAAAACATTATGGAGTTTTAACAGGCGATACTGAAGGACTAGTAAACTGGGGACTAACCATTACAGGTGTAAAACTAGCGGTACTAATTATTGATAGAAAAGTGAAAGTAAAAATGTCTTTCCGCGGGAAAGGCGATTTCCCCTGTAACGAATTTGCCCGCAAATATTTTAATGGCGGTGGCCACTTCAATGCCGCCGGTGGCGAAAGCGATGAGCCTATAGAAGTGGTTATCGAAAAGCTTAAAGAACATTTGAAAGAATATACAGATATTTTGAAAACAAAGTAGGTAAAAAAAATCCCGAAGGGATGGTATTATTCTCACATTAAAAGAATTACTAGCTTTAACCCCGAAGGGGTGACACTATTTAACCGACGAACTTACTCACAAAGAATCCCGCACATATCCACTTCTTTTTCCAAAGCCTTAAGTATTATATACTTTTATAATTGACATTTGGATATATAATTTCCCGTCAAATCAAACCATCATATAATTTCTAAAACCAATATATCTTTGCCCAATGGCTGATGTGATAAAACTTTTACCTGAGCATGTAGCAAATCAAATTGCGGCAGGAGAAGTAATACAACGCCCAGCATCAGTAGTGAAAGAATTGCTTGAGAACGCAGTAGATGCAGGTAGCAAAAGTATTATATTACATATTAAAGATGGTGGCCGCACTCTGATACAAGTAATTGATGATGGTGCAGGCATGAGCGAAACTGATGCCCGCATGAGTTGGGAACGCCACGCCACTTCCAAAATTGCATCGGCTGATGATTTATTTAAATTAAATACAAAAGGTTTTAGAGGCGAGGCACTCGCATCCATTGCTGCGATCGCCCATACAGAAATGCGCACCCGCAGGCATACCGATGAAGTCGCTACGCAGATTATGATAGAAGGCTCAGAAGTAAAATCTGTTGAGGCGGTTAATGCGAATGCGGGAACCTGTATTACAGTAAAAAACTTATTTTATAATGTTCCTGCTCGTCGTCAATTTCTTAAATCAAACCCTGTAGAAACAAAATATATAATAGATGAATTTTTGCGTGTGGCACTTCCACATCCTGATATAGCTTTTGAGTTTTATAATAATGGGAACGATATTTTCAAATTGAAAAGTGGCTCGATGGAGCAACGTATTTTGGAAATATTTGCCGATAAAAAACAAGACGAAATATTATATGTTGAAGAAACTACAAGTGTTGCTTCTATCAAGGGTTTTGTGGGCGTCCCGCAGATTGCAAAGAAAACTAGAGGCGAACAATATCTGTTTGTAAACAACCGTTTTTTTCGGGATGGATATTTGAACCATGCCATATCATCAGCATATAAAGAATTGATCCCAAAAGATGTGTTTCCTTTTTATATATTCTTTTTTTCTGTGCGACCAGAAAGTATAGACGTGAATGTGCATCCACAAAAAACAGAAATAAAATTTGAAGACGAACGTATTATATATCAATTTCTGCACGCTGTTGCACGCAAAGCCTTAGGCGATCATATACAAGTGCCCGAAGCCGATTTTAATATGGCCGCCTTCACCGTAAAGCCCGGTGTGTATGCCACACAGCCCAGGATAGATTTAAATACGGGCTTCAATCCTTTTGTGGGAAGTGGTAGCGGACAAACTCAAGCACGCAAAGCAAACTCCGATTGGAAAAAAATATTTGACGGTGATGTTAAGGGAAGTTTTAGTGAAAGATATGAAGCCGAGCAAACAAATTTAAAAGCTGAATTTGTAGGAGATATAAAACACGATACCCGCATTAAAAAAGAATCTCCGAGTATTGATAGTATTTGGCAGGTGAACAAAAAATATATAATGGCACAAACGGGTGAAGAGTTATATATCATAGATCAAGAAAAAGCACATGAAAGAATATTATATGAAAAATATCTGCGTTCCATCAATGGGCAACAAATAGCTACCCAAGAGCGATTGTTCCCCCAGTTGGTCGATTTGCAACCCACAGATTTTGTAATCGTTCATGACCTTCTTCCGCATTTGGCATTGATGGGTTTCGATTTGGCAGTGTTTGGTAAAAATTCTTTGATTATTAATGGGGTACCAGCAGGTATTAAAAACGCCAACGAAAAACTTTTGATAGAAGGCATGGTCGATGATTTTAAACAAACACAAACACAAGCCAAAGGCGATCGGTTTGATATATTGGCTCGTTCCATAGCCCGCAAAACAGGCGTGAAACAAGGTGATGAACTTTCGCAAACAGAGATAACAAACTTGTTTGAAGAGTTATTCCAATGCGAAAATCCCTATTTTGATATCTCGGGAAAACGCACTTTAAAAATACTCTCATCTTCCGATTTGGAAAAACTTTTTATATAATATCGTAATCAGTTGGCATATTCACAATATATTCGCAGCAATAATTACGAGCTATGCATATATAATTTGTGAAGAATTCAGAAAACATATTTCCCCCAGATAGGGAATTGAAACGACAGTTGAAATCTATTTTGGGTCTATCACCCAGCAATATCAACTTATATAAACAAGCTCTCAAGCATAGCACCGTGGCTGATGATTTGAAACACAACGGCCATAAAAATAGCAACGAACGATTAGAGTTCTTGGGCGATGCGATATTAAATAGCGTGGTTGCTGAAATGGTTTTTCTTAAATACCCTTACCGTTACGAAGGTTTCCTAACCCAGATGCGTTCTAAAATTGTAAGCCGTGAAAGTTTGAATAAGCTAGCACGCAAAATTGGTTTGGACCAATTGGTGATGCTCGAGAAAAGAAATTTTAGTGGTGGTGTGCATGGTCTGGAAACTGCCTATGGCAATGCCATGGAAGCCATCATCGGTGCGGTATATCTAGACAAAGGATTTAAGAAAACACAGAAGTTTATTATACAATATCTCATCAAAAACCACATGGATATTGACAACCTCGAGCAAACCGAAAACAACTATAAAAGCAAATTGCTCGAATGGGCCCAACGCACCAATAAGGAAGTTAAGTTTGAAGAAGGCCCCGTGGTAAAAAACGGCAACCACAAACTACGCCACGCCTTTGTGTGGGTAGATGGCAAGCAAATGGGCGAAGGCAAAGACCACGTGAAAAAGAAAGCCGAGCAAGTAGCTGCTCAGATGGCTTGGGAAGCTTTGGGGATGAAGTGATATTTACTTCATAAGACCATCAATCGAAAGGTCTTCATCAATTTGTGGCCAATGAATACCATAGCCTGATGCAGAAATTTTATAGTCGTTTCTCATTTCACTAGAAGCCTTTCTAATTTTGGGAGAAACGTCTGATAATTTAATTTTATACAAATTTCCATCCACCTTTAATATCATAAAATTCTTATCGAACTGGATACTATTTATTGTATGTAACATGGTCGTAATTTTATTTTTTGAAATGTTTTTTCCACTCTGCAACAATGTAGTCGAAGTGCTGGTATATTATTCGTTTTATTTCTCTGCGAGCTGAGGGAGTTAAGCCATGGGCAAATACTTCTTCAATCTCAAACTCTTTTTCTACAAGCCAATACTTGCATTCCATGTCTCCCTTTTCAACATGAATATGCACAGGTTCGTTCCCTTCATTTGAATAGAAAAAAGCCGCCAACCTGCTATTAATAATATTGTAGGCATATTTTCATTTGTGCAAATATATAAAAAAAAGGTTTAAAAAAAAGTAGTTTACACCAACTTCCGCTTCACTTCCACTTCTTCGTATCCCTCTATCACGTCGCCTATTTCAATCGCATCAAATTTATTGATACTGATACCGCAATCATAACCTGTAAGCACTTCCTTCACGTCATCTTTAAAGCGTTTCAATGACGAGATATCGCCGGTGTGCATTACCACCCCATCGCGTATCACACGTATTTTGGTATTGCGGGTTACCTTACCTTCAGTTACCATACAACCTGCAATAGTTCCAGCTTTTGGTACTTTAAAGATATCACGCACTTCTACATTGCACGTAATTTTTTCTTCCAAGGTAGGAGCAAGCATACCCTCCATGGCCGCTTTCACCTCTTCAATAGCATTATATATAATAGAGTATAAACGGATATCAATATCCTCGGCCTCGGCAAGTTTGCGGGCTTGTATAGATGGTCTCACATTGAAACCTATAATAATAGCGTCGGAGGCTGAAGCCAACATCACATCGGTTTCCGAAATCTGACCCACCGCTTTGTGCATCACGTTCACTTGTATCTCGGTAGATGATATTTTTAATAATGAGTCACTTAATGCTTCTACCGATCCATCCACATCACCTTTTACAATCAGGTTCAATTCTTTAAAGTTACCAATTGCCAAACGACGACCTATCTCATCGAGTGTTATATGTTTATGGGTACGAAGTCCTTGCTCACGCATTAACTGCGAACGCTTATTTGCTATATCTTTCGACTCTGCTTCAGAAGCTGCAACGATGAATCTATCGCCCGCTTGCGGAGCTCCTTGAAAACCTAAAATAGATACAGGAGTTGATGGGCCCGCACTCATAATTTTTTGGTTACGTTCGTTGAACATGGCTTTTACTTTACCAGCATGTATTCCTGCTAGAATAGGATCACCAACTCGCAGTGTGCCTGCTTGTATCATAGTGGTAGCAATAATTCCGCGGCCTTTATCGAGAGATGCTTCTATAATAGAACCCACAGCACGTTTATTGGGATTGGCTTTTAAGTCGAGCATTTCAGCTTCAATCAGCACTTTCTCCAAAAGTTGTTCTATACCCATTCCTTTTTTGGCCGAGATTTCCTGCGATTGGAATTTACCACCCCATTCTTCCACCAAAATATTCATCGCTGAAAGTTGTTCCCTAATACGGTCGGGGTTTGCCCCATCTTTATCTACTTTATTTAATGCAAACACAATAGGAACTCCTGCAGCTTGCGAGTGGCTGATTGCTTCTTTTGTTTGAGGCATCACACTATCATCGGCAGCAATTACTATAATAACAATATCCGTCATTTTAGCCCCACGTGCACGCATAGCAGTAAAGGCTTCGTGACCGGGAGTATCGAGGAAGGTAATTTGTTTTCCATTTTGAAGGGTTACCTCGTAAGCTCCTATATGCTGGGTAATTCCTCCAGCCTCACCTGCCACAACAGTAGAACTTCTGATATAATCAAGCAAAGATGTTTTACCGTGATCCACGTGTCCCATCACCGTAACGATAGGGGGGCGAGGCATTAAATCCGCTGGATCATCTTCTTCCTCTTTTACTTCTTCTTGTATTTCAGCACTTACAAATTCAACCGTATATCCAAATTCATCGGCAACTATACTAATTGTTTCTGCATCAAGTCGTTGGTTAATAGATACCATCATACCCAATGTAAAACATGCTTGAATAATTTGTGTAACTTGAACGCTCATCATCTTAGCAAGCTCGTTGGCTGAAAGAAACTCGGTTACTTTCAATACCATGCTTTGCAATTCCTGCTCAACCCTGTCTTCTTCGCGTCTGTCGGCCATATTGCTACGTTTTTGTTTGCGTAGTTTCGACCGCACATCACCCAAATTGGGTTTTCTGCTGCCTGGGTTAATACGAGCTAATGTAGCTTTTAATTTATCTTGTACTTCTTTAGCGGAAATCTCTTTCTTATCATTATTCCAAGCAGGGCGGTCTCCAGGTTTTGCACCAGGGGCAGCCGTGCCAAATTGCTGAATAGAAACCTTTTCTCCACCAATACGTTTGCGTTTGCGTTTTTTCTTTTCTTCATTGCTGGCGGCAGTTGCAGATGCATCAGGTTTCTTTTTAGGCTCGGGTACCTTTTCAACTGGCAGTTCTATCTTGCCCATCAATTTAATTCCACCTAAGGTTTGGTATTGTGTTGTCATTACCTTTTTCTCTATTTCAGGATCAGCATCGGGAGGTGTTTCTTTTGCTTCAGTTTTAACGATTTTTTTGATCTCCACTGGAGGAGTTGTTTCAGCTGTTACTTCTTCTACTTTTTTCTTTTTCGATTTGGGTTTTTCTTCCTCTTTAACTTCGGCAACCACTGGCTTTGCAGGTTCTACTTTTTTCTTTTTTGGAGTTCTATCAGCACGGATAGGGTCTTCACGAACCTTATTTAAATCGATTTTGTCCATGAGCTTAATGCCCAATTTTGTTTTCGTAGCTTTCTCTTCCGATTTTTTTTGCTCTTCTATAGGTGCAGCAGCTGCTTCACTTTCAATTACTTCAGGGGTAACTTCTTTAGTTGTTTCTATTTTTGCAGCGGCCTTTTTATTTATCACTTTTTGCTCTTCTTCGCGACTTAACAAATCAGCATTTTTAATGAGCACTTGTCTTTCTTCCTCCTCCAATATATTGGGGCGATTTTTTGGTGCAAGTTCAGATGCAAGAATTTGGCTATTGCGTGGCTTGTCCACTTTCATTTGCTGTGCCTCAGCTTTTACCTGAGCCTCAGAAGCAAATTCAGCCATCACCAATTGGTTCTGTTCTTCAGTAAGTTTTGCAGTGGGCTTAGGGTCTATAATATGACCCTTTGTTTTCAAAAACTCGACAATAGTATCCTTGCCGACATTGATTTCCTTAGCAACTTTTAATAATGTGTATATTCCACTCATGGGTTTCGTTTTATTGTTTTTTTATTTTACCGTTTCAATTTCATTGTAGGTTTTACTTTTCAATTCTCGTGAATTGCAGTTTTACCTTACAACGGAATATGTTGCCTATCAAACCAGAGCTTGCAGCGTAACCGTATTGTAAAAACAATATGTAATTAACCCTATCAGCTCATGTTATACAAACAAAAATATCGCGTTCATCTTTTCATTCAGTTTTCATTCCTTAGTCTTCAAACTCCGCTTGTAGTATCTTTTTCACTTCTACTACTGTTTCTTCCTCTAGTTCTGTGCGTCTAACCAAATCCTCATCTGAAACTGCAAGAACCGATTTGGCAGAGTCAAGTCCGATGTTTTTCAACTCGTCTATAATCCAGCTATCTATCTCATCTGCAAATTCATCCAAATCTACATCTATTCCTTGTTCTTCTTCAGTTTCGCGGTATACATCTATTTCAAATCCTACTAATTTTCCTCCCAATTTAATATTATGGCCTCCTTTACCAATAGCTAAACTTACTTGGTCAGGCTTCAAATATACAGCAATCCTTTTTTCAGTTTGATCCACTTTTATATCCGAAATTTTTGCGGGACTCAAAGCACGTGATACATATAATGGCAAGTTGGTAGTATAGTTTATCACATCTATATTTTCATTCCTAAGTTCACGCACGATACCATGAATCCTGCTACCTTTCATACCTACACAGGCACCTACGGGGTCGATACGGTCATCATAGCTTTCTACGGCAACTTTGGCCCGTTCGCCTGGTTCACGCACAATATTTTTGATGGTAATTAAGCCATCCAAAATCTCTGGAACTTCAAGTTCAAATAATCTTTCCAAGAATACTGGTGCGGTACGACTCAAAATAATTTTTGGGCTACCATTCACCATTTCTACTTTATATATAACTGCTTTTACAGTATCACCTTTTTTATAAAAGTCGGCAGGTATCATTTCACGTTTGGGCAAAATTAATTCGTTGCCATCTTCGTCGAGTACCATCAACTCATTTTTCCATATCTGATAAACTTCGCCATTGCTAAGCAATTCACCAGCACGGTCTTTGTATTTTTTATAAAGCTCATCTTTTTCAAGCTCCATAATACGGCTCATCAAAGTTTGACGAGCAGTAAGTACAGCCCTGCGACCAAATACCTCTAGGAAGTTCATTTCCTCAATACAGTCGTCACCCACATTAAGGTCAGCATCTACTTTGTGAGCATCTGCCAACTCTATCTCTAAAGCTGTTGAGTAACAATCATCATCATCAACCACGGTGCGGGTGCGATATATTTCTAAGTCGCCGCTTTGGTCGTTAATAATGATGTCAAAATTTTCGTCTGTACCGAAACGCTTCTTAATCATTTGCCTGAATACGTCTTCAAGAACCCTGATCATTGTGGCCCGGTCAATGTTTTTTAGGTCTTTAAACTCGGCGAACGAGTCGACCAATCCTACACTGTGCATGTTATTTAGTAATTAGTTGTTAGTTATTAGTAGTCAGTAATCAGTGGTCAGTAATCAGTAGCTGACGCCGAATGGCACTGACTACTGGTTACTGACTACTGTTTACTAATGAAAACTGACTATGACGTGGCTTTCGGCTATCTGGTCAAAATCAATTTCTTGGTCTGGTTTTACTTTTTTATTGCTTAATTTATTTATTTTTCGGTCTTCTAATATGATATTTTTCTCTCCTACCTCTTTTAGCCAACCCTTCAATAATTCTCCATCTTTGCGTTTTACTTCTAGCACTCTTCCTTTGTGCTGTATATATTGTCTAGGCATTTTCAACGCTTTGTCTACTCCAGGGCTCGATACTTCTGTGGTGTACTTGTGCTCTGGGTCCATCTCTTCTAGCTTGTCGTTCAAGTATCTATTTACCAAAGTACACTTGTCAATAGTAATACCCTCATCGGCATCGATAAAAACTGCAATCCTTTCATCTTTAAGCCCTTTGCGTACTTCTACCAAAAAAATATCAGTACCATCGGTGGCTTCATTCACCCAGTTTTCTATCAATCCCTTAATTTCGTTGCTCATTTTCAAACAAACAAAAAGGGGACTTTAGTCCCCTCTTTATCATTATTTACACGCCACAAAAATAGGTTTATATTTCGACTTACAGAAACTTTTTTCAAATGAGCATTAAAAACACACCAGAATTATAGTGAACCACCCCCTAATTTTTTTAATTGGAATGCCGGGTTGCGGCAAAACTACCTACGCAAAAATGTTTGCTGAAAGCTATCATATTAATTTTATCGACCTCGATGATTATATAGAAAAAGCACATAATAGAAGTATAGCAGAAATATTTGAGACGCAAAAAGAGGAGAGTTTCAGACTGATTGAACATGATAGTTTAACAAAACTTTGCTCTGATATTGATACTCCAACAATTATTTCATGTGGTGGAGGCACACCTTGTTTTTTTGATAATATTGAGGTGATGAATAAAAATGGTCTTACTATATATATAAGGTGCGATATACAATTATTGTTAAAAAATCTCTCAGGCACACCTCCCAAACCCCGTCCCCTGTTGGATAAAACGGACAATACAATAATCATAAAAAAATTAGAAAATCTGATTTTCACGCGGAAATTTTACTATAATAAAGCCCGCTACACCCTTGACAATGTGGATAACTTCGACGATTTGTTGCTACAAATATATAATATAGCAAAAAATGATAAAATTTTATAGCTTGACAGACAGTGCTTTAATATGTAAAATACGCTCAAAACCCTGATTTTGCTGCAATGTGAATAAATTTGACTTGCAAACACTTGTCATATCAACGCTCTGCAATAATTTGCAAGCACAAAATTCATTTATTATCTAACTTAAAAAAACAAAAAAATCATGAACAAAGCTGATTTAATCAACAACATCTCTTCAGATGCCAAAGTAACCAAAGTTCAAGCACAAGCTGCTTTAAACTCATTCTTAGCATCTACCTCTACCGCTTTGAAAAAAGGCGACAAAGTTATCCTTGTAGGATTCGGAACTTTCTCTGTAGCTCAACGCTCAGCTCGTAAAGGCCGTAACCCACAAACTGGCAAAGAAATTAAAATTGCTGCTAAAAAAGTAGTTAAATTTAAAGCTGGTGCTGAACTTTCTAAGAAAGTAAAGTAATCTTTTTGCGAGGCAAAAAATTTAAGCCCACCAATCGGTGGGCTTTTTTTATGCATGATAACTTGGGTATCTTTGCAACCCTAAATATATATAAATGGTTACTGACAATTATTTGTCCAATGCAGATATTGGTTACATAGACGCACTTTACGAAGATTATAAACAAGATCCAGACTCAGTGGATTTTGGATGGCGTAAATTTTTTGAAGGTTTTGAGCTGGGTCAGCAAAAAAGCAGTGGTTCTATTTCTGTGAGTGATGATATGCTCAAAGAAATTAATGTGCTCAATTTAATAAAAGGATATAGAACCCGAGGTCATTTATTTACCAAAACAAATCCAGTAAGAGAACGCAGAAAATACCTTCCTACGCTTGCTCTGCAAAATTTTGGATTGAGCGAAAGTGATTTGGATAAAGTATTTAATGCAGGCGTTGAACTGGGAATCGGCCCCGCTACTTTACGAAATATTGTTAAACATTTAGAAGCAACTTATTGTGAATCGATAGGTGCTGAATATGTATATATAAGAGATCCTGAAAAAATAAAATGGCTCCAGGATAAAATGGAGTCCACTCGCAATCAACCCAATTTTAGTATTGATCAAAAAAGACAAATATTAAAAAAGTTGAATCAAGCGGTAGTGTTTGAGAATTTTTTGCATACCAAATTTGTCGGACAAAAACGATTTTCATTAGAAGGTGCTGAAACCGTGATTCCTGCTCTGGACGCGGTAATCAATGCAGGAGCAGAATTAGGAATACAAGAATATGTTATAGGCATGGCGCATCGTGGTCGCCTAAATGTTTTAGCCAATATTATGGGCAAAACATATAATGATATATTTAAAGAATTTGAGGGGAAAGTGAGCGAAGGTGATGGGCTTTTTGAAGGCGATGTAAAATATCACTTGGGATATTCTACCGAATATAAAAACCATGCGGGCAAAAAAATTAAACTTACTTTAAGTCCGAACCCAAGTCACTTGGAAGCGGTGAACCCTGTGGTGGAAGGCATTACCAGGGCCAAACTTGATAATGATTATAAAGGCGATGTAGATAAAATTTGTCCCATATTAATACATGGCGATGCTTCCTTAGCAGGTCAAGGTGTTGTATATGAAGTGCAGCAAATGAGCGGACTGAAAGCATATCAGACCGGAGGAACTGTGCATGTTGTTATCAATAATCAAATAGGTTTTACTACAAATTTTGCGGATGGACGCACTTCAACTTATTGTACAGATGTGGCCAAAGTAACGCTATGCCCCGTGTTTCATGTGAATGGCGATGATGTGGAAGCAGTAGTATATGCTGTAAATATGGCCATGGAATACCGCCAGAAATTTGATACCGATGTATATGTTGATTTATTGGGATATAGAAAATATGGCCATAACGAAGGTGATGAACCTCGATTTACACAACCACTATTATATAAATTAATTGAGCAACATCCCAACCCCAGAGAAATATATAAAAGCAAATTAGCAAGCAGTGGAGCTATAGAAGCTAGTCTTGCCAAAGAGATGGAACAGGGCTTCAGACAGATGCTACAAGAGCGATTGAACGAATCGAAAGAAAGTGGTTTAGGTAAGGTGACAAACTTTATAGCCAGCTATTGGAAAGGATTGGGTATTGCACATAAAGAAGATTTTCAAATCCCATCACCTAATACAAAGGTCACTCAAAAACTATATAAAGAACAGGCCGAAAAACTAACGGATATTCCCAAAGATTTTAAACCCATTAATAAGATACAAAAATTATTTGGCGATAGAAAAGCCATGATCAAAAATGATAGCTACGATTGGGCTATGGGTGAATTGATGGCTTATGCTACATTAAATAATGAAGGCTATGATGTGCGTATGAGCGGACAAGATTGCGAACGCGGAACCTTTAGTCACCGCCATGCAGTTATTAAAAGAGAAGATTCAGAAGAAGTATATATACCTTTAAAAAATTTAGGCAATAAAGGAAAGTTTGAAATATATAATTCTTTACTTAGTGAGTATGCAGTATTAGGTTTTGAATATGGTTATGCATTAGCCACTCCAAATTGTTTAACGATATGGGAAGCACAGTTTGGTGATTTTGGAAACGGAGCACAAATTATAATAGATCAGTTTATCAGTTCTGCCGGTGCCAAATGGAAAACACCAAATGGACTTGTTATGCTATTGCCGCATGGCCAAGAGGGACAAGGCCCCGAGCATAGCAGTGCACGCCTAGAACGTTTCCTACAATTATGTGCAAACTATAATATGCAAGTAGCTTACCCATCAACTCCTGCAAATTATTTTCATTTATTACGCAGACAATTACACCGTAATTTTAGAATACCTTTAATTGTAATGACTCCAAAATCATTGCTCCGCCATCCCTTGTGCGTGAGTAATTTGAAAGATTTTACTACAGGCGGTTTTGTAGAATTAATTGATGATACTACAGTAAAACCTACACAAGTAAAACGTGTATTATTCTGTACTGGAAAATTATATTATGAATTGCTTGCCAAAAAAATTGCAGACAAAAGAAATGATATAGCTATAGTTCGTATCGAACAATTATATCCTTTGCCCGAAGAGCAAATGGCAGCTATCAGAAAAAAGTATAATAAAGCACAATATTATTGGGTGCAAGAAGAACCCAAAAACCAAGGTGCCTGGACGTTTTTATTACGTAGCGAAGATAGTTTTTCTATGAAATTGGTGAGCCGCAAATCTAGTGCTTCATCAGCATCTGGTTTCTCAAAAGTATTTGCAAAAGAACAGGCTGATATTTTGGCGGAGGCGTTTGCGAAGTAGTATATTGTCTGAATCACAGACTAAAATATATATAATAGGCAATATATCTAACATAGCTATTAAATAATAGCAAACTAAGAATTAACAGGATAGATCTTGCAATAATAAAGACCCATATATATTTATTTGCTTTATTCTGTATTAATAAATCTACTCCAAACACACCTCCGATAAAAGGTAAAGCGAATATCATAACCATTCCAACATAACCATGATATGGTGGTATAAATGTATAAATTGCCAACCCGAATAATATTAAACTTACAATGTTTAATGGGGTTAATCGATATCTCCATTTTTTTAACTTCTGAATTTTGATTCATATAATTATATATACTGAAAGATTTATTTCTCATTCATCCTCCAACCCCAAATCCAAATTCGTAAACGCAGTCTGCAACTCAGCCAAACTGTGGTTTTCCTTGGCGAGCTTGGCTTTTTCTATTCCTGTTTTATATATTTCAAGGGCATTATCTTTCAAATCTCGACGGGCATATAGTTTTCCCAAATGATAATAGGTAGCCACATAATCAGGAAATTTTTCTTGTAATATATTATAATACTTTAGTGCTTCGTCATCCTGCTCGCATTGTACATATTCGTTTGCGAGTGCATATATCACAAATGTATCATTGGGTGTTGCGGTATAAAACTCGAGTAGTTTGTTGATGCGGTCGTTGCGGTCCATGCTGGTGAGTGAAAAGTTATAGGGCAAAGGTAAAGAATGATGAACAAGGATTAACGTTCGCCGCGGCGAATTGATTTTAGAAGTGCTCGTTTTGTGGTTGGTCACAAGACACAACCACAGGCACAACGACAGACACAAAGATAAAGAATGAGGAACAAATCCACTGCGGTGGAAACGATTTCTGATATGTTTGTCATCCTGAGTTTAACGAAGGGCGACATGCATTATCTTCTCCTAAAGCCGTCTTCGATTAACTCAGACTGACAACTTCTTCACACCGCTAACACCTTGTGGAAAAAAGCACTCTGCTACAAACTATATACTCAACCTATCTTTGAACTCCCATGAATATCCCTAGCAAACTAGTAGAAGAAGCTGTAAATGAATTGTCCAAGTTCCCTGGCATTGGGAAGAAATCTGCTTTGCGGATGGTGTTACATTTATTGAAGCATGACACAGAAACGAGTGTGAAGCTGGGCAATGCTATTGTGAATATGCGGAAACAGATATTGTTCTGCACCCAATGCGGCAATGTTTCCGATAAAGATATATGTGGAATTTGCAGCAGTGTAAATCGTGATCGTGATAAGATTTGTGTGGTGGAAGATTTACGCGATATTATGGCTATAGAAAGCACCGGACAGTTCACCGGATTGTATCATGTGTTGGGCGGTGTTCTTTCGCCCATCGAAGGTATTGGGCCAAGTGATTTGAATATAGATAAATTATTGGAGCGAATAAAAACAGAAGAGACCAAAGAGCTTATCATGGCTCTCAGTCCCACAGTGGAAGGTGATAGTACGATGTTCTATTTAACCAAAAAACTACAAGACTCACCTGTTAAAATTACAACAATTTCTAGAGGAATTGCTATTGGCGGTTCATTAGAATATGCTGATGAAATCACTTTGGGCCGCTCTATATTGAATAGGATTGGGTTGGAAGTTTAATTTAAGTGAATAGTGAAAAACTAAAAGTGAACAGTTATTGGGAGAATAAGGCGACATCATGCTTCGACTTCGCTCAGCATTGCAGCAATAAGAAATATCTGGCGTCAGCAAAACATCGTACATCGTACATCGTACATCGCAATTATTATTTCATCACCATCTTAGCAATCGTATCAAAAATTCCATAGAGGCTGAGATGGTCTACCCATATTTTTCTGTTATCCAATTGCATTTGTTTGAAATCGTCGGGGTGAATTTGGGAGTGAAAATCGGCTAGAATTTGTGGTGCATATTTCATATCTTTTTCCTCAACCCACACCGTATGTTTTTTCCAATCTATTATATTGTCGAAAGGTAGAATAGAGTCGGTATTTATAAATAAAGGAATCCTGCCCATCATCATGGTTTCATAAAAACGGACGGAGAAATTTCCTCCACCTCTTATACAAAGTATATAGTCGGAATGCATTAAGTTATTATAATATTCGGCCGTGGTTTTTTCTTGTTCTTCGGCGTTTTTTGCCCCACCTCTATAGGCTGTTCGTTTGATAAAATTAGTTTCAACCAAATTTGAATTTTCCAAATATGATAAAGCCTTTGTTCTTCTGTATACGGGTGGATATAATACTTGAGGTTCCCATCGTTTCAAATGGGTATAATATTTTATATTATTGAGAGCAATATTGAATAAATTCCAAGCATTGTTGAGGGCACTCACGTGGGCTTGTCCACAAAATCCCACCACTGCTTTTTCTCCTTTTTCTCTCAGGGTTATATCGTCGGTATTATATCTTATTTTTAGATGGTCATTCAGGAAAAAGGGACAGGCAAATTGGAAAGGCAATCGCCTACTTTGATAACCACTTTGCCTAAATATATATATATCTTTTACGGTGGGGGTCACTCCGTAGTCATAGGCCAGGTAGCTCACAATTTTTTTGTTTTTCGATTTACAATAATTTATAAAATCTTCAGCCAATTTTGTTTTGCCATGGTCTACATAATAATTCCAAGCCATGGGCAGCATGGCAAA
Organism: Bacteroidota bacterium; assembly: GCA_947477885.1. Taxonomy (GTDB): domain Bacteria; phylum Bacteroidota; class Bacteroidia; order UKL13-3; family UKL13-3; genus CANJUD01. The sequence continues at coordinate 110,298 of CANJUD010000007.1, forward strand.
ATCGGCCTCGTCTATATTGTTCGTATAATTATATAAATTTACAAAAGGACCAAATTTGGAAAGTTTTTCCTCGGCAGAAACGGTATTAAAAAAATTGGCTTTTAATATCTCAAAAACATATCCTTTAAATGAGGGATCAAAATGAGACTGGTCTGTATATACAATGGGTTTTATTGCGGGCATGGAATATGCAAAATTACAGCTTTGGGAGCGTTATCAAAATATTTTATCAAATAGTTTTTCCGTAGCATAGCTAAACATTCTATAATATAGCACGTAACTTGCCGCCCGAAAAATCGTATTGCTGCTTTTTTAATATATGCGAACAAGACATTTACCTCTTCTACTTTGTTTCTTATTGCTTGCCACATTTGCCCAAGGGCAGATAACTGACAAAGGTGAATTGAGAGGCAGCTTGTCCGATTCATCAGCCGCTAAATATATTGAGCATGCTATCGTCATGCTCCTTCGCCCTAGCGATTCGGTACTGCTCAAATTCACCCGTTCCAGCTCGGTGGGAGCATTTAGGTTTATGAGTTTAGATACCGGAGATTATTTGGTTATTGTTACCCATCCCGCATTTGCCGATTATTCGGAAATAGTAAAAGTGGAAGCTGGTGAAGTGTCCAAGTTAAACATCTTTTTGCTACAAAAAGAAGTTGCTTTAAAAGAATTTATTTTCAAGCAAAGAAAGGGAGCTATTGTATTTAAAGGTGATACGGTGGAATACACAGCAGATAGTTTTAAAACCAAACAATTTGCCACTGTGGAAGACCTCTTGAAAAAGCTGCCCGGGATACAAGTAGATAAAAACGGACAGATAACAGCACATGGCGAAAAGGTGCAAAAAGTATTGGTGGATGGCGAAGAGTTTTTCAGCGATGACCCTACTGTGGCTACTAAAAATCTACAAGCTATTGCTGTAGATAAAGTACAAGTATATGACAAGGAAAATGACCAATCTCAGGCTACTGGAATTTCAGATGGAAAAAAAGAAAAGGTGGTTAATCTAAAATTGAAAGAGGAATATAAAAAAGGGATGTTTGGCAAGGTAAAGGCAGCTGGAGGTTTGCCTAGTTGGTATGAGAATGAAGCTATGATTAATGCATTCAAATCGAAACGCAAAATAACAGGTTATATTATACAGAGTAATACCAACCGTAATAAATTAGATTGGGAAGAGCAGCAGTTATTTGGCAGTTCTTCAAATATGACTTACAGCGATGATGGGAGTGCTACTTATTATAGTAATGAAGATTATAATAGCAGCCAAGGCCTGCCTAATAATCTATCAATGGGAGGGCATTTTTCTGACAAATTTAAAGGAGATAAACACCATATTAGCATTAATCTCACCTCTAATACACAATTTCGTCGAGGAGTTTCGTCTACCAATACACGGCAGCTATTGGCAGATAGTAGCTTTTATAAAACACAGTCGGATTCATTTGTTTCAAACACTTTAAAAAACAGTTTTAATTTATCCTATATCTTCAATCCCGACTCATTTAATACGATTATACTTACCACAATGGTGAGTAGCGTTAAGGTAAATAATATTGATTCGTTTGCCTCAGGTTCTTTAAATGAAGACCAAGCGTTTATTAACCAAAGCCAGCGTAATAGTAGTAGCGATCATTATAATACTACTTACGATGGAGGATTAAACTATCAACACAAGTTTCGCAAAAAAGAAAGACTATTATATATTGTAACAAATTATAATGGTTCTGCTGAAATACAAACCAGTAAACTGCTTTCCAGAAACATATTTGGAATTAATAAAGATACCCTCACTGTTGACCAAAATAAAAACAATAGTAAATGGTCGGCCAATACTAGTTTTACCGCTAGCTATACCGAACCGCTAACAAAATATTTAAATTTGCTGACATCTTATAGCTATACCAATATTCAAAATAGCAATACCAATAATTCCTATAATTATGATGGTATTTCTTCATATAATATTAAGGACCCCAAATATAGTAACGATTATAAATTTAATATTATAACTCAATCACCAGGCCTATCTCTCAAGTACAAACGCAAAAAATGGTCTCTCAACGCAGGAGGTAATTTGCAAGCCAATAATTATACACGAACAAATAAAACCACCAATACAACTACACCATATAATTATACAAACTTTCAGCGTACAGCTTTATATAGTTATAAATTTTCTCAGTTCAATAGTTTAAGACTTTCTTATAATGGTAACACGCAACAACCAAGTATTACACAGATACAACCCTTGCAAAACAATTTTGACCCATTAAATGTATATAGAGGCAACGAGAATTTGAAACCTCAAGTGAGCAATAGATTTGCTCTAGACTTGAATAGTTACAAAATGCTCAATGAACGCAGTGCATATATGTCGCTATCATATTACAGTACGCACAACGCCTTTACCTCTTTCGATTCAATTAATGGTTTTGGACAAAGGGTTTCTCAAACTATCAATGTGCTGCGTGGTAATTACGGATTATCCGCATGGATGTATTATAGTTTTAAACTTAAAAAGAGCGGATTAAGGCTTAGTTGTAGAAGTAATCCCAGTGTAAATAATTATGTAAATTATATAAATGGAGCTAAAAATCAAACCTTGTCATCATCGCTGGATTTGTCGCCGGGAATTGACTATGAAAAAGAAAACAAATATGAATTCTCATTCAATTTTAGCTTTGACCACAATACTTCACGCTCTAGTTTAAATCCTGAACGCAAAACGCAATATTGGATTCAAAGTCATGATGTAGAACTTACTATTTATTTGCCACGCAAATGGAATCTTTCCACTGATTTAGCAGCCAATATACGTCAAAAAACAAAGGACTTTATAGCCAATAATAATATGTATATTTGGAACATGAGTCTCGAGCGTAAAATGTTCAAAAAGGAAAATTTAAAATTTTCATTTATCGTGCGTGATATACTCAATCAAAACCGAGGGTTTGATCGCTACGTGAGCAGCAATTATTTAACAGAAACGCGATATAATGTTATCAAACGCTACTGGCTAGTTTCTGTTCTATGGAGCTTTAATAAAACAGCCAAAGCGCCTAATAAAGTAGAAGATGCAAAATAAATTATATATTTTGATTATAAGTATTTTTTGTTGCATTTCGCAATGTTATGCTCAAAATTTTATCACCTCGGCAAGGGTAGAATATGAGCGAAAAACATATATAAAGAAAATCATGTTGGAGGTGAATGGAGATGACAATAATTCGGAATGGATAACGCGTATGCCCGATTATAGAACCGAATATTTCGACCTGCTATTTTCTAGCAATAAATCAGTATATAAAACTGGAAAGGAAAGCGATCAAAAAATACCGGAATGGATGAGTTCAGGTATAATATCTACCGTATACATTAATATGGACAGTGGAACATACGCTTCCGAAAAGCAAGTATATGATAAAACATATCACATCATAGATAGTTTGCCCCATATTGATTGGAAAATCACTGATGAAACCCGAACTATAGCAGGTTATACTTGTCGTAAAGCAACAGGCAGGTTTTGCGATTCATTATTTATTGTTGCATTTTATACAGATCAAATTTTATTGACCAGTGGACCAGAAACCTTCAATGGTTTGCCAGGGTTAATTTTAGGTATTGTGATACCCCGTATGCATACAAGTTGGTATGCTACCAAAATTGATTTCCCAGAAATAAAACCTGAGCAAACAACTCCTCCCACTATCAAAAAAGGTAAGCAAACCAAGCTAAAAGCATTGCTAAAAGAATTGAGCGAAAGGGTGAATGATTGGGGCAGTTGGAAGAATAGTTTGATGTGGCAAGCAGCGATGTAGGTGTTAGTGATAAATAGTTAATTGTTAATGAGCTAACGCCTAATATACTTGATACAAAAAATCATTCAATCAAACCTCATCTAATCAAACAATACTACACCGTGTCCACCATCCTATTCACCGCACTCCATACCAAATCTTGCTCATAGCCACGAGACATTCCATAAGTTGCAAGTTTCATTTTTTTTGCAATTGTATTTTTAACTTTCAGTGCACCACTTTTCTTATATATTATATTATCCAGAGTTTGTATATAATCATCTTCATCAATTTCTTTCAATGCTTTTTTTATACAATACTCCGAAATTTTTCTGGCTTTAAGTTCTAATGTTATTTTTATTCTGCCCCATTTTTTTTGTCGAAATTTTCCGCCCGCATACGCTATTGCAAATCGTTCCTCATTCAAAAAATTATCTTCTATTAATCGAACTATAATATTGTCCAAATCCAAACCACGGGCACCAAGCTCAAACAATTTATTACGCACCTCACTATGGCAACGCTCTTGGTAGGAGCAGTAGTGGCGGACTTTTTCTAGGTATTCTCTCATATAGTAGTCAGTGGTCAGTAATCAGTGGTCAGTTGAATCCAATTTGCTTTGCAAATTGGGTAGCTAGCCGAATGGCACTGATTACTGACCACTGACTACTGTTTACTATTATACTCCAAATTCTTCCGGTTTCTCTCTCCACTTACTTAGCATCTCCATTTGGTTTTGTTGTACATAGCCCATCTGTAAGGCTTCTTCAATTAATATATGATAGTTGCTTAAAGTATACATCGGGCAGTTTTGCTTTTCAAAATTTTGAGCAGCCAAAGGAAAACCGTAAGTAAAAATTGCAGCTAATCCCAATACTTCAAAACCTGCGGCTCTAACAATTTGTATAGCTTCCAAACTGCTTTTGCCGGTGGATACTAAATCTTCTACTACTACAATTTTTTCATTAGGTTTTATATCACCTTCAATTTGTTTACCCATCCCATGTTTTTTGGCTTCACTACGCACATAACCGAATGGGATACCCAGCACATCGGCTGCAAGCACGCCAGGGGCAATACCAGCGGTAGCAACACCTACGATAGCTGTTGCTTCTGGAAAATGTGTTTTGATTAATTCAGCCAACATGTTTTTTACGTCATTGCGGGCAGTGTTATGCGAAAGCAAAACCCTGTTATCGCAATAAATGGGTGACTTAAGTCCTGATGCCCAAGTGAAAGGTTCATCTGGGCGAAGACGCACAGCTTCAGTTTGCAGCAAGTGGCGGGCAATGGTTATATCATTCATGCCGCAAATTTGCATGTAATAAGTGTAAGTGCATCCACAATTTGTCAAATGTTTTTGGCAATAGTGTTAGTTTATACTTACTTTGCACTAAAGCCTATGATTAAAGTATATGTAAACGACTGCCCTTTGGCCATTGCCAGTCCTGCTGATTACCAATCGGCAAATACACAGGGGCTCATTCGCGTGGAAAATAATCTCCCAGCTTTAACCAAAGTAATCGAGTGGATGCTTGCTGCTCCGTCAAAAGGTTATATTACAATTACTGCCGAGCCACAGCAAACTTTTGAGTTATTGCAAACTGCCTGTCATCCAATACATGCCGCAGGAGGTGTGGTATTCAACCATGAAGGGAAAATATTAATGATACGCCGCATGAACCGTTGGGATTTGCCCAAAGGCAAAGTGGATCCAGGTGAAACTTGGGATTTTACTGCGATAAGAGAAGTAAAAGAAGAATGTGGTTTATCACAATTAAAATTGCAGCAACCCGTAGGCGAAACGCTTCATATATATATGCAAAAAGGGACCAAAATGTTGAAGACCACACATTGGTATCGTATGGAGTGCGAGGGGAATCCTATATTAATTCCGCAAACCGAAGAGCATATTACCGAAGCGAAATGGATGGATATAAATGATAAAACATTGAAGGAACTAGATACTTATGAAACTATTCGTGGTTTATTACAGATAGTTTTAAAAGAACACTTATAAAATTTTTTCTATAATATCTCCACCGAAATTATAAGGCAGAAAATCCAAACTTGATATAGGTTTGGTGATGATGAGTTTTCCTAATTTCCCTCTTGTAATAGTACCTAATTCATTCTGCATTTCTAGGGCAAACGCGGCATTCACGGTGGCAGCATTAATAGCTTCAGCAGGTGTCATTTTCATTTTGATACAAGCCAAACTTATAACAAATGACATGCGACCCGAAGGTGAACTACCGGGATTAAAATCACTTGCCAAACAAACTGCAGCACCGCCTTTTATTAACCCGCGGGCATTAGGATAAGGTATTCCCAAAAAGAAAGCAGTTGATGGCAACATGGTTCCAATAGTTTCGCTGTTTGCCAACAAATTAATTTCTTCATTACTGGTATGTTCTAAATGGTCAACAGAAATTGCATTTTCAGCAACTGCAGCTTGCACACCACCTGTGAGGCCAAGCTCGTTTCCATGTATTTTTCCTTTGAGTCCATATTGTTTTCCGGCTTGCAATAGTTGACGTGTTTGTTCTACATTAAAAAAGCCACGATCGCAAAATACATCTATATAATCTGCCAAATTATTGGCAGCGATTTGGGGCAGCATTTCATTTATTATAATATCAATATATGCTTGTTGATTTTGTTTATACTCCAACGGGAATGCATGTGCACCAAGGAATGTAGCTTTTATAGGGATGGGAGAAACATCTTTAAGTCGTTTAATAACCCGCAACATTTTCAGTTCACTATCTGTGTTTAATCCGTATCCACTTTTTATTTCTATCGCACCTGTTCCTTGATTCGCACAAAGTATTAATCTTTCAAATGCACTTTTAAATAATTCATCTTCAGTAGCAGCTGCAACCCGGTTTGCAGAGTTAAGAATTCCACCTCCATTGGCTGCAATCTCCTCATAGGTTTGTCCTTTTATCCTCGCTACAAATTCTTGTTCCCGGCAGGCAGCATATACTATATGTGTGTGCGAGTCCACGTAGCACGGCAATACGTGTCCGCCTTGTGCATCTAAGTGCGGCAGTTCATTATATTTATGTGGGAGTACCCCCTGGCCATAATCTGAAATGATGCCGTCTTGTATAGCAATCCAAGCATCTGGCAACAAAGGTAAATTTGCAAGGTCATTGCCACGCAAAGGTTTGGTGGGTGATTGTTCCCACACACCTACTAAGTTTTTTATATTGGTAATTGCAAAATCCTTCATCCCAAATATGATATATTATATTGGGGCAAAGGTTGCACTTAAAGTTCAATATAACAAGAAAGATAAATTATTTGAAACCTATGTTATTGAATTCAGTTAGCGAATTTGGCAACATCCGAACACCATCAATAAATATGGCACTGCCATCAGTATTTGCTCCATTTATGTGCGGTTCATCATAACCTATACTTGTGTTTTTGGACGCAAAATTTATATAATAATTGAGGTTGCGAGTACCTGCTAAAGACACAATACTTCTATAGTTAGAAATTCTAATATGACCATCACAACAAGTTCCGCAGGTTATAATTCTACAGGTTGTAATTTTTTTCATCAAACATGATACATTTATTGTCGGCAAAAGTTGAACGCTGTCATTTGCAGAATCTTTTGGATTTGCATGGGCAGACACTGCTGTCAAATATATTAATAATATAATTAAGATCCTATGCATCATATTTATTTTTTTTAGGAATTTAGGGATTAGAATTTTCATATACTTATTAACTTTGTTAATTTAAAAATGGTTGCACGGTTATAATAAATGCGATACTTTTGAATCAAAATATATAAACTAAATTGATGGATTCTAACATATTTAAGAAAGAAATTATAAAAGGAAAAGAAGTATGGATTGCCCCTAATGCCACTGTTATTGGTCATGTAGCTTTGGGTGACAACTGTACTGTTTTGTTTGGTGCGGTTATTCGTGCTGACAATGATCAAGTAAATATTGGACCAAGAAGTAATATCCAAGACAATGCAGTGGTGCATGTCGACCCAGGTGTTCCGGTAAATATCGGCCATGATTGTATTATCGGTCATGGGGCTATCGTACATGGGGCTACATTGGGAAATCATGTTTTGGTGGGCATGAATGCAACGGTTTTAAATAATGCAACTATTGGTGATTATTGTATTATAGGTGCAAACTGCTTGGTGCCTGAAGGAATGCAGATTCCAGAAGGTTTCTTGGTGGTGGGGATACCGGCTAGAATACTAAAACAATTAACCGAAGAGCAGAAAGAAAAAGTGAGACAGAACGCCCAGGCTTACGTGGATTTGGGAAAAGTGTATGCAGAAAACTATATATAATATTTAAGGAACTAGTACACTACTATCAGGTTTTACTTCTTCCAAATAGTCTTCATCCAAAGCTCCACGAGAAAACATTCTTGAATCTAATTTGCGAGGTTTTTTGGGTGCTCTTTTAATAAGAGGGGCCGCCACCTCTTGATCCATTTCACTGGGCTCTATCGTCTCCACATTTTTCACATATGTATATTTAGATACAGGTTCAATAACTTTCATTTCTTTATGCAGTGGATTTTCAGCGATTTCTTTACGGTTTATCTTCATCTGGTTTAAAGATGCATTTTGTTTTTTGTTAGATGCATGATGAAATACATCTTTCTTGGTAAGCACACGATGTGTTGGTTGGTACAATTGGTCGAACATACCAGTTTTGCTGGCATGGATAGCTTGGATGGTGCCTGCCACACCGGCAAACAACATCAATACGAGGGCTGAAACAACAATGGTTTTCATTTTAGTTTATTGATTAAAAGTTTTGAGATATGATTTTGCTTTACTATATATAATTAATTCTGCTATTAGCAAATTGCCTACCACACTGAGCCATAATGAAATTTCGTAATTATATACGTGGTCGGCACCGCCCAAGTAAAATAGTATATGATAGACCCTGAACGTAACTGCGGTTAGTGCAAGAGCGTATGAGCGTATCATCCAGCCACGGTGAGCAATAAATTTTTTGGTAACTGCTGCGTTAAATCCTTTATAAGTGGTAACAAACCATGCAACGGCCATAAATATAAAAAGGCCACGTTCGGTCATTTCACCTTTCGCAAAAAAACTCATATACAAACCTGATGGAGCTCCAATTAATAATACAACAAAAACATATATTTTACCTGAGACAACGTGTATCTGGCTCCGTTTGCGAAGTATATACGATGAGAATTGTATGATAGCTGTGAGTATACAAAATATACCCGCACCAATATGTATATAAAAACTTGTTTTCCAAATAGGGTCGCTATATAATAAAATCCGTTCGCGGATAAAACTAAACTGTGGACTGAAATCGAAATAGGGCAAGGTGTTTTTTACCAATAGCAAACTGAATGTGATAACTGGTGCCCAAAACAAAAGTTCAAGCAAACTTTTCCAGCTTCTTTTATGTTGTGCAATCCGAGAGTTCATGGTTTGGTATTGAATCCCGATAGTTATCGGGAGTGAAATAGGAAATATGGGTGAACAGAAGCTGAATGTAAACTGATTTGAAAACGTAAACGAAATGTTGTAAAAAAAGTTGCATGTCTTTTCTATTTCATTGATAGTGAACGGCTCTATTTATAATAATATTCTCGGTTCTACTCCAATCAGCACAATAATGCCAAGGCTTTTTCTATCATGCTGTTCACGGTTTTATCTGCTTGTGTGCTGAACTGTTTGTTAACTCTATTTGCCAAAATAGCACTGATACTTATAGCTTGGTGCCCCAATAAATTTGCCATTAAATAGATACCTGCAGTTTCCATCTCGAAATTGGTGATGCGGCGTGAATTATAAGTATATTGTTCTAAAAAGCCCAATAACCCATTGCCCAAATTGCTTAGTTCTGCCCGCACACTTCGCCCTTGTGGGCCATAAAAACCTGGACAGGTAGCAGTAATTCCATTTGCAAAATGGGGGCTGAATATATGATATAAATTATCTGAACTTGGAGTCAGGTAGCAGGAGTTTGCCCCAAAGTTTTGCAGTAGTTTTTCTTTCAAATCATGATATAAAAGTTGGTCATCAGCTGAAAGATTTATCGGGCTATAATAATTTGCCAAACTATCAAAACCTACTGCGGCTTGGCTTACCAGAATACTATCAATTGGGATATCAGCTTGCAAACAACCAGATGTACCCAATCTAATAAATCGTAATTGGGTAGTCGTTTCTTTGGGTAGTCGTGTTTCAAAATCTATATTGAACAATGCATCAACCTCGTTTATCACAATGTCAATATTGTCTGTTCCCATACCGGTAGAGAGCACAGATATGGCCTGATTTCCTATACTACCAGTGTGCGTATGCAGCTCTCGATTTTTAAATTTAAAATCTATATGGTCGAACAAATCAGACACTTTGGGAACACGGTCGGGGTCTCCCACCAATATAATAGTTTGGGCCAAATCAGTGGGTTTAATCCCCAAGTGATAAATGCTCCCATTTGGGTTGATGATTAGGTCAGTTTCAGAAATATAATTTCTCATTTGGGCAAATATATTTGCAATAGCGTTACTTTTGTAGTGAAATTTGCAAAAAACAATAAAACACAACATGGAAAACAATAAAAAAAACATCATTTTAGTTCCAACCGATTTCTCAGATGTGGCAGGACATGCCTTGGATCACGCTATTTCCGTAGCTAAAACTTTTGACAATGAAATTGCTGTAGTGCATGTGGTGGAGGAAAGTGTGTTGGGCAACATTTTTACCAAAAGCAGTTATGTAGACATGGTAAAAGAAAGTATCCAAAACAAATTAAACGGAATTGCGCTGAAGATTGAAAGCACCGGCATCAAAGCCTATACTCATATCCGCAGCGGACGCATATATAAAGCCATTGTAGAAGCAGCTGATGAATTGGGTTGTGATTCTATAATTATGGGAACGCACGGAGCAAGCGGTATCGAGAAAATAATCGGCAGCAATGCAGCTCGTGTAATCAATTATGCAGATGTACCTGTTATTGTGATCAAAGAAAAATCGAACAGGCTTAATTACGAAAATATTGTATTCCCATTGGACTTAACGATTGAGTCGAAACAGAAGGTTGCATGGGCAATTCACTTGGCCAAATATTATAAATCGACCATACATATTGCTACTTTTAAAGCCAACGACGAGTTTTTGGCTAATCGTGTAAATGCACAATTGGTGCAAGTGGAAAGGTTGTTTGATGAAGCAAAAGTAAAATATGCTTCTAAGATTCTCGATGAATCAGGCAATTATGCAAAGCAAACGATGGAATATGCGAATGAAATCAATGCTGATTTAATTATGATTATGACACAGCAGGATAAGGGTGTGTCTGAATTTTTCTTGGGAAGTTACGCTCAGCAAATAGTTAATAACGCAACCAGCTGCCCTGTAATGGCTATCAATCCAAGGGAGACAGCCTTTGTGTCAGATTACATGGCATAACTAAAATATATAATAATGATTAAAGAAGCCTGTCAAAAAAATATAACCCTGACAGGCTTTAGTATATATGACAGATACCAACCAGTACAAACAGATTAAGCGTGTAACCACCCATGTTTTGCAAGAGATGAAGCAACGAGGTGAAAAAATATCGATGCTCACGGCTTACGATTTTACTTTTGCCAAAATATTGGACGATTCCATGATTGATATGATTTTGGTGGGCGATTCTGCCTCGAACGTAATGGCTGGCCATACCACTACTTTGCCCATTACCTTAGAGCAAATGATTTATCATACCGCATCTGTAACACGAGCAGTTACGCGGGCCTTGGTGGTTGCCGATATGCCTTTTGGCTCTTATCAGGGCAACTCGAAAGAAGCCTTGAACTCAGCTATACGATTGATGAAAGAAGCCGCAGCCCATGCAGTTAAAATGGAAGGAGGGATGGAAATTATCGACTCAGTAAAAAGAGTATTATCTGCCGGTGTTCCCGTAATGGGTCACTTAGGGTTGACCCCGCAATCTATATATAAATTTGGAACATTTGAAGTGCGTGCCAAAGAAGAATTGGAAGCTAAAAAGCTAATTGAAGATGCACACTTGCTAGAAGAAGCTGGATGTTTCGCCATAGTACTTGAAAAAATCCCTGCCAAACTTGCTACACAAGTTGCCACAGAATTAACGATTCCTATTATTGGCATTGGTGCAGGAGGAGGAGTTGATGGCCAAGTGCTTGTGTTGCATGATTTGCTAGGGCTTACCAAAGAGTTTAATCCACGGTTTCTGCGCAGATATATGAATTTGTACGATGATATAAAAACAAACGTGCAACGCTATATAGAAGATGTTAAATTGAAAGATTTTCCAAATGATAAGGAGCAGTATTGAGCGCCTTTGTTTATATATTTCCACAGCACGGTTTTTGATTTAGTGAAGAAATGATGAAGAAAGTTTTTGGTACTATTATATTGTCTTGGTGTTTATACAGTTTCTCATTTGGGCAGCAAACACCTATATCTTCAGACCCTGAGTTGAAAAAATTAGTATTGAAGGGATTGGAAAAAATGTATAACTTCAAATTCAAAGACGCAGAACTCGTATACAAACAAGTAAAAACCAAACTACCCGACCATCCATTATATTATATGTTAATGGCTATGAACATGGATTGGCAATGGGAGCCAGAACTGACCAATGACACCTTGGTAAAAAAAATGAAAGCATTTTTAAACCACACCGTAGAGCTTTGCGAAGCCTTGCTGAATGTGCAGAAAAAGGATGATGCAGAGATTATGTTTATATATTTTACTGCCGAAGGTTTTTTAGCTAGGGTAAACTCCATGCAAGGTGATTATATGGCGGCTGTGAGAAACTCGACCAATGCCTATAAATATGTAAAGAAAGGTTTCACATTGAAAGAAAAGTTTAGTGATTTTTATTTTTCTACGGGTATGTATAATTATTATAGAGAGCGATACCCTGAGTTGCACCCAGTTATAAAACCCTTTGCAAAGCTAATGGATGCTGGCAATGCGGTTGAGGGAATAGAGCAATTGAAGATTGCATACAAAACATCTCTTTTCAGCAAAATGGAATCGGCTAATTATTTGGTAAATATATATTTTAAATACGAAGGCAAACCCGCTGAAATACTGAGCACTATTGAAGAAGTGGTAAAAAAATATCCAGACAATTTATTTTTTGTATTTAAGTATGCTGAAGGATTATTGCAAACCGGCCAAGCAGAGAAAGCATTGCCTCATATAGAAAAACTAATTTCAACCAACTGGTCTTATTATAAATGTGCCGGCAATATTATGATGACTTGGTATAATTTGAATAATAGTAAGACCACTGAAGCGTCTGCCAGCATGACACTTGCTGATGTATTATACAAAAAAATGTATAAAGTAAACGACAATTTGCACGGCTATTATTATATAACAAAAGGTAAACTTGCCCAAGCAGAAGGTAAAAACCTAGAAGCAAAAAAACTATATAATACTGCTGCTAATAAAGCAGAATATCCAAGTATAATAGCTGAGGCGAAGAAGTTGGCGGGAGCTTTATAATAAAGCCCGTTATGCTGAAATGTATTAGCATCTAATAACCTCTAGAGAGCAGAAATAAATTCAGCATGAGGGTTTAATTCTAGGTACAGTATGACGGCTTAACCCCTCACCACAGCCCCCAAATCATCCGCAAATTTCTGTGATATTTTTTGCATAGCCTTGTCAATGGTAGCATCATCGAGGGTTTTTTCTTCATCGCATAAAAAGAAACTTAGTGCATAGGATTTTTTTCCTTCACCTAGTTTTGCATCACGATATACATCAAATAATTCTACTTTCTTTAAAAGTTTTTTGTTGGCATCTTTTGCTACAGTTTCTAATTGTCCAAAAGTAATTTGCTCATCTAACAATAATGATAAGTCTCTTTTAACTTCGGGGAATTTGCTTACGGGTTTATATACAAATGTTTGTTTGTTGCTAATATCCATCAGCGTGTCCCAGTTAAGTTGGGCGTATGCTACAGAAGAATCTATGTCAAATTGTTTCAGTTGTTTTCCTTTGGCATAGCCGAGTGTAGCTATCTCTGCACTATTATATAATAATGCAACCGCATCATCTAATAAGGCATGTTCTATTTTTTGTGTTTGTATATTGGCAATACCGAGCGATTGTATAATAAGTTCTACGTGATTTTGTATATGATAGTAGCTTGCTGCTTGCTCGTTTTTCTGCCAACCTTCTATTATGTAATTCCCTGTTATCGCCAAAGAAAGTACAGCAGTTTCTTCAAATCCATTTGCTCCGTTGTTATATATTTTCCCAAATTCAAACAAACGCAAATCGGGATTTTTTCTGTTTCTATTATATGATATACTTTGTAATGCCCCATGCAATAAATGGTTACGCAACGTATTCAATTCGTTGCTCAATGGGTTTTGTAAATGTATAGGTTTCACCTCAGCAAGTGACCATTCTGCTGGCACTAGGGAGTTGTTCATCATCTCGCTAAAACCTTGGCTGCAAAGCATATTCGCAATTTTATTTTGCTTATGATATATAGGTTCGTATGCATCATTCCGCACTGCGATTTTCATTTGCTCAGGGAACTCAATATTATTCAATCCATATATTCGCAATACTTCTTCGGTAATATCTGCTGGGCGTGTAACTTCTTGTCGGTAACTTGGAATTTGTAAAGTTATAATATCTGCATTTTCTTTTATGATAATAAAATCAAGTTTTAATAAAATATCTATAATAGTTTTATTATCTAAATTTTTGCCAATAAGTTTTCTTGCTTTATCCAAATCATAATCAATTTGTAACGGAATAAATGGATTGGGATGTTGGTCGATGGCTTGGTGCATATTGCCGCTGGCTGTTTCTATAATCAAATTTGCCAAACGATGCAATGCTTTTAGTGGTAATAAAGGATCGGTGCTCCGCTCAAAGCGAAAAGACGAATCCGTACTTATCATGTGTGCTTTTGCAGTTTTGCGAACCACTACCGGGTCGAAACAAGCACTTTCTAAAAATATATTGGTGGTCTGTTCGCTCACGCCACTCTGCTGTCCGCCAAATACGCCTGCGAGTGCAAGCGGTTTTTCTGCATCAGCAATTAGTAATTCATGACCAAATAATTTTCGTTCAGCACCATCCAAAGTATATAATACTTCACCCGCATTTGCTTTGCGGACTATTATAGTTTGGGCAGCAATTTTATCAGCATCGAAAGCATGGGTAGGTTGCCCCAGCTCGTGCATTACATAATTGGTGCAGTCTACTATATTATTGATGGGTTTTAATCCAATCGTCATTAATCTATTTCTTAGCCAAGCAGGTGAATCTTTTATATGTACACCTGTTATATACATCCCACAATAACGTCGACATAATTCCGCATCATCTATTTGTATATGATAATTTGATTTAGGAAGATTTTCAGGAATTTCCATATTGGGATATATAATATCGATCCCGGTCACGCCTTTCACATCGCGGGCTACACCTGCATGCGAGGCAGCATCGCCACGGTTTGCCGTTAATCCAATTTCAATAGTATAATCATTATATACACCATAATAATCGGCAACAGGTGTTCCTATATTTATATCACTGGGTAAAACTATAATACCATCATGACTTTGCCCCATGCCTATTTCATCATCGGCACAAAGCATTCCTTCCGATGCTTCGCCACGTATTTTACTTTTCTGAATAGTAAATGGCTCGCCTGCACTTGGATATAATTTTGAACCCACGGTTGCCACTACTACTTTTTGGCCTACTGCGACATTGGGTGCACCGCATACTATATTTAAAGCTTTTTCTTGTCCGATATTAACTGTGGTAATTTTTAATTTATCGGCATTTGGGTGCTGGGCACAGGTGAGCACTTCACCCACAATTAGGCCTTGCAGGCCCCCGGGCAGCGAGCAATAATCTTCCACCGCCTCCACCTCAAGGCCCGTATTCGTTAAAATTTCGGACAACTGCTCTGGCGAATTGTTTGTATTGATAAGGCTTTGCAGCCAATGATAGCTAATTTTCATTCACCTGCAAAGTAATATAGGAAATGGGAGATTAACAAAACCTCGGTTTTAAGCACAGTCATCATATTCTCACTCTTAATTCCTATTTTTGCAAACTCAAATACATAGTAAACAATCGTGGATACAAAAGACAGCAATGGCAACTTACTTCAAAATGGAGATTCAGTACATTTAGTTAAGGATTTAAAGGTGAAAGGTTCTTCTACTGTTTTGAAACGTGGTGTTAAAATTAAAAATATTAAACTTACCGACGACCCTGCAGAGATTGACTGCAAAATTGAAGGAACTGCCATTGTGCTTAAAACCGAATTTGTTAAAAAAGCTTAGTATTATATATATTATATACAAAAAATAGTAGGATGAATAGAGTATATTACGTCATTTTTACTATTATATTATATAGTTGTAAAAGCGATACAACAGTACCCAAAACTGCTGAGGTTTTGGAGAACTATTATAAAGATTGTGGTACTGAAGGCAATGCTAAAGATGCCAACCTGAAACAATTAAACCAGCTTAAAAACAGAAGCAACCTGCCTACTGAACAGGATATTAATCCTGCGATATCGTTAGAAAAAATATTAGAAACGGGTGATGATGAGAACCGGTGGAACACCTCGCAAGCAGCTACCATTAAGGGATATATAATAGATATAAAAAAAGGTGGTGTGGAAACTTGCAACTGCAAAATGAAAGAAGAGCAAGACCGCGATACCCATATAGAGTTGGTGCTCGACCCCATGCACGAAGGGAAAACCAAACGCATGGTGGTAGAGGTAACACCCCGTATTCGTGAGCAAATGAAAGCACAGGGCATTAACTGGAGCACCCGCAGTTTGCGAGATCAGTTTTTAGGTAGGTGGGTAAAGGTAACGGGGTGGTTATTATTTGACCAAGAACATGCCGACGAAGCCGAGAATACCAAGCCAGGGCGTGACCGAAACTGGAGAGCCTCTGCTTGGGAGCTTCATCCTGTTACCAGTATCGAATTAGTGAATAGATAGTTATAATATTCATATTCTAAAATAGATTGATCAACATCATAGATAAAATAAATATATTTACCTTTGCCCCATGGAAAACAGCGACCTCCAATTTTCACTCGATACTCTTAATAAAGATATACAATTTTTTAAAACCCAATTAAAAGAAGTAGCTATTGATATGCTTGACGGGGAGTATACGCAATACCCTGTGTTTGCAGCCCACCAGCATACTTTGCAATTGGGCGAATTATTATTTGACAAGGAAGAATATCAGCGTAACTGGAGTATACATGTTACCACCATGGAAGAATTAATGGAAAGAGGATTGATAGAAAAAGTACGTGAAGAACAATTTAAGGATGCTTTTAAAGACCCGAAAGTATATATGTGTGTGTTGATGATTACGCCTGGTAATGCACATTTTGCATTTGTGGCTTACTAGTAGTTAGTAGTCAGTAAACAGTTGTCCAGTGGCTGACGCGAGCATTTACTTTGTGATTGCAATGATGATAAATGTATTAAATACTTCTGAGAGGTTTGTCAGTCTGAGTTTATCGAAGACTAGTTTGGTCGTCTTCGATAAACTCAGACTGACATTTGAGAGGAGCTTAATCAATATATATTAAATACTTCTGACGCATCATTATAAACTGACGCAAGCCGGGCTCCCAACTTTTATATATTTGTTCTACAGTTTTGTGTTCCATCAATTGTTTACGCAGGGAATCAGTACCTACCAATTTGTCAAACATGGGGTTGAAAAAAGTCGAGGTATCTTTACTCATTTCATAAAAACCCATCAACCAATATAGATATATATGATGAGAATTTAATATAAAGTTTCTGCTAAAATTTGTGAGGTCGAAGCCTTTACATTCTAAACCTTTATAGGGAGGATTTTCTGCCACACCTTTTATACTTTTTGGTGTGAATTTAGTTGTCCCTTTTTCAAAGTCGGGTTTCCCGATCATTTCAAAGGGTTTGTGTGTGCCACGCCCTACACTTACATCCGTGCCTTCGAACAAACATAAACTGGGATATAAGTATATAGATTCTATAGTGGGCAAATTGGGTGATGGAGGAATAGGCGGTTCATAATAATGTTGATGATTATAATTATAACAAGGAATCACTTCTATATTACATTTTATTCTATTTGCAAGCCACTTTTCTCCATTAATCATTTTTGCAAGTTCGCCCAAAGTCATGCCATGCACAATAGGAATGGGATGCATGCCCACGAAGGAACGGAAGGCAGTATCTAATATCGGTCCATCCACATAAAAACCATTTGGGTTCGGGCGATCTAAAACTATTAAAGGAATTTTATTTTCGGCACAAGCTTCCATTACATAATGTAGTGTGCTTAGGTAGGTATAAAAACGACACCCCACATCTTGTATATCGAAAACCATGATATCAATTCCTTGCAAATCTTCTACAGATGGTTTGTGATTATCGCCATATAATGATATAACAGGTAGTTTTGTTTTCTTGTCTACACCATGTTTTATTTTATGTCCGGCTTCTGCATCGCCTCTAAACCCATGCTCAGGACCAAACACTTTTACGATATTTATTTTGGCTTTTAAAAGCGAATCTACCAAATGGTGTTTGCCAATTACAGAAGTTTGATTGGCGACTACACCAACTTTTTTACCTTTGAGTTTTGGGAAATATTCTGCGGTACGCTCGGCACCGCAAAGGGTTTGGGCTTGTATATAATTGAAAGCGAACAAACAAAATAACAGCAACCAAGCTTTACTTATTGATTGTGTATTATGATGTAGATTTGCAGCGAACATGTATTTTCCTTGGTTTGTAGCCCGCAAACTTACAACGGGCGGAGGCAATTCCCTAGCAGCATCCATATTAAAGATGGCAACTGCGGTGGTGGCCTTGTGTCTAGCGGCCATGCTGGTTTCTGTATGCATTGCAAAAGGATTTCGGAATGAGATTGAGAACAAGTTGATGGGTTTTTCGGGTCATATACAAATTACACGTGTTGCAAACCTTGACAATGAAAATGCCGAAGGAGTTGCCTGCGACGATACAATTTTTAATTTTATTCGCAAAGACCCTGCCGTTAAAAGTGTGCAACCTTATATATTTAGTCCCGGTATTATAAAGGCGGGCGATTTGATTGAAGGCATCCGTTTTAAAGGTATCGACAGTAGTTTTGATACATCATTTATCAGCAATCATTTATTGCAAGGACGTTTTATAAATACACATAATAAAACATTAAACGAAACCGTAATTTCAACTACCACGGCTCAACGATTGGGATTAAAAGTAGGCGATGCATTGCGTGTTTATTTTGTGGGTAGCGAATTGAAAGGCAGAAAATTTAATATAGTTGGTATATATGAAACGGGCTTGGAGGATTTCGACAAAACCTTTGCCTGGTGTGGAATTTGGGTATTGCAAAAATTAAACGGGCGGGACAGCAATGCAGCCGATGGCATGGAGGTGATGCTGAAAGATATCAAACTTATTTCTTCAAAAACAGAATCGATACATACTGCACTTCCACCCGATATGAATGCCGAAAGCATCCGCGAAACCTTTCCCGAACTTATGGACTGGCTCGATTTGGTTGGACAAAATGTATATATAGTTTTGGCATTAATGCTGGCCGTTGCGGTTATCTCTATGATAACTTCGATCTTAGTTTTAATGATAGAACGCACTGCTATGATAGGCGTATTCAAAAGTTTTGGAGCCAGTAATTTTACCCTCACGCATGTATTTATGATGCTCGCAGGTAAGCTGGCATTATTTGGTTTGTTTTGGGGTAACCTGATCGCATTTGGTTTTATTATTGCCCAACAAAAGCTACATTTAATTACACTGCCCCAAGAAAGTTATTATATGAAATATGTGCCCGTTCAAATTGATTGGACATTGGCAATTGGAATTAATATAGGTACTTTAATAGTATGCATAGTTTTTATGTTATTGCCTTCACTTATTATCAATAGGATTTCGCCCTTGGCGGCTTTGAGGTTTAAGTGAGGAGAGTTTTATTTTCCCTCAGATGGTATCTAGCCAGAATTGATTTTTCCAACATATTTATAATACTAATACAAACGATTTTTTTTATCTCTTGTTCGTCCCCGAATGTGACAATAGTGGCAAACCAAAATCCATCATCAAAATTGTTGTGCAATGTGGTCAAAATATGATAGTTTGGCAGGTATTCATTTTCAATGTCACCAATGACCATTGCTTCGTCGAAAGTATCGTGAAAAATTTCACCAATTTTTCCAGTAGCACAAACAAACGCCACATTATTATCTATTGCTCGTCTTGCAATTTCCGAAAAAACATTTATTTGCTTGTTGTATGCAATTACAAATAAAAGCCAACTATTATTTGGAAAATCTTTTTACCATGCAATCTCTGCATTCCCAAATCAATTATTTACAGTATAATAATTATAGTTCAACCAATAGGGTTATGATACGCATCAAGATGCACGTTTATGGTTGGTGACAACACCGACCATAGGCAGGATAAAATCAAATTAATCATTGTTCAGACAGCTTGGGCAAGTGCGGTATTTGAGATTCCTCGATGGCCGTTCGGGTGGAAACACCCGAACGCACTTTGTGAAACATCCGAATGCACTTTGATTTGTCCCCTAACTTTGCCTCACTAAAAAAATCATTCAATCAAAAATCATTCAATCTTTAATAAAAATGTCTCCCGACCAACTCATCCAAAAACTTCAGCTAATCACCCAAAAGGTAGAAGCACTTAAAAAAGAAAACTTTGAGTTAAGGGAAAAGCTGCAAGCCCAACAAAATCAGCATAAAGAGCTGAAGGGAAAATTAGATTTGAAAAATAGTGAGACAGAAAATTTAGAAAAACAACTAAAATCAGTTAAACTTGCAATGTTTTTGAACAAAGACGATAAACAATCTACAATGTTGTATATCAACAAAATGATTAAAAACATAAACATAAGTATCAACCTGTTGACAAAACCAAACGGGGCGAAAAGTGAACAAGATTCAAATAAAGCTTAAGATTGCCGAGCGGAATTATCCGCTTACTATCGAGGCTACAGATGAAGAACTAGTAAGGAAGATTGCCAAAGTGCTGAACGAAAAATTTGTATATTACAAGAACCAATATTCTAGTGCCGATGCACAAGATACAATGGCAATGGCTGCCATTGATGCGGTAACTACCCTAAGCAAAAGCTTGGACACCATGCCCGCTGAGGTAGAACAACAAATGAAGCACCTGGAAAAACTCTTAGCTTAAGCGTACACAATTTCGCTGCATCCCGTTGGGGCCGTCAACCCTAAAAAAAATCTATATGGATGCCATGCACATTTTACTTTTAGTATCTGGACTTGCAGGAGGAGGCGTAATTTCCTACTTTGTGCTCAATGCCAGTATGCAAAAGAAGAAGGCTCAGTTGCTGAAAGAAGCACAAGATAAAGCCGACATTTACAAAAAGAACCGTGAGATCGAGGGCAAAGAAAAGTTCATGCAAATGAAGGCCGAGCACGAAAAACAAACGCAAGAACGCAACCGCAAAATTGCTGATGCAGAAAATGCGATCCGCCAACAACAGGCAGAGGCAAAGGGAAAAGAACAATCATTAAAAGATAAGATTGATAATATTGCCAAACGCGAAAAGGAGTTAGATCCACTAAAAGAGAAACTACAAGAGAAACAAGAAGCTGCTGAAAATAAATACAAGGAAGCTGAGGCGATGTTCCAACAGCAACTCAAGCATTTGGAAAAAATTGCTGGCCTAAGCGTAGAAGATGCCCGCAACCAATTGGTAGAAGGCTTGCGTGAGGAGGCTCGTACCAAAGCATCGGGTATTATAAAAGAGATTGTGGACGAAGCAAAGATGACCGCCGCCAAAGATTCAAAACGTATTGTATTGCAAACCATTCAGCGTACTGCGGTGGAGCATGCGGTGGAGAATTCGGTATCTGTATTTAATATAGATAATGATGAAGTGAAGGGAAGAATTATTGGCCGTGAAGGAAGAAATATTAGAGCATTGGAAGCAGCAACTGGCATAGAAATTATAGTTGATGATACTCCAGAAGCTATTATACTTTCAGGCTTCGATCCGATACGCAGAGAGATTGCTCGTCTATCATTGCACAAGCTGGTAACCGATGGTCGTATACATCCAGCCCGTATTGAAGAAGTAGTTGAAAAAACCACCAAACAAATCAATAATGAAATTATAGAAATAGGCGAACGCACTTGTATTGATATGGGTGTGCACGGTTTGCATCCTGAGCTTATTAGGATGGTAGGCCGCATGCGTTACCGTTCGAGTTATGGACAAAACTTATTACAGCATAGTCGCGAGGTGGCTAATCTTTGTGCTACAATGGCTGCGGAGATGGGACTCAATACCAAACTTGCAAAACGTGCCGGACTATTACATGATATTGGCAAAGTACCGGATGATGATCCAGAAACACCGCATGCTTTGCTAGGTATGAAGCTTGCCGAAAAATATAAAGAACATCCCGAAGTAGTGAACGCAATCGGAGCCCATCACGATGAAATAGAAATGACTTCTTTGTTATCTCCCATCGTGCAAGCATGTGATGCCATTAGCGGTTCAAGACCTGGAGCACGCCGTGAGGATACAGAACAATATACCAAGCGTTTGAAAGATTTAGAAGGATTGGCTATGTCATATAAAGGTGTAGAAAAAGCATTTGCAATACAAGCAGGTCGTGAGCTAAGAGTTATTGTAGAAGCAGAAAGAGTGAGCGATGAAAAAGCAGATACTTTAGCGTTCGATATCAGTCAGAAAATTATGACAGATATGGTTTATCCTGGTCAAATAAAAGTGACTGTGATACGCGAAAAACGTTCGGTGAGTTTTGCGAAGTAATTAGTATTTCGAAACTTTATCATATATAATAATTTCGATTAGATTATTATATACAAGTGTAATTTCATATGAAAAGAATATTATACTTATTGCCGTTTGTTTTATTGATGTCTTGCAGGCCAACAAAATTTGTTTGTAACCAGCAACTGATTACATCGAAAGAACCAATTGTAGCGGCTACACGTGAGCTAAATGCGGAATTTGATTCTATTATTTCCACAAATTATTTCCATAAGATAAGTATTCCAAAATATACTCATAATCACAGCACTCAAACTGTAAAAAACAATATAGTATTCAATAAAATTCTCAGTACTATCTTTGCAAAACCTCAAGATTCTTCTTTTAAAAACCCAGGTTTACAAAAAGCAAAAGATGCGATGGATGATGAGGGAAATTGGATTACTGCTTATTTTGTATTCTTAGGTTTATTGGTTTTATTTCTTTTAACACTTTCTGGTGCCATTAGCTTTGGAATTTTTTTGAGTGAAGAGATATTGATTATGCTGGTGGGAATATCTGCTGTAGCAATGCTGGTTTCTTATATTGGATCATTAGCTAGGTATTATAAAAACAAAGCAATCGTAAATGGATACCCTTCAGAAATGAAACGTCATAATTTGCATAAAACAGTGCTGTTAATTATACTTTTAATGTTTTGTATATAATAGATTAGAAAAAATAAAACTATATAATAAAAAAATTATTATATACATTACCTCTTATTTTTATGCGCTCATGTAAACAAACAAAATTCATATGCAACCCGCAACTTGTTTTACGGCAGCAAAAACTGGCTGCTGTTTTTCCAGATACCAGTAAAATAGATGGGAAGGTCAATATTAGTGTACCGCATGAAACAGAAGTTAATGCTGTTAAACCCATATCGGTTTAGAAAAAAACAAAGTAAAGGTAATAAATCACTAGTAATATTTGATAAATTTTTACCAAAAATCAATCATCCCAAAGATACTTTACTTAATGACCCGGGATTTAAGAAGGCAAAAGATGCATTGGACTTAGAAGAAAAATGGCTCAAAGCATTTTTTATTTTTTTCGGGACAGGGATTTTCGTAGCATTGGCATTTTTTGGGATTATACCATTGGCATTAGGGATTGGTGAGGAACCTGCTACTATATATATTATTCGGTGCGTTTGTAGGATACAGTATTACTTATTATGGAATTATTATAATATTCTTAATGCATATAGGTTTATTTAAAAATTATAAAGAAGAAAAGGACAAACATCTAAAATATGTATTGGGATTCTTTTTACTTCCCGCCTTAAAACTTGCCTTGTTATTCCTTTTGATACTATAGTTCAACTGTAAATTTAAAATATTTTTTTAATTTATAACGTCTAGTACTTTTATTTTACTAGTTTTTAATATGCTGTATTTCAATTATTAGCAGCGTTATTTTTCCCATTGGGATTTTTACTTTAATTGTTTTTTGACCCAAATTGATGGTAGTAATACCTACAATTTTGCATCGTTCAATAGAAACAAAAACATTTAAAAAATAACAAATTAAAAAAACAATTATTATCATGAAAAAATTAACAATTATTAAAACTCTTGCCTGTGTGGCAATGCTTTTAGGGTTCACTGTTACCTCAAACAGTCAAGCTTACATTAGAGCTACTCCTTATGGTCAAGCCGCTGCAACTATGGATGTGGGCCGTGGCATCGTTAGTGACAGTGACGGAAGTTATTTTGTGACTGGTTATTTTAGTGGAACCGTTAGTTTTGGCGGAGCGAATTTAGTTTCAGCAGGCGGCCGCGATATTTTTGTCGCAAAGTATTCAACCGCTGGTGTGCATCAATGGTCGGTAAGAGCAGGAGGTGCAAATGACGATGAGGGTGCTTCGGTGGCAATTGACAAAGAAGACAGTGTTTATGTTACAGGATATTATACCGGATCCGGAACAACAGGAAATTTTGCAACAACCATAGGCTGGGGCGGCCGCGATATTTTTGTACATAAACTTTCAAAAACAAATGGTGCTTCTTATAGTTTGTATATGGCAGGCAGCACAGGAAATGACGAGGGAACTAGTATTTGCTTTAATGTATATACCAACACCGTTTTTGCCACAGGTTACCATAGCAATAATTGCAAATTCAACAGCGGCGGAGTAATTGCATCAACTGGCGAAAATGTGTTTACTATAAATCTAAATCCATTGCTTCAAAATATGTGGGTAAGAGCTGGCGGCAGTGCAGGTAGCGACCGCGGCCAATCGGTTTGTACAGACGATTCTGGCAGGGTTTATATCACTGGGTATTATACGGGCAATGCCACCTTTAGCACTAAAACCATTAACAGTTATGGTGGTAGCGATGTCTTTTTTGTAAAGTACGACGGCGTTGGAAATTTGATGGCAATACAACGTGCCGGATCAGCTACAAATGATGGAGGTAATGGTATTACTTGCGATGGCGTGGGAACTATATATGTAACTGGTTATCATTCAAACAATGCAACATTTGGTGCAGCGGTTTTGGCAGCAACCCTTTATGATATATTTATTACGAAGCTTGATTATACATTAAGTTTTATTTCGTCTATATCGCCCGGTTCAGCCACCAATGATGCAGGGAATGGAATTGTTTTAGATAGGTTTTGCAATACCTTATATACTACTGGTTATGCTAGTACTGGAATTGACTTTGGAGGAGGCGTAAGAGCGATAAATGCTCAGGGAGTATTTTTGCTTCGTACCGATTTGGCACTTGCCCGGGTATGGGACAATATTGCCGATGGCACTGTTGACGAGCAAGGTAATTCAGTTGCCTGCAATGGATCGAAAAGAATTATGGTAACCGGTTTTACCAGAAGTACCAACTGCAGCTTTTCTGGAAATATTGCTGCTTCAAGGGGCCTAGCTGATATATTTCATGCCGAGTTTCAAGAGCCTGGTGCTGCTTGTGCAGGTGCAGGTGCTCCAGGAATGTTTGATCCTGAAAATCAAAATACAAATGTAGAAACTGTGGTAAATATTAATGATATCAATATATATCCAAATCCTACAAACAACATCGTAAATTTAAATACAAATGATGTTATCACCAAAGTAATAGTTATAGATTTGGCTGGAAAAATTATCACTACTTCTAACCCCAATACAAATACTACAACCATCGATTTGACCGACTACCCCAACGGTATATATATATTAAATATAACAATCAATGGCCAACAACTCCATAAAAAAATAATCAAAGAATAGGGCTATTCTTGATTTCATGTGTAATGAGCCGCATGGGTATTAATCTACCTGTGCGGTTTTTTGTTTTTTCAGTTTCAACAAATCTTTATAGTGTATATTCTCTATCTTACTTTCCACCCAAGTAATAAAATCAAATATCTTGAAGAACTTCTTCTCATAAGGGTCTTCCTGTATCTTTAATAATTCTTTTTTGAAATTGATATAGGCATTATTTATCTTTTTTTCATCTCCTAGCGATATATAGTTTTTCATGAATTTGATAATGGCCTTTTCCACCGTAAACAATTTTTCACGTTTATTTAAAAATCTATATGTGGAATTAATGGCATACTCGAGGTAAAATCCATCATCCAATTCCAAATGTATAATCAAATTAAAAATACGGGCAAAGCAATGTGCATCTTCACGCATTTCAACTTCACGCATATTGATAATTTTATTAATCCAGAACACGGCCTGCTTGTAGTCTTCCCCACCATAAGCTATTAGCGAGCTGCTAATGAATATACGACAGGAGTCTTCTATATTTAATGATTTTTCAAATAAGGGCAATTCGGTTTTTATATTTTTCAATATATCAAGGCAGGTTGTATAATCAATAATTTGCTGATAGTATATTAATGAAAAAACAGATGTTTCTGTAAATATTTTTTGTTTCAATTCCACATCATAGGTTTCTACATTTTTTAATATATTAATATATTTTGGCAGCTCTTTTAATTTGCCCGCATGGTAAGCAATATATAAAAAATCGGAAACTAAAATGATATAATTCTTTTTGTATTCATTAATCATCCATTCGTTTTGCTCCCAGATGGAAATTTGCTTACGCTTAGTTTTATAGGCGTCTTCGGTTTCGTTAATAATCCAAAGATATATACTATGCAGTTCGTAAAATGAATTTAAAGAGTATAATGTTTTGGCTGAACTAGTGTCTTGCATCAACTCATTTTGCAACAATTTTTTCAGCGTGCCCATCTTATCATCACTGCGAATGTATTTTTCGTTTTTCAAAACTTTTTGCGATTCGAAAAACAAACTCATAAACAAACTTTTATTATTTAGTTTTTCTACAATCAGTTTTTCCTCATCCATTATTTTGTTAAGTCCATGTTTGATGTCACCCATCCGCATGTCCACAATCATTTCTTTTTCTATCTCCAAAATCTCAAGCATACGGGTCATTTTCTCGTGCTTGGTGGCTATGTCGAAGGCTTTGGCTAGGTACTTTACCGCTTGTTTGAAAAGTCCTTTTTGTTGTAATAGTTTCACCGAACCAATCATATCATTGATTTTAAAATCGATACTTTTTTTACGATGATACTCGCTAAGCGATTTTAGTATAAGTTCGAACAATTGATTTTTGAGAACAGGTAAATGGGTAATTTGAAGTTTACTTTTTACCATCACTTTTAACTTCTCATCATCAAAATTTTTCTGCCCATCAATCGCATCAAAAAGCATCACATAATTGAACTGACTTTTGGTTTCGCCATCATCGTTTTTCTGGGCAAATACTTTAAAATATCGTTTCTCGTTTTTCGATAATGATTTGATAAGTTTGAAAAGCTGTTCACGGGTTTCCATATTTTTTTAAAAATTAATCAGACAAATGTAGGCATTTGGAATTTAAGAAAAAAAGTTTGAAAATATTGAATTACAATTGTTAAAGATGCCATATAGTATTGTAGCAATGTAATAAATTCAGAATTTTGTGATGAGAATGTGAAATTATTCAACCATATTTGAACTATGAATAAGATCAAATATAAACTCCTGTTGCTACTGAGCATAGCGACATTCTGCTGTTCAGCCCAGGTGGGCATAGGTACAAATACGCCAGATTCTTCGGCTATCTTACACCTGCAAAGCACAAGTAAGGGATTTTTGCCTACAAGGATGACTATCACCCAAAAGGATTCCATTAAAAATGCAGCAAATGGACTGATGGTATACGATACCGACAGTAATGATTTCTCATTTTACAAAAGCAGTAAATGGGATTATCTCGCTCCCTATAGTAAAGTGTGGTCAATATTCGGAACCGCTACCGACCATTTGCCCGATACTTTTATTTGGCTTGGCACAAGAGATAATACACCCCTCAAGTTTATGGTGAACGGAGGGCGTGCCGGTATCATAGACCATAATTATATGAATGCATACTTGGGCTACCAATCTGGAAAATCGAGTGCTTTCTCGGCAACACGCAATGCATTTTTGGGCGACTCTACAGGATACCTAACAGATAATGGGCATGACAATTCGTTTATTGGAAAGAGTGCTGGATTTGGAAATACCAGCGGTTTATATAATAATTATGTAGGTGCCATGTCAGGATATTCTGCATCAACTGCAAATCATAACAATACGTTAGGATACCAAACATTATATAAAAATACCGATGGAGATAAAAATGTAGGTATTTCTAGTAATTCATTATATAATAATTCCTCGGGCGATTGTAACTTAGGAATAGGCTATCAAACATTATATAAAAATACAACTGGAAGTTATAATATAGCTTTGGGTTGCGATGCCTTAAGTACAAATACTACGGGTAGTAATAATGTATCTATTGGAGGCTCGTCGTTAGGTGTTTTAACAGTAGGAGACATGAATGTAGCTGTAGGAACTGATGCGATGCGAAACCAACGCACAGGGATAGAAAATACAGCGATTGGTGCGGGAGCCCTAGTCAATGACTCCATTGGTCAGGCCAATACTGCTGTGGGGAAAGAAGCTATGAAGAATAATAAAATCGGAAATAACAATATAGCTTTGGGTTGCAAGGCTGATATGTCTTCGCCCAGTCTTTTCAATGCAACTATTATAGGTTTTAATACAACAATTGATTCTAGTAACTCAGTTAGAATTGGAAATTCTCAAGTAAAACGTTGGGGCTTGGGCGTAAATGTAGGCCAAGGCAAAGCCTTTGTGGTAGGCTCAGACAGTACAAATGGTAACGGTGCAAACTTATCAATAGGTGGTACATGGACCAATGCATCATCATTCATTAAAAAAGACCGCATACAATTATTGGATGGAAATGATATATTGAAAAAAGTTATGGAATTGCATATTGATGGTTGGTATTATAAGGGCACAAATGAATATCATATTGGACCTTATGCGGAAGAGTTCTATCATACTTTCAATACGGGCACCGACCAACATTATATAAGCACGGTAGACCCTGCGGGTATTGCCCTTAAAGCTATTCAAGAATTGAATAAACAGAATGAAAATTTGAAAACAGAAAATGAATTATTGAAAAACAGATTGGATAGATTGGAGCAATATATTAATTTGCAGGGGAAGAAGTAGTTATAGTATTTATTCTATTTTAATGGACAAGGCTGCCGGGATTTTTATAGTTTTCGCTTTGTTTGAACCCACTGCTTCAAAACCATTCAATTGGATTAAATCGCCAGTCTTTGCATTCTTAATATATTCTTTTATTTGTGGTGTAACCATTTGACCCGTTACCGTAAAATATCCAGATGCAGCACTATCAGCGGGGGTATGCAGTTTTGAAGAAGGTGTATACACAAAATTAAATTTTGTAATTATATAATTCATTCCTTCAAAAGGCAAGTCATCACCGAAGCCGGCAAATACCGTATCCTGTTTTAAAACATCTTTCAATGATGCAGCACCAGTGGCCAAATTACCCAATAAAGCATAATATTTGGGTACGCTCTTCACCCTAAAATGTGTATACCCTTTATACATTCCTTTTACCATCGTGGTAATATATACATCTTTTGCTTTGGGATAAGCTACTGCTATATAATGTCCAAATTTCACCATGCGCACATCCGCTCCATCTGAGCAGGAGATAGTAATATCTTCCAGCTTTTCGCCCGGCACGGAAACTGAGATAGGATTTTCCATACCAATATATAATACATTCATATTGTCAGCAGCAATTACTGCTTCATTTGGGAATTGCAATTGTATAATACTATCGGTTTTTGTTTGGCTTTTAACAGTTGTTATGTTTATTGTTAAAAGTAATAATAGTGGCAATGTGTATTTTATTTTTTTCATGGTATTATATTGATTACAAATTAACAATAGAAATCCTTTCCCCACCACAATAAATATTCATCCGATTTTCTTTCAAAAATCCCGCTAAAGTCATCCCCGATTCTTTGGCTAAATCAACTGCTAAACTACTTGGGGCACCAATAGCCGCAACCACTCTTATACCGGCCATCATTGCTTTTTGTATCAGCTCAAAACTTGCACGACCGCTCAGTAATAATATATAGTTTTCAAGCGGCAATAAATTTTCTTTCAGGCAAAATCCTATCAGTTTGTCTAGTGCATTATGGCGACCAACATCTTCTCTCAGTGTTATCATATTTCCTTCCAAATCAAATAAAGCCGATGCATGAAGTCCGCCAGTACTTTCAAAAATTTCTTGTTGTTGGCGTAATGTGGCTGGTAATTTATATAATACTTCAGGAGCAATAGGTTTATTAATTGTATTTGACAATCCTATTCTGCAATTCGTTTTAATGGCGTCGATACTAGATTTGCCGCACACGCCGCAACTAGAGGTTGTATAGAAATTTCTTTCCAAGGAAGATAATTTTAATTCCACCTCAGGTTTTATTTCGACACAAACTATGTTTTCATCTACCAATGTATTATATGCTTTTTCTACTTCTGAGTAATTGGTAATAATCCCCTCTGTATATAAAAAACCAGTAGCCAATTCAGGGTCGTTGCCCGGTGTCCGCATGGTGACTGATATACTTTTGGTCGTTCTGTCAGGGCCATGCACCATTCGTATTTCCAAGGGTTCTTCTTGGGCAAGCATATCGTCGGCGGTAATGAATTTATTACCCGCTAGTTTTTGTATTTGAACAGTAGTTGTGATATTCATTATAACGTTATTTTAATATTTTATTGTTTTTTCAGGTCCTTGGTTGATGTCCCCACCAGCCAAATGATTATGACTGCCTATGGTTGGTGTTGTCACCAACAATTCTTGTAGCTATCTCATATTCTTCTTTTGTATCTACACTCTGTATCGTTTGCATTGTTTCAGGTATGATATAATGTGCATCATGTTCCAATAAAAAATGTTTCAAACTGTAATTCTGTTTATTATATTCTTTGCTTAATAATTCTTTGCAATTTTTTTCATAAATGCCTAATAGTGGTTCTGGTATTTTTAATTCAGTATTATAGTATGTAGTTGCTACAGCATTTTTATTCCTGTTTTCTATAAGCAAAGATATATCCTTCTGTTGTATATATGGATAATCGCAACCTATTGTCAGCCAACTGGTTTCATGTTCCTTAAATGCTCTAAGTAGCGCAGCCATTGGGCCAATGTCCTCAATTTTATCCACTAAATAATTATATTTAGTTTCTATATTCTCCTTTTGATTTTTATTGCAAGATATATATACTTTGTCACAAAAGGATTTCAGTAAATTATATATATAATATCGCTGCTGCATACCATGGTAGTTGAGCATGCTTTTGTCGGTGCCCATTCTGCTGCTATGTCCGCCACAAACTACCAGGCCATTCATATACATATTATTTGGTTCTTTTTTCTTTGGTGAGCCGAGCTAGTGTTGCAAGTTCCATCAGGAATTGACGGATTTCTTTGGCAGGGGCACCAAAATAAGTTTTACCACCTTCCAAGCTTTTTGATACCCCCGATTGAGCTCCTAATATAGCACCTTTGCCAATCGTGATATCTTTGGTAACACCCACTTGGCCCCATAGTATTACGTCGTCTTCCAGCGTGGTAACTCCAGCAATTCCGCATTGTCCCGCTATAATACAATTCTGCCCGATTTTGTTATCATGCCCAATTTGTACAAGGTTATCTATTTTCGTTCCGCGTCCTATAATAGTGTCGCCAGAAACACCACGGTCGATGGTGACATTGCAGCCAATTTCTACCCAGTCCTCCACAACTGCTCTTCCACAACTATGCATTTTAATAAAATTTCCGGGCAAACGTTTATAATAAAACGCATCGCCACCTATCGTTGTATTTGCATGAATCACTACATTATTTCCTATAATACTGTGGTCGTAAATTACCACATTGGGATATATAATACAATTGCTGCCGATGCTAACATTATTGCCGATGATAGCTCCAGTATGTATATAAGTATTTTCTCCAATTTCTGTATTTTGCCCTTTGTGAAAAATTGTATTTGCCGGTTGTTGTAGGGGTCTGAAATATTGCGTAAGGAAATTATAATCACGGAAAGGATTTTCACTGATGAGCAAACATTTCCCTTCAGGGCACGGCACTTCTTTGTCTATAATAATGACAGAAGCATTTGAGGTTAAAGCTTTAGTATAATACTTCTCAAAATCAACAAAAGTGATATCGCCTTCGGCCACCATGTGTATTTCGTTGATGCCCCTAATTTTATAATTCGCATCGCCAACGGCCGTGGCGTTTATCAGACTACAAATGGAGCTTAGGGTTTGTGGGGATTCAAATTGCATAATCGGTTAAATAATCCTACAAAAATATATAGTATAAGCGAAGAAAAATGATTTTGTTGAAATTATTTTCAATGGATTTGTGAATAGCTTGTTCATTTCCCTGAAATCTTTCAACATCTAAAAATAATTCTGTAATATATTATAACTTTGCTCTCACTCTTCGATAAACTCAGAGTGACATTCCATTTAATGAAGTTTTCTCACTTACACGTACATACACAATTCAGCCTCCTCGATGGTGCTGCATCCATTAGCAAATTATATACAAAAGCCATCGCCGATGGACAACCCGCTATGGCCATTACCGATCATGGAAATATGTTCGGGGCATTCAATTTTGTGGCTGAGGCATATAAACATAAAAATGATGATGGAACGCTGAAGGTGAAGCCCATTGTAGGATGTGAGTTTTATGTGGTGGATGACCGCACCAAAAAGCAATTTACCAAAGATAATAAGGATGTTCGCTATCACCAATTATTTTTGGCAAAGAACGAAGAAGGATATAAAAATTTGAGCCGACTTTGTTCCTTGGGTTATATAGAAGGTTTATATAGCAAATGGCCGCGCATAGATAAGCAACTTATAGAGAAATATCATAAAGGATTGATTGCAACCACATGTTGTTTGGGTGCTTCTGTGCCACGCACTATTTTACGAAAAGGTGAAGCAGAAGGCGAAAAAGAATTCAAATGGTGGCTTGATATGTTTGGCGAAGACTATTATATAGAATTGCAACGGCATGATATTCCTGAGCAGAATCAGGTAAATGAAATACTATTAAAATGGGCCGTTAAATATAATGTAAAAGTGATTTGCAGTAATGACAGTCATTATGTCGATCAGAAAGATTCTAATGCACATGATATATTGTTATGTGTGAATACCGGCGATGTGCAAAGTACGCCCAAAGCCACGGATGAAGAGGGCGGACGCGGATATAGATTTGGTTTTCCCAATGACCAGTTCTATTTCAAAACCACTGCGGAGATGGAGAAATTGTTTTATGATGTTCCGCAATCCTTAGACAATACCAATGAAATAATCGGTAAAATTGATTTGCTCGATTTGAAAAAAGATATATTGGTTCCTGCATTTCCTATCCCCGACGGATATATAGATGCCGATGATTATTTGAAACATATAACTTATGAAGGTGCCCGAAAAAGGTATATAGATATCACACCAGAAATTGAGGAACGATTAAATTTCGAACTGCATACAATTAAAACGATGGGCTTTCCCGGTTACTTCCTCATCGTTGCCGATTTTATAAAAGCAGGTCGTGATATGGGCGTACTGATAGGCCCAGGACGTGGCAGTGCTGCTGGTAGTGCGGTTGCGTATTGTATAGGCATCACAAATATCGACCCAATAAAATATGGGATGCTGTTTGAAAGATTCTTAAATCCTGAACGTAAATCAATGCCCGATATTGACACGGACTTCGATGATGAAGGCCGCTCAAAAGTTTTGGATTACGTGGTAAATAAATATGGAAAAAATCAAGTAGCACAGATAATAAATTATGGAACGATGGCCGCAAAAAGTGCCATCAAAGATGTAGCACGTGCCTTGGATTTACCTTTAAGTGAAGCACAGGATTTAACAAAAATGTTTCCTGACAGAGCAAAGAGTTTATATAATGTTTTCAAAAGAAATATTGATGAACTTAAGAAAGATGAAGACTTACAAAGTGAGGATGTTGAGGCAATAAAAAAACTTCGTGAAATAGAAAAAGGAACTGATTTAAAAGGCCAAGTGCTTAGGGAGGCACAGGCTCTGGAAGGTTCGGTTCGTAATACTGGAATACATGCATCGGCAGTTATAATAGCTCCGAGCAATTTGATGGAACATATTCCATTGTTAATAAATTCAAAAGAAGGTTCCGATTTATTGGTAACGCAATGGGATGGAAAAGTAGTGGAAGATGCAGGCCTTTTGAAGATGGACTTTTTGGGTTTAAAAACTTTAACTATTATAAAGAATGCGATTGAGATTATAGAACAAAATCATCATATAAAAATAGATCCCGATGAGATTCCGCTTGATGATCCAAAAACATATGAGTTGTTTCAAAAAGGTGATACTACTGCAGTGTTCCAGTTTGAGAGTGCAGGCATGCAAAAATATATGAAGGAGCTAAAGCCTACGCGTATTGAGGACTTGATTGCGATGAATGCCCTGTACCGCCCCGGCCCGATGGAATATATACCTACTTTTATTAAACGAAAATTGGGGCTCGAAGAAATAAAATATCCATTACCTGAATGCCAGGAAATATTGGAAGAGACTTATGGTATAACTGTGTATCAAGAGCAGGTGATGCTACTCTCACAAAAGCTTGCGGGTTTTAGTAAAGGCCAAGCAGATACGTTGAGAAAAGCCATGGGGAAAAAGCAGATTTCTGTATTGAATACCATGAAGGAAACTTTTTTGGTAGGTACCAACGATCGTGGTCATGACAAAGCTATCTGCGAAAAAATGTGGACCGATTGGGAAGCATTTGCACAATATGCTTTTAATAAAAGTCACTCTACTTGTTATGCTTTTGTGGCCAATCAAACGGCTTATTTAAAAGCAAATTATCCCAGTGAATTTATGGCTGCGGTTTTAAATAGTACCAATAATATAGATGATGTTGCATTTTTTATGGAGGAGTGCAAACGTATGGGCATTAAGGTTCTTGGACCAGATATTAATGAATCGCGTTTGAAATTTTCCGTAAATAAAAATGGTGATATACGTTTCGGAATGGGAAGTGTGAAAGGTGCAGGTGAGGTGGCAGTTACGCAAATTATTATAGAACGCGATGCACAAGGACCTTTCAAAAGTATATTCGATTTAACACGTAGAGTAAATTTAAAAAATGTAAATAAACGCGTTTTAGAATCCATGGCATATTCAGGTGGTTTTGATAGTGTGAGTGGGAATAACCGTGCAAAATATTTTCATGTGGAGCAAGGTGAAATGGAAAATCCTATAGAAAAATCTATAAGATATGGAAGTAATTTTCAGGCACAGCAAGCAGCGAATCAACAAAGTTTATTTGGTGGTGCATCGGCTGTAAGCCTACCAGAGCCAAGACTTCCAGAGGCAGAGGAGTGGGGTATTATAGCACAACTCACCAAAGAAAAAGAGATGGTGGGTATATTTATTTCAGGACATCCATTGGATAAATATCGGTTTGAATTGGAAACTTTTTGCAAGAGCAAAGTAATAGAGTTGCAAGATTTAGACGCACTCAGAAATAAAGAAATTACTGTGGGTGGTATGATAACAAAAGTAGTTCACCGTACGGGAAAAACAGGAAGCAAATTCGGACTATTTACTTTAGAAGATTATACTGGTTCGTTTGAATTCGCCTTGTTCGGTAGAGATTATACCGAGTATAATAAATATATGATAGAAGGTTTGTTTCTATATGTGCGTGCAAAAATTCAACCCCGATTTAATGCTGATAGTTTGGAGTGTAAAATCAGTTTGATAGAACATTTAACAGAAATAAAACAACGCAAGTTAAAAGGTATTAATATTAGTATAGATCTGCCCAAGTTTGATATAGATATTTCAAATACCTTTGAAAAACTATTACAAGAAAACAAAGGCACCACGCCCGTTGTGATTTCTTTTAAAGAACCTATCACTAATATGACGGCAGAGAGTCTCTGTGCCAAATATAGTGTGGACTATACACAGGATTTGAATGAAGCTTTGCAGAGGTTGGAGATGGAAGTGAAGGTGAATGTATGAGCGAATTTGTCATCCTGAGTTTATCGAAGGGTAGACAAATTAGGATGTTCGTTTAAACCGTCGTCTTCGATAAACTAAGGCTGACAGTTAAATTATATAATACGCATCCTCCTCACCAAACTCGCCAAAACAACTCCCAAAACAGGAGCAGTTATATATACCCACAAAGAAGTAAAATTTCCCGAAACTAATGCAGGAGCTAGGCTACGTGCAGGGTTCATCGATGCACCACATATAGGCCCAGCAAACATAGCTTCTAATAAAACAGTGCCTCCAATAGTCAGCCCGGCAAAATGATTTACGTGATTTGATTCTTCGGTACTATATAATATAACCAGCATTAATATAAAAGACAAGGTAGTTTCTAATATAAAAGATTGTAGTTCGCTTCCTGCAGGAAATGTTGCACCCAAGTTTATATTATTTGGGAATAAATATTTTAATAATAGACTGGCTACAATTCCACCCAGAAATTGCATACATATATAGGGTAGAATTTCTTTGCCTGTAAATCTTTTTGTAATCCAAAAACCTATTGTAACAGCCGGGTTTATATGTGCTCCACTCACATGTCCGAAGGCATATATCATCGCTATAACAATCAATCCAAAAGTAATTGCAATGCCTGCATGGCCAATACTTCCATTGGTTTCTTGGTTGATAATAATTGCACCAGTACCACAAAAAACCATGGCAAAAGTTCCGATAAATTCTGCTATATATTTTTTCATAAGTTTACTTCTACAAATTTTTGGCAATATACCTTTATTTGTTCTCTCACGTCTGCAAATTGTTTCCTGATTTCTTCTTCGGTTCCGGTTGCTTTTGCAGGATCAGGGAAATTATAGTGGAATCTTTTTGCTGGTCCTGGAATAAAGGGGCAGCGTTCTTTCGCATTATCGCAAACAGTAATAATATAATCAAATGGAATGTTCATATACTCATCCACATTATTTGAAGTATTGTTTGATATATCAATCCCATCTTCTTTCATGGTGGCAATTGCTCTGGGGTTTACGCCATGCGTTTCCACACCAGCACTATATATATATGCGTTTCCATTTGCAAAATGTTTCAAATATCCTTCTGCTATTTGGCTTCGGCAACTATTTCCTGTACAAAGAACTAATATGTTTTTCATGTATAATTATTTGTTAAAGTTTAACTGATTAATCCAAGTGAGTTGTAAATAATATTGGTTAAACCAGCTGTTGGGTGCGGTTTTCCAAGTTATATATAGCATCCCTGCTTCCACTTTGTTATTGTTATTTATTTTATGTCCGAGTGCTGCATAAGCCCAGTTTTCCGCATATACAGAACCTGCATTTTTATAAGTATTGAAAAATGCTTCTTCGTAGGCAGCTATATACTTATTGTTCTTTTTACTTTTGATTGAAAAATCTGCACCAATCAAATATCTTAATCTATGCGTATAAGGTGTTTTGTCTGTGATATTATTTTGTATAAATCTATTATCAAAACGCAAGCGGTGCTTCAAATTTATTTCGCTACGGCGAATTATCTTTTGCTTATAAGCGGCTTGTATATATATCCTATTTTCATTGCTATAATAGTTCTTAAAAAAATCAGTACGCTGTAAAATATAGCTGGCAGTAAATGATAGGCGATTTGAGGTGTTATAAGTAATGGCTTGTTCTGCATAAGCCAATAAGAAATCTGCAGAATGAGTTTTTTGTTTTTCAATATAGGTTAGTGGGAATGCCCCGAAATAATAGAAACTGTAATCTAGTTTTTTACTTAATGGCCCTGAGTGGTCAATGGTGGGGAAAACACCCAGTGCAGATATAGATTGGGCAAAATTAAAATGCCAAACAAAAGTAAAAACTATTAGGGCATATGCTTTTCTCATATATATAAATTAACAGCAGCCACCGCCAGGAGTGCAGCAACTTTCGTTATTTGTAGTCAAATCTACCAACTGTAATTTTTGTTTCGGTTGTGGCAAATTGCATTTAACTTTTGCCAAGCAATCTGTGTATTTTGGAACCAATTTAAAGTTTTCACCATCTGTCTCAAGTCCATATATGCCAATGGTTTCAGTTTGGTATTCTACTTCAATATCATAATCATTTTCTTGTAATATTTTATCTGATAAATTTATAATATGTAATAGGTGGGATGCTTGCAAACGGTGTTGCAAATCATCGGCAACCCATATTTGTATATTGGCATAAGTATTAGTATGAACATCACCACCACAATCGATAAAGTGCTTGGTGGTTAATCCCACTTCTGTAATATGAAAATGCACCGGAACAGGTTCTCCAGTCGGTTGTATTATATGAATAGAATTTAATTTACTTAAATGATTTTTTAATTCTGATAATTTCATGATTTTATTTTGATTAACAGCACTTATTATTTTTCCTATCTAATTTTACGGCAACTCCTGTAAAAAATCCCTGAATTTTACCCCAAGTTTTTTCATCAATACAATAACAAATCGCATTGCCTTCTATGGCACCTTTTATAATACCCGCATTTTTAAGTTCACGCAAATGCTGCGATACTGTAGCTTGTGCCAAGGGTAGTTCATTAACGATATCTCCACAAATACAAGAATCTACTTTTAATAGATACTCAACAATAGCAACTCTTGCAGGATGAGCCAATGCCTTCAGCAAAACAGAAGTGTCGTTCTGTTTCTTAGTGAAATTTTCTGTTTTACTAATACCCATATTTTAATATTGCAATATTACGATAAATATTTTAAATCTGAAAATTGTTTTTTTGACCCCATCCAACCTCCCCTGAAGGGGAGGAGCTGAGTTCTCTAATATATTTGTTATTTGTGCTCTGGAAAGAAACATAAATTGCTGTTTAGTAGCGCACTCAAATTATCCACCAGAAGTAGCGACAAAGTCCTTATACCTTATACTATCTACTTTATACTACCTATCACCCCAATCTTTCCCTTCCCCCCCGCCAAAAATATTTTCTTCCCATTCTTAGCTTTCTGTACCACATGAAAACCCTCTGCAGAATAAGACTCCCACACATCTCCATCCTTGCTAATATCAACACCATTGGGTCCGCAACATATATAATACTTGCCAGCTTGTTCTACACATTCTCTGTATCCACCGGGAAGTTTTTTTGGTTTTATTTGTATACCATCTTTTATAATAACTGCGTTTTTTTCGGCAAGGTTTTCTTTTGTATAATCACCGCCCACTATAATACAGGTAGGCGTATAATAGTTAGGACGATTCCTTAGCCAACAAAAAGAAAACGAACCAGCCCCAGAATTTCCTTGTTGGATTAAGGAGGTATCTATATTATATACACTATCATGATCAAAATAGTCTGGTTGCCAGTAAAGCCTGCTTATACTTCCTCCAGTAACAAAAGCAAAACCTCTTTTCCCCCACACCCGCATACAAGTGCCACTAGCAGCAAACATGCCTTCATTGTACACGGAATCTAAAGGAGCTTTAAAAGACTTAAACCAGACCATACCAGTAAATGTATAAAGCTCAAAAAATTCACCATTGATTGGGTCTCCCACTGCCACTCCACTTTCTTTATCACGAAAAGATAGGGCATCCAAAAATATATTTGTATCTTCATTTCTGTATGTTTCCATCCAACTTATTCCACCGTCAATAGTTTTTAATATAATAGCAGGTCGGGTAACTGCTAATACATAAGCATTATTACTATCAAAAGCTTCCACATCTCTGAACTCACATTTCTCATATCCTTTTGGTTGCCAAAATCTAAAGTTTTTCCCATCCACACTTTTCGCAATCCAGCCCTTGCTGCCGCATGCCCATACCACCTTGTCGTCCACGGCACACAGCCCACGCATGGAAGTATTGGTATCTTTTGCTAATATAGTTATTTGTGATTTGCAAGGAATAATTTGCAAACATATATATATAATTATTAGATATTTTTTATGACGCATATAAGCACAAATGTAAATATAGAAATTATATAAATCAGCATTTTTCTAAATAATCAAAATGTTCGCTTTTATTATAATGATTGAATATTGCGTCCCTAAGGGACTTGAGGTGGTCGGATACTTTTTTTTCTACGGATATCTCGTTCCTACGGAACTCAAATGCAAATTTAAAACTATGGTCTAAAACAAGTCCCTGCGGGACGAGATATCGGTAGAAAAAGTTGTGTGTATGATAAAAGTCCCGTAGGGACGAAATATTAAACCTTCTTAAAAGTACCTTGTTCATAGATCAATTTTACTTCTCAAAAATATTACCCTTATTCCTATTAAATTTGTGCCATGATTTTCAAAAACATTACGAAACATATCACCGCCATTTGTTTTGCTTTCATTATCGGAGAGACATGTATGGCCCAGGCTACATTGGTTGAAGAAGTGAAGGCACAACCTGGTAAAACCGTTATTCCCTACAAAAAATACAAACTTAAAAATGGACTCACCGTCATTGTTCACGAAGACCACAGTGACCCTTTGGTGCATGTAGATGTAACCTACCACGTAGGCTCAGCACGCGAAGAAATTGGCAAATCGGGGTTCGCACATTTCTTTGAGCACATGATGTTCCAAGGCAGCGAGCATGTGGGCGACGAGATGCATTTTAAATATATAAGCGAAGCTGGTGGAAATTTGAATGGAACCACCAATCGTGATCGCACGAATTATTTTGAGACACTCCCCAAAGCTTATTTGGAACTGGCTCTATGGCTCGAGAGCGACCGCATGGGTTTCTTATTAGATTCAGTTACCCAACAAAAATTTGAAGTACAACGCTCCACGGTAAAAAACGAACGCGGTCAGCGATATGATAATGTGCCTTATGGATTGGTGGGTGAATTTTCTAACAAAAATTTGTATCCTTATGGGCATCCCTATAGCTGGCTTACCATTGGATATGTTGAAGATTTGAACTCAGTAAATGTTGAAGATTTGAAGAATTTCTTCAAGCGTTGGTACGGTCCCAATAATGCAACACTAACTGTTGGAGGCGATGTGAGCACCGATGATGTAGTAAAACTTGCTGAAAAATATTTTGGAACAATCAACCAATGCCCAATTGTAAATAAAGCTCCTATTGATGTTCCGCAATTAACAGCTGATAGGCATGTAAATATGGAAGACAATATCCGTTTCCCGCAACTTAGTATTGTATATCCAGGTGTTCCCATGGGTCATCCGGATGAAGCTGCACTCGATGTTTTATGTCATATATTAAGCAATGGCAGAGGTTCGTTTATGTATCGCAATTTTATTAAACCACAAAGGGCGATGACAGCCAATGTGGGTTCAAATACGTATGAACTTTCGGGAGAAATTATTTTTTCTATTCGTACTTTACCGGGCACTTCTTTAGTGAGTATGGATTCATTATTTACGGCTACATTAAATCAGTTTGATATATATAAGCCCAATGAGGATGATTTGAACAGGGCAGTAAATGAATTTGAAAATAGTATATTAAAATCGATGGGAAGTGTGAGTAGCAAAGTATCACGATTGGCATCGTATCAAACATTTTTGAGCAACCCAAATATGATAGGCGATGAACTTTCGTCATATCATAAAGTAACAGCAACCGATGTGAAAAGAGTTTTCAATCAATATATAAAAGGTAAACATAAACTGGTGGTGAGCACAGTGCCCAAAGGCAAGTCAGAGCTTAGTGCAGCCCCCGATGATTGTAAAGTTGACTCAAGCAATTATATAAAACCCAAAGACCAATATGCAGGAATTAAATATATAAAAGCAGTTGATAAATTCGACCGCAATAAAAAGCCAGCAAACAAAGAAGGAATGGTGCCACCACATGACATTAATTATTGGCAAGCAAGTATTCCCAATAATATACCTGTGTATGGTATTAACAATACCGAGTTGCCTTTTATAAATTTTAGAGTTGCCATGAAAGGCGGACATTTATTGGATGGATATGATACCAGCAAAAATGGATTGGCCAATATTACTGCAGCAATGATGAATGAATCAACTATAAAACATACGGCAGAAGAATTGAGCAATATGATAGATGTTTCGGGTTCGTCTATATCATTTAATGCAAGTGGAGAATATATAACTTTGGATGTGGAATGCCAGAAAAAATATTTACCTGAAATATTAAGAATTGTTGTAGAAAAAATAACAGAACCAAAATTTGATCTTGCCGATTTTTCAAGAGTAAAAAATAGGTTGATGGAATCTATTGCCAACCAAAGCACACAAGCCACCACCATGGCTTCTCAGCTATTTGCAAAATTGGTTTATGGCCCCGGAAATATTAATGCACTGCCTGCAGATGGTTCTGTTGCAAGTTTAAAAAATATAACAATTGATGATGTAAAAGATTTCTATAAAAAATATATAAATTCATCAAATATGTATGTAACAGTGGTAGGTGATATCGACCAGCAAAACGCATTGCAAGCTTTGGCATTTGTTAGAATACTGTCAACTA
This sequence comes from Bacteroidota bacterium, assembly GCA_947477885.1. Lineage (GTDB taxonomy): Bacteria > Bacteroidota > Bacteroidia > UKL13-3 > UKL13-3 > CANJUD01. The sequence goes on from CANJUD010000007.1 coordinate 152,933, forward strand.
CCAATTATGATATGCCCATCATGCCCAAAGAACGTCAAACACAAAAAACAAAACTATATTTGATTGACAAACCTGGTGCTGCACAAAGTGAAATTCGTGTTGGTTATTTGGCCTTGCCTTATGATGCAAGTGGGGTATTTTATAAATGTATGGTGATGAATTATCCCTTTGGTGGAGCATTCAATTCGCGTATCAACATAAACCTGCGTGAAAAAAATGGCTGGACTTATGGAGCACGCTCCGGCTTTAGTGGAGGCTCAACGGCTGGGCCGTTTACCGTGTCAGCAGGTGTGAAAAAAAATGCTACTGATTCCTCTATCCGCGAAATAATAAAAGAACTCAACGATTATAAACAACGCGGAATAACCTTAGAAGAGATGGCATTTACCAAAAGTTCCTTAATGCATGCCGAAGATTTGAAATACGAAACCAATGGTGCAAAATGGGGTTACCTAAACACAGTAGCTACTTATAATCTTTCACCACGATACATGATGGAAAAATTTCAAACATTGCAGCAGTTGAACGAATCAGCAATCACCCGTTTGGCAGGCGAGTATTTACCTGTAGACCAAATGTATATAGTAGTGGTTGGCGATAAGAAAACAATATTGCCGGGATTAGAGAAATTGGGGTATGAGATTGTGATGGAGTAAGGGGCTAATTGTGCCGATGGCTAAAAATGTCAGTACGCTTACAAATTTGTTCTCTAAGTTAACTTTCTCTGTTCTATTTTTGTCTCAAATTAAAAGTATGCGAGAATAGGTGTTAGTGGCTGTTGAGTGGATTTGATTAATTTTTAAATTATTAATCAAACGGCAAGCAACCATTTCCCTGTTTTTATTATCTTATGCTAGCAAATGGGGAAATGCACAACATATCGTTGGCTCAGGCTGATATATTTCGCGGCAGCGCTGGTGTTCATTCATACCCACAACGCATTTGCTCAAGCCCCTGCAAACGATGATTGCTCTAGTGCGGAAATACTCACTGTAGGCAATAATGGATTTGCAATGAGTACCGTTACCTCAAGCAGTGTGGATATGACCAATGCCACAATTCAAAATGGAGAAAGTTTTCATAGCATACAAAAAAATAGTGGCAACGATAGTAAATCGGTTTGGTTCAAATTCACTATCCCTACTGCACGTTCCATCAATTTAAAACTAACTCAGGTGGGCAATACCATCGCGCAAAGTGATGCCGGTATAACCACTTATTTCACCAATACTTGCTTGCCCGCACTTGCTAAAATAGACAGTACAAACCTTACCCCATTGGACAAGTTTGGTAGCACTTCAACTTCCTGTTCTTATCCGGGTACTTATCTAATTCAGATTTCAACCAAATCCGGCGTAAAAGGTAAAATATATATTGAGCTTACCTTGGGCGGACCCGGAGTTTTAAATAGTTATGATATGATGGCCAAGGCGTATTCATTTGGTACCTTGTCGGCAAATACGGTTAGTGTAAGTCATGATATTGGATGCGAAAGTATAGAAGATCAACTTGAATATTGCCAAGCACTTGGCAGCGAGACAAAAACTTTTACGCAGAGCAGTTGGTATACTTTTTCTACACCATCATATATAGATTTTTTAAGAATAGGAACTACATGGGTTAACAACGGTAAAAAAGATAGCCGAATTGTTTATAGGCTTTATGAGGGCAATGCAACAACCACAAATATCGGTTCACTTTCGCTAATTGATGGTTGTAAAATCAGTCCTTTTGGAGCGGATAGCTATGATTACTTATGTTCAATAAAACCAGGTACCACATACAGTATACAATTATTGTTTTACAGCTATCAGTCGGGTAAGGTAAAAATGGATTTAAGTATGCTAGGCAAAGCTGCAACTCAGGCTCCAGTGCCAGTTGTTTCAAAAATGGCCGCTTCAAATAAATTAGGAATTATTACTAGCACAACTGCCACCTCGAATACATTAACAGATTATTTGGGGTGCAATTCTAGTTTAATTCTTACCGCGAATGGTTGCGGCAATGTAAACCCAATAAGTGGTTATAAGAATAGCTCGGGAGATATTTTGAATCTTACTACTTGGCTTACTTTCGAGTTAGGGATAGATGCCAGCGTAGATATTACTTTGGCACATTGGGGGCATAGCTGCAATTATATTTACGGTCGTTTGTTTTACAAAGATGCAGGCACAGATTGTAGCTCAGGACCTGCACTGGGCGATCAGGTAGCGGAGTTCAAAAGCAATGTAAAATTTCCCTGTTTGGCTCATGGCAAATACTCGCTTCAAATAATGGGGATATTGAGCGGTGACCCTTTAAATTGTGCTGATGCACTGGGCGATCAAGTAAATATTATAATTAATACAGTGCCGCTTGCTACCAATATATATGGACTAACACAAGCAGGGAAAATTGATGATATCAATAAATTTACAGCTTTAAACTATAATACAATATATAATTCCGATATTGGAGCATTTGATTGTAGCGACAATGTGATGCCCGAATCAAGTCCTTGTAGTAATACATACAGTAAATCTGTTTACCGCAGGTTCAAAGTAGCCGATGCCGATGCCGATGGGGTGAACGATAGTTTATATATTATAATGAATAGAATATCGGTTTCAAGTTCTGGATATTACGACAATTATAAACTATATAGTGGTGATGCAAATTCATTAGCTATATCACAAAATAAATTTTCAGGAGGGCAGGTATTATCGGGTCTAAATTCTATATACCATTGTATGCAAACCCCACAGCTAAATGGATTTTGTTTGGTACCAGGTCCTTATTCTGTTGCTACTTTCGGAGATAAAAGCAATGTGAGCGATTCAGATAAAATCAAAATAAACGCATATAGAAAAATAACCAGCCGATTTAATAATCCCAATACGCCTGATACTAAATGGGGCGACATCAACACACTTAAAATAGAACTAAAAAATTTCGCCGCTGCCGATACCGTCACTTGTATTGACAATCCTGACACCATTGACAATTTGCCACCTTGCAATGACTTTACTAAACAATTCTACAGAGTATTTACAGTTAGCAAATATACTATTGTTAGGTTCTCTACTTTAAATGAGAGTGCCCATAAAATGCGTTTATTTAAAGGCGATTGTAGAAACGGATTAGGCACACTCAAGTATTATAAAGATTCAGCAGGTAAATGGGGGTGCGATACGCCTATTCGTGCTCATTATTGCTTTCCATTACCACCAGGTGTATATACTTTGGTTTCCTATTTATCGGGTAAAGGTTATAATAGGAATGATATATTGGACGAGAATAAAGTTACACTGCCTACCAATGTATATGTTTATATATATAATACGCCCAAACCTCCCCGCTACGATTATCCTTATAAAGCAGATACCACCAATTATAGCAAAACCCCATTCGATTTAAAATCAGGTACAAGTAGTTACTTACAGGATGTTTCGCAGGATTACCAAATGGATACGGAGTATTTTAACTGTACCAATAATTTACCCTATAAAGTACATCCCACCACTTGGTTTTGTAATACTAGAATGAATAGAACAGCATACTATGTATTCAATTTAAAACAGGAATCTTATATCACTTTTACCAATACCAATACTAAAAATATCAGATATTTGGTATATGCACGTATATATAATTTCGATGTGCGAAAAGACTCTGCGCGTATGCTCACCGATTCGGCCATGCAACCCTGTATGACAGCCGATAATTTTATACAAATATGCAAAATGCAACCGGGTACTTATACCATACTTTTTACCGTGAGCGATTCAATGATTGGCGATTCATTAATGTTTTCTGCTTATGTAAGCACAGTGCCCTATTCGCGGTTCGATCATGCCAATTTGGCCTACGACTTTGATATCATTCCTGGTGACGGACAGTTTTACGATCACAAGAAGGGAGATTCAAATTATTTGCAAACCCATGCTGCCAGTTTCGATTATTTCAATTGCACAACAGGTGCTGGAATAAATGATCCCGGTGCTGATAAATATACTGGCGCATATGACGCCACAGTTTCATATCCCATGCAAAACAATAGGGTAAGATATAACAAAGCTCCGCCCATAGCAGGAAATCCCATAAGGCGAAGTTTATGGTATACATTCAGGGTAGGAGGGGCTGGCAGAATAAAAGTATATTGTTACGAAAAACCAGATGCAAGCCGACAAGGTCTGCCTTTAGGCAAAGTAGTAAAAATATACAAAAGCAATGCAGATGGTTCTTTAGCATTTAGTCAATTGCAGAAAACGGGTAAAGTAGATTCTACAGTTGCACAAGGACTAACTGAGGTTGCTACCAATCTGCTAAGCGATAGTTTGTTGCCCACCACTTCCTTTCTGTTCAATACCTGCAGCGATACTTTACTCACCCGTTATTATATAGTAGTTGACCAACTTAATACGCAAGTGCACCCCAACGATTGGGTTGAGTTATCTGTCAAGTATGATAGTATTAATTCGTATTTGCCGCATAACGATCATTATATAAATGCCAATGTGATAAATGGGTTGAAACAGTTTAAAGAACCTTATACAGATTCGATTTTAAATACGGGAGTTTTCGAAGGTTTTTATAGCTCTATTGATTGTGCCACCAAAGCCAGTACCGACCAGAATCCATGTGGTAACAAAACGGTATGGTATCGTTTCGATGTGGGACAAGGCAAAAAAATAAGATGGAATTATGATTTGGTAAATATTGATACCAATAACAAATTTACATTAACCGATACCAGTAATATTAAATTATATAAAGAAGTAATTAAAGATGATTCAACCGCTAACGGACTTGTTGAACAAATTAGCTATAGTGCTGAAAATTTGAACGGGATGGACTGGCAAAGAGCCTGTGCCACAAGAGGTAGGTATTATTTAATGATAACAGGGTGCAATCACATTTTCTTGAGGAGGTACGTGCCAAGAATTTGGCTTGATATCGATCATGGTGATTACTGCACTGACCCCATAGGTATTGCTATAAATGGTGCCGGGACAGCAATGGGCTCTGCTGATGTCTCATGCCATACCTCTGGCGAATCATATGGTGAAGACGGCTCAAATATGGGCTGTTTGTATCCTATAGATTCAGGATATAAAACCACATGGTTCAAAGTGGATATGACATCTGCTAATAAAATGGATATGTCGTTTGCATTAATCAATAAAACATCGGCTCCATCCACCTTAATTCGGTATAGAATATTATATGGCAGCTGCGATGCCATGACCCCTGGGCCCTGCAATACCACTGCGTTCACCAAGTTTACACTCAATTGCATGACCACAGGTATATATTATGTGCAAGTACAAACACCTTCCTCTGCACATGGCGATGTGGAGTTGCAGGTCACTTCCGTGCTCACGTCTGTGCCTAATTGCGCTCCTATTAATCCCGATTACCCTGTTGCCGATTTTCAAATTGAGAAGATCTGCAACTACCAGCCTATTAAATTTAATAACCATTCCACTACCGGAAGTATTATGAAATACAAATGGGATTTTGGATATAATAATTTAAAAGATACTGTAAAAAATCCGCTGGTGTTTTATCCAATTACAAATAAAATAGATTCTTATACAGTCACACTAACCGTAACCAATTCAAAAACAAATTTAGATAGTACCATCTCAAAAACTATTGTATTATATCCTGTGCCAACAGCTGCATTTACAAGCAGCGCTGGCTGTGCTGAGCTGGCTGTGCAGTTTAATGATAGCAGCAATTCTAATATAATAAATATAACAAAACGTATTTGGGATTTTGGCGATACCACTACTTCAACTGCTATAAATCCATTACATCCGTATTTAGATTTCGGGACTAAAAATGTTGCACTCATTGTTATTTCCGATCACGGTTGTACCGATACAGTTTCACAAACTATTACTATAAATCCACCACCCCATGCAGCATTTACTACAAAAACTATATGCTTGGGAGATACGATATTTTTTAAAGAAACGAGTTTCATATCTGCAGGAAATATTATAACTTGGGAATGGGATTATGGTGATGGAATACAAGAAACTATATCAAACACAAACTATAGCTCACCTTATCATATATATCAAACATCGGGTAGTTTTTTAGTAAGTCTTAAAGTTACCTCCTACTCTGGTTGTACTAATACATTAAGCCAACTTGCTAAAGTAGGAGAATATCCGCTGCCAGCACTAATAGCTGACAGCCCAGTGTGTTTAAATACTCCTGCACACTTTTACGACCAATCTACAATCAACAAAGATTCTATCACATCGTGGTTGTGGAACTTTGGTGATGGTATTACTTCCAAATCAAAAAACCCAATACATATATATAATAAACAGGGGGTATATGCTATCGACCTAAAAGTAACTTCATCAAATGGGTGCAGCAGCGATACATTATATACGAATAGAGTTACCGTTTTCCCTCGACCCAAAAGCGGTTTCAGTTTAACACCCGATTCTGTTTCTTATTTTACACCTACTATATATTTCACCAACAAATCAATTGATGCCGACTATTATAATTGGGATTTTGGCAATGGCGATTCTTCAACCCAAGTAAATCCAATATATGATTATACAGATACTGGACGTTATCGCGTAAAACTTATTTCAACAAATTTATTTGGATGCAAAGATTCATCCTTCGGCAAATTATTTATATCACCTGATTATACCTTCTTTGTCCCAAACACTTTCACCCCTAACGGACAAGGACCCGATATCAATGAAACCTTTGGCCCAGGTGGCGTTTTTAAAGGTATTCGCGAGTTCAATATGCATATATATAACAGATGGGGCGAACAAGTATTTGTATCCAACCATATCTCACAACGATGGGATGGAACATACAATGGCAAATACTGCCCACAAGATTTATATATATATATTATTACCTATGTCGATTACTTTAACCAAGAGCAGCATGTAGTGAATAAGGTAACTTTGTTGAGGTAGTGCTTTCGTATTGTGGTTGGTGTTTTCACCGAGACAATGTGGTGCAATTGTGTGTCGGATTGTGCGTTGTTTTGCATCTCTTTTGATTTTGCAAAAGCGTAGGCTTGTTTCTCATTTGTCTGTCCGTTAAATAGACCTCTTTCATAATTGAAAATTAGAGTTAATAGACATTTGTGGTGATCATAACAGCAACCAGTTTGACAAAAATATATAAGATAACAAACTAATATATATAATAGAAGTAACTACTCACTTCCATTACTAGCAGTTAGCTGCGGCGAATAAACTGCAAAATCAACGCAAACCTTATATAGTTCACTTATAACTACCCAAGGTGCAGCCTGTCCTGATGCAGGAAGGGTGTAGCTAAGGTTTCATTGTTCGTGCTTCGCACGCAACGAAACCTTAGCTGTTAGCGGTAGTGCATTTTTGTCTGTTTGTCTTTTAGAACTGTTGTATTAAGTTCAAGTATTCTACACTTTTTTTCAATTGATATAAAGGAAGTTTTTCCATTAATTCTCTAGCTTTCTCTTCGTCAATATCTTTGAAAATTAAAACCGCCCCATTTTTAGTTTGTCTTAGAAACAAATGTTCTAAAATTCCTTCTGCTTTCCATTGTGCAACAACTTCTTGTTCTTGTTTTATTATTTCTTGAAAATTACTTGGAATATTATCCATATCCAAAGTTAAAATTGCTTGTATTCTGTTCATTTTTTACTTATTTAATATTTTCTAATTGATCTATTAGTTTATTGAAAGGCATAAATAGAGTATCCTTAGTTTTCCCCTCTAATATACGAGTTGCGATTTCCTTATTTTTTAGCTCTTTTAATAAAAAACAATAAAGATAATGCTACAACAACATGCATAACATCAAGCACTATACCATAGGCAATTGGCATTTCTTTTATTGCCATAAAAGGGCTAGTCAGTGATAGAAGCATTAATACGAGGGCAACGATTCCAAAT